>DATEOF010000213.1:0-15222 GCA_035274465.1 Polyangiales bacterium
CCCCCAGCTGCACGGCTAACGACAGCAGAGGAGTCCGTGCTGTCCGCCTGGATCGAGGCCGGCGCCAAGCCGGGGCAGCCCGGCTGCAGCGCCGACGATGCGCCCGCGGACATGACCCCGCCGGAGCGAGATGGCGGCGGCGTGGTGATCACGCACCCGGACCCCGAGGATGCCGGAGTCGAACCTGCCGACGCGGCGCAGGACGCCGCTTCCGAGCCCGAGCCCGAGACCCACGCGAACTGGCCGATGTTCGGCGCGGACCTCGCCAACTCCCGAAGCAACCCGCTCGAGACCACGCTGACGCCGGACAACGTCGCGGGTTTACGAGAGCTGTGGCGCTTCGACGGCCCGGCCACCAGCTGCGCGCCCGCGGTGGTCGATGGCGTGATCTACCTGGCGGGCTGGAACGGCCGCGTCTACGCCCTGCGCCTCGACGATGGTTCGAGCGTCTGGACCGCCAACCTGCCCGATCTGATCGACTCCTCGCCGACCATCACCGATCGTCAGGTCTTCGTCTCGGACGACAACGGCTCCGTGCACGCGCTCGACCGCGCGACCGGCGCACGCCAGTGGTCGCGCAGCGTGGACGGCCACGAGGAGGCGCACCTGTGGAGCTCGCCGATCTACATCCCGAGCGCCGAGCTGGTGGTCGTGGGCGTGGCCTCGGGCGAGGAGCAAGTGCCGAAGATCGGCTTCAGCTTCCGCGGCAGTGTGGTGGGCCTCGACGCCGACAGCGGCGAGATCCGCTGGCGCTTCGAGAACGCCAGCGCCGACACGGGCTCGGGTCCCGGCATCGGCTCGTGGGGTACGGCGGCGGTGGACGAGGGGCGCAAGCTGGTGTTCATCGGCACCGGCAACAACTACGAAGCGCCGTCGGGCGAGTACTCCGACTCGCTGCTCGCGATCGACTACGAGAGCGGCGAGCTCGAGTGGTCGCGTCAGTTCACCGACAATGACGTCTACTCGATCTACGGCTCGCAGGGCGTGGACTACGACATCGGGTCCAGCGCCAACCTGTTCTCGGTGGACGACCGAGACCTGGTCGGCATCGGCATCAAGAGCGGCGACTACTTCGCGCTGGCGCGCGACAGCGGCGAGATCGTCTGGCGCAACCGCCTGGGCAGCGGCTCGGTCCTGGGCGGCGTGATCAGCGCCTCGGCCTACGCGGACGGCACGATCTTCGTGGCCAACAACAACTTCGTCCTCTCCACCACACGCGCCGTGGCGATCGACGCGCAGAGCGGCGACACATCATGGAGCGCCGACCTGAGCGGCATGACCTACGCCGGCGTAGCGCACGCCAACGGCATCGTTTTCTTCGGCTCCACATCGGGCACGATCCAGGCGTTCGACGCCGGCAGCGGCGAGGCACTTTGGGTCGACCAGACCCCCAACAATCAACCGATCGCCGGCAGCCCAACGGTAGCCGACGGCAAGCTGCTGGTGCCCTGGGGCTACCAGTGGACCTTGCGCGAAGGCAACGCAGGTCGAGGCGGCTTGACGGTCTACGGACTGCGCTAGCAGCGGCGAGGACACGCACGCTGGGAGCGCGAGAACCTTCGTTGGTTGCGCGACTCGAATCGGATCGCAACTGATGCAAAGTTCCGGAACGAGAAGCGCGACCGCCGATTTGAGCTGCAGCTCCCGCGCGAAGAATCCTACGTTCTGACCTGCGACAGCTCCAAACGGGTAAGAAGCGACGCCCTCGGTAACCGCGTTGACGACTCATCATCGGTGCTCAGGCCCAGGCAGTAGTCCCGCATCGCAGCTCGCAACCGAGCTGTTCGCGTGGTCAGGGCTATCAAGGGGGGGCCGGCTGCGTAGTGCTGCTCACTTGCGTCGCGCTCAGGCCCAGGCAGTAGTCACGCATCGCGGCTCGCAACCGAGCTGCTCGCGTGGTCAGGGCTATCAAGGGGGGCGGGGTGCGTAGCGCTGCTCACTTGCGTCGCGGCGCCAGAGAGCGTCGTGCTAGCGAGAAGAGAGTTGTTAGTTGACGATTTACCTTGACAGATCCGGAGCACGGGTCGCCCCGCGCTTGCCGATGCCAACCAGAATATGTCTTCCACGTGCTCTGCGGTGTTCTGGCAGCTTTCTTCGGTGGTTCTTGGGAATTCTTTCGATCGCGGCCAGGTCCTCGGCACAGGAGGGCGGTCAAGGGCCGTTCGAATGCCCGTGCTATAGTCGTTGTGTCATTCGAGGGGATTATGGGACATCATGACTTGGATCTCGGGGCGGTTGCTCGCCTGGACGATGTCGCGCTGATGGTTGGGCTGCAACGGTTGGTGCGACAGGATCGCGCTCTCACCGCTCGGCTGCTGTTGCACCTCGGGGAGGTCGAGGCGCGCGGGTTGTATCGGGAGCAGGCGTTCTCTTCGATGTTCGAGTACGCGGTCGAAGCGTTGCGCATGTCGGACGCCGAGGCGTACGTGCGTTTGCGTGCTGCGAAGATCGCGCGAGAATTCCCGCTGATTTTGCAGATGTTGGACAGAAACGAGCTGCATCTGACCGCGGTCAAACTACTGGCGCCGCATCTGACGCAGGCCAATCATGTCGAGGTCCTGGAGCGCGCTCGGGCGAGGACCAAGCGGGAGGTGGAGAAGCTCGTGGCGGAGCTCGCGCCCAAGCCGGATGTGCCGAGTGTCGTGCGCAAGTTGCCGTCGGCTCGCCCGGCGGCGCGCGTGGTGCCGCCGCCGGAGGTCGGGCCCGCGCCTGCGGAGTTGCCTGTTCGGGAGCTTCGACTGGAAGCGCCGGCGCAAACACAATGGACAACTCCGTTGAGCCCCGGCCGATACAAGGTTCAGTTCACGGCGACGCAAGTGCTGCACGACAAGTTGCAGCAGCTCAAGGACCTCATGCGGCACCAGATACCCGACGGCGATCTGTGCGTAATCTTCGAGCGCGCGGCCGATCTGTTGATCGAGCAGCAGACGAAGCGTCGCTTTGCTCAGACCGCCAAGCCGCGGTCAGCTGCGCCGGATGCGGCGCGCGAAGCGGCACACAGGCGTCGTTCTCCTCAGACCGAGCAGCCGCGGTCAGCTGCACCGGATGCGGCACGCGAAGCGGCACATGTCAGGGGTCGATCTCCTCAGACAGCGAAGGCGAGTTCGTCTGCGCTAGATACGGCGGGCGAAGCGGCTTCCTGGTCGCGCTATGTTCCGCGTGCCGTGGTCCGCGAGGTGTACGCGCGTGACAGCGGACAATGCGCCTTTGTGAGTCCCGCCAGTCAGCGCTGCCGAGCACGCGATCAAATCGAGTTGCATCACGAGGATCCGTTCGCTCGAGGCGGAGCGCCGACGGTGGAGAATTTAAGGCTCCTCTGCCACACACACAATGCGCTCCTCGCCGAGCAGGATTTCGGCCGCGCTTACATCGAGGGCAAGCGGAGACAGAGTTCACCCCGGAACAGGATCAACCGTGTTCCGAGTCGAATTCACGCAACGGGATCCAGCGCAGACCGACAAGCTTCTGACACCTCAGCAAGCGCCGAAATTTTTCGCTCCGGAACTTGTGTCAACCGCGATCACGATTCGGCTTCGCGCCGGAACCAAGCATCAACCGCGAATCGAGTCGAATTCACGCAACTGCATCCGTCTCCGACCGACAAGCTTCTGAAGCTCAGCGAGCGGCAAGGCGATCTTCTTCCGAGGAGCCAAAGCTACGCAGACGCGAAAGCAACCGACCGGGAGTCTGAGGGCCGAAGGTCCTCAGTGAGGCTCGCGGCAGCGAGCCGTAGGCCGCCGACCTATCGCGCGGCACGACCCGGACCGACGCCCGAGGCCTCTCGCACAGCACTAACCCAATACTTGGCGCTACGGCATCGGCGCACTGCTCGACGCTCCCGGGCGCCGCGACGCAAGCGAGCCGCACTACGCACCCCGCCCCCCTCGAAAGCCCTGACCACGTGAGCGGGCCGTTCCGTACGGCCGGATGCGCGCATCATGGCAGCCGCCGGCTGTGTGACCAGTCGGGCGGTGACGTTGACGTGGTCCTCAAGATGACGGGCACCGCCTGCACGCGGAAGCTTGGTGAGCCCGCAGCCTCTGAGAGCCCAGCAGCCTTCCAAGTTCGGCCGGCACCGGAGGTTTGCCGTCACGTAACCAGATCAACGTCAACGCTCTGACTGTCTACTCCCCTGCTAGTTGTGTCACTCCACCGGCGTGTATACCTGATCGCGTCCGCCCTTGCTCGGCGTGTGCGCTGCGTCTGCGCCCGCGGCCACGTGGCAGCCCACGCAGATGCTCTTCTCCGGCCCGTCGTCGCCCATGCCATCGGCGACCACGCCCTTGCTGTCGTGCGGCGCGGCTGAATCGAGTGGCACTCGTTCGTACCAGTACCAGTTGGCGCCGCCCGCGCTGTCTGCCTTGGTCTTGAGATATACCGCGTAACCGACGGGCTTCTTCGCATCCGCGGACGCGTAGAGCTCCTTCACCGCGGCCGCGCCCGCGGGCCAGTCGCCCTTGCCGGTGGCGAGGCTCGCGATCGCGTCGTTCGAGCAGATGCGGTTGAAGCCGTGAGGAGATGGCGAGCGGGCTTCGTGGACCTCGGGCTCGCACGACCAGTCGTTGTAGTCGCCCTTGGCCAGCCAGGCTTCGATGGCCGCTGCGCCCTGGGGGGGTTTTTGGCTCGTTTTGTTGTCGGTCTGGGTTTGCGGGGAGGTGTCGTCGTCCTCCATGTCGTCGTTGCAACCCACTCCCGCCAGCATCAATAAAAAGACGCAAGTCGCCGTTACGGCGTGTCGATCCGTCATGACTCAGCTCCCGGCCGCGCTGCCCCGCGCGGACCTGGGACGTACTAGGCGCGACCCGCAGCCGGCGTTACAGCGCGTAGCCGATCTTCAGCACGCGGCCGCCGGAATCGTCCGAGACGTAGATCGCGTCGTCGGGGCCTTGGCGGACATCCACGGGGCGAACGTTCCAGGTGCCCTGGCGGAGCTGGCCGGCGGAGTCTTTCTCGCCGATCAGGATGTCGAATCCGGTGATCTTGCTGCCGGACAGCCTGGCGCGCGCGATCACGCGGCCCGTGGCCGGATCGCGGTTCCAGGAGCCGTGCGCGCCGATGATCAGGTCGCCCTTCATCGGCAGCGCGCGACCGGTGTAGCGGATGATGCCCAGTGGAGCCCAGTGCGCCGGCATGACGTATGCGGGAGCACGCACGTTGGCCGGGTCGCGGCAGAAGGCGTCGGTCTTTTGCATCGCCGCAGCCAGGGTCTGATCGGCCCACTGCGAGCCCTGGCCGAGCCCGCCCGTCGTCAGCTTGAACTCGCTGAAGCAGTGCGGGTAGCCGTAGAACTTCGGGCCCTGGCCGTCGATCAGGTTGATCTCTTCGCCCGGGTTGTCATTGTGGATGTCGCCGCCCAGGTCCGCGTCGCTGAGGTTGTCGCGGCCGTTCTCGACGCCCCAGATGCGATCACCCTCGTCGACGAAGATGCCCGCCTCGTTGCGCATGCCGGTCGCGATCACCTCGCCGCTGGCAAAGCCGAGCCCGCCGCTCGGAAGGCTGGCGGGGATCGCGTAGCGCCGGATCTGCGAGCGCGTGTCCCATTCGACCTGCGCCGTGTCGACGTTGCTCGCCGAGCCGATGCTGACGATCAAGCGGCCCTGCGAGTCGAAGGCCAACGTGCGGGTGGCGTGTCCGCCGTCCGGAATGCCGTTCACCACCACCTCGGCGGCGGCCTGTGAGGTGCGCTGGCCCGCGCTGTAGGCCCAGCGATAGACCGTCGTGGGGCTCGATGCGTAGACGAACTTGCCATCGCGCGAGAACACCACGCCGTGGTTCAGCCCGGGCCCGGTGCTGAAGGTCGAGCGTTCGCCGGCATCGCTCTGGCCGTTCTTGTCCGCGTCCCACAGCACGACCAGCGAACCCGCGTTGACGAACAGGTCGCCATTCGGCGCGAACGCCAGCTGTCGAGCGCTCGGGATGTTCTGGGCGAACACGTAGACGCAGAGCTTGGGATCGGACACGTACGCGTCGAGCTTGGTGGCGCCGACGCAGGTGACCGGCGGTGGCTCGGGAGCCGCGGCGTCCTGCATGGGGATGGCCGCATCCGGCGTGGGCGGCGCAGCGTCGGGCATCTGCACTCGCGCGTCGCCGCTGCGAGCGGCATCGGCGGCAGGCTGCGGCGGGGCGGCGTCTTTGACCGGCGGCGGAACCCCCGGGATAGCCGCGTCGACCCGCACCGCAGCGTCTTCGGTCCGGCCTGGCGCTGCGGCATCCGCCGTCGGCGCATCCGCCGGCACCTGCGCGTCCGGCCTGCGCGATGGTGAGGTGCTCTGGTGATCCAGCGGCCGCGAGTCACTGCAGCCGGCGAGGTGCCAGATCGAGAGGAGCCAGAGGAGGCGCCGCGACATCCGGAAAACTTTGGCGTAGTTGGGCCGCCGCCGCAAGCAGCGGCGGCCGACCACAATTAAGTCAATGGAAACGGCTTTCTGCCCTCGAGCTTCGGCTCGTCCATCTTGACGTCGGAGAAGCTCGCCGCGTGTGGGACGGTGAAGCTTGCGCTACCGCGGAGGCCTGGACTCTGCTTTTCCAGGTCTTCGTAGTTGCGCTCGATGGTGACCAGCGTGGCCTCGAACTTGTCCGCGCTGAGGTGCGCGAGGCCGTAGCCCGTGGCGCGCGAGTCGGCGTAGCGCAGGTGCGGATTCACCGCAGGATTGCGCTTGGCCTCGACCATCTTGAGGTCGTTGGTGGTGGCTGCGACGTTCGCCGACGGACTGCCGTAGCGGATCAGTGTGTTGAGGTTGGGGACGGCCTTCTCCGTGCCGCCAAACTTCGTCGAGTCGTAGACGATGACCTGGCGTATGCCCGTCACCGCATCCGCGAGCGCCGGCGGGATCGCGCCGTCGAACGCGCCCGCGACCTCGGCGAACTGCGACGACGAGCTGATGCCGGCGGTGACCAGATCCACCATCACAGCCTGCGGCTTCTCGGCGTCGAAGTCGTCGTAGATCAAGCCGGCGTAGTGCGCGTGGTGATCACCCGACAACGAGATCACGTTGCGGATCTCGTTCGACTTCAGGAACGCCATCAGCTCTCTGCGCTCGGTGTTGTAACCGTCCCAGGCGTCGCCCGACAACAGCAGCTGCTTCTCGATCAGCGGGACCTCGCTGCCGTCGAGCTGCAGGCGCAACAGCGGCACGGGGTTGCCCCAGATGCGCCAGGTCGCGTCGGAGGCCTTCATCGCGTCCTTCCACCACTGCTTCTGCTTGTCGCCGAGCATGGTACCCGGAGGCGAATCCTTGCGGGTGTTCATGAAGTCCCCGACCTTGTCGAGCGGCTTGCCGTCGTTCGCGGTCTTGCCGGCGTCGAACTGGTTCACGACGTCCTTCGGCAGGGCGGCGCGCGGGTGGAAGATGTAGATGTTGTTCGCGGTCAAGTCCTCGGACAACGCGTGATCGCTGCGGTACGAGCGACTGTCGGTCAACACCAGGTCCATGTGTTTACCCCAGCGCAGGCTGCGGTAGATGGTGATGCACGAGATCGCCTTTTGGTTGTTGGGCTCGTCGACGACGATCACCTGGGTGTACGGCTTGTCCTCGACGACCACCGGCTCGAAGTCCTGGGTCAACACGCTCGGCACGTACTCGAACCACGCCTGACTACCCGCCACGCGCCGCGTCTGCGACGGCTCGTCGGTGCTGCTCATGCGATCGTAGTTGGCCTGCGTCTGCCAGGCGTCGTCGGTGAACTCGTGGTCGTCCCAGACGCAGATGAACGGCCAGCGCGCGCGCGCGTCCTGCAGATCGAGGTCGCTCAGGTAGGTCTTGTAGATGTGACGGTAGTCGTCGACCGTCTTGGCGAAGCTGACGCCGGAGCTGTTCGTGCCACCGCCGGAAGGGAACGGTGGCATCTCGCGCGGCTCACCCGACTTGCTCTTCAGCGCGACCGGCTCGAGATCGTCGTTCTTCGCGGACATGAACCCTGCGTCGCGCGTCTCGTAGGCGAAGTCGCCGAGGTGCAGGACGAACTGGATCTGCTCCGCCGCGGGACGCTTGGCGTCGTCGTTCAACATCTGGCGATAGGCGCTGTAGAAGTTCGAGGCGTAGTCCTGACAGCTCGCCCACACGAAGTGCACCGGCACGTCCGCGTCGCGCTCGGGCGCGGTACGCGTGCGCCCTACCCGGCTCACGTCTTCGCCCGCACGGAAACGGTAGTAGTACGTCTGGTTCGGCGCCAGGTCCTCGACCAGCACGCGCAGCGTGAAGTCGCTGTCCTTCTTGACGGTCATGCTGCGCTTGACCTCGAGCTTGTCGAACTTGTCGCTCTTCGAGACCTCGACCGTCACGCTCACGCTCGAGCCGCTGTCCGGCTCCACGCGCGTCCAGAGCATGATCGAGCTCGGCTTCGGATCGCCGGAGGCGACGCCCTGCGGGAACGAGTACGAGCCCATACTGCCACCGTCGGGCGAAGGCTCTTTGTCGTCGTCATCGCCGCAGCCGATCCAGGTCGGCACGGCGGCACTGGCCACGAAACAACCGGCACGCTTCAAGAAGTCTCGGCGTTTCATAGGAGAAGCTCCTGGTTCTTACCCGGCCCTAGCGTACCAGAAGCGGAGTTTGCCGAGGGGTGACGCGCATGGGACAAGTGCTGGATGGCGAAGGAGCAGGCTGACCCGCTCGCGCAATTCCACCCTGCCGTCGCGAGCTGGTTCCGGGCCGCGTTCGACGCTCCCACCCGACCGCAGATCCTCGGCTGGCCCGCGATCGCGCAGCGCAAATCCAGCTTGATCTTTGCCCCGACCGGGACCGGCAAAACCCTGGCCGCGTTCCTGGCCTGCATCGATCGGCTGATGTTCACGCCGCCGCCGGCCCCCAAGCAGCGCTGCCGCGTGGTCTACGTCTCGCCGCTCAAGGCGCTGGCGGTGGACGTCGAGCGCAACCTGCGCTCGCCCCTGGTCGGTATCGCGCGGCTCGCCGCTGAACGCGGCGACGAATACTACCTGCCCACGCTGAGCATGCGCACCGGCGACACGCCGCAGCTCGAACGCACGCGCTTCGCGCGCAACCCGGGCGACATCCTGATCACCACGCCCGAGTCGCTCTACCTGCTCCTGACCTCGCGCGCCCGCGAGACCCTGCGCAGCGTCGACACGCTGATCATCGACGAGATCCACGCCCTGGTGCCCGGCAAACGCGGCTCGCACCTGGCGTTGAGCGTCGAGCGGCTGCAGGCGCTCTGCAGCCAACCACTGCAGCGCATCGGGCTCTCCGCCACCCAGCATCCGCTGGACGAGGTGGCCCGCTTCCTGGGCGGCGCCGAAGCGCTGCGGGCGTCCGCGGCCGTCAGCGACACGGGCCGAAACTGGCGCGACACCCTGCAGAGCGAATTCGAGGCGGACCGCGGCCACGTCGAGTACCGACCGGTGGAGATCGTGGACGCGCGCGGCAAGAAAGGCCTCGAGCTGACCATCGACGTCCCGGTGGAGGACATGGCGAAGCTGGGCGAACCGATCGAGCTCCCGAGTGGACCGGCCGCGCAGGGCCCGCAGCGCACGTCGATCTGGCACGCCATTCACCCACGGCTCCTTTCGCTGATTCGTGCGCACACCTCGACGCTGATCTTCGTCAACGCGCGCCGCATCGCGGAGCGGCTGGCGGCGGCGCTCAACGAGCTGGCGGGCGAAACCGTGGTCTACGCGCATCACGGCTCGCTCTCCCGCGAGCAGCGCTCGGACGTGGAAGACCGACTCAAGGCGGGCCAGGTGAAGGCGCTGGTCGCGACCTCCTCGCTCGAGCTCGGCATCGACATGGGCGCGATCGACCTGGTGGTACAGATCGAGGCACCGCCCACCGTGGCCAGCGGCCTGCAGCGCATCGGCCGCGCGGGCCACAGCGTCGGTGCAGCCAGCCGCGGCGTGATCTTCCCCAAGTACCGCGGCGATCTGCTGGCCTGCGCCGCGCTGACCCGCGCCATGCAGGACGGTCAGGTCGAGACCACGCGCTACCCGCGTAACCCCCTGGATGTGCTCGCCCAGCAGCTCGTCGCCTGCGTCAGCCTCGAGCCCTGGCACATCGACGACCTGTTCGGCCTGACGCGCAGCGCCGCGCCCTACGCCGAGCTCAGCCGCGGGATGTTCGAGAGCGTGCTGGACATGCTGGCTGGTCGCTACGAGAGCGACGAGTTCGCCGAGCTCAAGCCGCGCGTCACCTGGGACCGCGTGACCGGCATGATCCAGGGGCGGCAGGGCGCGCAGCGCGTGGCGATCGCCAACGGCGGGACGATCCCGGACCGCGGACTGTACGGCGTGTTCTTGGCGGGAGGAGTCGGCGGCGAGAAGCGTGGAGCGCGCATCGGCGAGCTCGACGAGGAGATGGTGTTCGAGTCCAAGCCGGGCGACACGTTCGTGCTCGGCGCATCGACCTGGCGCATCGACGAGATCACCTTCGACAAGGTGCTGGTCACGCCCGCGCCCGGCCAACCCGGACGCATGCCGTTCTGGCGCGGCGAGGCCGCCGGGCGCTCGCTCGAGCTCGGCCAGAAGATCGGTGCGCTCACGCGCGAGCTGGGCGAGTTGCCCGAGGCAGCAGCCATCGCGCGGCTCGAGCAGCAGCACGGGCTCGATCGGCGAGCCGGCCAGAACCTGGTGCAATACCTGGCCGAGCAACGCACGGCCACGCGTGCGCTCCCCGACGATCGCACGCTCGTCATCGAGCGCTGCCGCGACGAGCTGGGAGACTACCGGGTGTGTCTGCTCTCGCCGCTGGGTGGGCGCGTGCACGCGGCCTGGGCCATGGCGGCGACGGCGCGCGTGCGCGAGCAGCTCGGCATCGACGTCGAGAGCATGTGGACCGACGACGGCTTCGTGCTGCGCTTCCCGGACAGCGATCAGCCGCCCGACCCGCTCCTGCTCGTACCGGAACCCGATGAGCTCGAGTCGCTGCTGATCCGCCAGCTCGGCGCGAGCGCGCTGTTCGCGGCGCGCTTCCGCGAGAACGCATCGCGCGCGCTGCTCCTGCCCCGCCGGCGGCCGGGGCAGCGCACACCGTTGTGGCAGCAGCGCAAACGCGCCGCAGATCTGCTGGCGGTGGCCGCGCAGTACGCGAGCTTCCCGATGCTGCTGGAGACCTACCGCGAGTGCTTGCGCGACGTGTTCGACCTGCCGGCGCTGCACGGGCTGCTGCGCGACTTGCAATCGCGTAGCGTGCGGCTGACCACGCTGGACTCCGAGACGCCCTCGCCGTTCGCCGCCACGCTGCTGTTTGGCTTCGTGGCCAACTACATCTACGACGGCGATGCGCCGCTGGCCGAGCGGCGTGCGCACGCGCTGAGCATCGATCAGGCGCAGCTGCGCGAGCTGCTGGGCGAGGCCGAGCTGCGCGATCTACTCGATCCCGACGCGCTGCACGCGCTCGAAGCCCAGCTGCAGCTGCTCGTGGACGGATACAAGATCAAGAACGCCGACGGCCTGCACGATGCGCTGCTGCGCATCGGCGATCTGGACGAGACGGAGATCCGCGCGCGCGCCGAGGACGAGGACAAGGCCGCGGAGTGGCTGGAGCAGCTCGAGCGCGCGCGCCGCGTGCTGCGCTTCTCGCTGGGAGGCGTTCGACGCTACGTCGCGGTCGAGGACGCGGCGCGCTTCCGCGACGCGCTGGGCGCAGTGCTCCCGCCGGGCCTGCCCGAGGTGTGGTTGAAGCCCGCGCAACACCCGCTCCGCGACCTGCTGCTGCGCTACGCGCGTACGCACGCTCCATTCACGTCTGCCGAGGTGGCGGCGCGCTTCGGCCTCGGGCGCGCGATCGCGCACGCCGGGCTCGAGCAGCTGGTCGCGGAGGGCAAGCTGCACGAAGGTGCGTTTCGGCCCGGCGGCAGCCAGCGCGAGTTCGTGCACGCCGAGGTGCTGCGCGCGCTGCGCCAGCGCTCGTTGGCGAAGCTGCGCCGTGAGGTCGAGCCGGTCGAGCCGGCCGTGTTCGGGCGCTTCAGCACGCACTGGCACGGCACGCTGCGGCCGCGCGCCGGCATGGACGCGATCCTGGACGCCGTCGAGAAGCTGCAGGGCTTGCCGCTGCCAGCGTCGATCCTGGAGAGCGAGATCCTACGCGCTCGCGTGCAAGGCTATCGCCCGAGCGACCTCGACGCACTGGCGATGGCGGGTGAGATCGTCTGGTGCGGCGTGGAGCCGCTGGGTGAGCGCGACGGCCGGGTGGCGCTGTACCTGACCGATCACTTCTCGCAGCTGTGGGCGGCGCCCGAGCTCGAGCTGGACGAGCGCGAGCAGCGCATCGTGAACCTGCTGGCGCAGCGCGGCGCGTCATTCTTCGCGGCCATCCAGGACGCGCTCGGCGGCTATCCCGGCGACTCGATCGACACGCTCTGGGGTCTGGTCTGGAAGGGCGTGGTGACCAACGACACCTTCCGCGCACTGCGCGCGCACGTGCAGGGCGAGCCCGATCGCGGCCATCCGCGGCGCAGGGCCGCCCGCGGGTTTCGCTCGCGCCGTCAAGCCCCGCGCGCCGGCGACGGGCGCTGGTCGCTCCTGCGCGAACGCTCGGCCAAGGCCCCTCGCTCGCACACCGAGCGCAGCAGCGCGCTGGTGGAGGTCCTGCTGCAGCGGCACGGCGTGGTGACCCGCGACGTGGCGGGCAGCGAAGGGATCGCCGGTGGGTTCAGCGCGGTCTACGACGTGTTCAAGGCGCTCGAGGAGGCCGGACGCATTCGCCGCGGGTACTTCGTGTCGGGCGTCTCGGCCATGCAGTTCGCCGTGCCCGGCGTGCTCGAACAGTTGCGCGCGCTGCGCCGCCAGCCGGACGAGCCGGAGGTCGTACATCTGGCCGCGACCGATCCCGCGAATCCGTACGGCGCCGCGCTCAAGTGGCCCGAGGTCGCGCAGGGCCGTTCGCTGGCCCGCTCGGCCGCCGCGCTGGTCGTCCTGATCAACGGCGCTCTGGCCGCGTACCTGACGCGCGGAGGCAAGCAGTTGCAGGTCTTTCTCCCGGAGGACGAACCCGATCGCGGCAACCTGGCCCACGCGCTCGCCCTGCGCCTGCGCGCGCTGGCCAGCGCGCCCGAGCGCGGCGGCCTCGCGATCGCCGAGATCAACGGCGAGCCAGCCGAGTCGCACGCGCTCGCCGTGGCCCTGCGAGAAGCGGGCTTTTTGCCGTCCAAGCAGGGCTTCTACTTGCCGCGCAACGCTCGCGATCAACCCCAGGCGCAGCCCGAGGAGCTGCTGGATGCCTGAGGGCGACACCATCTTCCGCGCGGCGCGCGCGCTGAACAAGGCGCTGTCGGGCCAGACCATCACGCACTTCGAGTCGGTGTTCCCGCACCTGAACCGGATCGACGAAGATTCACCGATCGCGGGGCGTACGCTGCGCTCGGTGGAGGCGCGCGGCAAGCACCTGCTGATGCACGTGAGCGGCGGGCTCAGCCTGCGGACGCACATGCGCATGACCGGCAGCTGGCACATCTACCGGCCGGGAGAGGCCTGGCAGCGGCCGCGGGCGCAGATGCGAATCCTGCTCGAGACGGCGGCGTTTCACGCCGTCGCGTTCTCGGTGCACGAAGCCGAGTGGCTGCGCGACGAACAGCTCGCGCGCAGCCGAATCGGCCAGCTCGGGCCGGACCTGCTCGCACCAAACTTCGACGCCGATGCCGCCGTCAGCCGCATGCAGGCGCGCGCCGGTGAGCCGATCTGCGACGTGCTGCTCGATCAACGCGCGCTCGCCGGCATCGGCAATGTCTACAAGTCCGAGGTGCTGTTTCTACGGGGCGTGCACCCGCTGACCGACGTTCGCAGCCTCACACCTGCGACGCTGCGGGACCTGGCGTGCACGGCCCAGCAGTTGCTGCAGGCCAACGTGGAGTCTGCGGGTCCGCGCCGCACCACGCGCCGCGGCGACCCGAGCGAAAGCCTGTGGGTCTACGGCCGCGCGAAGCTGCCTTGCCGGCGCTGTGGCACGCCCATCGTCAGCAGCGCGGTCGGCAAGCATGTCCGGACGACCTACCACTGCCCGCGGTGCCAGCGGCTGACAGGCTCCTCCGGCTGACGTATAGAACGTCGCCATGCGAAGCATCCTCCCGCTCTGTCTCATCAGCGTCGCGTGCGCGAGCGCGCCTCCGCCAGTCCCGCCGGCGAAGACTGCGGCTCCGATCGTGGTGGCCCAGCCGGAGGAGACGCATCTCCAGGACCTCAAGCTGCTGATCGGCGGCGGTGAAAACGCCGAGGCGTACTGGGGCTTCCATGGCCAAGGTTTGTCGATGCAGCGTCGCAGCGGCGACGTGCAGTGCGACCGCATCTACACCATGACCCTCTTTCGAGACGGCAAGCTGATCGATCAGCCACAGCCCGTCCAGGTGTCGAGCAGCAAAGGTGCGACCACGTGCTCGCACTTCTTCCCGGGCGATCAGCAGTTGCTCTACGCGTCGACCCACCTGGGCGGCGACGCGTGCCCGCCCCGGCCCGACATGAGCCAGGGCTACGTCTGGGCGATCTATGACAGCTACGAGATATTCAAGGCGAACGCGGACGGCAGCCACCTGCAGCAACTGACGCACAGCCCCGGCTACGACGCGGAGGGCACCGTCTGCGGCAAGGACGGCAGCATCGTGTTCACGTCGGTGCGCGACGGCGACATCGAGCTGTACCGCATGGACAAGGACGGCTCGAACGTCAAGCGACTCACCTTCGAGCCGGGCTACGACGGCGGGGCGTTCTTCAACGCTGATTGCTCGAAGATCGTCTGGCGCGCGTCGCGGCCCAAGCCGGGGCCCGAGCTCGACGAGTTCAAGGGCCTGCTGGGTCGCGGCCTGGTGCGACCGACCAAGCTCGAGCTGTACGTGGCGAACGGAGACGGCAGCGAGCCGCGGCAGGTGACGTACCTGGATGCCGCGTCGTTCGCGCCCTTCTGGTTCCCGGGTCGCGACCGGCTGATCTTCGCCTCGAACTACGGCGATCCGAAGGGCCGCGAGTTCGAGCTCTACGCGATCAACGCCGACGGCACGGACTTCGAGCGCATCACCTACAGCCCGGGCTTCGATGGCTTCCCGATGTTCTCTCCGGACGGCAAGTGGCTGCTGTTCTCGTCCAATCGCGGCACGCCGCCGGACAGCCACGACACCAACCTGTACCTCGCGCACTGGAGCGATCAGGAACGCAAGCAGATGGTGATGGGGCCGGCCGAGCGCATCGCGGCGGACGCGCGCTGGTTGGCCGACCCGGCGCGCGAAGGGCGCGGCGTGGGCACCGCCGGGCTGGAAGCGGCCGGCGGCTACATCGAGCAGCGCCTG
>DATEOF010000214.1:0-10342 GCA_035274465.1 Polyangiales bacterium
CCGCGGGGGCGCGCCACGTGAGCTCGACCGGGTCCCCGACCAGCGCGCGGACGTGGCTCGGGGCGAGCGCCGCGACGAGCGCCGCAGCGAACCACTCAACGCGTGTCACTGATCGTGACGTCATCGACGTACAACGTGGAAGCGGAGGGCGTCAGCCTCGTGGCGAGGTTTCCTACGTACCATTGACCCCAGTCCGAATCATCGGTGACCAAGCTCGTCGCGCGAATGAGTAGCTGATCATCCTGGTACAGCGCGACTTCGCCGGTCGCGTCGGCTGCACGCTTCAAGTAGAACTCCAGGTGAAACCACGCTCCGATCGGGATCGGCGTGGGCGTCGCGGCGCGCCGGACTCGCCCGCTCAGGAAGTCGAACACGATCGCCTCCAGGGCTCCATCCGCTCCGTTGACCAGCGACACATCCCACAGGCCATGCTGCGGACCGGTGGGGTCGCCGCCCTGAAAATGGATGAGGTTCCAGTTGTCCGAGTTGGTCGCAGTCTCGGGCACGAAGTACCACGCGCCGTAGTACGCCGCTGTCGGTAGTTTTCCCTGACGGACGCAACGTGTCTGGTACCCACTCGGATCGGCTCGGACCTGGAACGCGGCGGCGTAGCGCCCGCTGTGGACCGGTGACTCAACAGTCTTATAGGACGCCTCGTCCGAGTTGTAACAAAAGCCCGCGAGCGCCGTGTAGTCGCAGAACTCTGCCTCGAAGCCTGTCGACCAAGGCGAGTCGACGGCGAGGTCCGCGATCGAAGCGTCCGGATCCCGCTCGCACGACCACTTGCCGACGACCAGATCGCGCCCACAACCGGACCCGCTCAGGGCCGCGAGCACGCAGCCGAGCCAGCAGATGTTTTTCGAGCAGCCCCTCACCACGCGCACCGACGCGCTGCCATGCGCGAAGTGTTCGAACATAGGCGTCCGCCCGCCGGCTGGCAACGCCGTGCGCGAGATCGCGTGACGGAAGTCGGAGGCCGCTGCCAGTGCACAGGCGGGGGAACAGGTCTATTCGACGCGCTTGGCCGGCTTGGGAGTACACGCACCCGAGACCTGCGCGCCGACGGTGTCGCCGATCAGGATGCACATCTCGTCATCCGCGGCTTCGTTCTTGCCCGTGAAGTTCTTGTCGGTGTTGTTGACGATCTCGCACTCGAACTCCAGCGTCTCGCCCTGCCGGAGGTTCAGTACGCCGCTGGCCCCACCCATGGTCTTGGCCGTCGGGTTGGGCGCCGGGTTCATCGCCAGGCTGTTGAACGAGATGGCACCGGGATGTTCGGAGTCGTAGTCCTCGAAGACCAGGTCCCGCTTCCCTCCCGCCACGTGCCAGATACTGAAGCGCACGTTGTTCAAGTGGCGGTGGCCGTAGAGCGAGAGCGCGCGACCGCTGCCGCTGATCGGACAACTGGCACCGACCACCACGTGTGCGTGCGCCACTGCCGCGGTCACACCGGTCATCGAGAAGGCGGGCAACGCAGGCTCTTTGACGCTGCCGGGGTCCTTGTACCAGTAGTTCACCCACAACTCGCGGATCAGCAGCTTGTCGGTGAAGTTGTAGAAGTGCATGTTCGCGTTCATCTGCGAACGCGCCTTGAGCGTGATGCCGACGGCTTGATCCTCGGGTGGGATGACGCCTTTGTCCGGCTCGTCGCGCGCGAGGTTCTGCACGCCGCCGATGCGCCTGCCGTCGACCGAGACGATCACGTGGTGTGAACCGGGTCGCATCCGATACTGGCGAAAATAGTAGTAGACGTCCTTGTCGTTGCCGCTGGTGGCCGACATGTTGACCACGTTCTCTTCGCCCGGCTGCAGCATGTACTTCGCCTCGGGCTTGTCGTAGCTGCTCGGCCCGAGGTGCAGTTGAAAGCCTTTTTCGGCGGGCGGCGGCATGATGCAGTACTGATCGCCGGGGTACTGCGTATGCAGCCCGCACTCGTCGATCGACGGCTGCTTGGGATCGCTGGCTGTAGGCGGCTTGGCTGGCGGCTGCGCTTGGCCCGGCGGCGTTGCAGCTGCTGGCGGCATGGCGGGAGCCGCAGGCGGAGTGTTGGACGGAGCGGTGTTGTCGGCTCGCGGCACTTGCTCGGCGGGGATCATCGCCGCACCGCCAGCGGCGCCTGCGGATGGCTGGACGGCTGGTGTGCCCACGGGGGTAGCGTTCGGGCTCGCTCCCGGCGTGACGTCCCCGCCGCAGCCAGCCACGGCACAGAACACGAGTACGCTCGCCAGGTTGCGCATACGCCCTCCTTGGACGCGGGCGATGATCCAGGCCTGCCAGGAAACAGTCAAAATCCAACCACTGGGACCCACCTCACCACATAGCCACTATTGGCTGCCCACAAATCCTGTTACACTATAAAAAAACGCCTTTACGGGAACAAGAATGGCCTCTAGAGTAATTTGAAGAGGGGCACGTAAGGGGGAACCCAGCGGGCCGGAACGGTAGGTAGTTGATGCCGGGTTTCGAGGGGAAGGTTGCGTCCATCACGCCGCGGAGGATCTCGGCGGCACCCGATGGGACGGAACGCGGGGGCACGGAACGCAGCGGCACGTATCGGAGCCTGGCTCCGCAGCGGGTGAGCTCACAGCCACCGCAGACATTGAGCGCGCGCTTCTGGGGCGCAGACCTGTCGCGTGATCTGCCGCGCGTCTTGTCGCGCGACGGCGTGCAGGCCGTGCGCGGTGATCTCGCGCGCGTGGGCGAGTTCCTGAAGCAGACGTTTCCGACCTTCACCGAAGAAGAACTCGGTGCAGATCTCAGCCCGCGCATGGTCGAAGCCAAGGGCCACTACTTGGGCACGGCGAGCGACTTGATCGAGTTGCAACACGAAGGCCGCACCGTGGGCGTGCTCGTCGGTGCACCGGAAGACTGGAGCAGCTTCTACGTTCGTATCCTGGCCTTCCTGCCCGAGTATCAGCGCCCCGGACTCACGCGGCGCTTCGTGCGCGAGTGTCTGTTCGAGCCGCTGGCCGCGCGAGGCGTGGAGCGCATCGTGGCGGACACCTGGCCGACGAACATCGCGATGACGCGTGGCTTCACCGAGATGCACTTTCATGTGACTGGCCATCAGCTGAGCGAACGCTGGGGGGCGTTGGTTCGCTACACGAAGTTTCTCGACCCGGCCCGCGAAGCAGCCTTCGAGAGGCGCTTCGCCGGCACAGTAGCTCGACGGAAAGACCCAGGAAGGAGAACGCCGTGAAGAAGAAATTCGCACACATCTGCATCTGATTTCGTGACTCGGGGCGGCCTCTACTTCAGCGGGGGCCGCCCCAAACAATTTAGTGAAAGCAGGAGGCTGACCTATGTCACGTGTGATGGTTCTACGAGAGATGATCGAACGCTCCGCCAACGAGCTGCGCCAGACGAGCGCGCTCGCGATGCTGGTGAAGCAAGGCAAGATTACGCCGCGTGCGATCGCGTTGTACCTGGAAAGCCTGCGTTACCTGTTTTCTCAGTCGCCGGAGATAATTCGCGCCGCCGCGCAGCGCTCCGATGCGCTCGGGCGCACCAACCTCGGTGACTACTTCCGGAACAAGCTCTCTGAAGAGCAAGGGCACGACAACTGGGCCACGGCGGACCTCGCCCGCTTGCCGGCGTCGATCACCGCCGGCGTTCGACCGGCACACGCCATCGTGCAACTCGTGGAGCTGCAGCGAGCGATGATCGCGCGCGATCCGATGTGCTACGCGGCCTATGGGCTGTGGGCCGAGTACCTCACGGCGCTGCTGGGTGCCGAGTGGCTGGCTGCACTCGCCGCCTTCGGGTACAGCCGCGAGCAACTCTCCGCGGTCGCCAATCACCTGGACGCTGACCGGGAGCATGCCGCGCGCGGCTTCGAAGAGATCGACGGCCTGTGGCAGGCGGAGCCCTCTACCACCGTCGTCTTCGAAGGGGTCGAGGAAGCCGCCCGGCTGTTCCGCGGATTCTGTGATGAGATCTGCGCCGAAGCTCAACGCGCGGCGTGAGACCTGACTGTTGGACTAACTCGAGCCCGTCGGCCCACATTTCGAGCCGATATTGTGCTATGGCCTGCTCGAGTCTGAATGCAACCACGCATCCCCGAGGTCACGCTCCTCGAAGAGGTCGGGCGAGGGCGCGGCTGTGTAGTCTTTCGCGCGCTCCATCGGGGAAACGCCTGCACGATCAAGCTCCCGAGTGATCGCCCCGCCCCCGCCGCGGGCATCTTCGAGCAGGAGGTTCTGCAGCTCGCGCGCCTCAGCCGCGCAGGACTTCCGCGGGTTTGGCAGCTCGACTCCAGCGGGGATATCCCGTACGCGATTCTCGATGAGCCCGAGGGTGAACCCTTCGTTCGAGTATTTGGACGTACGACGGGCGAGGCGGAGCGCGTCCGGCTCGCGCTGACGCTCGCCACGTGCCTCCAGCAGCTGCACGACGCGGGCTTCGTCCACGGCGGCCTAACAGCCCAGACTGTGCTCGTCTCGAACGACGGAGCTCGGGTCGCGCTGCCTGACCTGGGTTCTGTCACCCGACCAGTTCCATTCGACGCCCGCGCGGACCTGCGGGCCCTCGGTGCGGTGCTGTGCGAGTGCATCGAGCGTTTGCCGCGCTCGCCGACGATGGGTTGGTCGCTGCTCAGGCCCGCACAGGAACTGGCGATGGGGAGTCGCACGGACCTGGCTGCCGTGATCGCCGAGCTCGAGCAGCACGCCGACCTCCCACACCGGCCTCCGTCGTCGTATCCACCGCCGAGTCGAGAGTCCGTCTCGCTCGCGGCAGACGGCGCGCAGCCGCGCCCAGCGCGCAGCGAGCTCGCCCTCCTCTGCCGCTACTGGGACTCCGCGCTCGAGGCCGGCGGCAAGGTGGTCGAGATCCTGGGCGCAGCCGGCAGCGGCAAGAGCCGATTGCTTGCTGCGTTTGCGGAGGAGATCGCCGCGCGCAACGCGCAGGTCTTGTCCGTACGTTGCCGCGATGGCGATTGGGCTCCCTTCTCCACGCTCAAGCGCATGCTCGAGGGCCACGTCGCCGGGCTCTCATCCCTCCCGCCGGAGCGGCGCCAACAGGTCGAGCGAACGCTGCGCGAGGCGGCGGGACCGATGGCCTCACAGATCGCCCTGCTCTCGCCCCGACTCGCCGAGTTGTTCCGCGCCGCCGGCGTCGCGGTGTCCAACATCGATGCCCAACAAGTCTTCGTCGCCGGGATGGCGGACTTCCTGGCGAGCTACCTCGAGGCTGGCGGCCGATCGGCGCTCGTGGTCGACGACATCCACTGGATCGACGCCAACAGCAGGACGGTCCTCGCGCGGGTGGCGGCCCGGCTTTGCGGGCAAGGTCACGTGTTCGTGTGCGCCGCGCGCGAAGACAGCGACAGCGGCGAGATGTTGGATCGGTTCCGCTCCGCACTCGCCGCCGAAAGCGTCGAGAGGCTGCACCTCGGACCCTTGAAGCGAGCCGATGCCGCCCGGTTGGTCGCCGAATACCTGGGCGTCGAGTCTCAGCCGCCGCGCGAGCTGGTGCAGCAACTCACGCGACTCAGCGATGGCACACCGCTCAACATGCTGGAGCTGATCAGGCTCGCGCTGGAAGGTGGTCACCTCCGGCCGCGCGCGGGCATCTGGCAGCTCGATCCCGCACCCGTGCAGAGCATGCCCTTGCCCGCATCGTCGCAGACGCTGGTCGAGCGCCGGCTGGCTCTGCTCGACGGTGCTGCCCTGGAGTTGCTGCGCTCTGCGGCGGTGCTGCGCGGTGGCATCGATGCTCCACTGCTGGCGCGCTCGAACGGATTGTCGCTCGAGAAGGTGAAGAGCGCGCTGGAACGTGCGCGCAGCGCGCACCTGGTCGAGATCGACGCCGAGGGCAAGTACTGTTTCGTGCACGATTGCATCTGGGAAGCACTGCAGCGCAGCGTGCCCGTACAGGAGCGCCGCGAGATCCACCAACGCGCAGCCGAGCTGCTCTCGGAGGGGGCCGGCGGCGGACCGGAGGGCGAGTACGAGTTGGCCCGCCACTACGCGGCGGGGGTCATCGAACAGAATCCGAGCGGCGCTTTCGCCGCGACCTGGCGCGCAGCGCAGCGCGCGCTCGAAGCCTGCGACGACGTCCTGGCGCTCTCGCTGCTGAAGTCCGCCGAGACGGCTGCATCGACCGCGGCCATCGAGCCCGGTTCGGAGTTCTACATCGCACTCGCCGAGACCAGCCTGCGTACCGGCGCCACGCGCGAGAGCTTGCTCCACTTCGAGCGAGCGCTGGAGCGTTCGGAGCCGGGCTTCGGGCGCGCTCATGTGCTCGGCCGCATCGCCTGGGTTCACTACTTCGATGCGAGGACTGATCTTGCCTGGAGCAACCTGGTCGCGGCTCTCAAGGAGTGCGGCGCTCGGGTCCCCGGCGACGACACACTCAGCCTCACACTCGTCGCGAGTCGTTGGCTGTTAGGCTCGCTGGGCATGTCTTCGGTAGCCGTGCAGCCGAGTCAGGCTGCAGTACTGTGCGGTCTGTACGTGCAGTGCATGCGCGTGGCGGTGGACAGCGGCTTCCCCGTTCGAGGCACGTCGAGCGCGCTGCTGATGGCGACGGTCTCGAAGCAGCTACCAGCGTGTCGGCTGGTGGTTCGGTCGGATCTGTACATGTCGTTCTGCTACGCCGTGGCCGGCGCCGATCGCCTGTCGCGCAATCGCTTCAGTCGCGCCGAGACGATGGCGCTCGAGCTCGCCGATCCCGTCGCTCAAACCCTCTGTCATCAGATCCATCACGTCATAGCCGGTTGGCGCGGCGACGTCGTCGAGTGCGAGCGCGAAGCGCGCCTGTGCGTGGACGAGCGCGGGCACTGGATGGAGCTCGGTGAGTTGTGCCTGGTGTGTTTTGGCATGTCTCTGATCGAGCTGGCTCGCGGCCGACCCCTGATCGCTCTCGAGTGGACACAACGCGCGATCGATCGCGTGGCACAACAGGGCAGCGCGCCAGCGGTCTTCGCGCTGGTCAAGGACGCGGCGTGCACGACACTCGCCGGTCTTGGCCGCGACAAGGACGTCGCGCAGCTCGAGCGTCAGCTCCGCTTCGTCGAATGCGCGGACATCAAGGATCTCGGGGTCTACCACATGCTCGCGTACCAGAGCCTCGCGCAAGACTGGAGCGAGCGGGGTCACCTCGGCGAAGAGTTCGAAGAGCTCGTGGAAGACTTCGATCGCCTGGGTTTGAACCCCAAACACGTCCACGTGAGCATCGCCAGCTACTACCTGCACGTCGCTCACGCGCGCGTGCACCAATGCCTGCGCGCCGCACCGACCCAGCGCGCCACCCTCATGCCGAAGCTGCAGCGTGCGATGGCAGATCTCGAGGCGGCGACTCGCATCGAAGGTCTCGGCTCTCATACCGAGGTCGTGCGCGCGGCCTACCAGTGGTTTTGCGGCTCTCCCGAGCAGGCCGAGCGTTCGCTGGTCCGAGCCGAACGGCTGGCCCGACAATACAGCGTGCCGTGGGTGAGCTACGCGGTCGCGCGCTTGCGGGCGCACATGCTGCGCGCCGCCGGCCAGGAAGCGGACGCGCGCGATCAGGCGAGAGTCGCCGCGCTCTGGGCGCGAAACTACGCCCAGGTCAGTCGCTTGCGCTTCATCGAACAGGAGTTCGAGCTCTCTGAGACACTGGGTGTACCAGCCCGTAGCGAGCTGGAGGCCGCACACACGCGGCGCCACCTGCACGCGCTGCTCCGGATCGGCCAGGCCAACAGCCGCGAGCTAGGCCCCGAGCGTCAGGCGCGCATGATCCTCGACGAGCTGCTCGACGCGCTCGGTGCGGCTCGAGCGTTTCTGTTCATGCGAGCCGAGGGCACCGGATCGCTCGCGCTGCGCGCGGTTCGAGGGCGTGGCGGAACGGATCTCGATCCCAACTCGGAGTACGATCACCGTCTGGTCGATCAGGTCTACGCCACCGGTCAGGCACACCCGGCCGAGGCCCAGCTCGGACGCCGCGCCGACAGCACCTGCATCGTGGTCGCCTTGGTGCTGCGCGAGCAAGCGGTCGGCGTGTTGTACCTGGATCGCTCGGAGGTCGAGGGCGGCTTTCGAGCCGAGGACACCGCGCTGCTCACGGCACTTGCGAACCAGGTACCGGTCGCACTCGAGCTCGGACGCGCGCTGCGCGAGCGCGAGCGGCTTCAGCTCAACCTGAGGCAAGCGCAGAAGATGGAGGCGATCGGTCGCCTGGCGGGCGGCATCGCACACGACTTCAACAACATCCTGGCGGCCATCCAGTTCGCGGCCGATAGCCTGGCGACGTTGATGACTGTCGACCAGGAGGGCCGCGAGGAGCTCGATGATATTCGCGACTCCGCGCGACGCGGCGCCGAGCTCACGCGCCAGCTCGTGATGTTCTCGAGCGACAAGGTGCTGCCGCCTCGGCGCATCGTGCTCGGCGACGTCGTGCGCGATCTGTTGCCGATGGTCCGGCGACTGATTCGGCCCGAGGTTCGCGTCGAAGTGGACATCGATCCGGCTCCGCTGCCGACCATGGCCGATCCGACCGACGTCGAGCGCATGCTGCTCAACCTGTGTCAGAACGCGAGCGATGCCATCGCGGATCGCGGCACGATCTCGATCCAGGTCTCGCGCGCACCGCAGGAACCGAGCTCGCCGTTGCGCGCCGAGCTGCGACCCGGCGTGCAGTACGCGTTGCTCACCGTGTCGGACACGGGCACCGGCATGAACGACGAGGTGCGCCTGCGCCTGTTCGAGCCGTTCTTCACGACCAAGTCGGGCGGCACCGGCCTGGGTCTCGCGAACGTGTACGCGATCGTGCAGCGTTGCATGGGTCACATCGACGTGACGAGCGAGCTCGAGGCGGGGAGCACCTTTCGAATCTGTCTACCGCTCGTCGGCGAAGCGATGCAGCCGCCGCTGGGCGTGACGCCGGCGCACGAGAGCGCCGCAGCGGAAGACCTGGGCGGGGAGACGATCCTGGTCGTCGACGACGACGACACGCTCCGCCGCGGCCTGGCGCGCAGCCTCAAGCGCGCCGGTTACCACGTACTGGCGGCCTGTGACGCGGAGGATGCTCTGCGCGCGGTCGAGGCGTACGACGGATTGATCGACCTGGCGATCTCGGACATCCACATGCCCGGCATGAACGGCTCGCAGCTGATGGCTGCGTTGCTGGAGCGCGACCCCGACATCAAGCCGCTGTTCATCTCGAACGACGCCGCGCCGGATCTGGTACGCGCCGGGCTGATACCGCGCGACGCCATGTTCCTGCGCAAGCCGTTCGAGGAGGCCGCCTTCCTGGCGCTGGTCTCGGCGCTGCTCTCGCGACGACCCGCGCAGCCGCACGAGCACCGCTCAACGCCCTAGGAACTCCATCAGCCAGGTCATGGCGGGCCGCGGTTGATTGTTGCGGATGAGGCCCGTGTTGGGCTTCCAGGTCGCGCCTGAGACGTAGCCCCAGAGCGTGATGCCCTTCACGTGCTCGTTGTTCCAGAACATCGGGAACTGGCTCATCATCACGGTCTTCTGCTGGTTGTCGTCGGCGATGTCGATGTCGTACTCGCTGACGTAGATCGGCAGGCCGGTGTCGGACGCGATCTTGTTCAAGAATCCCTCGACCGTATTGGTCGCGAGCTTGTGGGCGTCGTGGGCCTGCACGCCGATGGCGTCGATCGGTGCGCCGGCCGCCTTGACCTTCTTGGCGATGTCGATGATGCGCGAGTTGTCACCGCCGTACTCGATCGTGTTGTAGTCGTTCAGGATCAAGATCGCCTTCGGGCAGTACTGGCGCGCCCACTTGAAGGCCTGAACGATCCAGTCGTAGCCGCTCGCGCCGGCCCCGCCGAGCGCGTTCATGTACACGGGCATGGTGTGCGGAGGCGGCTCGTTCACGACGTCGATCATCGCGACGTCGGGATAGCGCTCGCAGAACAGTCGGATCCACTCCTCGACTTCTTCCTTCTGCTCCGCTGCCGAGAGGCCACCGATCCACCCCGGTTGCTGGCTGCCCCAGACGAAGGTGTGCTGCTTGAACGGGATGTTGTGGTCCTTGGCGAACTTGTACGCGGCATCGAGCCCGTTCCAGTTCATTTGATCGCGCGTGCCCTCGACCGAGCCCCACTTGCCTTCGTTCTCGGGCGTGAGCTGGTTCCAGTACATCGTGAAGTCCGAGCGCACCGTGCCGCTGGTCGTGATGTTGCCGACGAACTTCTTGCCCGCAGTCCCGCCGCTACCAGCAGCACCGCCCGCTTGACCGGCTACATTCCCGCCCGCACCTGCACCAGCGCCCGCACCTCCGCCTGCGCTCGCACCCGCGCCGCCCATGCCAGCACCTCCGGCGCCAGCACCTCCGGCGCCAGCGCCTCCGGCACCGCCGCCAGCAGCCGCGGCCATACCCGCGCCGCCAGAGCCCC
>DATEOF010000215.1:0-7560 GCA_035274465.1 Polyangiales bacterium
CCACCTGCTCCTGCATCCGCCGGAGTGCCCGGCGACTCACCCTTGCAGCCGGCAGCAAGCGCGAGCGCGCACAACACGAAACCCAACCATCTGGTACGCGTCATCCGGGCTGATCTAGACACAGAGCTGACAAGTTTTCGCGGTGCGCCCGCGGCCTACCTTGGAGCAGGACTTTGCCGGCGCAGATCGAGCGCCATGCCGCTCACCTGGCTCGGTCGATGCTCGCCGCGTGGACCGCTGGTGATGACGACGCGCGCTTCACGTCGCGCGCGCGCCTCGGCGTCGTCCGCCGGCAATCCCGCGTAGGGCCCGCCGCCCGGCTTCCACGCGTGCAGCTCGGCGCGGATGCAAGCGCCGTCGCGCTGCCACTCGATCAACAGCGGATCATTCACCGCGAGCGCAGGGTGCAGCCCGATCTGCGGCGCGAACGTGCGGTAGATCACGCTACCGATGCCGCGCTCGGTGGCAGGACCCGTGATCGGCAGCAGCGGCACGCGAAAGCCATTCGCCGCCACCAGCCCGAGGGTGCCGGCGCGTGGCGAGCGGATCAGCAGCTCGAGCCGCGTGGTGCTCGCATCCACCAGGCGCGCGCCGTGCTGCTCTTGCGACGACAGGTCCCCGAGCAGAGGCCAGAAGTTGACCGCCGGCCGCAGCTCGAGCGTCGCCTCACCGAGCTGCAGGATCGCCAGCGGCTCGGGCCGCGCGCGCAGCTCTGCGCGCAACAGGGGTCCCAGGCCGAAGCCATACGTCTCGAGATCTTCGAGCACGGCCTCGAGATCGCGCTCGAGATACCAGGGCAGGCCGTACGTATCATGCAAGCGCGAACCCCAATCGAGGAGAGGCTCGTGATACGGCTGCGCGGCGAGGCGCGCGACGATCGAGCGATACAGCGCCGCGACCGCGGTCAAGCGTGCGGGCGTCGCCGGCATGCGCAAGGCGCGCAACTCGACCAGGCCGAGCTGACCCCGGCCCGCGAACCACGGGTTCCAGAGCTTCTCGATGTTCAGCTCGGCGCGATGCGTGCTGCCGGTCGCATCGACCAGCAGCGGAGCCAGCATGCTCCAGAGCTCCGTGGGAGTCGCGGAGTCTCCGCGCGCGCTCAAGTAGTCGAGCGCCACCGGCAACTCGTCGAAGCGCTCGCGCACGCCCTCGTCGGGCCTTGGTCCCTGGCTCCCGCTGCCGCAGCACGCCGACGCGAACAGATACGACAGCGCCGGATGGCGATTGAAGTAGCGCAGCATGCTCGGCAAGAGCTGCGGCCGCAGGAAGAACGGGCTCTGCACGGGCGAAGGTCCGCCGAACGTGATCTGGCCGCCTCCGCCCGAGTCCGTGAGCTCACCGTTGTAGCGGAACCGCGTCGGCGAGAGCCTCACCTCGGCCGCGGCCGCATAGATGTCCTCGAGCCAGCGCGCGAACGTCACCAGATCGTGCGCGGGCGCCATGTTCACCTCGACCACCGCAGGGTCGGGCGTGATCGTCAGCCAGCCCGCTGCCTCGTCCACCTGCGGTGCATCACGCAGGCTCTCGAAGTCTGCATCGAACGCAGAGCCGGCGCGCGGTTCGGCGTGCCGCTCGAACAACGCCCCGAAGCAAAACCGCGCCGCCGCTTCACCCGGATACAGTCGCCCCGGCACGCGCATCAACTGCACCTCACCGCCCAGGCGAGGCGCCAGCGCAAGCAGCAGCGCGCGCGCATGCACCTCTTTCTCGCCGCTATCAGCTTCACTCAACCAGCAAGGATGCTGGGACTGCGGCTGAGTAAACGTGGGCTCCGACCCAATCCAAATCCGTAGCCCACTCCGAGCCACGCGAGCATCGTGCGCCCGTACTTCGCCCAACAAACCCTCGTTCATGGCCAACTCTCGCGAAAATCGGGGCCTTAACGTTCGCCCCCGTGAGCCACGACGCAAGCCCCAACCCCCCGTAACTACCCGTGCCCGGGCCCAGGCCCGGTAGTTCCTCTGCCATGTAGTCCCAAGTACCCCCCTCGCGGACAGCCCGAGTCCTCAATCCATGGCACCCTGGCGCTATGCTGCAGACCTCCGCCCGCCTCCTGCGCCTGCTGACCATGCTCCAAGCCCGGCGCTCCTGGACCGGGCCCGACCTCTCCGAGCGCCTGGAGGTCACCGCGCGGACCTTGCGTCGCGACGTGGACCGGCTGCGTAGCCTGGGCTACCCGGTGCACTCCACCTCGGGTACGGCAGGCGGCTATCGCCTGGGCGCGGGCGCGGCGCTGCCCCCGCTGATGCTCGAAGACGACGAGGGCATCGCGGTGGCGTTGGCTTTGCAAATCGCGGCCGGAGGCACGATCGCGGGCATCGAAGACGCCGCGCAACGCGCCCTGGCCAAGCTCGAGCAAGTGTTGCCGAATCGCCTGCGCCGCCGGATCAAGAGCCTGCGCTCCTCGATCGTGCGCCTCTCGGACCGAGGCCCGACCGTGGATCTCGATGCGGTCGCCGCCCTGGCCGCAGCCTGCGAAGCGCAACACGAAGTGGGGTTCGACTACTCGGATCACAGCTCCAAGCTCAGCCAGCGCTGGGTCGAGCCGCATCGCCTGGTGCACATGGAACGGCGCTGGTACCTGGTGGCGTGGGACAAAGCTCGAACCGACTGGCGTACGTTCCGCGTCGATCGCATCCAGCTGCCCCTGCGCACGGGCTCGCCCTTCGCCCCGCGCAGCGCGCCGGACGATGACGTGGGCGCGTATGTCTCGCGCTCGGTCTCGTCGGCCATGTACAAGTTCCAGGTTCGAGCGCTGATGCGCGCGCCCGCCGAGGACGTGCGGGGGCGCGTGTCGCCCAACGCCGGCCAGGTCGAGGCGATCGACGACCGCAGCTGTCGGCTGCATACCGGGGGCCACAGCTTGGACTCGATCCTGGTCTGGCTGGCCTGTAGCGGCTTCGACTTTCAGATCGAGGAGCCGGCCGAGCTGGGCGAGCACTTGCATGTCATCGCCGAGCGCTTCGGCAGGCTCGCGGGCCTCTCGCGTCACGCCCGCGGCACGAGCGCGTCAGATGCGCACCAGCATCAAGTTGCCGGACTCGTAACGACGTAGCCCTCGATAGAATACCCACGCGCCGAGCGCCAGGAACGCCACCGACACGCCGGCCTGCGCGAGCAGCCAGTGCGTGTGCCCGCCGCGCAGGATCTCCACCGGCACGAAGCCGAGGAAGGCCGCGGGCAGCACGGTCATCAGCACCAGCTTGACCGCGCCCTGGAAGATCGGCGTGGGCTGGGTCGCGAAGTTGATCAGCGTGTTGATCGCTTGCGTGGAGGTGCCTTCGGCGTCGCGCATCCAGAATGCAAGGCTGGCCGCGCACACGCCGAAGCCGAGGAAGATGCCGGCGTTCGACACGCACAGCACGGCGAACAACAGCCAGTCCCGAGCATCCGGCTCGCCGAGCAGTGCGAACGCCAGGACCCCAAAGGCGATGTCGCCCCAGGACGGCAGGCTCGTGCGGCTGATCAAGACGTGCAAGAGCACGGGTCGCGGCAGCGCGAGGAAGAAGTCCAGCTCGCCGCGCGCGATGATGCCGGCCAACCGCAGCAGGTTGCCGAACACCGCGTTCGTCAGGCCGAAGCCGACGGCGATCACCGCCCACAAGCTGACGACCTGGGCGCGCTGCCAACCCTGCACGACCGGGTAGCGCTCGTAGAACGCGACCCAGAACGACACCCACATCACGTCGTTCACGAGCATCGCGAACACCTCGCTGGCGAACGAGGCGCGATACTGCAGCGCCGCGCGCAGGTTGGCGCGCGTGTATGCGAGGATCAAATCGAGCGTCGATGCCAGACGTCTCACGGCTAACCTCCTTGCGCGACCATGCGGCGCAAGCCCAAGCGGTAGAGTGTGTAGGCGACGAGCACGACCGTCGCGCCAAACCCGAGCTGCAGCGCGGTCAGGTTCGCCCAGTCGTGCGCGTCTCGGCCGACGAACAGCGTGGCCGGACCCGCGATCAGGTGTCGAAACGGCAGCGCTGCGCAGATGCGCGCCAGCCACTCGGGGTAGACGCTGAGCGGCACGAGCGCGCCACCGAGCAACAGCATGCCGCGGCGATACAGCAGGTGCAGCCCGTAGCTGCTCTCGATCCAGAGCGATGTCATCGACAGCGTGAGCGTGACCAGCTCGTCGATCACCACCGCCAGGAGTGCGCAGCTCACGGCGGCGGTGACCGCCAGCCCGTGCATGGGGAGCATGCCGACCAGCGCGTACGCCAGCAGCAGCGCCACGGTCAGGTTGAAGACCCAGCGCACCAACCGATCACCGAGCGATGCCGCCAGGTGGTGCAGCGGGAAGGCCAGCGGTCGTGCGATGCGATAGGTGATGTCGCCGTTGCGCAGCTCGCGATCCAGCTCGGGCTCGGTGTTGCTCGAGGTGGTGAAGATGATCCCTTCGGCGAACGCCATGTACCAGATCAACTGGGTGAGGCTGTAACCCGGCGGCCCTGGCACCACGCGCCAGAGCTGGCTGAAGATGAACAACATCACCGCCAGGAAGCTGGAGCGCACGGCCAGCTCGGCGAGCTGGCGTGATCTGCGTTGCATGCTCATGCCGGCCACGGCGGCGAACTTGCTGCACGTCGCCAGCCAGCCGCCACCTCGACGGAGCGCCGCGTGCGTCATGATCCTAGCCCCGGCAAGTCGCGGTACATGTTGCCGATGATGTCTTCGAGCGGAGGGTCCTGGATGGTGAGATCGGCGATCGGCAGCTCCGTGAGCAGCCGCGACAACAGCTCACCCTGCGCACCGCGCTCGAGGTCGAGCGCGAGCTTGAAGCCGAGCGGCCGGCGTTCGAGCACGCTGGCGAACTCGAAGTCAGGTAGCTCGGGCACCGGCCGCTCCAGCTGGACGTCGACGATCTTCTGCCGCAGGTAGCGGCGCGAGAGCACGCTCACCCGGTCGTGGCAGATCAAGCTGCCGTGGTTGATCAGCAGCATGCGCTCGCACAGGTGCTGGATGTCGCCCGCGTCGTGCGACGTGAGCAGGACGGTCACGCCTTCGTCGCGGTTGAGCTCGCGCACCAGGTTGCGGATCTCTTGCTTGGCCAGCACGTCCAGGCCGATGGTCGGTTCGTCCAGGAAGAGCACGCGCGGGCGGTGTAGCAACGCGCCCGCGATCTCACAGCGCATGCGCTGGCCGAGGCTCAGCTTGCGTACCGGCGTCTCGAGCAGCGGTTCGAGCTCGAAACGGCGCACCAATGCCGCGCGGCGCGTGCGGTACTCGTCGCGCGGCAGCTCGTAGATGCGCGCCAACAAGTCGAAGCTGTCGGCGGCAGGCAGGTCGTACCAGAGCTGCGACCGCTGGCCGAACACGCTGGCGATGTTGAGCGAAAGGCGCGCGCGCTCGCGCCAGGGCTGCATGCCCAACACGAGCGCCTCGCCGCTCGTCGGGTGCAGGATGCCGGTGAGCAGCTTGATGGTGGTGCTCTTGCCGGCTCCATTCGGGCCGATCAGCGCCAGCGACTCGCCGGCGTCGACCGTGAAGTCGAGGCCGCGCAGCGCCTCGTACTCCGAGCTCTCGGGGGCCACCAGGGATCGAACCAGGCCTCGCCAGCCCGGGCTGCGGACTCGGCGTTGAAAGGTCTTGCGTAGGGCACGGACTTGCAGCGCAGGTGTCATGGCTATGCTCGGCGTTTCGAAAACGACGAGGCCGGGAGTCCTCTCGGAAACCCGGCCTCGGCTGATGCACACGAAACGATCGCGATCAGGGGACGGGTGGCGGATGGCGCAGCGGAATGCTGCGCACGCAATACTGCAGCGCGGCGCACTCCTCGAGCCGAACGGCTACGACAGGCTGGCGGAGCGTGCACACGCGCATGAGAGAACCCCGATGCTGCTGGGGTAGCACGCTCGACGGATCAGGCAACAGAAATCAAGGCGCGCACGTGCCGGGCGGGCCGTTGGGGGTGTCCATCGACACGGGGATGTTCAGTCGCTTGGCCAACCACTCGACCTCGCACTGCGGCAGGCGCCGGTTGTCGGCCACGTACATCGACCCCGCGCTCGTCAGCGCGCTCAACGCGCGCAAGCTGATGAGTGAGGCGTTCGATTGAACGTTGAACGACGACGAGATGCTCGTCAGGGTTTCCAGGCCGGTCAGGTCGGTGAGCGCGCCGTTGTTGTCGATCCCGAGCTCGGTCACGGTACGCAAGGCGAGACCCTGCAGGTTCTTGAGCGAGGCGTTCCCCGACACGCTGAGCTGGCTCAGCTGCTGCACGCCCGACAGGCCCATGAGGTTCGCCAGGGCCAAGTTGGCAGAGATCGAGATTCCCTCGGCTTCGGTGAGCTTCTCCAATCCCTGGAGACTCGTCAGGCCCAGGTTGCCGCTGAGCTCGAGGTTGCCGATCGCGGTGAGCGCCTCGAGGCCTTGCAGGTTCTTGAGGCCATTGCTGCCGAGGATGGCCAGATTGCCGAGGCGCTGCAGCTTCGGCATGCCTTGCAGGCTGGTCAGAGCCGGTGACATCTCGATGCGCAGCCCTTGCTCGAGGGTTTGCAGCGCGTCCAGTCCCTTCAGGCTCGAGAGGCCGGCATTGTCCAGGAGCGCGATCACTTGCCCCGAGGTCAGCGCCTCGAGGCCTGTCAGATCCTTGAGCGCATCGCAGGTGCCGATGCCCAGGCCGCTCACTTGTTGCAGCCCCTTGAGGTCGCTCAGCGACTTCAAGCTCGGGAGGCTCTGCAGCACGATCTCCGCCTGTGCCTGCGGGCCCGGCGCGACGAAGCCACCGATGCTCTCGAGCTTGGGGTTGCCCCAGATCGTCGCGGATACCAGCTGCAGCGCTGGCATCGGGCCTGCCAGGGAGCGCAGCTCTGCGTTGGAGTTGATCTCGAACACGTTGGGGAAGGCGCCGAGACCCGTGAGATCAGTCAGAGCCTTGCACTCCACGATGCTCAGTTGATCGTATCCCGGCTGGATGCCTTGCAAGCCATCCAGGCTCTTGAGCGAGTCGAGCTGCGTGAGGCTGAGCGTGCCGATCTTCCGCAACCCCGACAGGGCCTTCACGCTCGAGAGCACTGAGTTGCCGGACAGCAAGACCGCGCTCACTCCATCCGGTGCGTGCAGCCCGTCGAGGGCCTCGAGCTTGCTGTTCTCGGTGATGGTGACGTTCTGCCAGCTCAGCTTTCCGAGCCCCTCGAGGTTGCGCAGCCCGTCCATGCGGTTGATCTCGACGGTCTGGGCACTCTCGAGCCCCGACAGCGGCTGCAGATCGGGCACGAGCGGCAGCCGACTCAGCGACAGCGCTCCCACGCTGCGCAGGTTCTCGAGGCCCTTGAGGCTCACCAGCTGGCTGCTCGATGAATCGTTGAAGACCGAGCTGCTGATCTGGAGTTGACCGTCCACCGTGCTCAGGTCGCTCAGGTCCGCCAGCGACTCGATCGCATTGCCGCCGATGAACACGTTGCCTCGGACTCGCTTGCAGCCGTGCAGCACCCGCAGCCCGTTCTGGTCGTAGGCGTTCACGTCGGTGGGGTACACCCCGTCGGTGCTGCAGGACACGCCTGCGTCGACGCCGACGACGCCACCGTCTGGCCAGACGGGCATGCCGCCGTCCGTCGTCAC
>DATEOF010000216.1:0-69052 GCA_035274465.1 Polyangiales bacterium
GCGACCGCCTTCGCCTCCGAGATCTGATCGTGCTCTCGATCCGAGACGAAGATCGCCACGGCAGCGACCGCGATCGCGAGCGCGCCGATACGCGAAGCAAGAAACCAATAGAAGTCTGAACCCCGAGATACTTTTACTTCCGACATCGAATATCAGACTAACGCCGGAGCGCACGCGCAGTCACGGGCCCGCTGTGCGCCACCCACCTGCAGCCGACAGCTGCAAGTGGGTGGCAGGCCTACTCCACTGTCCGTTCATTGCGCTGCGGGCAGCTCCGGCGGTACGTCGGACCGGGCCGCTTCCCAGATCATCTCCCAAGCTGCATCCCGTTGTAGGTAACCCGCGCGCACGTTGCGCTGGGCCGACTCGCGCACGGCGCGCACGTAGCTGCGATGACTCGGGTAGAGCTCGTGGAGCGTGGCGGCGTCGAAGGGCTGGTAAGTCCCGTACAAGCTGCAAAACGTGGCGCCCGAATTGACGCCGCTCTGCAGGGCGGTGGGCGCCTCGATCTCCGGCAGGCGAATGCCGCCCAGCGCATTGCCGTGCTCGTCGCGCACGATCGCAGGCATCTCGCCGGCGGTGAACTCGATCTTGGGTGCGGTGGGCGGCGCCTCGCCCGTGACCAGCCAGCGCACCAGCAGGTCGTATTGAGCGTCGATCACGTGGTAGCCACGCACGCGACTGTATGGAGGCAGGTCGCACTCCGCGGGCCAGGGGTCGATACCGAAGTCGCGCAGCACGAGCGGCGAACGATACACGTCGCTGTAATAGCTGGAGTGCGCGGCACCGGCGACCTCCCAGCTCCGGAAGTGATCGGAGTCGGCCATGCGCCGCGTCGGACCGCGGCTCAAATCGGTCTCTGACAGGTACTGGAAGACCTTGACTGTCAGGTCGGTCCGGAGCCCAGCACCGCCGACCAGCAAGTAGAACGCATCCACCGCGTTGTGCAGCGGATGGATCGCGTTGTGATAGGTCGACAGCCTGCCTGCAGACTGCGATGCACCCATGGCGATGATGCGCTGCACGCGCAGCCGGCCGAGCGGCCGCACGCCCTGAGGGCTGCGAATGGCCTGCGCCGCCTGCGAGAAGATGTCGTAACACAGCGAATCGTCCGTGACCGTCCCCCCGGCCGTGACGTCGAGCGTGCCGTAGCGCGTGGGGCTCCAGGCGATCAGGCCGTTGTTCGCGGGTGGCGGCGTATCGGGCGGCGCATTCGGCGCGGCGCTCGCGCCGTGCACGCCGACGCGTTGTGCCGAGACGCCGACCCAGGCGTAGCCCTGGTCGACGAAGTGCTTCCAGCCCACGCCCCAGTGCGCGTCGATGTCGTAGCCGGCGGTCACGTTCTGCCACTCGAGCAACACGGTACCGTTGAAGTCCCGTGGCGAAGCGGGCCTGCGCACGACGATGCGGGTCTTGTACGGATGTCCGCTCGACGCGATCGTCCCGGTCCCTCCTAGCGGCTCGGTCGTCGTCGTGTAGCTATTGGCCGTGCCTTGCTGAAAGAATTCCTGCTGGACAAAACCGTATTCGCCGAGATCCTCCGACGGCGTCAGGAACGTATAGTCGTGAGATGGATCACCAGCCGGCGCGTTCTGCGCGATGGGGCCGATGATGTCTGGACTGGGTACTGCTTGGGCAGCCGTCGCTGCGCAGAATCCAGCAGCGCACATGAAACCGACCACTGCAACGAGCGCATTGGGCTTCATCTGTTTCTCTCCAGGAAGTCGTTGAGTTCACCCGCGAGCGCTCTAACGCGTAGCGGCGAGAGACTGCAATCGAACTACACATGCAATGCATCTCGTAGCAATCGAGTTGGAAACGAGACGCACTCGCAGCCGCATGCGGCGGATTTGCCTAGCGAACGTTGGCTGATGGGTCGCGCCGGCCGGCGTGCGGGGCGAGCGTCGTGGCGCAGCGCTGAGTGCACTCAGTGACTGACGGCAGCCTCGGCCGCGCCGACGCTCTTGATGAAGGTCGCGCCGGGCCGTTGGTTGGCGTACTCGGCCGCGATCCAGGCGCTCGAGCGCGCGGCGGTGGCGATGCGCACTTCGTCGAGCCGTCCAGTCAAGAAGTACTCGTAAGTGAACGTGGTGTTGCCGATGCGACCGTTCGTACCGGTGGTGTTGACGTTCGAGTGGCTGGCCGGCCCGAGCACACTGACGCCGTTCACGAACACGCGCGTTCCGTCCGTGTCGGACGTCCAGGCGACGAACGACCACTGGCCGATGGTCAGCACGCTGGTGCTCAGATCATCGTTGCCGTAGAAGCCGCCCTTCACCCGGTCGCTGTCCGCCGACGACAACAAGAAGCGCGCTTGACCGGTGGTGCCGTTGCCGATCGAGATCACGGCGCTGCCGTAGTCTCCGTTGTCCGTCGCCTGAAACACCCAACCGCTGAGCGTGCTCGGTCCGTTGCCGGTGATGTCGTTGTTGAATGCGATCTGGTCGTCGGTGCCGTCGAACGCCAGGCCGTCTCCGGCGATGCCCGGCATGCGCGCGCTCGCGTTCATCGAACCCTGCGGCGTACCGTGCGCGCGCTGGGTCGAGTCCTTGATCGAGCTCGCGCCTCCGCTCGGGTCTTCACCGAGGTGCCAGACGTTGTGGTAGCCGGCCCAGACGCCCGCTGCGTTGCTGCGATTGGACTTGCCGTCGTCGTAGCCGAGATGGAACGCGGTGTCGGTACCGGCGCTCAGGTTGGGCAAGCGCACCCAGGCCACCAGCGCCCCGCTCGCGGACGTGTAGCGCTCCAGCTCGAAGTCGAGCAGCGTGGTTCCATCGTCGGCGGTGAAGTAGATGTCCTCGCCGCTGGCAGCGGCAGTGGCAGCAAGCTGCGAATCGGTGAGCACGACCAGCACCGGAAAATCGGTCAGCGCAGCGGTGACCTGCGCGCCGTCGATCGTCAGGCGCCGTTGCCAGCCGTAGGCAGCAGCATCGACGCAATTCGGTGTGCCGTCGTGATCCGAGTCGGCGTCGGAGGCCCCGCAGCCACACACGCCCGGATCGGTCTTGTTCGCGTCCTGTGGGCAGCAATCCTCGAGCTGCGGCATGCACGCGCCGGCATCGTCGTCCGTGCCCCCACTGCCGCCACCGCCTCCACCTGCAGCACCGCCAGCGCCACTCGCTCCGGCGCCACCTGTGCCTGCACCGGAGGAACCGCCGCGGCCAGCGTCACCACCCGCGGCACCGGTACCGCCGCGGCCACCGCCGCCGCCACTAGCTGCACGACCGGCATCGCCAGCACCGCCCTGCCCTCCGCGACCCGACGCGCCTGCACCACCATGTGCGCCCCCGTGCGGCGGCTGTGGGATGATGTCCACCAGGCTCGGGTCGTACACGCTGCATGCACTCAGCAGCGTGAGCCCAAACAAACAACGCCTAACGGCGCGGAATGACACCAAACGGTTCTCTTCTCGCGGATCGCGCGTGGAGCGCGCGTCACTCTAGCATGATTTCATCAAGCCGTCGGAGAAGGTGGTCGCTGGCGTTACGCGTCCAGCAGTGTCCGCAGACAAGGCTCGATGACTTCGCGCGCGGCATCCAGCTGACACGCGCGTTCTTGGGCGACTGTCAAGCGCCCGTGCGCACGCCATGTCGCGAGATCCACCGCGGGTTGCGATCGCAGCGCTTCGGTCTGCACGCGCGCGAGCGACTCACGAAATGCATGCTCCACTGCGACGTGGACGCTGCGGTCCCCCTGCGCGAGGGCCCAGCGCACGAAGCGCCAGGCGAGCTCGGCGTGACGCGCCTCGTCGTCCGCGATGCGTTGCAACGCCATCCGCACGTCGGGATCCTCGGCGTGCTCGAGCTGCAGCCGCGCCTGCAGCGCAGCCAGCGTCTCGCCGACGCAGCCCTCGCGCACACTGGCCGCCGCGGCTTCTGCGAGCGTGCAACTGCCGAGCACGCCTTCCATGGGGAACACGCCCGGGCCGATCGGCGTCTCGGCGTAGCGGCTTGCCAGCGTGAAACACAGCCGAGCCTGTGCGACCTCGTCGAGCCCTGCGAGTTGTGCGCGAGCGACCAGATCAGCGGGCGCCCCGAGCGCGAGAGCCTGGAGCGTGAAGCGCGCGAACGATGCGATCGACGCGTGCTCGAGCGATGCGTCGCGGAGCCACGCGCGAGCCAACTCGACGCTCGTCAGCGGATCGAGCGCGAGCGGCATCGCGCCGTAGTCGCTCGCCCAGTCGACGCTCGCGCGCAGGTGTGCAGCGCGCGCTTCGGACCCCACGAAGAACGGCCGGCCGCAACATGAACCGACGTGAAGGTGTAGCAACAGCGACCGTTCGTCGACGACTGCAGATCGCTGTACGACGCGCAGGTGCCGGTGCTCGGCAACGTCTTCGGGCAGGCAGGAAACTCCTTGCCGCCCGCGTCGTCGCTGGATGCATCGAGGTCGTCGAGTGGCTGAAGCGACATGCAGTACTCCCGCGCACAGCAGGTACCAACCGGGTTCCTGAAGCAGCCGGGCGCGAGCTGCCCGCCGACCCCGCCCACGCCACCGATGCCGCCCTGGCCACCCTTGCCGCCCTTGCCGCCGCTGGCTGCAGCGCTCGGCCCCGAGTCCTGCTCGGCTTCGCCGGGTGCCGCATCCTCTGCCCTGGCATTCCTGTCGTGGGCGCAGCCAGTGGCGGCGATCGCCCCTCCGCCGAGCGCGTTCAAAATCAGGATTTTCATGGCCTCGGCGTGCATGCGCGACCCTCTCACGGCCCAGGTTGACACAACCGGCCGCCGTCCGTGCAGAGAGTGCAGCTATCGCGCCAGAATCACGGAGTGAACGCTCGCAGCTCGGCGACCGAGAAGAACGTCCAGTCGCCGCCGGGCGGGCCCGAGATCCGGATCGCTTCACCGATCTGCGGCGTGAAGCGAAGCGAGTAGGTCTGCCAGCTCACGCCGTCGTTCAGGCCCGGATAAGCCGGCGTGATCGCGAGTCCGGAGACGCTGCTCCAGACGCCGCCGCGCCGCACCTGCACGTCCAGGGCGCCGAACCAGCCGCCGTCGATGAAGTGCAGACCTTCCTGGAACACCAGTCGTCCGAACGCGCGCGGCGCCGGCAGTTGATAGCCGATCCAGCCGTTGCCGGTCAGCTGCCCGGTGAAGGTGTCGTACTGCAGCAGCGTATCCGTGGCATCGAGCGCGGGAGAGATTCCGTCGCGGATCACTCCGAGGTCGTGGTTGCCTCCGCCGAATGACCGCCGCACGCTGCAGATCGGCGCGCCGAGCGGCGTGAGATCCTCGGGCGCGCTGACAGGGTTCACTGTGAACGTGACGGTGTCTGCGGCGCTTTGACTCACGCCATCGCTGACAGTCAGACTAAATGTCAGCTTGGCCGCCGCGTTCACGTACGGCAATGCGAACGTCGGTGCGGCGGACGCAGGGTTCGAGAGCTGCACGTGCATGCCGCTAGCCTGCTTCCAGCTATAGCTGAGCTGAGTACCGTCGGGATCGAACGACCGCGTGCCATCGAGTGACACCGTGATGCGGCCTGACACCTGCGCGTCCGCGCCCGCATCTGCCAGCGGCGTGACGTTCGCCGGCGCAGGGGCCGCGAATGCGCGCAGCTCCGCGACCGAGAAGAAGTGCGCGGAGCCGCCCGGCGCGCCGAACACGCGCACGCCATCGGCGAGCGTCGGCGTGAATTGAAACTCGTACACCTGGAAGCCGGTGCCGTCGCCCTTCGCCGGGTATGCCGGCGTGACGCGCAGCCCGGGCGCCGGCAACCAGCGGCCGTGCTGGCGAACCTCCACGGTCAGCGCGCTGAACCAGCCGCCGTCGAAGAAGTCACCACCTTCCTGGAAGCGCAGCTTGCCCAGGCGATGCGGCGCGTCGAACTCGTAGCCCACCCAGCCTTCGATCACACCCGGGTCGGCGGCGAACGTGTCGTACTGCTGGCTGAAGTCGATCGACCCGGCGGCGGGCTCGATGCCGTCGCGGATCACCTCGAGATCGTAGGTGCCGCCGCCCAACGGCGCGGGCTCGCTGATCACCGGCCGCCCCAGCGCGCTGATGTCGACCGGGGCCGTGAGCGGCGTGATCGGCACATCGATGCTGCTGGTCGCGCTGCCACTCACACCGCTCACCTCGAGGGTGAAGCGCAGCGCGGTGGGCACCGTGACGCTGGGCGCCACGAAGCTCGGCTGCACGCTGGTCGGCGTGTTCAGCGTGACGGCTGACCCGGCGGTCTGCGTCCAGCGGTAGCCGAGCGCGCCGCCTCCCGGATCGAACGACGCGCGCGCATCGAGCGTGACGCTCTCCCCCGCGAGCAAGACCGCCGGCACGGGCGCGATCTGCGCGAGCGGCACGCCCGCGATCGCACGCCGCCCGTAGACGTCGAGCTCGGACACCGACGCGAAGTGGGCCGAGCCACCGGCCGGGCCGTAGATCTGGATCGCGTCGCCTACGGCGCCGGTGAAGTCGAGCTGATAGCTGCGGAAGCCGACCGCGTCGCTGGTTCCCGGGTACGCGGGCGCGATGCTGAGCGCGCTGACGTCGCGGTACACGCCATTCTGACGCACGCGCACGCCCAGGCGTTCGAACCAACCGCCGTCGAAGAAGTTGCGGCCCTCGCGAAAGACCACGCGCGTGAAGGCATGGCTCGCGGGAAACTCGTAGCCGAACCAGTCCTCCTTCGGGCCGCCGTCCCCGGTCACGGTGTCGTACTGACGCTGCGAGTCGATGGTGCCGGGCGTGGGATAGTCGCCGTCGCGCATGACATCGAGGCTGGCGTTGCCGCCACCCATCGGCTGCATCACGCGCGCGATCGGCGCGCCGAGCGCCTTCAGCTGGGCGGGTCGCTCGGAGACGCGGTACGTCGCCGTCAGCTGCTGCTCCTGGCTGACCTGGATCACGTGCGCCTGCGCGCCGCCGTCCGACCAGGCGACGAAGTCGTAGCCGGCGTAGGCGGGCGCGCTGACCGTATTGCGCGATCCCACCACCGCGTCGGCGGAGAACGGCGCGGGTCGCACGGCCTGGTTCAAGGCCAGCGCCAGGCCGGGTGGCGTCGCCGTCAGCGTGAGCACGACGGTGCGCGGATCGAGGCGCTCCAGCGCCGTACCCTGGCGACCGTCCGGTGCGGTCACACGCAGGATCAGCTGCAGGTAGTAGGGGTAATCGTGCTCGGGCGCGATGAAGCTGCCCGAGTCGACGCCCTCGAAGCTCTCGATCACGTGCGGGTGGCAGACGTCGACGACCGGACAGTGCTGAACCACCAGATCCCAGTGCAGGCTCGCCGCCGGCAGCGGCTGGATTCCGTCGCTCCCGCTGCCGGAGAACGATACCCGCTCGCCGACCGCGAACTGGCTGGGCTCGGCCGAGACGATCGTGGCCACCGGTCCGCCGGTGTTCTCGCCGGCCGTGACGCTCTGCTGCGCTACAGCCTCCGCGCCGCGCGAGTCGCGGACGCGCAAGCCCACGTTGCGTACGCCGGCTGTCGTGTAGACGTACGCGGCGGTCGGGCCGGTCGCGTCGTCGTAGACGCCGTCGCCGTCCAGATCCCAGGCGTAGGTGAGGGTATCGCCGGGATCGGGATCGCGCGAGGTGCTGGCGTCGAATGCAGCCGTCAGCGGCACGGGGCCGCTGGCAGGCATGGCCGAGAATGCAGCGATCGGCGGCTGGTTCGCCCCGAGCGCGGCCACTCGGTGCAACGCGCCTGCAATGCTGGTGTAGTACAGGTCGTTGCCCGGACCGATCAGCAGCTGCACGGGCTGCGGCGCGGCGTGCACGAACACGCGGCGCGTGGCCGGATCCGGCAGGCCGTCGGCACCGGGCAGCATGGCCCAGATGCAGCTGCGCGAGTAGTCGGCCAAGAACAGCGCGCCTCGGTACTCCGCCGGGTACAATCCATCGCTGTAGAACGCCAGGCCGCTGACCGCTGCCTGCCCCCAGCCGCAGCCATCACCCTCGAGCAGGGCCGCGTCGTGGAGATACGCGAAGTACGGCGCGCGCTGATCGTTGCGCGCGTAGAGGTCCGTGCAGACGCTGAGCCCGGTCGCCTCGTAGCCCGCCTGACGGTCGGGCCCTTCGAAGCACGGCCAGCCGAAGTTGGCGAGCGCGGGCGCCAGCGGATCGGCGAGCCGATCGAGCTCCTCCCAGCCGCCCCAACCCACATCGCCGATCCAGAGCTCGCGCGTGCCCGGGCGAAACGTCATGCGGAACGGGTTGCGCAAGCCGTAGGCGACGACGGCGGCCGCGGCGCCGGTCTGTGGGTTACCGGGCGCAGACGCGCCGGTCTCGGGATCGACGCGCAGCACCTTGCCGTTGTAGGTCACGGAGAAGCCGGGCAGCGCGAGGTTCTGCGCGCGCAGCGCGCCGCCGCGAGCGGCAGGCGGAACCTGCGGCTCGCCCGCAGGCACCGGCGGATCTCCCAGCGGGTTTCCGATCTGACCGTAGTCGACGAAGTCGAAGCTCGCGCCATCGCCACCGGAGACGTAGAGCATGCCATCCGGGCCGAACTGGATCGATCCCAGCGAGTGGCTCGGGTACTGCTGCGGCCAGTTCTCGATCAACACCTGCTCGACGCCGCGCAACCCGTTGTCACCGATCTCGAGCCGCGACAGTCGCCCGCTGACGACGCAGCCCTGATTGGTGGCTCCTGGAGGCGTCGGACAGCTGTCGCTGGTGGCTGCGGGGCTTCCCCAGAGCGGGGCCTTGCCGCCGATAGCTGCATCGTGCGTGTACAGCACGTAGAGGTATGGCGTCTCGGGGAAGTCCGGGTGCAGCTCGAGATCCAGCAGCCCGCGGTCCCAGTAGTTGTAGACCTGCGTGCGTAGATCGGCCAACACGCTCGGTGGCTCGCCGCGACTGGGATCGAACAGTTTGATCAAGCCGCTCTTCTCCGCGATGAAGATGCGCCCGTCGCTGGCGAAGCGGACCGCCGTGGGTTGTTCGAGGCCGGAGACCACCACCTGGTCTTGAAAGCCGGGCAAGGGCTCCAGGGCACTCGACGCGACGGCCACCTCGCGCGGCTCGCTGCGCGCGCAAGCCACACAACAGATCAGCGCTCCGACCGCCAGCTTCCACCCGAGCTCGCACGGCATGCGTCACCTCCCCGCCGCCGACACCATAGTCGCGTCGAGGCGAGAAGCGACGACGGATCGACACCCGCCGCACAACTTGCTGACACACGGTGCGACAACGGGGTGTGATCCTTGCGCTGTCCTGTCCTACGGACGCGGGCTACGCACCGCGCTTGGGCGGAAGCACGTCACAGAACTCGGGGCGTCGCTTCCAGCCCGGCACGGGCGGCTCGTGACCGGCGCGCGGCGTGTAGACCGAGAGCTCGCCCCCCTGCATGGCGTGGATGTAGCGCGGACAATTGGGGAAGATCGCGCGCGCTTGCACTCGCACGATCAGCTGCGCGCCGTTGAACTCGGCGAGCAATGGATCGTGCTCGTCGAACGTGGCCTCACCGTTCACGCGCAGGCGCCGCGGCTTCTCGAAGTCGATGAAGAGCATGCCCACGCGCGGGTTGACCAGCACGTTGCCCAGGCTCTTGAACATGCCGTTACCGTCGTAGCTCGGGAACGCTAGCGTGCCGGGATCGATCACGCGCACGAAGCCGGGCTCACCACCCTTGTACGAGCACTCGGGGAAGCCTTCCGCGTCGGCCGTGGCGAGGAAGAACATGTTGCGACTCTGGATGAACGCCGCGTCGTCCGGCGTGAACGCTGTGTGAGCAAGGTGCTCGTCGAGCCGGTCGGCGAGCTGGCGCGTGCCGAACTGGTCCTGGAGCTGGCGAGAACCGGAGTGGTACATGCGCGGTGCGGGCATGAGCGTAGGAGTCGCACTGCGCGGACGTTTGGGCAACGGGGCTTGCGCTAGAGATCGGTGGCAGACGAGTACACGAAGCGCTCGAACCACGGGCGGAGATCCTTGCCGCTGGCAGCTTCGAGGGCGCGGCGGAGGTCGTCGCTGCGGGCGCCTTTGCCGGCGCGGTCCTGGACGTAGCGCTGGATGCCGAGCCAGAACGTCGCCTCGCCGAGCTCGCTGCGGAGCCTGTGGAGGGCGAGTGCGCCGCGCGCGTAGGTGACGCCGCGCGGCGGGAGGTTTGCTTCGTCGACTCGGGGTGCGGGTTGGGGCCGCGCGATCGGCGTGTCGCGGCCGGTGTCGTGGACCTTGCTGCTGCGTTCGCGCCAGCGTTGAAGCTCGCCGGCGTGCGCTGCCGGGACCCAGCGCTGCTCCTTGTAGACGCCCGTGATGAAGGTCGCGAAGCCTTCGTTGAGCCAGAAGTCGTTGAAGTCGGTGCAGGGCACGAGCCAGCCAAACCACTGGTGCGCGAGCTCGTGCGAGAACACCCAGTCTTCTTCGGGTGTCTTCCGCACGTTCTCCAGCTCGGCCGCGCCGATCAGCGCGAAGCCGGCAGCTTCTTGTGCGGCGTCGCCGGCGACGAACACTTGCGTGTAGACGGGCGCGGGTAGCGGGTGGCCCGTGCGTCGCTCGAGGAACTCCAGCATCGGTCTCGTGAGCATCAACACGGAAGCGAGATCGGCGCCCGCCGGGCCGAGCGCGCGCAGCGTCTTGCCGGCGACGGCGAGCTCGGCCTCGGCGAAGTTTCCGGCCGCAAAGGCGAACAAGAACGGTGGCGCCGGTCGGTCGAGGATGAAGGCGTGCTCGCCAGCTGCGCGTGCCATTGATGGCTGCGCCCTGCCAGGACCAATCGCCTTCCAGCTCCGAGGCGTGCGGAGCCGCAGCTCGAGCGTGGCGCGCTGGGCTGAGTGCATGTGCGTGGGCATCCAGGCCGCGGCGTCGTAGCCGGCCCAGATCTGATCGGGTGCGAAGTGCAGCGCCTTGGCCTGCCCGAGCGACTGCCAGGCCAGCTGCAGCTCGAGCGTCGCCCCTGCAGCCACGGGCTGCGGGAGCGCCAAGCACACGCGCCCGTCGGCCTGCTGCAGCGAGAGCGGCTGTGCACCCGTTGCCGCGTGCGTCACCCGCAGCGAGTGCGCGTCGAGCGCGAGGTCGCGCGCCGCGGCCGGGACGCGGACCTTCAACGCGCCCGTGCCGCGGAGCGAGCCTGACTCCGGCTCGAGTGTGAGCTCCACGCTGTGGTGCAGCACATCGACCGAGATCGCGGCGTTGCAGTCGGCGGGCCGGGCGGGCGGCGGCACCGGCTCACGCCGGCAGGCCGCCGCCATCAGCAGCAAGGCCAGAGCCCAGCGCCGCATGCGCTTCAGCTCGGGCCCGAGCTGGCTCCGCCGTCGTTCGCGAGCGCGATGCCGCCGTCGACCGCGATCGTATCGCCGACCACGTAGTCACCCGCACGCGATGCCAGGTAGATCGCCGCCCCCGCCATGTCCTCGTCGGTACCGATGCGCCGCAGCGGAGTGCGCGCGGCGACGGCGTCGGCGTGATCGCGCGCGGCGCGGTTCATCTCCGAAGCGAACGGCCCGGGCGCGATCGCGCTCACCACGATGTAGTCGTGCACCAGGCGCGCAGCCATGCGCCGCGTCAGGTAGATCAAGCCGGCCTTGGAGGCGTGATACGAGTACGTCTCCTGCGGGTTCAGCCGGATGCCGTCGATCGACGCGATGTTGATCACCTTGCTCGGCCGCTGGGCACTGCCGGCCTTCTTCAGCGCGCCGTGCAACGCCTGCGTCAGGAAGAACGGCGACTTGAGGTTCAGGTTCAGCACCTTGTCCCAGCCGCTTTCCGGGAAGTCATCGAACTGCGCGCCCCAGGCCGCGCCCGCGTTGTTGACCAGGATGTCCAGGTGGTCCTCGGCGTCGAGGTAGCGCTTGGCCAGTGCCTGGCAGCCGGCGACCGTCGAGACGTCCTGCGGCAGCGAGATGCAAGTACCCAGCGACGAGAGCTCGGTCGCGGCGTCGTCGCACGCAGTGACCTTGCGCGACGAGATGTAGACCTTGGCGCCTGCCGAGAGAAAGCCGGCGGCAATCATCTTACCGATGCCGCGCGAGCCGCCGGTGACGAGCGCGGTGCGGCCTTTGAGCGAGAACAACTTGTCGAACATACTGGACCCCTTACGTGTTTTGAACGGCGCACTCTACTAATCCACGATGTACGGCACCAGACAGTTCACGCAGCCGTCCGTGTTGTTGCACGGACAGTTCTCGGCCGGCGACAGGCAGATGCCGGGCCGCGCGCCAACCATCAGCGGGTCGAGCGTGCAGACCAAGTCGGGAGGGCAGTCGGCATTGACCGAGCAGCTGAGCGCGCAATAGGCGTCCCGATAGCAGATGACCTCCGCGCCGGCCGGCGCCGCGGAGCATTCGCTCGCGGTGCTACACAGCTCGCCGCATACGCCGCCGAAGGTGCATCCGACCAGGCAGTCGCGCGTGGCCGAGGTGCACGTCTGGTAGGTCTTGCGCTTGCAGGTCATCGTGTCGCAGTTGCCCGTATTCCAGCCGCGGATGCCGGGATCGCAGGTCTCCCCGGGATCGAGCGCGCCGTTGCCGCAGGCGTTGGCGCAGACACCCATGGCATTGCAGGTGCGGCCCGTGCCGCAGCTCGCGCCCGTGTCGATCGCCTGGCCACACGTGCCGGCGCTGCAGGTCGCGCGCCGGCATGTGTCCGCGGGACAGTTAGCCAGCGCGCTCCAGCTGCCAGTGTTGCTGCAGGTTCGCCGCTGGATGCCGGAGCACTCGCTCGCGCCGGGTCGGCACACACCGCCGCAGCGCCCGTTGACGCAGGCGTTGGTGCACGTGGTCGCCGCAGCCCACTGGCCTTGTGCGTTGCAAGTGCGCTGCTGCGTGTTGCTCGAACACTGGGTCGCGCCCGGCTTGCACTCGCCGCCGCACTGCGTGTCGCTCGCACAGACGTACATGCAAGCGCTCGCGGCGCCCCAACCACCGGCTGCGTTGCAGGTCTGCAGCATGCCGTCCGTGCAGCGGGTGTCGCCGGGTTTGCACTCGCCGCCGCAGCTGTCCGAGACACAGGCGTTCTTGCAGGCAGACGCGGTGCCCCAGCGACCCATCGCGTTGCAGGTCCGCAGCTGCGTGCTGCTGACGCACTCGGTCGCGCCCGGCTTGCATTCGCCTGAACAAGCAGCCCCGACGCACGCGTTCGGGCAGGTGCTCGGTGCGCTCCACTCGCCAGCCAGGCTGCAGCTGCGCCGCTGCGTGTTGCCGACGCACTCGCTGCTGCCCGGCTTGCACTCGCCCGTGCAGGCACCGTTCGCGCAGGCGAACTCGCAGCTCCCGGGTGTGCCCCAGCTACCGCCCTCGCCGCAGGTGCGCAGCGCGATGTTGCTCGAGCATTCCGTGCTGCTCGGCCTGCAGTCACCACCGCACGCGTTGTTCACGCACGCGTTCGTGCAATCGCGCGCCGCACCCCAGTGGCCGTCGTCGCCGCAGCTCTGGATCTGCGTCGTGTTCATGCAGCGCTGACTACCCACCCCGCACTCGCCCGAACACTTGTCGCCCGTACACGACTGTCCGTCGCATGCCTGCGGGGACTGCCATCCGCCAGAGGCGGAACAGGTCTGCATGCGGAATGGATCCGCGCAGCGGGTCTGATCCGCGGTGCACACGCCCGTGCACGAACCGTCCTGACACTTCCCGGTCGAGCAGGCGATCTCCTGCTGCCACTGACCATCGGGACCGCACTTGCGGTAGTCGCTCGGCGACGTGCACTCGGTGCGATCCGGCTCGCACTCGCCATGACACTTGCCGTTCTGCCAGCAAGCTTGATTCACGCAGTCGGGGAGGGCTTCCCAGTAACCGCTATCGCTGCAGGCGGCGCGCTTGATCGAGCTGTAGCAGCGCCCGGTGCCTGGCACGCACTCTCCGCAGCGACCCGCGGCAGTGCAGACCTGGCCGGCGCCGCAGGTCGCGCCCGCCATCTCGGGCTTCCAGCTGCAGCGCCCTTCCTGACAGCGCGCCTCGTTGCACTCGCGCTTGGCGCAATCTGCGACGTCCTGACAGGCCACGCAGTCGGCCCTGCCCTCGCAGGCGGAGGTCGCAGGTTGGACATCGCCGCCGTCAGCTGCCGGCGGTGCGGCGTCCACGTCGCCGCCTCCGGCATCGACCGCGGCATCTTCCACGGTCGTGCTCGGGTCCTGTTGCTGCGGATCGACACATCGACCGCGCCTGCACTCGAGCCCCGGTGGACAGCTACCGTCCGGACAACTGAAGACGCCTGACGGAATATCGGCGCGGCAACTCACGAGCACACCGAGCCCGACCACCCAGGCAAGTCTTCCAAGCATATGGCCTCGTCGCACGCAGACAGCCCGCGTGTCAAAGCCAGGCTGATGTTAGGGGTCGGCGAGGTAGTAGTAGGAAACGGTTCGGATGCGCTCGAACAAACGCGGGTTGTTCGCGCCTAGCTCGATGGTGAGCTCCGCGGACTTTTGGAAGTCCAGCTCTGTCCCCAACACATGCCAGTGACAGAAGTCGATCTTCCCCTGCGGCGTGGCAAACCGGTCCTCGATCTTCCCCCAAGCCTGGGCGAAGGCACTGCCCTGCGGGGTGTCGATGAAGTAGAACACGTCGTCGGCGTAGTCCTCGGTGCCGGTGCCGTCGAGCGCCAGCTCGCCATCCAGAGAGGCCCGCACGTCGCCTTCCAGGAAGTTGAAGGGGTGCTGGAACAGGCCCCAGGCAGGATCCGCATAGCCTTCGGCGTGGGTGCACATGCCCACGACGCGGCCGCGGCCGGCGGCACGCAACGCGGTGTGGTCGCCGAACGTGGGTCGCAGCGTCTCGAGCACCTGGACGTTCAGCTTGCCGAATGCAGCCGACGGCACGCCCGCCGTGGTGGCTAGCTCGATCGCAAAGCCCAGCGGCTCCGTGCCCTGATTGCGGAACGTGAGCTCTGCGCTGGTCGCAAACGGCATCGGCAGCCGCAGCTCGTAGATGCGCTCGCCACCCTCGCGGCGGCTCGCGAGCGCACGGCTCGGCCGCTCGGGCGGACTCGCGCTGGACGAAAACAGATCGAGCAGCGGTAGCTCGAAGGACGGTTGCGCGGCGCTGTCCCAGCGCCCCCGGAGCTGCACCGCGTGCAGCTTGGGGATCTCGCTCACAGCCACGCGCAGTCGCAGCGCCTGCCAGGTCGCCGGTCCGGGCTGCGCGAGCAGCTGTTCTCCACCTGGCGCCAGCTGGATCTTGTGAGTGGCCTCTGCCGCTTGCGGCTGCGAAGGCCGCACCGACAGGTCGAGTTGCGCGCGCGCCTGCGAGCGCACCGCCACTGAGGCGGCAGCCGCCTTGCGGTTCTGCGGCACTGCGTCGAGCACCGCGTCGTTCTGCGTGTAGTACGAGTCGATCGGCCCCAGACCGTCCACGGCCACGATCAGCTTCGAGCCGAAGACAGTCGGGTAGTACCAGGCGAAGCGGTGCCACGAGCCCGCGCCGAACGGGGGCGCGAACAGCTCACCCGCGCGACCGTCCAGCGCCTGAGCCAGGGCGACCTCCACCCTGGGCTTGGGATCGTCGTCGACGTAGACGCGCAGGATCTCGCGGTCGACCGGGTTCTCGCGCGCAGAGTCGATCGCCATCCAGCTGCGCACCCAACGCCCCGAGCCGACGAAGCGGGCGATCACAGCTCCGCGCACGTAGCTCTCTTCGCAGCGCGGCTGATCGTAGTGAAATGGCTCGCTTTGCAACGGATCGAGCGTGGAGCGCTCGCCCTGACAGATGAAATTGTTGAAGTCGCGGTTGCCGTTGACCGCAAAGACCGCGGTGGACGTGTCCGGCCCGCGCTGCCGACTCGTCTGCTGCACATAGCGCGACGCAGCCGGAATGACTGGCAGTGCATTCCAGTCTGACAATCGACTGATGGCATCGTCATCCGCCAGCTCGACTGGGACGGTCCAACCTTGGGGCGGAGGCGGAACCTCACACGGGTTGACCGCAGGCGCCGCCGCCAAGACGAGCCACTGGTAGCAGCGCTTGAGCCTGACCATTCTTGCCGCTTACGAATGTCCGGTCGCGCTCTCGAGCGCAGACCTGAACGCGTTCCGCTCGCGGCGATAGCACGCGCGCCGGTGGGCTGGAAGTCGACCTCGGCGAACCCGGCGAGTGTACTCAGGTTGGGGCCTGCGCGGGGTGGCACACTGCGGCAACACACCACGCGGACAAACCCTCGTAGCCCTGCTAAGAGAGGCCCGAACGAGGATGATCATGCGACGTGGTCTGATGGTGATGGCGAGCGTTTGCCTACTGGTGGCGCAGGCATGCGGCGACGACGACGAACCGGCCGCGGACGGCGGCATGGATTCGAGCGGCGGCAAGGGCGGCAGCGGCGGCAAAGGTGGGAAAGGTGGCAGCGGTGGCAAGGGCGGCAGCGGCGGCGCCACGGCTGGGAGCGGCGGCGGCAAGGCTGGCAGCGGCGGCAGCGGTGCCCTGCAGGCCGTGACGATCCGTTTCAAGGCCAAGCTCGGAGACCAGGATCTCGAATGCGGCAAGGTCTACGCCGGTCTCGGCAAGACCAAGCTCGCAGCCACGCCGCAGGACTTTCGCTTCTTCGTCGAACAGGTGCACCTGATCACCAAAAGCGGCGACGAAGTGCCGATGCAGCTCGACGAACGCGCCCCGTTTCAGACCAAGGACGTGGCGCTGCTCGACTTCACCGACCGCAAGGGTCGCTGCACGGTCGGAAGCGCAACCGTCAACACCACCATCACCGGCAAGGCGCGGGAGGGTGAGTACGACGGCATCGTGTTCGTGAACGGCGTGCCGGAGAGCCTGAATCACGGCAACCTGGTCGAGGCCAAGCCGCCGCTGCAGGACGCCAGCACGAACTGGGGTTGGCTGAGCGGCTACCGCTTCATCATGAGCGGCTTGATCCTGGACCCGGTGCCCGATGCGGAGACCGACGGCGGCAGGGTCGGCACGGGCTTGAACCTCGTCCACGTCGGCTCGAGCGGCTGCACCGCGACCGCGGACAGCTTCAGCTGCACGCGCTCGAATCGCAACCGCGTCGAGCTCAAGGGCTTCGATCCCGCGAAAGGCACGATCGTCGCGGACCTCGCCAAGGTGTTCGCAGACGTCGATCTGAGCGAGGAATTGGAATGCCACGGGCCCGGCCCGGAGTGCGGGCCTTCGTACAATGCGCTGGGCGTGTCGATGAGCGACGGCTCGGCGCTGGATACGCAATCGGTGTTTCGGGTCGAGTAGGTGCGGATGCGCGCGCTCATGGCGTCGGTGTTGTTGGCGTGCCTGGTGGGAGCCGGAGCGTGTGGAGAACGCTCGGACTCTGACCACGAGGATCATGGCGATCACGGTGATCACGACGATCACGGGGATCACGACCACGACGTCCCCGACGTGCTCGACGCAGGCACCTCGGACGGCGGCTTCGACTGGCAGCTGCCGAAGGGCTTTCCGCGACCGGTCGTACCGGCCGACAACCCGATGACCAGCGAGAAGGTGGAGCTCGGTCGCTTCATCTTCTACGACAAGCACTTGTCCGAGAACGAGACGTTCGCCTGCAGCAACTGCCACCAGCAAAAGTTCGCGTTCGCGGATCAGCGCACGGTGGGGCTCGGCTCGACGGGCGAGCTGCACACGCGCGGCTCGATGAGCCTGGCCAACGTCGGATACAGCGCGACGCTGACGTGGGCCAATCCGTTGATGACCGAGCTCGAGCGCCAGGCCCAGGTACCGATCTTCGGTGACGCCCCGATCGAGCTCGGCATGATGTCGATCGAGGAGGTCGAGGGCCGCTTCCGCGCCGACGACATGTACCGGAAGTTGTTTGCGGCTGCGTTCCCGGACGACGCCGAGCCGGTCACGATGACCAACCTGCTGCGCGCGCTCGCCAGCTTCGAACGCGTGCTGATCTCCGGCAACTCGCCGTACGATCGCTACATCAATGGGCGCGACGAGCAGGCATTGAGTGAATCAGCCAAACGCGGCATGCGCCTGGTCACCACCAACGAAGACCACCGCTTCGAATGCAACCATTGCCACGGTGGCTTCAACTTGACCGACCACGTGGTCTGGGACGGTCTCTCGCAAGACGGCGAACCGCCGCCGTATCATCAGACCGGCCTGTACGATCTGCACGGCAAGGGCGACTACCCCGAGCCGAACACCGGCGTGTACAACACATCGCTGCGCCCCGAAGACATGGGGAAGTTCAAGGCCCCGACCTTGCGCAACATCGCCCTCACGGCGCCGTACATGCACGACGGCAGCATCGCGACCCTGGACGAGGTGCTCACGCACTACGCACACGGCGGCCGGAGCCCAAATGCCGCGCACACCGACCCGCTGCTCAAGCCCTTCACGATCACCGCGCAAGAGAGGGCGGACGTCGTCGCGTTCCTCGAGAGCTTGACCGACGACGAGTTCATCGCGAACCCTGCATTCTCCGATCCGGACTGATCAAGTCACGGCACCCACGGCCTGCACGAGCGCCAGGAACGCCTCGCGATCTCCGTCGACCTCGATGAGTCCGCGGCCGATCAAGCTGCGGGCCGAGACGCCTTCGAACAACAACGAGCGTAGCGTCGCGCCGTCTGCGCGCACCCTCGCGTCATCCCCCGAGAGCGGCGAGCCGCCGTCCACCTCGAGCGCCTTCGCGCCGAGCCGCAGCCGGAACGCGTGGCCCTCGGCCTGCAACGACACCACGGCCTCGCGCTCGCTGCCGCGGTAGCGGCGCTTGAGCGCGACCATCATCCAGCGGATATGCGTGTGCTCGCTGCGGCTCGGGCCCTTGCCGAGCATGTAGCGCGCGCCGAACTGGCCGAGCGCGAACACCACGGGTTCGAGCTCGCGGCCCGGGGGCGTGAGCTCGTAGATCGTGCTGGCAGCCGGCGGCGGCAGCTCGCGCTGTACGACCAGGCCTGCTGCGGTCAGCTCGCGCAGGCGCGCCGCGAGGAGGTTGGTGGTGATGCCGGGCAGGCTGTCGAGCAGGTCCTTGTAACGCTGGCCGCCGACCAACAGGTTGCGGACGATCAGCAGCGTCCAGCGCTCGCCGACTACGTCCAGAGCCTTGGCCACCCCGCAGAATTCGCGATAGGAGCGCTTCGCAGCTTTCACTTTACTTTGTAATAGCATGTGGTACTTAAAAATCAAGGTGGCAATATGCTCGAACAAGTCATGGTGATCCCCTCGTCAGCCAGCACGTTCGCCTTCGTCGCGCTGGTGCTCGGCCTGTGCGGCCTGTTCGTCACGGGCGTCGCCCGGTCCGGGTCACGCGCCCAGGCGTTGTGGGCCGCCGTGGGCTGCGCCGCGTGGCTGACGCTCACGGCTGCAATCCCCGCCAGGGCTGCTGCGCCGTCCGCTCTTCCCTCCCCCGGTCGTGTTCTTCTTCGCCGCCAGCATGCTGGTGGCGCTGGCAACCGCGCTGTCGGCACTCGGCGCGCGCCTCGCGCGAGGACTCCCTGTCGCGGCGCTTGTCGCAGTCCAGGGTTTTCGCCTGCCGCTCGAGCTGATCCTGCGCCGCTGGCACATCGAAGGCGTGCTGCCCGTACAGATGACCTTCGAAGGACACAACTTCGATATCGTCAGCGGCGTGACGGCGCTCGCGCTCGGCGCCTGGTTGCATTTTCGCCCCACGAGCCGCGCGCGCCCGGCCATCTGGGCGTTCAACGTGATCGGCACGGGCTTGCTGGTCGCCGTCAGTACGATCGCCGTACTTTCGAGCCCATTGCCCATCCGCCATTACCTGAACGACCCACCGGTGCTCCTGGCGTTCTACGCACCTTATAGTTGGATAGTCCCCTTTTGCGTCGGCGGGGCGCTGTTAGGTCACGTGGTGTTGTTTCGTTGGCTGCTCGCGCGAGCACCCGCACACGCAGAGACAAAGGTGCGCGCGCACGCAGCCGCTGCGCCGATGTAACGGCCGCACACCGAGCGCCGTGTGTCGGCACGTCGTGTGCGCATGCGATCGCTCGGATCCCTGCACGTGATAGTTGGCTATACTGGGTATAGCTCGATCACGAGCGCAGCCGGCGCATGCACTCCAGCGAATCGAAGAGCCCGCCCCCGACGCTGATCGGCGGCTGTTATCGAGTGGAGGAGGAGCTCGCACGCGGCGGCATGGCGCGGGTGTTCCGCGTCATCGACGAGCGCAACAACCGGGCGCTCGCGCTCAAGCAGCTGGACGTGGGCGAAGGGCGCAGCGCCTCGCTCCGCGCGATGTTCGAGCGCGAGTATCACACGCTGGTCCAGCTCGCCCACCCGCGCATCGTGCGCGTGTTCGACTTCGGCGTCGACGAAGACCGTCCGTACTACGTGATGGAGCTGCTGTCCGGCGTCGACGCGCGCCAGGCGATCCGCGACAGCAGGTCGGACATTCGCCAGATCTGCTTGTGGTTGCGCGACTGTGCGTCGGCGCTGGCGTTGATCCACTCGCGGCGCATGGTCCATCGCGACATCAGCCCGCGCAACCTCTGGTGTATGCCGGATGGCCACGCCAAGTTGATCGACTTCGGCACGCTGGTCGCGATGGGCCCGCAGACGCGCATCGCCGGCACGCCACCGTTCGTGCCACCCGAAGCCGTCAACGCACAGCCGCTCGACGGGCGTTGCGACTTGTACGCCCTCGGCGCGCTCGCGTACTCATTGCTGACGGCGCGCGCCGCGTTTCCCGCGCGCAGCCTGGCCGAGCTACCCCAGCTGTGGCTGCGCCGCCCGGAGCGGCCGGATGCGATCCGCCCGGACGTACCCAAGGCGCTCGCCGATCTGGTCATGGCGCTGCTCAGCTTCGACGCGCGCGGCCGTCCAGCCTCGGCCTCCGAGGTCATGCAGCGTCTGACCGCGATCGCCGAGCTTCCACCGGAAGACGAGCAGACGCTGGCGCAGTCCTTCCTCGCCAGCCCGAACCTCGTGGCGCGCGAAGAGGCGCTGGTCCTCACGCGCAAGCGCATCAAGCGCACGGTGGGCAAGCGCGGCGGCACGCTGGCCATCGTCGCCAACAGCGGCCTGGGTCGCAGCCGCATGCTCGCCAACGCGGTGCTGGAGGCCAAGCTGATCGGCGCCAGTGCCATCACGCTCACGGCCACTGCCGTGGCCACGGGCCCCCTGGCGCTGGCCGGCGCGCTCGCCGAGCGCCTGCTCGAAGCGCAGCCGCTGGCTGCAGGCGCAGTGCTCGATCACGCACCGATACTGGGCGCGATCTCGCCCGCGCTCCACCGCATGCTGGGTGAGCCCGCGAACGTGGAGCTCTCCGGCCTGGAGCGCATCCGCAAGCAGAGCGCCGCGCTGGTCGCGCTGTTCCGCGCCGCCAGCCGCGACCAGGCACTGGTGGTGGCCGTCGACGACGTGCACCGCGCCGACAGCGCCTCACTGGCCGTACTTGGCAAGCTGTCGATGCTGGCCAACGAGCAGCACTTGCTGCTGATCATCACCTGCGACGCGGGCACGCTGGGTGAGGCACCGCCCGCGCTCGAGCAGCTGGTCAACACGCGCCACCGCATCCAGCTGACGCCGCTGGCTGCGGAGCAAACGCGCGAGCTCCTGGCATCGCTGTTCGGCGAGGTCGAAGGCCTGGACGAGGCCGCCGACTGGCTGCACGAGGTCTCGCTCGGCAGCCCGGCCGCCTGCCTGCAGTACGCGCAGTACCTGGTCGATCAGGGCCTGGCGCGCTACGAGGGCGGCGTCTGGAAGCTGCCGGCGCAGCTGCGCGACACGGGCCTGCCGGACACGTTGGGCTCGATGTTCGAGCGCCGCGTGCTCGCGCTCAGCAGCGATGCACGCTCGCTCGCACTGTGTCTGGCGCTGGCGCGCGACGAGAGCCGCGCCGTCTGGCAGCCCGAGTCGCACGTGTCGATCGAAGACTTCCCGAAGCTGCTCGAGACCACGGATTCGGCGCGCGCCTTCGCCGCGCTCGACGAGCTGCTCGGCGCGGGCATGCTGCAGCAGCGCGATCAGTTCTACGTGCTCGCTCAGCGCGCGATGGTCGACGCCCTGTTGCGCGTCAGCCAGCCCGAGCTCCGCCGCAACCTGCACATCCGCGTGGCCGACATCTACGCGACGCGCGGCGGTCAGGGCCGCTGGATCGCGATCAGGCAACTGCTCCTGGCGGGCGAGCATGCGCGAGCGCGCGCGCTGCTCACCGAGACTGCAGGCCAGCTGGGCACGAGCCCGGCGGACTTCGGAGCGATGCGCGTCTCGGTCAGCGCCGATTGTGCGCGCAGCGCGCTGGCAGACTGGCAAGCACACGGCGGTTCGCCCGCGGAGGGCGTGCTGCTACGGCGCCTGCTGGTGATCGTCTGCTCGGTCTACGACTGGTCGCTGGCGCGCTACGGCGAGCCGCAACTCGCGCAATTGAGCAGCGACTGCGGCTTGACCTACTGGGACGAGACCGACGCCTCGCAACCCGATTTGCAGCGCGTGATCGCCTGCCTGAAGCGCGCCGGCGAGGCGCACGAAGCGAAGCCCGAGCGCGAGCGCGGCCTCGCGCCGATCGACGCGCTGCGCGAGTTGGCCGGCGCCTCGATGGCGCTCAGCGGCGCCGCGGTCAACAGCCACGACGTCGAGCTCTCGCGCAAAATTGGTCCGTTGCTCAACCCTCTGCGCTCGCTGTCGCCGCTGCTAGCGCTGCTCGCGGATCTGAACGACCTCGGCCTGCAACGCGTGACCGGCCGCGAGCTCGGCGATCGCACCTGGAACGACGGCGCCACGCGCCTACTGGCGTCCGAAGGCCTGCCCGACGTGCTGCGGCAGGGAGGCGCCGGCGTCAACGTGCACATCCAGGGCGTCGAGGACGCCCGCCGCGGACGGCTGCGGGCGGGCCAGTTGCTCGACCTGCTGGTGCCTTCGGTGGGCGAGGACATGTTCCTGGTCGTGCACGGTCGCTGGCTCTGCCACGCGTTCCACGGCGACAGCTCGCGCGCGCGCAAGCTGTGGAAACAAGTGCAGATGATCACCGAGGACGACGTGTGGCGACGCAAGTCGTTCCTGTTCGCCGAGGCCGAGCTGCACTCGCTGACCGGCGATCAGTCGCAGCTGCGCAGCGTGTGCGAGGCGATCGCCGAGCTGGCAGAGAAGTTCCCGGGCTGGCAACCCTGGCTGGGCTTCGCGCGCGCCGCACAGCATCGCCTGCGCGGCGAGCTGCGCGAGGCGCGCACCGAGCTCGAGCAAGCGCTGCGCCTGGCGCACCCGGGCGACCACCGCGCCTGGACGCGGCTCGCGCCGGCGCACGCCGAGATCTTATTGCTGTCGGGCGATGCCGCGGGCGCGCTGCGCAGCGCCGACGCGATCCTGGAACACACACAGAACCTCGGACTCGATCGCGCCACGGAGGTCGCCGGCGCACGCGTGCGCGCGCTGGCGCTCGCGAGCCTGGGCGATTACGCGCAGGCGCGCGTCAACCTGGAGCGTGCGCTCGCCGTGGCGCGCGAGCTCGAGTACGACGGCCTACCGCTGGCCCTGGTGCACGATGCCGCCGCACGCGTGGCCCTGGCCTGCGACGACGCTGACGGCTGCACGCGAGCGCTGACCGAGATGTGGCGGCTGATCGAGCACGCGGACGCGCCGTCGCTGATCAACAGCTACGACAACCTGCGCGCCGAGAGCCGCCAGGAGCTGTCGATCTCCGACCTGCCGGCGTTGCACGCCACCACGCGCACGACGTTCACCGACTCGACGATGTTCACGCAGATCCACACGCAGCTGAGCGGCTTCGACAAGCAAAAGGAGCGGGTCCAACACGCGCTCTCGCTGCTGCTCGAGGACAGCGGCGCTCGCGCCGGACACCTGCTGCTGTTCGATGCGCACGGCCTGTTCGCGGCCGCGGCGGTGAACGACAACCATCTGAGCGACGGCCTCCTGAACAAGGCACAGGCGTTCCTGGACAGGCAGCTCGAGATCCGCACCATGACCGTGACTGCCAGCGAGATCGGCGAGGGCCCCCTGCTCGCGCAGCTCGTCGACGGCAACACGGCGCTCGCGCCGATCGCCTTGCTGGATCGCACGTCGAGCCCGCCGAAGCTCGTCGGCGTGGCGCTGCTCGCGTTCCAGGATTCTCCCGTGCGTGCTCCACGCGTCGAGCTGGTGCGTATCGTCAGTCGCTGCCTCCAAGAGGCCGGCGACAGCCTCGGCGTCGCGCTCGCAGACAGCTGAGGCCGCAGGCGGGTGCGCCGGCCGCCAAGCGGTGGTAATTCCTCAAGAAACCAGCACGCGGCTGAGGCGAGCCCCGCGGCGGGTGCGGCGCCGCCAGTAAATTTTGTGACGCTGCCAGTCAATCCCAAGACTGAGCCGGTTTCGTACTCATTCGTGCACTTGGGTTGGCAACGAGTCGATCGATCCGTCTTCCGCGACTCAACCAGCACGCAACGATGAAATACCGAACACCTACGTTTGTAATTCAGGCCTGCATGTCGAGCGCCCTGCTCCTCGGCTGCGGAAACCAGGCGCCCATGGCGCCAGGGTCGGTCGCTGCCGGCGGCAGCGGCGGAGCCGGCGCAGCGCCGAGCGGCGCGAGCGGCACGACGCCTGCCGCTGTGAGCGGCACCAGCGGCACGCGCAGCACCTCCGGCACGGCAGGTACGACCCCGCAGGCCGGCAACCCGGCCAGCGGCGGGACCGCCGGCGTGGGCTCATCCGGCACGCTGAGCATGTCCGGCAACTCCGGCAGCGGCAGCGGCGCCGCGGGCAGCACGCCGATGGCCGGATCGGGTGGAATGCCGAGCACCGGCAAGCTCAAGCCCTCGATCCGCAACCCGAAGTACGCGTCGCTCGCGCCCCCAGCGGGCGAGCCGTTCATGAACATGACGCCCGGCGCCTGGACGTGGACGAACGTGGAGGGTGCAGTCTCGCGCGACGGCTCTCCGGCCGGCGTGTACTACAAGTTCAGCAAGACCGGCAGCAAGAACCTCTTCGTCTACATGGCGGGCGGCGGCGTGTGTGCCGACGGGTTCTTCTGCAACATGAACCCGGCGAACAAGAACCAGAGCCTGACCGCGGAGAACGTGGGCGCGGGTGTATTGAACATCCTGGGTCCCGACGCCGAGCCCCAGGATCCGAGCGGCGAGCGCTGGCAGAGCGGCATCTTCAAGGATGATCCGGCCAATCCCGCGCGAGACTGGAACATGGTCTTCATCCCGTACGTGACCGGCGACGTGTTCTTCGGCAGCAAGCCGAACGGCACGGTGCCGAACGTCGAGGGCACCTTCCAGTTCGTCGGCAAGAGCAACATGCAGAAGTTCCTGTCGCGCATCATCTCGACCTGGAAGGACGCCGAGATCGCCGTGATCTCCGGCTCGAGCGCGGGCGGCATCGGCGCACTGCTGAACGCCACGTACTTCGCCGACGGCTTCATCGATCAAGGCAAGGGCGCGCGGATCTTCGTGCTCGACGACGCCGGGCCATTCTTCGACGACGCCTACCTCGAGGTCTGCATCCAGAAGCGCTACCGCGAGCTGTACGCGCTCGACGAATCATTCCCGATGGAGTGCACGGGTTGCCGCAGCGCAGACGGCGGCGGCATGGTCAAGGGCGCCCTCTCCTACCTCGCGGACAAGTATCCCGAGAACGTGCTCGGTGGCTTCGTCGACAGCGACCAGGACGAGATCATGAAGTTCTTCTTCAGCGAAGGCCTCGAGAACTGCTCCTACATCGAGGATCCGATCGGCGGCCTGCTGGCCTACCCGGCGGATCGCTACCCCGCTGCGCTCAAGAACATGCTCACCGAGCTGGTCGATCCCAGCCGCATGAGCACCTACGTCTGGTCCGGCGATCTACACCAAAACCTGTTCCACACCGCAACCGACGACCGCTTCTACCAAAAGAACGGCCTAGAAAAGACCGTCGCAGAGTGGTTCGCCGGTCTGATCAGCGGTCAACACGAACGCCTCGGCGTGATCAAGTGAACCCTCGGCTTGGGGCGTCGCGCTGCCGCGAATGACGCGAGCGAAGCGACGCGACAACGCGCGCAGTGGTTGGTCCGCGGGGCTGTTTCCGCGGACCAGCCCGAGCACGTTGTACATGGCTATAAAAAGACTCGACGACGCCTACCAAGGTGAGGCTCTGCCTCGGGGATGTTTCCGTAGAGACCATGAGCAGCGTGAAAATCGCGCGCGGATCCACCCCGATTTTCACGCTGCGACAGGCACGCGTTCGCGCCGGTTTGAGAAACGCCAGGGTGTCTTTAGCCTGACCCGGCGCGAACGCGCGCCGCGGTCTCGTAGGAAACATCCCCGAGGCAGAGCCGTAAGCGTGTTTCGAGCCGCGCCAACCTCGAGAGGACAGTGCGCGCGACCCAGGCGCCTGCGCATTGCGCATACGCATGTGCGCGCGACGCCGCGAGACGTCCTTTAGCGCGGCCGCTTGAGCTTGCGCTGAAGAGTGCGCCGATCGATCCCGAGCGCCGAAGCCGCCCGAGTCACGTTACCTTCCATGCGCGAAAGCACCTCATCGATGTGCGCGCGCTCCAGCGCAGCGAGGTTCTGGCGGTCTCGGTCGCTAGGCCGATCACTCGTGCGCGCCGGCGCAGCAGGCGGCCGGTCCTCCTCCGCGTGCCCGAAGACGCTAGCCGCCAGCATGCGCCGCATCAGCGCCCCGTCGATCACCGGCCCATCGACGAACAGCACACAACGACGCAACACGTTGAGCAACTCGCGCACGTTGCCGGGCCAGCGGTAGCTGCGCATGGCCGCCACCGCATCCTCATCGAGACGCGCCTGGCTGGCGCCTATGCGCTGCAGCAAGTGCTCGGCCAGCGGCACGAGATCCTCGGCGCGCTCGCGCAGCGAAGGCAACAAGATCGGGAACACCTGCAACCGGAAGAACAAATCCTCGCGGAACGTGCCGGCCTTGACCTCGCTCCACAGATCGCGGTTGGTCGCGGCGATGATGCGCACGTCGACGTCGACCTCGCGCGAAGCTCCGACCGCGCGGATGCGCCGCGTCTCGAGTGCGCGCAGCAGCTTGGCCTGGCAGTCGAGCGGCAGCTCCGCGACCTCGTCGATGAACAGCGTGCCGCCCTCGGCCTCCACGAACAGACCGTCGCGGTTGGCTGCGGCGCCGGTGAACGCGCCCTTCTTGTGCCCGAACAGCTCGCTCTCGAACAGCTCGCGCTGGATGCAGGCGGCGTTGACCGCGACGAAGGGCTTCTCCGCGCGACCGCTGCCCACGTGCAGGTGACGCGCGACCACTTCCTTGCCGGTGCCGGTCTCGCCGTACAACGCGACGGTCTCGCTGCTGGGAGCTGCGCGATCCACGAAGCGCCGGACCTCCTCGATCGCCGCGCTCTGGCCGACGATCGGCGGCGCGAAGGCGTCGAGCGAGCGCGAGCTGGGCCGGTTGCCGTCGGCGGCCGCCTGCTCGATCAGCGGACCCAGCACCTCGGCGTCGACCGGCTTCTCCAGGAACGAAAAAGCGCCGAGCTTCATGGCGTCGACCGCAGCTGCGACCGAGCCGTGGCCCGTGAGCACGATGAAGCGCGTGCGCACCGAACGCGCCTTGCGCAAGACCTCGAGGCCGTCGAGCCCGCGCATGCGCAGGTCGAGCAGGCCGACGTGCGGGCTGGACTCGCCCAGCGCCTCGAGCGCGGCCTCGCCGCTGTCAGCTTCACTGACCGTAAAACCGCGCCGCGACAGCGCCTTGGCCATCGCAAAGCGAAAGGCCGCGTCGTCGTCCACGATCAACACGTGCAGGCCATCGTTCATGAGGCGACTACCCTGATCGGCCCGCTACGCGAGTCTCGCGCCGTCCGCAGGCGCACGATCGCGGCGGCCCCGCCTTCACGACGATTCTCGAGTGTCAGTGTCCCGTGCATGGCTCGTACCAGCATATACGAAGTGTACAGCCCCAGGCCCGTTCCCTCACCTGACGGTTTCGTGGTGGCGAATGGCTCGAACAGCCTCGTCGCGACCTCGGGTGCGATGCCCGGGCCGTTGTCCTCAACGCGGATGGCGATCATGCCCTCGGGCTCGTGCGTAGCCAAAATTCGTACGCGGCCGAGCAGCCGGTCACGCACCGCATCGCAGGCATTTTGCACGAGATTCACGACCACTTGCACCAACCGGTCGGAATCTGCCTCGACCGAGATGCCTTCCACCGAAGGCTCGATGTCCACACGCGTGCTGCGCCGTGCGCCGGCTATGACCAGCGCACATCCGCGCTCGAGCACTTGTGACAGTGTGACAGAACCATCGATGCGAGCGCGCACTAAATCGCCGCCCGCCAGCAAAGCGTGCGTAATTCGGCCCAAACGCCCGGTTTCTTCGTGGATCAATTCGGCACTTTCGCCGAGATCTGCGATCAGCGAGTCGCGCAGCTCGCGCCCCCCGGCCGCGCTCGGCGGCGCGTGAGGCCCGGAATCGTCCTCGCCCAGGCGCCCGAGCGCGACGCCCATGTCTGCAGCCAGCGTGCGGATCGTGGCCAGCGGCGTGTTCAATTCGTGGGCGACGCCCTGCGCGATGCGACCCAGGCTCGACAGCCGCTCGGACAACACCAGCTGGCGCTCGGCGAGCATCGCGCCCGTGCGATCGACGTACAGGTTCATCACCTTGGGCTTGTCGCCGCCTGACGCCGTCAGCGGCAACGAATGCAGCTCGTACACGCGCTCGCCGCCGTCGACCGAGACCGCGAAGCGGCAGCGGCTGGCTTCCCCTAGCTCGAGCGAGCGATTCAGCGGACACATGTTGTCGACGTCGCGCTCGCAGCCATGCTCGCTCGCGTGACCTGGACACTGCCAGACATCGCCCAGGCCCTGCGCCGGAACGAGCTTCTGCGCGAGCCGGTTCTTGAACATCACCTTGGCGTCGGCATCGACGATCTCGAGGCCGGCATCCAGCTCGTTGAGCGTGGTCGAGAGCACCTCGTACTCCAGGCGTGCGCGATCGCGCGCGCGAGCCAGAGCTTCTTCACGATCGCGCAGCTCGGAGGCCGCGTGCGTGACGATGTACGCGATGCCGGCGACGGTGGATGTGAACGCGGCCACATCGGTGACTGCGCCGAGCGTGCCCTCGACACCCCAGTGCGAAATCGACAGCGCGGGCACGAACTCGCCCAGCGCCAGAAACGCACCGCATGCCAGCGCCGCCGCTGCAGCCAACAGCGTCGCGCGCGGCCCCGCGAGCACGCCGGCCAAGGCCACGTGAAAGCCGTAGTAGCCGATGAACGGCGAGCGCACGCCGCCCGAGGCCCAGAGCACCACGGTGAGCAACAAGAAGTCGCCCAGGGCCTGGGTCAGCGCGGCCCGCGGCCCGGTCTCGGTCCGGCCGGCGCGGTGCGCGCGTGCCAGCGTCGCGTTGTAGAGCGCGGCCACCGCAGCGGCCACCGCCAGCACGTGCCAGTTCACCCCCGGAAACCAGCCGAACGCAGCTGCCAGCGTCGCGATGACGATGCCGACCAGGGCGACCCAACGCAGCTGGATCAGCCATCCAAAACGCTCCGCCGGGTCGAGTGACCCGCCGAGCTCCAGATCGGTCTGGGATTCGTTGAGGTCGAGCATGAAACGAAGCTCGTGGCCCTGGTTGTGCCCTCTGGGCGCATTTCCTGCAAGGACGAGAGCGCCGAACAGTCTGAAACGTCGATGGATGCGTGGTTTAGCGGGGTTCTGGGGGCCCGCGGGCCGACGAGGCGTAGTTCGATCCTACGTTGAGGAGGCACGCGGGCGCCCAGGGCCCCGATAGACCGCGCAGGCGCGGCGTTTCAGACTGTTCGGCGCTCTTGGGATAAATCCGGCAGCTCACCCCCGTCGCAGGCCACCACGAAGATCAGCTCCTGGTTGCGTAGGTGGCTGATCTTGCCGATCTTTTGCCCGGCGGGGTTGTAGATCCCGATCTGCGCGCCGACGTAGCGCCGGAAGTCCACGCGCCGCACGGCGACCGGGCCCCGCGCCTGCAGGATCTCCACCAGCTCGGACTCGCTCACGTAGCCTTCGTCGTTGAACGACACGACCAGGTAGCGAGCGTCGATGTTCTGGACCAGCGCGCGCAGCGCGGCATGGATGCGAGGCTTGGAGTTGAACGGGCTATCGTACTGCCGACAGTCCACGCGTTTGCGCGCGATGCCGTAGACCTCCGGCTTGTCCCAGCGCACCAGCGACTCCCACACGTGATAGTTGTTCAGGTACTTGTGCTGGTTGTACGGCGGGTCGATGTAAACCAGGTCGTGACTCAGCCCGCGCACACACTCGATCGCATCCAGCATCCGCGCCGAGCCGAGCGGCCCGCGCACCAGCTCCGGCAGGCGCAGCTCCAGGTCATTGTAGGCCCGCGGCGCCCAGCTCTTGAGGTAGGCCATCTGCAGGCCGACCGTGGAGTCCACCCGATCGGCCGCCTCCATCAGTGACACCAGCAAGATCGCCTGGAGCGGGTCGGGCAAGCTGAGGCCGCTGATGGCTTCACGGATGGCGTCGATGCGCGCGCCGTTCTTGGGCTGGAAGTAGCGCGCCTCCTCGCAGTACGTGCGCGTGAAGTAGCCCGGCTCGCCGACCATGCGGTTGAAGTCGGCGATGTGCTGGGCGGCGGCCGTGGTCCAGTGCTCGGCGTCGGCCGCCACGTAGCACTGGGCAAGCGTGTACGCGTAGGCGTTGTGGTCGTTCGCGGTGACCGTGTAGCCCCGAGCGCGCAGCGCGCTGCCGACCCGCGCCGTGCCGCTGAACAGGTCCAGCACGGTCTCCACCTTGGGCAACAACGAAACCACGGAAAGAAGCTCGGCGATCAGCTTTCGCTTGGAGCCGATGTACTTGATCATACGGGGAATTTGGTCATGGACCAGGGCCGGTTCTGGGGCCTTTGCGAGCCCGGAAGGGGTAGCTTTCCGGGTGGCGCAAACGACCGCTACACCTTACAACCAGAGACACGGGTTTTGGTGGCGAGACAGGCCTCGAACCACCCTGGACCTGTCCGCTCTCGAACGGCCGCATGGTCTGGACCGGCGCCTTCAATCGAGTACAGTCCGCGCACTTCATAAGCCTTGGGGTGAATCGAACACATGACAGTCGCCAACACGGGAACCAAGCCACTCACCGACAACAAGACGCTGCTCGCCTGGATCGACGAGTGCTCCAAGCTGACGAAGCCCGATCAAATCGTCTGGTGCGACGGGAGCGAGGACGAGCTGAAGCGCCTGACCGAGATCGCCCTGGCCGCGGGTGTACTCGAGCCGCTGAACCAAGAGAAGCTTCCCGGTTGCTATTACAGTCGTTCCAACCCGAACGACGTGGCGCGCGTCGAGCACCTGACCTTCATCTGCACCCCGACCAAGGAGGAGGCCGGTCCGACCAATAACTGGATGGCGCCAGCCGACGCCTACAAGAAGCTGGGTGGCCTGTTCGACGGGTCGATGAAGGGTCGCACCATGTACGTGGTGCCCTACGTGATGGGCCCGCTCAATTCGCCCTCCTCGAAGGTCGGCATCGAGCTGACTGACAGCGTGTACGTGGCGTTGAACATGCGGACCATGACGCGCATGGGCAAGAAGGCGCTCGACATGCTCGGTCAGTCGAACGACTTCAACCGGGGCCTGCACTGCACGCACGAGCTCAACCCCGAGAAGCGCTTCATCTGCCACTTCCCGCAGGACAATACGATCTGGTCGGTGGGCAGCGGCTACGGTGGTAACGCACTGCTCGGCAAGAAGTGCCTGGCGCTGCGCATCGGCTCGTTCGTCGGCCGCAAGGAAGGCTGGCTCGCCGAGCACATGCTGATCCTCGGCGTGGAGAGCCCCGAAGGCGAGATGACCTACGTCGCGGCGGCGTTCCCCAGCGCCTGCGGCAAGACCAACTTCGCGATGTTGATCCCGCCCAAGCGCTTCGGCGGCTGGAAGATCCACACCGTGGGTGACGATATCGCCTGGATGCGGGTCGGCACGGACGGCCGCTTGTGGGCGGTGAATCCCGAGAACGGTTACTTCGGTGTCGCGCCCGGCACCAGCATGAAGAGCAATCCCAACGCGATGCGCAGCGTGCAGAAGAACACGCTGTTCACGAACGTGGCGATGACCAAGGATCGCGACGTGTGGTGGGAGGGCAAGGACGGCGAGGTGCCCGAGGAGCTGACCGACTGGCAGGGCCGGCCGTGGAAGAAGGGCTCGACCGACAAGGCCGCGCACCCGAACTCGCGCTTCACCGCGCCCGCGATCAACAACCCCGCGCTGTCGAAGTTCTGGGACGACCCGCAGGGCGTGCCCATCTCGGCGATCATCTTCGGCGGCCGCCGCGCCACCACGGTGCCGCTGGTCGTGCAGTCGTTCAACTGGACTCACGGGGTCTACTTCGGTGCGACGATGGGCTCCGAGACCACCGCAGCTGCCACCGGCAAGGTGGGCGTGGTGCGCCGCGATCCGATGGCCATGCTGCCGTTCTGCGGCTACGACATGGGGACCTACTTCCAGCACTGGCTGGACATGCAGAAGCGCGTGCCCCTGCCGCCGAAGATCTTCATGGTCAACTGGTTCCGGCAGGACGCGAGCGGCAAGTTCGTGTGGCCGGGCTTCGGCGAGAACATGCGCGTGCTGAAGTGGGTGATCGATCGCGCGCGCGGCAAGGTCGGCGGCCACGAGACGCTGATCGGCTGGGTGCCGCGCCCGGGCGACCTCGATCTGCAGGATCTGCAGATCTCCGAGGCCGACGTGCTCGAAGCCACACGCATCGACTACGACGAGTGGACGCGCGAGCTCGAGAGCCAGGGCGAGTGGTTCGACTCGCTCGGCCCGAACGTACCCAAGGCTCTGCGCCTGCAGCGCGAGCTGCTGCTGTCGCGCATCAAGTAAGGCATTCGGTACTGCCCCGTGTCCCTGCCCTTGTTCAATGAAGCCGAACCTGGGGCATGGGCGCGGGGTGAGAGTCCAGAGCTCGACTCGCACTGGCGACGCGAAGTGCGCCAGGCGATTACCTCGCTCGAGGGCCTCGATCAGGCGTTGACGCTGTCGGCGGCGGAGCGCGCGGGCGTCGAGCGTGCGCTGGCCGGCGGCTTTCCGCTGGCCATCACGCCCTACTACCTGAGCCTGTGCGATCCGCACGACCCGAGCTGCCCGATCCGGCTGCAGTGCGTGCCGCGCATCGCAGAAGCGCAGATCGGCCGCGGTGATCTGCGCGATCCGCTCGGCGAAGAAGCGCACGAGGTCGCACCGCACCTGGTGCAGCGCTACCCCGATCGCGTACTCCTCCTGGTCACCGACCGCTGCAGCGTGTACTGCCGCTTCTGCACTCGCTCGCGCATGGTCGGAGCGGGCGGCGGCGTGCGCTCGCGCCAGCAGCTGGCGGCGGCATTCGAGTACATCCGCACGCACCCCGAGATCCAGGACGTCATCGTCTCGGGCGGCGATCCGCTGGTGATGTCCGACGAGCGCGTGGCGGGTCTATTGGGTGAGCTCGCGGGCATCGAGCACGTGCTGACCGTACGCGTCGCCAGCCGCACGCCGGTCACCTTGCCGCAGCGCATCACCGACACGCTCTGCCGCGCGCTGCGCAGCCACCCCGCGGTCTGGTTGATGACGCACTTCAACCACCCCAAGGAGCTCACGCCCCAGGCACGCGAGGCTTGTGCGCGCCTGGTCGATCACGGCATCCCGGTCATGAACCAGAGCGTCTTGCTGCGCGGCGTGAACGACGACGCAGCCACGCTCGAGCGACTGTTTCGCGGCTTGGTCCGCACGCGTGTGCGTCCCTACTACCTGCTGCAAGCGGATCCAGTGCGCGGCACCTCGCATCTGCGCACACCTCTCGGCCGCGGCATCGAGATCATCGGGCAGCTGCAGGGCCGGCTGAGCGGCATCGCGCTGCCCAAGTTCATCGTCGACACCCCCGGCGGCAAGGGCAAGGTGCCGGTCGGCCCCGAGGTGATCGTGCGCCGCGAGGGCCCGAACACCACGCTGCGAACGTTCCGCGGCGAGCTCGTTGACTATGTCGATCCCGATGAGACTTGAGTACCCTTCGGAGATTGAGCGAGACATTCTCAGGTCGTTATCTGGCGCCGGGTGCACGCGTCTCGGTCGTCGCGCCGGCCGGACCGTTCGCCGTGGAGGATTTCGAGCACGGCATCGCGCGGCTGCGTAGTCGCTACGACGTGCACTACCAGCCGGATGTCGTCGAGCGTGCGGGCTACCTCGCGGGCGACGACGCGCGCCGGCTCGCCGAGCTGCAGCGGGCGCTGGACGACGACGGCGTGGACGCGATCATCGCCGCTCGCGGCGGCTACGGTGCGACGCGTCTGCTCTCGCGCCTCGACTTCGCCCCGTTGCGAAGGCGGCCGAAGCTGCTCGTGGGCTTCAGCGACATCAGCGCGCTGCACGCGCAGTGGGCGCGCGCGCGCCTGCTCTCGGTGCACGGCACGATGGTGGCCGCCCTCGGCCGCTGTGAGCAGCAGCTGTACGAGCGTCATCGAGCTGCCCTCGAGGGCCAGTTCGTCGAGCGCTTCAGCGGCTTGACCACGATCGCGACCGGCCGTGCCGAGGGCGTACTGCTCGGCGGCAACCTCACCGTGCTGAGCGCATTGCTAGGCACTCCGTACGCGCTGCCGACGGCCGGGGCGATCCTGTTCTTCGAGGACATCGGCGAGCGGCCGTACCGCCTTGATCGCATGCTGACCCAGTGGCATGACGCGGGAGCGTTCGCCGCCGTGAGCGGCATCGTGCTGGGCGCGTTCGTGCAAGCCGATCCGGGGCCGGACCAGGTCGGCGCTGCGGAGGTGCTGGCCGAGCGGCTCGGCGATCTAGGGATACCCGTGCTGAGCGGCCTGCCCGCAGGTCATATCGACGACAACGCCGAGCTCGCGTTCGGCCGGCGCGTGTTGCTGGATGGCGCACGCGGTGAACTACAGCTGTCACCCCTGCCGTGAAGGAGCGCCGGATGCGCGGATCGACTTGGCTGTTTATGGCTATCGCTGTGCTGCTGAGCGCGTGCGGAGCTTCGTTGCCGGCGCGTTACGTCATCGAGCACGATCTCGGCGCGTTCGCCTATCGCCGATACCAGAAGAGTCTGGACATCGAGGTGCCGATCGCCGGCAACACTGCGACGGGTCACACGGCTAGCTATTTGAGACGCGGGGCCAAGGACGAGGTCGCGGTCGTGACTGCATTCGTGACCGTATACAAACAAGCGAAGTCACTCACTGCAGAGGCGCGCGCCTCGCTGCAGAACCTGGCCGGATATGTGCTCACGCCGTCCGAGCTCGCGGGCGAATACGTCTGGTTACTCGATGCGCCAGGCCGCGAACGCTGGTGCGTTTGGGTGTCTGCGGAGCGGCTCGTAAAGATTGGCGTACAGCCCGGCCAAGAGTTCCCGGAAGCCGTAGTCGCCGCGTATTTGGACATTTATCCGAGCGACTTGAACGAACGTGGCGTCGCGCGAGAAGACGCGCCGAGTGCAGGTGACGCCAAGGCCGCCGCCGATAGCGACGAACCCGGGCTCGGCGTGCCGCAGAGTTTGCGCGAGAACGCGCCGCGCTGAATTCACTTCGCTGTTAGTGCGACTCACGTGTGTTGATCGTCTGCGCTCCCGGTCCGGGACAGACAACCTTGCGGTGCGAGGTTAGTCTGCATTTGCTCGCCGGCCTGGCTTGAAACTGTGTTACACACATGCTCACTTTACTGCGTGCAGCGTCGAGTTGCCACGACGAGGACGCGCACGACAGCGGCGAAGGAATCCGACATGACGACTCGCTCCAGCATGAATCGATCACTCTTTTTGATCATCGCGCTGCCGTTGACTGCGCTCGGCTGCAGCGGCTCGAAGACGAACGCTCCCGTGCTTCCAGCGGGTGGCAGCGGCGCTCCCGTGGGCATGATGCCATCACCCAGCACCGGCATGCCGCCGACAGCTGCAAACCCGCCGATGACCGGCGGACCGAGCACGACGCCAACCATGCCCACGGCGCGGGCAGGCGCAGCAGCGCCGGGCGCGACCGCAGGTACGGGCGCCACGCCGACTGTGCCATCGCCGGGCGATGTCGGAGTCGCAGGCGGCCCGAGCACGACGCCGACGACGCCGCCCCCGCCAGCCGGTAGCGCCGACTGGACGATGATGGGCTACGACCACGGCTCGACCTACTTCAACAAGGCCGAGACCAAGATCACCAAGGACAACGTCGCCAGCCTGACCGTGAAGTTCCAGGCCGACATGGGCGCCGCGGTCTACGGCGCGCCGCTGCAAGTCGGCGACAACGTCTACGTCTCGGGCAGCGGCGGCTTGCGCGGCTACGACGGCATGGGCAAGGAGCTCTGGAAAGCCTCGCCGGGCACCAGCGGTTCGATGGCCTACTCGGACGGCACGCTGTACGTGAACACGACCGGCTCGAAGATCCTGGCGCTCAACGCCGCGGACGGGAAGCCGCTCTGGACGAAGCCGTACCAGACCTCGCCTGCCGACGGCACGTCGTCGCCGCTCGTCGCAGGTGATCTGGTGATCGTCGGCGGCTCGAACGGTGGACAGGAGCTCGGTGGTGGTCAGTTCCGCGGGTTCTTGTCGGCGATCGACAAGAAGACCGGCGAGATGAAGTGGTCGACGTTCACCGTCCCCGAGACGGCCCACGGCGCGTCGATCTGGTCGTCGCCCTCGGCCGATGTCGAGGGCGGTGTGGCGTACGCCGGCACGGGCAACAACTACGGCCAGCCCGCGACCGACAGCTCGGACTCGATCATCGCCTTCGATCTCACGACCGGCACGATCAAGTGGAAGGCGCAGCGCACCGTGGGCGACGCGTTCAGCCTGGCAGGCGGTGGCCCCGACGCCGACTTCGGCGCGAACCCCGTGCTGTACGAGGTCATGATCGGCGGCGTGATGACCAAGGTCGCGTCGGCGGGTGACAAGGGCGGCACCGCGCACGCGGTGCTGCGCGCGGACGGCAAGGAGCTGTGGAAGCGCTCGCTCGGCATGGGCCAGGCCGACGGCAGCCGCGGCATCTTTACCAACTCGACCTGGACCGGTAAATACATGCTGTTCGCGATCAACGAAGGCGGTCCAGCCACCATGTACGCGCTCGACGGCGCGACCGGCGACATCAAGTGGATGCGCAAGCTGAGCGCGCAGGTGTGGGGGCGCACGGCCGTCGCCAACGGCGTCGGCTTCGCCGGCGTCGGCACGAACCTCGAAGCGTTCGACGTCGAGACCGGCATGCTGATCAAGTCGTGGCCATCGAAGGGCGGCACGATCGCCAGCACGATCACGGTCGCGAACGGACGCGTGGCGTTCGGCGAAGGCTTGACCTGGTCCAGCGGCAAGGCCGGCCAGACGCTGACCGTCCTCGCGCTACCGTGAACGAGCTTTCGTGTTGTCGCGCAACACCTCCAGCTCGGCATCGCTGATGCCGATGCTGGCCAGGTGGGCCTCGATGCCCCCACGGCGTTCGATCTCCTGCAACACCGCCTGCAGACTGGGCGGTGTCGCACCGACGCTGTGCCTGGAGAGCTCGTACTCGCGGATGATCGCGTCCTGCGAGGCACCCAGAGCTCGCAGGATCAGCGCGGCCAGCACGCCGGTGCGATCGCGGCCGTAGGTGCAGTGGAAGTAGATCGGGTACGCCTGGTCATCGCCGAGCAGGTGAAAGGCCGTGGCGATCGAGTCGTCGGTGTCGAGATCCGCGAGGTAGTCGGTCGGGCTGACGCTGTACGGGATCGGCAACGGCGCGAGCACCATTCGCGCCTGCTGCTCGACGCACTCGCTCTCCGGTGTAGCGCTGCGTTCCGACTCTTCACGCAGATCGATCACGCTACGCACGCCCAGCCGAGCGAGCTCGTCGCAGCCCGCATCGCTGAGCCCCGAGAGCGTGGGGCCGCGCGCCAGCACGCCGTATTCGACCGTGGCGCCGCCCGAGAGCCGCGTGCCGCCCAGGTCGCGCGCGTTGAGCACCTCCCCTTGCAGCAGCTGGTGCACGGCGGGATCCACGGACTCGTGCTCCTCCCGCCCATCACTGGAAGCGTGGACGCAGCCGGCACAGATCGAGAGGCAGAGGGCGAGGCGACAGCAGGACATCGGGCCTCAGCGTAGCACCGCCAGGCGCACGATCTCCGCGCGGTTGGCCGCGCCCAGCCGGCCCCGTACCTCCGTGAGCAGGTTGCGCACGGTATTCGCCGACAGGCCGAGCGCCTGGCCGATCTCCGCGTTGGTGTGCCCGAGTGCGACGCGCTCGACGATCTCGCGCTGGCGCGGGGTCAAGCGCTGGTCCTGGCAGCGCAAGCGCACCACCGGCCCCGCCAGCGCACTGCTCGCCAGCACCTGGTGGAGTGCATCGCCGACCGTCAGCGCGGGCAAGAGCGCCCGCAACGCGGCCTGATCGCGCTGCGTGAAGCTCGCGGCCGCATGCCGGAATAACGCCACGACGCTCACGATCTTCTCGCGCACGATCAGGTGACCGGCCAACATCGCGCGCGCCCGAAACGGCCGAGCCACGCGCGCGTCCCAGGCCTTGCGAGCGCGCGACCCAGCCGGAAACGCCTCGCGATCGCTCGCCACGCCGCCTTGCGAAAGCGCGAGCTCGCGCAACCGCGCGAACAACACCGCGTTCTCATCCCAACCTTTGCGACTCGCGTCGATCAACTCCGGCGTCAACCCCAAGAGGGCCGCGCGCTCGAGCGGCACGCGCGGCGAGAGCTCGTGAAACAACGCGGCGTCGAAGCGGATGCACTCGCCGAGCAACGCCAGCGCACCTCGGCGGTACTCGAGCCCGTCGCTCGCGCGCTGCGCGAGCTCACACAGCGCGCGTTCGATGTTCTGCATGGGCCGTGAACAGGCTACACCGGCCGGTGAGCTCGAGAGGCTCGTTCGCGTAAAGAAAACGAACGCCCTACCCCGTGTGTGGTCGATTTCTTGACGACTCACGCCGCTCACGGCTGCAGGTTTGGCAGTCCCTGGGTCTGGAACGCGGCTTGCACGTCTTCCCCGACGTGAAGATCCTGGATGCACGTTTTCATCCACGTTCATGCCGCTCCGAGGGCTCGCTGGTCCTGGCGCGCGTGTACTGCGAGCGGGGTACGACGCAAGTAGAAGCGGTCCACTCCGCATTGGAGAACACCGGGCCCATGGTGAAGCTGCGCTGCCTGGTCGAACAGGCTGGACCGCACACATTCGAGTCGTTGTTGTCGCTACACAGCGATCACTGGACGTTCGCCGTCTGCCGTGCAGCGCGCTGACGCCGGGGACATGATCTGCAATTTCCATTCCGGCCCGGCAGTTGGCACAGCGGAGCTGACGAGCAGGCAAATGGGCTACGCTTCACGCGGCGTATGACTCGATCTTCGAAGCTGACGGTACGGCTTGCGCTCGCGTCGATTCTGTCCACGGCAGCGGTTACGGCGGTGTGTATCGTGGCGCTGGTTGCGCTCGTGGATGTCTCGGACCACACGCGCGCAGTGGTTTCCCGCGAGGTCGATCTGCTGCGCGACGCGGCAGCATTCGACGCGCTCATCTATCAGAAGGGCTTCGTCGCAGACTACATGCTGACTGGCGACTCGGTGTGGCTCGAGAAGCTCGAGGCCACGCGTGCAGAGTTCGCGCGCTGGGTGACTCGCTCCGAGCCGTGGCTGGATGGCCAGCAGCACGCATTGCTGGCCGAAATCATACGCGAGAACAACGCCTACGACGCGCTGCGCCGCCGCGCGATCGACCTGTTCGACGCAGGGCGCAACGACGAGGCGGTCGCGATGATTCCGCTCTATCACCGTCACATCGATGCGCTCTTCGAGCTCGCACAACGCTTCAGCGCGGTGGCTCGCTCCCAGACGCAAAGCTCGCTGATCTCGGCAGAACGCTCGATCCGCGAGTTGGCTTGGCTACTGGTGGTGACCAGCGTGATCAGCGCACTCGCCAGCCTGATCGTGGGGTACCTTTGGGCCCGCCGCGTCGCGCGCCCGTTGTATCAGCTGCAACTCCAGGTCGAGTCCGCTGCGCAGCGCACGCGCATCCACGTGGAGGCAAGCGGCGACGACCGCGGCCTTGCAGCTCAAATCGCCGCGCTCGTTCACAAGGCCGAGGAAGCGGACGCGGAGCTCACGCAACAGCGCCGGCGCTTGGTCCAGAGCGAAAAGATGTCGGCCATCGGCGAGCTGGCGGCCAAGCTCGGCCACGAGATCCTGAACCCCCTCGCGGGCATGAAGGCCGCCGTGCAATTGATGAGCATTCAGGCCGAATCTGCGGAGCTGAACGCAGCCGATCTGCGATCGATGAGCTCGGCGCTCGAGCGCGAGGTCACGCGTATCGAGGAGCTCGTGCGGCGCCTGCTCGGCTACGCGCGCCCGCTCACGCTCGAGGTATCCGCGTGCGAGGTGAGCGCGTTTCTCGAGGACGCACGGCAGTCCGTCGAAGGGCAGCTGCGGGAGGCACGCTGGCGCTTCGTGCGCGACGTCTCCGAGAATCTACCCTGTATCGAAGTCGATCGGCTCCTGATCACACAGCTCTTCGTCAACCTGCTGCGCAATGCGGTCGAGGCCATGCCGGAGGGAGGCACGATCACGACGCGGGCGTCACTGCGCGAGTCGCTCGCACGGCGCGAGGTCGTCGCGATCGAGATCCTGGACGAAGGCCCCGGCCTCCCCCCAGACGTCATGGCGCGTGTGTTTACGCCGTTTCATTCGACGAAGCCGGCCGGCCACGGCCTGGGTCTGGCGACTTCTCGCAACATCGTGGTGGAGCACGGCGGGGCGATCGAGGCGCACAATCGCGGCGATCGCAGCGGTGCGAGGTTCGAGGTCTTGTTGCCAGTGTCGAGGTGAGTCATGCGAGCGAGTGTACTGGTCGTCGATGATGAGCCCTTGATCCGGCAAACGCTGGTGGCTGCACTCACGCGCGAAGGCTACGGCGTGAGCTCCGCCGCCAGCGCAGCGGCTGCCGGCGAGATGTTCGCGAGCGAACGACCGGACGTGGTCATCATCGATTTGATTCTGGGGGACGGGCACGGCCTCGACCTACTGCGACATATGCGGAGCGAGGCGCCGGAGACGAAATTCCTCGTGATCACCGCGCAAGGCTCGGTCGAGGAGGCAGTGAACGCCATGAAGCTCGGTGCGTACGACTTCGTGCGCAAGCCGTTCGACCTCGCCGAGGTCATCGCAGGCATTCGCAACGCGCTGCACATGACGTCGCTGGAGCAGCAAGTGGCGTACTTCGCCAGACGCGATCGCGGCCGCTCTCAACAGACCGTCGTCGCGTCTGCGTCGCGCGCCATGCAGCGTGTATTGCAGGAAGCAAGGCTGATCGCGAGCAACGATGTGCCGGTCGTGCTCGTGCTCGGAGAGAGCGGCAGCGGCAAGCAGTTGCTGGCGCGCATGCTGCACGAAAGCTCACCGGCAGCCAGCGGCGCATTCGTGGAGCTGAACTGCTCGGCGATCCCCGACACGTTGGTGGAGAGCGAGCTGTTCGGCCATGAACGCGGTGCCTTCTCCGACGCGCGCAGCCGCAAGCTCGGCCTGGTCGAGATCGCGGACGGTGGCACGCTGTTTCTCGACGAGATCGGCGACCTGAACCTCGCGGCTCAAGCCAAGCTACTGACGTTTCTCGAGCAGCGGAGCTTCCGGCGTCTGGGCAGCACGGTCTTGAAGCAAGTGAACGCGCGCGTGATCGCAGCCACGAACCGAGACCTCGCGAGCATGGTTCAGGCGAAGTCGTTCCGCGAGGATCTCTGGTATCGCCTCGGCGGCATGACGCTGCGCATTCCGCCGTTGCGCGAACGCACCGAGGACATTGCCGTGCTCATCCAGGCCTTCCTGGCCGAGGCGAATCGCACGTACGGCCGTCGCTGGACGGGCATCTCCGATCAGGCGCTCGGCGTGCTCACGCGCTACCGCTGGCCCGGCAACATTCGTGAGCTCCGCGCCGTCATCCACCGCATTGCGCTGATGAACGAGACAGAGATCATGGACCTGGCGCACCTGCCGAGCGAGTTGATCAGCGCGGCGCTGGCCGAGCCGGAGCCCGCGTCGCAGAGCGAGCTTGCGCGTGGAACGCCGCTCGGCGGCATCCCGACGCTGGCCGAGGTCGAAGCGGTCCACATCCGGCGCGTCCTCGCGCTGTGCAACGGCAACAAGACCGCCGCGGCTCAGCTGCTCGGAATAACGCGCCAAACACTCGCGAAGAAGCTCGACGCCGAGGACGCTGGTAGGCCTCGTCTGGGCTCCGCGTGATACACCGCCGCCGGCGAATGCTATCGTCCGCTGCCCATGGACGCCACTCTGGGCACATCGCTGCCACCACCTGCCGCGCGCAGCGTTCGCCCGTTGCTGGGACTGCTTCCGTACCTGCGCCCCTACCGCATGCGCATCGCGTTCGGCGGGCTGTGCCTGGCGCTCGCTGCGCTCAGCACGCTGGCCTTTCCCTGGGCGCTGCGTTCGCTGATCGATCGCGGCCTGATCGCCGCCGATCCAGCCGAGCGCGTGTTGGCCGTGCGCGATCACTTCTTCGCGCTGTTCGCTGTCGGGGTGGCGCTCGGAGTGTCCTCGGCCGGCCGCATTTACATGGTGACCTGGATCAGCGAGCGCCTGTCGGCCGACCTGCGGAACGCGGTCTACGCACACCTGCTCGAGCAAGATCGGCAGTTCTTCGAGACCGCGCAGACCGGCGAGGTGCTGTCTCGCCTGATCACCGACACGACGCTCGTGCAGACATCCGCGGGTGTCGGCGTCAGCATGGGCCTGCGCAGCAGCGTCGTCTCGTTGGGCGCCTTGATCATGTTGATCGTGACCAACCCCCACGTGATGTTGCAGGTCCTGGGCACGCTGCTGTTGGTCGTGGTGCCAGCCGTGTTGATCGGGCGGCGCGTCCGCAAGCTCAGCCGAGCCAGTCAGGATCGGGTCGCCGATGCGAGCGCGATCGCCGCCGAAGTGCTGAACGCGATCGCGGTGGTGCAGAGCTACACCCAGGAAGCGCGCGAGGCGCGCCGGTTTGCGGCCGCGAGCGAGCGCGCCTTCGCCACCGCGATTCGACGCACGCGCCTGCGCTCGGGCATGTTCGCGTTCATCGTGAGCGCAACCTTCGGCGCGCTGCTCTGGAGCCTGTACGAGGGCACGCAGGCAGTCATGAGGGGTGAGTTGAGCGCGGGCCATCTCGGACAGACCGTCGTGTACGCGATGCTGCTCGTCGCCAACGTGGGTGTGTTGGCCGAGGTCTACGGGGAGCTGCTGCGCGCGGCCGGCGCGACCGAACGCTTGCTCGAGCTCCTGGCCACGGTGCCGCGCATCCTCGAGCCTGCAGCCCCGCAGCCGCTACCGTCGCACGCGAGCGGCGCCAGCGTCCGCTTCGAGCGAGTCACGTTCCGCTACCCCTCGCGCCCGGATCACGCCGCGCTCTCGCACTTCGATCTCGAGCTTCGACCCGGCGAGACCGTCGCCCTGGTAGGGCCGAGCGGTGCGGGCAAGAGCACGGTGCTCTCGCTGCTGCTGCGCTTCTACGACGCCGCGGAGGGCCACATCAGCCTGGACGGCGTGCCGCTGACAGCTGCATCGATCCAGAGCCTGCGCGACCGAATCGGCATCGTTCCGCAAGACAGCGTGATGTTCTCGGCAGATGCCCTGGACAACATCCGTTACGGCCGCCCCGAGGCGAGCGAAGCCGAGGTGATCGCTGCCGCCAAGGCAGCGTTCGCCCACGACTTCATCACGGCACTGCCCGCGGGCTATCGAACCTTCCTCGGCGAGCGAGGAGTCCGCCTGTCCGGCGGCCAGCGCCAGCGCATCAGCATCGCGCGCGCAATCCTCAAGAACCCACCGCTGCTCATCCTGGATGAGGCCACCAGTGCGCTCGACGCCGAGAGCGAACGCACGGTCCAGGCCGCGCTCGAGCACGCGATGCGCGACCGGACCACCCTCGTCATCGCCCACCGCCTGTCCACCGTCCAGCGAGCCGACCGCATCGTGGTCATGGAAGACGGCCGGATCGTGGAAAGCGGCACGCACGCCTCACTCGTGGCGCGCGACGGCCTGTACGCGCGCCTTGCAGCACTGCAACTCGCGGAGGTATGAGTCAAAACGTCGACACGGCCGCCAGCTGCAGGTCCTCGCCCTGCGGCGGTGGCCACCAGCGGACCGGCGCTCGACCCTGCCAGGACAGGAACGCGAGCCGTGGGTCCTCCAGCGAGTAGTCGAACGTGAAGTCGACGCGCGTCGGCGCTCCGGTCGGGTCCACGTCGCGCACGCGCACCAGCATGTGGTCCACCTGCACGCTGTCACCCGCGTGAAACGGCGCGCGGTGCAGGCGTTCGATCGGCGTGGCCATCCAGCTACGCTCCACCCGCAGCTCCAGGCTGCGCTCGCCGCTGCGCCGCACCGAAACCGGCTGACCGCCCGCGTAGAGCATGAGCAGCGGCGGACGCGGCGCGCCCTGAGCCTTGCGCATGTCGGCCTGGTAGTGAGGCGTGAGGTGGAACGGGGCGTTGAGCAGCACGGTCACCGGACCTTCCGCGACCGGCAACGCGCGATCAAGGGCACTGGCCCCACCCCCGAGCACCACGCTCTGGCACACGAACAACATCGGGACGAACAGCAGCGGCATGTACACGCCGTGCATGCGCCAGAGCGACCGCGCCACCAGGCGCCGCAGCTTGCCGGTTGCCTCGATCTCCTCCGCCACCCAGGGCCCCACCAGGCCGCAGGCGCCGAGCGAGACGAAGAAGGTCAGCCCATCCTGGGGCACAGTCGTGAGGAGCGGGAACGCGCTCAGGCAGGCGCCGAACGCGAGCCAGGCATCCTGCCGTCGCGCACGCAGGCGTGCAGCCATCAGCGGCAGGAGCACCGCAAGGATGGCGAGCGCGCCGGCGATCACGACCGGCGGACCCCACGCATAGATCGCGTAGACCGACATGCCCGAGATGGTGAGCGCACCGGCCAGGCCAAAGGCCCGCCGCGCTCGATCAGCCCGCGCAGGTCGTAGTCGTCCGCCTGCATTCCGATCCACACGGAAGGCAGGCCACACACCATCGCCAGAAGTACGATTAAGCGCTCGACGTGGCTCGCGCGGAGCCAACGCGACATGCGAACGTAGAGCATGCGTCCAGGGACAACGCCCGCGAGCCAAGTTCCTCACAGGTCCGGTGTCCAGCGCAGGCTGAACTCGACGATGAAGGACAACACCAACCAGCCGACGCCCACGAGTCGCAGCACGCTCGAGCCATAGAATTCCGCAACGCAGCAAGCAACGCCGCGGCACCGCCGTTTCATGTGGCGCTAACGCATGCGACGCAGCCGCATGTCCGAGGTCGTGCCGAAGAAGGAGGACGCGAACTGTCCTTCCAGCGTGTCAGGGGTCACAGTCAGCTGGACCGGCACGCGCCTGCTCAGGTCCGCCTTCCAACCATCGGTGTGTGTGCAGACGGGCTTTCCCTCGCAGCCTTGGGGCAGGCACGGCGATTTTTCCGTTTTGCACCAGTGATCCCAGACCTCGTACGGCGAGTACGAAAACCTCAGTTGCTTGGGCGTTCGCACCAGATCGAGCAGGTGATACTCGGCGCCTTCCGTGGCCTTCTTGGTGCTGCAGCTCCAGAAACTCTCAGGCTGCGGCCCGAGCGCGAACGCGCGCTCTCCCGGGGATTCCGGGAGCGTGCGCCCGTTCAGCTCTCCGATCTGAAAGTGGCCGCCATCGCGCTCGAGTACGAGCTCGACACGATAGGTCTTGCCCGGTGGCGACCATGTCGGGCTCTGCGGTGAGTCGTCCAGCGCGGGATCGCAGAGCGGAACACCGGCACTCCAGAGCTGACCGACCCACACTTCAGACTCCGAGGCCGGCGCAGCCGATCCGCCCGCGGCGCCGCCCGCACGCGCAGCAAAGCTCATCGAGGATGACTCGTCCAGGCCGTCACGGTGCGAGTCCGCACACGCCAGGACACAGCACAGAATTGCCAGTGCGCAAGTCCTCATGGGCTCACCCTCCGGAGCTCGGTGGGCACTCCCGGCTCGGCGAGCCACTGCAGCCGTCCACTGCTGCGATCCGCCGAAAACACGATCTCCTGGAACGTCATGCGCGATGGGAGATCGCAACCCTGCGCGTCGCACTCGCAAACCGCCGGGCTGCAGCGCGGGTTGCCCGGTTCGCTGCACACGCACGGCTGCTGGTCCTCGCACACGGGCTCGACATCCGCGGAACGACACAGCACGATCTTGCCGAGATCGAACGCGGCCTGCGCTTCCGCGGCCTGCGGCACGCAGTAAAACAAGGTGCGACCCGCGATCTGCCAAGGGTACGGGCGCTGGAGCGTGCACCAGTCGCGCCATAGCTCGAAGGGACTCCAGCCGAACGTGAGGCGATCGCCGGTGACATGGCCATCGAGCACGCGATAGTCCAGATCCGCGATGGAATCACGCACCAGGGAATAGTCGTCCGGGCTGACTTCGTGCGGATAGCCGCGATCTGGATCCGTGGCTGGCGCGTAAGGCCCGCTGAAGTCCTCGCTCGGCTGCGAGTGAAATCGGCCCTGCACGACGCCGGAGGCGTTGCGCTCGATCACGAGCTTCATGCACGAATCCCATGGGCCGGGAGAGCAATCAGGATTCACCCAGGTGCCGAGCATCGAGTCATCCGCGTTGTCGATCGCGTCTCGCGGCCGGGTCACTTGCAGCGGTTCGCTCCAGGAGACCTCGTCACTCACACCGGTGAGCGCGCCTGCGAGCACCGGGACGCAGGCACCGCGCACACAACTGCGCCTCTGGCCGCACTCGCGGTCGGACTCGCACTGCGCGAGGCACACGGCGTGCGAACCCTCGACGTCGCGATCCTCGCAGCGCTGCCGTAACACCGGCGAGCGCGTGTCGTAACACTGGCCGCTCTGGCACGAGTCGTCGCCCGTGCAGGCGCGCGTGCAGGTGCCGCAAACGCACACCAACCCCTCATCTCCGCATTCGCTATCGTGGCTGCAGAGCGCGAGCCAGTGCGTCTCGCCGCCCACCTCGGGCCCACGATTGGGTGAACAGCTCACGCCGCCGAGCGCCGCAAAGCAGACCGCGATCCACACCGTCCTGGCGTCAAGCATCGTCCTCGCCCTCCTCCGTCACGCTCTGCCCCACGTAGGCAGTCACGCGTCGCGTCTTCGCACCCGCAGGCGGACTGGCAGTCGCCTCGTACTGCTCGAGACGTTGCCGCAATTCGATCCCTCGTTCGCGCATGCTGCGCAGGTAGCCGAGGATCTCGGCTTCCAGCGGATGACCGTCCCACACATCGAAGGCGAACGTGCTGCCACCGATCTTATCCGCGAGCTCCGCGCGCCGCTTGCCCGCGCGCAGCTTGGTCACGATCGCGCTCACCATCGCTTGATAGTGATCGAATACCGCGGCTTCCCAGCCCGCCGCTTCGCCGAACTGGATCACGCAGGTCTCGCAGCTGTAGCGCTCGCCAACTCGCGTGATCAGCGCATCGGCCGCGAGTCTCGCGAGCGACGCATCGAGCTCGGCTTCGGCCGCCGGCACGAGCGCAGCCACGCCGGCTGCGGACAGCGGCCCGCCCCGATGCAGAGCGACCAACACCATGGCGTCGAGCGCAGCAGGCGCGAGGCTGGCGTCCTGCTCCACAAGCGCACGCGACGCTCGCAAGCGGGTCGTGTCTTCCGTGCCTTCACGCTCGACCAGGCCCGACGAGACCAAGTCGGCGACGACCGAATGCAGGGTCGCCTCGTCGTCATTCGCGAAGCGCTGCACGAGCTCGCTGCGGGAGACCGCGCCCTGCTGTTGAATGTGGGCCAGGACGGCCTCCCACAGCGAACGGCCCTGGAGCGTACGACTCCCACTCAAGCGCGCGATCTTGCGGTGATAGGTCCGCAGCGCGAGCCCGAACATGTCGGCGATCACCTTGTTCCCGAGCCCCTGGTCGCGGAGCTCGCGTACCAGGTCCGCGAACACCACGTTCGCGACGGCAGCGAGCTGCGCGCGCTGCCCGGAGGTGGTCGCGAGCGTGGCGATCAGCACAGTCGTCTGCCGAACGATCGCGTGGATGAGCAAGCTGGCGTTCATCGGCCCCGACGACGAGTCGTATCCGATCGGGCCCGCAGCCGAATAGTGTCAGAACTGGCGCGCCTGGTCCGCAGTGGAGCGACCGACGATTGGGACAGTTCGCTCACGCATCAAGTAGCAGCGCGAGTGAGACGCGGGCGGGGGTCATGGACCACCGCGCCCGCGTCCTACGACTTCAGGCGATCTCGCCGCGCGCCAGGCGATCCTTCCAGAGCTCGATGTAGTCGCGCTTGGTGCGGATCACCGGCGGGTTGATCGCATGACGCCGCGGGCCCCAGCGATCGTCCATCGCCTTCTTGTATTCGGCGAACTGGCTGCGATCGACCTTGTAGCGACAGGCACTCGGTTTCACGCGGTAGATCTCGGCGCCGATCAAGCCGAAGACGTTGCGCCGCAGCTCGTCCGTGAACTCCGGATAGCCGTACATGTCCTGGAACTCGGTGGAGATGCGGAACGCCTTGAACGCCTCGATCTGGTTCTGCGGCGAGCCGTACCACACGCACTCCGAGCCCCAGACCAGGCGATCGATGCCGATGTACTTGAGCATCTTGCCGACGTAGTGCTGTGCGACGACTGGATCGCGCATCGAGATCGCCCACGCCGAACCCATCTCCGCGTAGACGTTCTTGCCGGTCAAGTCGTTCTCGGAGACCACCTTGGACAGGCGATCGGTGCCGCCATCGGTCGGGCTCGGGTTCGGATCGTACGGGCCCTCCATGTGGGCCGAGTCGTACGCCGAGTGGTAGATGATGAACTTCACCTCGGGATAGCGCTTGGCGACGACCGCGACGTCCGGCATCGGATCTGCGTGTACGCGGCTCCAGCCCTGGAACGGAAAGCCCTTGTGCGCACAGACCAACGGCTCGTCGAGCTCGATCGCGGTCTTGATGAACGCGTCGTTCTCGTGGAGGAACCAACCGCCCTCGGTCGGCGGGTAACACTTCCAGCCGCGCGTGTCGTACTGACGCTTGTTCTCCGCCATCATCTTCGCGTTCGCCTCGGGCTTGGCCTTGGGCGAGATCTGGCAGTGCGCGACCATGCGCTCGGCAGCCAGATCGTTGGCGTGCGCCACGCGGTTGACGCGATCGCGCGAGTTGCGCATGTCCTCGTTGGTGAAGCTGAACGGGCTCAGATCGCCGCTCGCTTCGTCGATCGCCGACGGCAGACCGGACAGCACCGCCACCGTGGTCTCACTCTCTTCGAAGATCTGACGGATGTAAGTGTCAGGGCTGGTGCAGGCCGGGGTGTTATCGCCTGTCAGACACAACCCCGACATGCCGTCGCGCGTGTGGTGGGTCTGGAAGTCGAGGATGAAGTAGTCGCCCTTGAACAAGCGGTCCGCCATCGCTTCGTTCAGGCACAGCTCGGGCGTGACCACGAAGCCGCCATCCGTACCACCGCCAGGGCGCGGCGCCTTGCTGCCGCCCGCGCCCGTCGCAGGCGCTGCCGCTGCGCCCTTGTCGATCGCGCCGCGGCCCGACATCAGCTTGTCGAGCGTGTCGGGGTTCATCATCCCGTCTTTGTCGCCACAACCTGCAGCCAGGTTGAGCACGGACAGCGTGGTGGCCATGCCCATGGTGCTGGCGATGAACTCGCGACGATCCATCCCCTTCTTGCGCGCGTTCTCGTCGCACTTCGCGAGGATCGTCTCCTGGAGTTTCCGCTCGCGCTCACCCTTGGGCAGGAAGTACTCGCCGTTCGACATGTTCCCGAGCCAGATCGGGGTCTGATACGGCACCTCGGGCATGGTCTTCTTGCGTTTCGTGATCCAATTCAGCTTTCCCTTGGCCATCGGTTCACCTCAGTGCACGAGCCGTGCTGGTACGAACGTACTATGTCGGCCGCGACTATGAGCGCTCATGCTCTGTGCATGCAACTGATTCAAAGCACTTCGAGCACGACTCTCACCGAGCGCCAGACCGATCAACTCACCTGGCTCGACCGACGAGTCTATCCGTTCACCAGCAAGTACTTCGCGACGCCCGAAGGCCGGATGCACTACATCGACGAAGGCCATGGCAGGCCGATCTTGTTCGTGCACGGCACGCCCTCCTGGTCGTTCGAGTGGCGTCATGCCCTGAGCGCGCTGCGCCAGGAAAGACGCACGATCGCGGTCGATCACCTGGGCTTCGGATTGTCGGACAAGCCCCGCGACGCCGGCTACCGGCCGGAGGATCACGCGCGCCGCCTGCTCGAGTTCGTACGCGCCCTGGACCTGCGCGAGCTTACACTCGTAGTTCACGACTTCGGTGGCCCGATCGGTCTCCCCATAATGCTCGAGGAGCCGGAGCGCGTGCGCTCGCTGGTGATCCTGAATTCGTGGGCGTGGCCACACGCGAACGACCCGCGCGTTCGCCGGCTCTCGCGCGTGATCGCCTCATGGTTCGGACGCTGGCTATACCTGTGGCTGAATGCATCACCGCGCTGGCTCGTGCCCGCGGCCTTCGCGCGCCGCAGCGCACTGACGCCGCACGTGCATCGACACTATCTGGCCCCGTTCAGTCGTCGCGCCGATCGGACTGCACCCTGGGTGCTCGGAGTCGAGTTGGCGGCATCGGATGCTCATTACGCCAGTCTGTGGCAGCGCCGCGCACTGCTGCAGCGCGTGCCGAGCACGTTGATCTGGGGACAACGCGATCCCGCGTTCGGTGCGGCGTACCTGGAGCGCTGGCGCGAGGTGCTGCCTGACGCGCGCGTCCGCACGCTCGCCGATGTGGGCCACTTCCCACAGGAAGAAGCTCCCGAAGCTGTCTTGGCCGCGCTGCGCGAAGCGCTGGAGGACTAGAGCAGCCCGCTCCACGTCAGTCCGAGGCCGCCAGACAGCGGCACCAGCGTCAGCATGGTCTGCGGCGCGTCCTCGGCACCGGACGGCCAATCGTAGTGGAGCAGCCGCGGCAGCAGGTAGCCGGCGGCGGCACCGATGCCCCAGCCGAAAATGACGTCGGTCGCCCAGTGCTTGTCGGCGACGATGCGCTCGATCCCGGTGGTGATCGAGACACCGATCGTCACCAGGCACGGCGCGAGATCGGCGAAGCCGCCGCCGTAGAGCGCCAGGTACTGGTGATGCACGCAGGTCAGCCCCGCGATCGTCGCGGTGAGCGCGGTGTGACCGCTGTAGAAGCTCATGGAGTCCTTGGGACCGCAGGTGTGGAGCAGCTCGCCGTTGGAATCGAGGACCTGTCCCTCGGCATTGCAATCCTCGAAGTAGGGCCGAGCGCGTCCGACCGTGTGCTCGGCAGTCAACGTGATCAAGCCGGTGACCGCGAGCGATTGGAGATCGATCAGCAAGAGCTGCAGGGCGAGGTCCGGGTCTTGGTAGACACCGAGGGCGACCACACCGACGTCGACGATCACCGGGATGGCCGAGCCCCACAGGTACAGCGCATCGCTGATGGCCGCCGCGGTGTGCTGCTGGTCGCGATCACTGCCGACGAGCAGATCGCGCAGCGGGTTGTCGAAGAGGATGCCGCCCTCCCAGGTCGGGGGGTCGGGGGATGGAACTTGGGTTTCGATCAGCACCAGGGCCACGCCGGCGGGGATGAGCGCGAGGCCTTCGAAGAGCGAGGTGCGGCGCCAGCTGGGCTGCCAGCTCGGCGGTTCGGCGAAGGACGCGCTCGGCAGCAAGAGCACGAGGAGGAAGAGGACTCGCGCTCGAACCGTGGCCGACGGCGGCTTCCGCTTCCACGTGCCCACAGCTGCGAAGTATGCGCCCTCCCGGTTACCGCGAGTGCACCTCTGCGTAACTTATCTCAGGCGTCCCAGGCAGCCCGTTCCTCATCGTACGGGGCGTCCTCCAGCCTGCTCTGCCGATCGAACACCATCGTGGCTCGGCGCTGCGTGTCGTACGGAACCCAGTCGCCCGCCCGCAAGTTGCTCGGGTTACCGGTCTTCGCGAAGGACAGCCAGGCGTCCATCATCGTCTCACTGAGCGCGTCCACGGCCGGCCCGGTTCCGGCGAAGCGATCCTGGAACGGCGCGTCGAGCGTCCCGAACACGAACGGCAGCTCGAGCGCGTGGCAGGCGCGGAGCGCACCGCGCATCGAGGGCGACTCGTACGTGAACAGGTACATGAAGGTGTGCGGCTGGCGCGCCCGATAGGCCTCGGCGAAGCGGATGCTGGGGATGCGGAAGTGCGCATCGGACTCGAGTGCGCCGATCAGCGCGCGATTGCTGTGCGGCAAGCCGCGCCGTGCTCGCGACTCGCGGTAGACCTGCAGCAGCTGTGGAAACTGATCCACGTGCTGGCGCGGTAGCTGCTTGGACAGCACGTCCAGCACGCGCTGCTCGTCCATCGGCTTGTCCAGCTCGCGAAGCGTGGCCACGCGGAACAGGTTGATCTCGTCACGGTTGGTGCCGATCATCAGCGGCACGTCCGCGCATGCGCCGCGCTCGATCGCCTCGGCGGGCTGGAGCGGCAGGGTCGCTGGGTCCAGCACCGGCGAGTAGCCCATGCCGGCGCGCTTGCGCAACGAGGGTAAGTTCTGTGCCGCCACCAGCTGCGAGGCGTCGAGCTCGAGCAGGCGCTCGACACGATCCGCGTCCAGCTGGAGCACGCCCAGGAATTCCTCGGTGATCGCGGCCGCCGCCGATGGCTGCAAGAACTCGAGCGCCGCGCCGCTCTGTGCGATGGCGCGCTGGAACAAGCCGCGCGCCGCAGGCATCGCGAGCAGCGTGCACACCGCCATCGAGCCCGCCGACTCGCCGAAGATCGTCACGTTGTCGGGATCGCCGCCGAACGCCTCGATGTTGTCGCGAACCCAGCGCAACGCTGCGACCTGATCGAGTTGGCCGAGGTTACTGCTGGCGCCGATGCGCTCGCCGCCGTGCTGCGCCAGGTACAGATAGCCCAGCGCGCCCAGCCGGTAGTTGATCGTCACCACCACCACGTCGCCGCGCTGACTGAGCCGCCCGCCGTCGTACAGATCGCTCGAGCCGGAGCCCAACACGAAGCCCCCGCCGTGGATCCAGAACAGCACCGGCCGCTTGCCCGTGCAGCTCGGCGTGTAGACGTTCAGGTACAGGCAGTCCTCGCTCTGCGGGCCGGTCGCCTCCATCCACGGCGTGTCCGCGCTGCCTTGCGGCGCCGAGGGCGCGAAGCTGCGCGCGTCGCGCACGCCGAACCAGGGCTGCGCCGGTTCGGGTGCACGGAAACGCCTTGCAGCTATTGGCGGCAGGGCGTACGGAATGCCGCGAAATGCCAGATGACCTGCGCGCTGCTCACCTTCGACTGCACCGTCTCGCGTCCGCACCTGAGTCGACATCTCGTACCCTCCGCTCGGTTGACTCGACAATACGCCAACGAGCGTTGCGAAATACAGCGCGCGCTGCGTGAGGTCACGCGCGATCTTTCGGATGAACGCAACGCGCAACGTTAGCTGGATGGGTCACGAGAGTTAGTTCAGACACTACGAACAATCGAGCCGCAACTCACGGCAGTGCGCACCAACCTTCTGCCAAAACGAAATGTGTCAGAAGTTCCGCCACTTCGATCCTCCACGCGGCTTGCACGCAAAGCGCCATGATTTGCGCCTCGGCCCGCCAATGCCCGAGGGTCGGATTCTTGTCACATTGCTTCAGTTGCCTAAGAATTGTTACCGAGTTCGATGAGGGCTTTCCTGCAGCGGACGGCGGCGGCCAACTCACAAGACATCGGCGAGCATGCTCGGATACCACATCCCGCCAAGATCCATCACGAACGCGACGCAATCGGCGTCGGTAAACTCGTACGCACTGCCGTCCAGCCGAGCTTCTGCTCATCGATCTGCATCGACCAGTGACCGGACCGGCCACCGTTCGGCGGGTACGGCGGGTAATCGACCGTTACGGCCGACGCTGCTTCCGGTGGCAGGCCCTGGCGTCCCGCGCTCACCTTTCTGCGCCTTTGGCGCGTGGTGAAGAGAAGAGAACTAGCAACTGGAAACCCGCGCCCAGAGGCGCTGCGCCGGGCGCGTGCCGTTTTGCGCTGCTAGGTCTCGTTGATGTTCCTAGTTGCTAGTTCGTCTCGGCTCACTCGCCTTCTGCGCCTTCGGCGCCCGAAGGGCCAGCTGGCCCGCAAGGACCCTCGGGACCGGCGGGGCCCGGTAATCCGGCCGGACGCTGTTAACCCACGGGACTTGGCGGGCACGCGCTCGGCAGCTCAGCGCAGCAGGTACTGCTCGAAGAACTGACTGGTAGCTGCCCAGAGGTAGTCACGGTTGGGCTTCTTTTGAAAGCCGTGCCCCTCATCACCGGCTAGCACGTACCACACAGGCTGAGATTTACGCACGCTGCTGACGATCTGCTCCGACTCGGCCGCGGGCACCCGTGGATCGTTCTTGCCCTGCGCGACCAGCAACGGCTTCTTGATCGAGCTGGCGCGCGACAGCGGCGAGATCGACTGCAGGAATGCGCGCATGTCGGGATCGCGCTCGTCGCCGTACTCCTGCCGGCGCAGATCGCGCCGGTATGCCTCGGTGCGCTCGAGGAAGCTCACGAAGTTGGAGATGCCCACGATGTCGACGCCGCAGCGCAGCCGCTCGCCGAACCGAGTCAGCGCCGCCAGCACCATGTAGCCTCCGTACGAGCCGCCGATCACCGCCACGCGTTGGGCGTCGAGCTCGGGCTGCGCGGCGATCCAGTCCAGCAGCGCGCCCAGGTCTGCCACCGAGTTCTCGCGCAGCTTGCCATTGTCGAGCTGCAGGTAGCTCTTGCCGTAGCCGGACGAGCCGCGCACGTTGGGCACCAACACCGCGAGTCCGAGCTCGTTCACCCAGTACTGCGGCTGCGCGCTGAAGCCCGCCTTGCTCTGTGCCTCCGGGCCACCGTGGATGTTGATCACCACCGGCAACTTGCCCGCCGGCGTGCGCGGCGCGTAGTACCACGCGGGGATCTGCCGGCCACCTTCGCTCGGGAACTGCACCAGCCGCGGCGCCACGAAGCGCGCGCGATCGAGCCCGCCCGTCTCGCTCTCGGTCCAGCGCTGCAGCTTCTGCGTGGCCAGATCGACCACGTAGACATCCGCGGTCGAGTCCGCAGTGCTCATCGTCAACCCGAGCCGCGTACCGCCGTGATCGAAGCTCAAGCGGCTGATCACGCCCAGAGGTACGCGGATCGGCACGGCGCGCTTGGGGGTGGGGCCGGCGGCGGTCGACAGCAGGTACAGCCGGTCGGTGCCGCCCTCGTTCGCCGTGTACGCGAGCCAGTTGCCCTGCGGCGAGACCGCGATCGAGGTCACGTCCCAGGCCAGATCCGGCGTGAGCAGGGTCTTCTTGCCCGATGCCAGGTCGAGATACGTCAGCGTGAGGAACTCGCGGTCTTCGTCGGATGCGTAGTACACGCCGCGCACCGGGCCGCGCGCTTGCGAGAACACCGGCGACGCGTAGGCGATGCGCTTGCCCGGGGCCGGGTTCAGCTCGCGCAGCGCGCCGCTCGCCAGCTCGAGCGAGAACAGGTGCGACTCGTTGATGGAGACGTAGTTCTGCAAGAGCAACGACGCGTCGTCGCGCGACCAGCTGAGCGGCGACCACTGGCCCGAGAGCGTCGCGACCAACTTCGTGCTCGCCGGATCGAGCCCGTCGAGCGTGTAGATGTCGAAGTCCTTGCCGTTGCGGCGCGTGCTCGCGAACGCCAGGCGGCCGCCCGCGTTCGAGACCAGCATGCTCTCATTGCGCGACTTGCCGTCGGTCAGCAGCTTGCGCTGGCCGCGCGCGCGGTCGAACCAGTACAGCTGGTAGAACTCGCTGCCGCCGGTGTCCATCGCGAAGTAGAAGCCCGCGTCGCCCTGCTTCGGGTCGATTGCGGCCTGCGCGATCGGCTCGCGGAAGAACGTCAGCTGCCGCCGGTCCATGCCGGGCCCCGCCACCTCGTGCACTTGCGCCACGTCACCGAAGCGCGTGGCGATGAGCAGCGAGCGTCCGCGCACGGAGAAGTCCAGCAACTCGGCGGCGCGAGTGTTTTGATACGGCGCGACGCGCTCCAGGGTGGCCGCGGACAGCTCGGGCACTCCATCGACGCGCAACTCGCGCGGCGGCGGCTGCTGCGCGCGCGAGCTGTTGGAAACCGCCAAGACCACGACCGAGAGTAAGACAGGTACGAGCTGCATGACGCGGCGCGCAGTCTACCTCACGTGGCCACGCTCGGTCGCGCGGTCGCGTCGCCCGGCAGCGCTTGGCGCGGTGTGCTCACGTCGAGGCCGATCAACATCTCGGGCACGCGGGCCGAGGCGCCGTCGTAGAAGCCTGCCTGAGCCTCCCAGCGCGCCGGGTTCCTGAACGTGCCGAACAGCAGATCCCAGAGCGGCAGGTCGCTGTAGTTGTAGCCGTGGACGCCGCGCTCGTGGTGCAGCGAGTGCTGCTCGGGGCGCTGGATGATGTAGCCGAGCCAGCTCGGCGTGTTGATGTTGGCGTGCTGGAAGAACCCGTAGAAGCTGGCCGTGAGGTTCGCGATCAGCGCGGCCTCGGCCGAGACGCCCGCCACGACCACCAGCATCAGGCTGTACACGAATGCAAACGCGGTCAGGTCCAACGGGTGGAAGTACATCGCGCCCCAGATGTCGACGCGCTCGGCGCTGTGGTGCATCTGATGCAGCCCTCGCCACAGGAACTGAAAGCGATGCAGCGAGCGATGCCAGATGTACACGCCCAGCTCGAGCACCACGAAGCCGAAGAGCGCGCCGCCCCACGTCCCGAGGCCCGTGGCGTCGATCAAGCGGTAGTTGCCGAGCCAGCTCTCCCAGAGCGGCGGCAAGACCCCCGTGAGTGCGAGACCCAGGAGCAGGAAGAAGGCGCCCTTGATGCGCCAGCGCGCCACACGCGGAAATGCCCGACCGGGTCGCACGGCTTCGGCGACGGCGAAGGCGGCGTAGACGCCGATGATGAGCAGGGGGAGGAGTTCCAATAACATGATTTTCCTTTGGTTTTGGCGCGGTCGCCGGGCTGTCATCCCCAGGGCGTAACTGGGCGGCGTACGGTGTTCCGCACATGGGTCCAGGCGCGACGGAACACCGTTCCGTCCCCACCCGCCCCCACCCGCCGCTACCGGCTGCAGGAGCCGAATTGACGCCCGTGCGACGCGGGTGACAGCAACACTTCATGCCGGATGCGCGTGGGTCTGCGCCGCCTCCTGGGGGCCTGATCGGTGGGCGCTTCGTGGTGGAGAACACGCTGGGGCGTGGCGGCATGGCGGCCGTCTACCGGGTCCGCGACGCGCGCACGGGGCAGCGCTTCGCGTTGAAGCGCGTGTGGGCGCGCGACCCTGCGCACGCGGCCAAGCGCCGCACGCTCCTGGAGCGCGAGTTCCAGACACTCTCGCACCTGCGGCACCCGCGCATCATCGAGGTGCACGACTACGGCGTGGACGCCGACGGCCCCTTCTACACCATGGAGTTGCTCGACGGAGCCGATCTCGATCAGGGCGGGCGGCTGCCGTGGCGCGAGGCGTGCGGCTTGTTGCGCGACATCGCGAGCTCGCTGGCGATCATGCACTCGCGCGGGCTGATCCACCGCGACATCTCCGGGCGCAACGTGCGCCGCACGGCGGACGGCCGCGCCAAGCTGATCGACTTTGGAGGCCTGTCGTCGATCGGCGTGGCGGTCGACATGATCGGCACGCCACCCTTCATGCCGCCCGAAGCGCTGCAAATGCAGGCGCTCGACGCGCGCGCGGATCTATTCTCGCTCGGCGCCCTCGGCTACTACCTGCTCACCGGCCGCCACGCGTACCCCGCGCGACGCACCGCCGAGCTGCGCGACGCGTGGCGTTCTCGCCCTACCCCGCCCGCGCGTCTGTTCGCCGAGATCCCTGCCGCGCTGAGCACGCTGATCATGCAGCTGCTCTCGCTCGATCGCGGCGCACGCCCGCACACCGCCACCGAGATCATGGAGCGGCTGTGCGTGGTCGCGGACCTGCCGAAGGAAGACCTGCCCGAGATCCAGCGCGGCTATCTGGCCACGCCCAACCTGGTCGGCCGCCATCAGACGCTGCTGGCCATCCGCAACCACATGCTGTCGTTGATGCGCGGAGACGGCGGTGCGATCGTCCTGGAGGGGCCGCCCGGCTCGGGACGTTCGCGCATGACCGACGCCTGCGCGTTCGAAGGCAAGCTGCTGAGCGCGGTCGTGGTGCGTGCCGCGGCAGCGGACGGCGGCGAAGCATGGGGCGTCGCGCGCGCCATCGCCTCGCAGCTGTTTCGCCAGCTGCCCGAGGCCTCGCTCGCGGCCACGCGCCTGTCGGCCGGCGTGCTGGGACACGTGATCGAGGACCTGGCAGGCGAAGGCGGCGCGACGGCCACGGCCACGACCGGTTTTCCAGAGCGCAGCCTGCTGCTGCGCGAGTTGCGCGACTACGTGCTGGCGCTCGCCCAGAAGCAGCGGCTGTTGATCGTGATCGACGACGCCGACGCCATCGACGACGCGTCGACCGCCTGGCTGGCCGCGCTCGCCGATCGGGCCGCGCGCCAGAGCGTGTTGATCGTGCTGGCCATGGAGCCCGAGCAGGCGGCCGAGCACAGCTCGCTGAACGTATTGCGCTCGCTGGCACGGAGCATCTCACTGCCGGCGCTGGATGCGGAGCAAACCGAGGCCTTGATGCGCTCGGTGTTCGGCGACGTCGCGAACCTGGGCCTGGTGGCCGGCAGCATCTACGCGCTCGCGCACGGCAATCCGCTGGCCAGCATGGAGCTCGCACAACACCTCGTCGACCGCGGCATCGTGCGCTACGAAGCCGGCAGCTGGCTGTTGCCGCAGCGGCTCGACGCCAGCGAGATGCCGGCCACGCTGGCCGACTCTCTGGCGCAACGGCTCGACGGCCTGAGTGAAGACGCGCGCGAGCTGGCCGAGGCGTTGTGCATCGCCGACGTCGCGCTCTTCCCGCCGGCGTCGTACTGCAGCTTCACGCAGCACGGCGATCAACAGCGCGTGTTCCTGGCGCTGGAGGAGCTGGTGTCGGCGCGCGTGCTGGTGACGGGCACGGAGCACTACCGCTTCAGTCAGCGTGGATTTCCCGGCGTGCTGCGGGCGCGGATGAATCCGGCGCGCAGCGCCAAGCTGCACGCGCGCGTGGCCGAGCTGCTGGCCCAGAGCGGCGGCGACGTGCTGCGGCGCGCCGAGCACCTGATGGACGCCGGGCGCGAGCGGGAGTCCGTGCAGCTGCTGTGCACCGTCGATCTCTCGGGACGCCCGCCGGGCATCGCGCTGTTGTCGCGCGCGATCGCGCACGCGGAAGAGAGTCGCTTCTTGCCTGCGCGCGCCGTGCACCGCCTGCAGATGGCGCTGCTGTCACAGGCCGCGGTGCTGCTCGACCTCGAGACGTTCCAGCGCCTGTTGCCCACCGTGCTCGGTCGAGTGGAGCGCGACAGCGGGCTGGCCCTGTACCGCGAGCTTGGCGACGTGCCCGAAGACCTTCGCCTCGGGCAAGCGCTGACCACGCAGCAGCAGCGCTACCTGGTCATGCCCGAGCGCGAGCAGATCTATCCCGTCGTCGACGCCATCCGCGAGCTCGCGCGGTTGACCGGCCTGGTGTCCTCGATGGCCGGCGCGGCCTTCGACCTCGACATGCTCGAGTCTGTCCCCTCGCTCGAACCGCTGCTGGCGCTGTCGCCGGCATTGCGCATCACGTCGCAGCTGCGCGCCGCGACGCACCACTGGCTCACCGGCCGCGCCGATCTCGCCGCGCAGGTCTACGAAGAGACACTCGCACGCATTGCCGAGCCCGATCGCGCAGGCCTGGACGACATCACGAGCGAGCGGGTGCTGACCGCCGTGCACTACTTGCTCGCGCTCTCCGAAGCCAGCCAGGGGATCCATCACGCGGAAGAACGCGCGCAGTTTCTGGAGAGCCGCCGTGCGCTGCGTGTCAACGCCTGGCGCGTGCGCGCGCTCCTCCAGTTGCACCAGGGCGATGCCGCCGCCGCCCACCGATCCTTGCATCGCGCCGAGCTCCTGCAGCTGCAGGACGAGAGCGAGATGCACTTTCCCGGCACGGGGCTCGGCCTGTACCTGGTCGCGTACTACCAGTCCGCGGACCTGCCGGGCGTGAAGAGCACGCTCGAACAGCTCAAGCGTTTCTCGGACCGCTATCCCGGCTGGCGCCCGATGCGCATGTTCGGAGAGAGCTGCTACCGCGTGTTGTCGGGCGACCTGCCGGGCGCGCTCGAACGCGTGCAGGCGGGCCTGGCGGTAACGAGCCCGGGCAAACACATGACCTGGGTGCATCTGGCAGGGCAACACATCCGCGTGCTGCGCGAGCTCGGCCGCATCGACGAGTCCTTGACCCGCGCGCAGCAGTACCTGGAGATCACCACCCGCGAGCAACTGGCGATGGCGCACCGCTACGTGGCGCTGGAGATCGCGCGCACGCTCGCGGTCGCGGACCGCCACGCGGACGCGCTGCGGATCATGGATCCGCTCATCGAATATGTAGAAGCGCGCGGCTCGCGCGGGCTCGCGCTCGGCATCTTCTTCGAGGCTCGCGCGCGCATCGCCATCAGCATGCGCGACCGCGACGCCTTCGAGCGCTACGCCGAGCGCTGCGCCTTCGAGTACGACTGCCAAAACCCCGCGCTCTCGGCCAAGTTTGCACGCCTGATGGACGACGCACGCCAGGCCGAGCTCGTGCCGCCGGAAGCGGCAACCTTCGAGAAGCCGCTGCTCGAGCAGCCGACGACCTCGGAGGTCCAGGACAGCACCGTGGTCAGCCGCATCCTGGAGTGCGTCGACGCCGCCGATCGCGCGCGCTGTGCGCTCACCATGTTGCTGCAGAGCACCGAGTGTTATCTCGGGCACCTGTACGGCGTGCAGGGCGAACGATTGGCCGCGCTGGCCGGGGTCCCGCAGCGCGATGGCGACCCAGACCTGGAGCGCTGGCTCCAGCGCTGGTTCGACGCCGAACGCGAGCGAGCCGCGCAGGCGGGGGCGTACGAAACGGTCACCGAGACGCACGAGCACGACCCGACCACGCAGGACTCCAGCTCGGAGCTCGTGCCCTCGGACTACATCGATGCCGACGGGCGGCGCCATCAGGCGCTGTTGATCAGCGACCAGCGTTACGCGCAGCCCACGGCTGCGGCCGTGCTCGTGCTGTCCGAGCCTGTGGTGAGGCGGCGTCCGCCGCTACGCCTGGTCAACAACATCGCCAGGCTGTTGATCGATCACGGCGACGTGCAAGGGGCGCGCTTCGGCCGCGCAGTGGTTGGACGGGTCGACCTCGACCCGTAGAGCCTGGCACAGGTCGGCACACGCACGTGCCAGCGCCGCTGTCAGCGGCAAGTGGGGTGCCGGCGACAGGAGACACTAACGCCCGGCTTTAGTTGTCCGGGCCTGTGTTAGTGCTACAGTAGGTTACCCTGCGAGGGTCGTGGACCTTGGGCGGGTCAACCGGCGGGGATATCGCAGTACTTGCTTAAGGAGCGCTCGATGTCGAACGCCAGGGGGATCGGCTTACGTCTTTGGCTCGGGCTCTGGCTGGCGCTAGGGCTCGTGGTCAGTGGTTGCGACGTCGGTCGCAAGACAGGTACCGAGTCGAAGGACGCCGCCGACGCGATGCCGGCGCCGGAAGCAGATGCCGCGGTCCCCGTGGACAGTGCAGCTGGCGACGACAACGCAGCCCAGAGCGGCAGCGGTGCAGCGGGTAGCGGCGGCCAGACAGAGGTCGACGAGCAGGCGGGCGCGGGTGGTCAAGGCGGCGCTGGCGAGCAAGCGGGTGCCGGTGGCCAAGCGGGCGGCGGCGGCCAAGGCGGTTATGGCGGCGAGCAGGCAGGAGCTGGCGGCCAGGGCGGTTCCGCGGGCAACGCGGGTGCCGATGGCGAAGCGGGTAGCGGCGGGGCTGCCGGTGAGGCTGCCCCCCCTCACGAAGTTGCTCCCGTGGGTACGACCGTCACGCTGTCACTCGGGAACAACGCGGCGAGCGAGCTGTCGGGCCTGGCGGACGAGCTCGACGAGCTGAAGGATCTCACGACCGCGCAATTGCTCGCCAAGCGCAAGCACGCGCAGGCTCAGACGCTCAGCTACGATCCGAGCGGCGCCGTGGGACTGGATCTCATTCAAGCTTCCTCGCTGAAGCTCGACGACAGCGAGCTCGCGACGCTCGAGCAGCGTGGCTTCGTGGTGAGCCGGCGGCAGCGGTTCCCGCACATGTTGTACGGCTACGACACGATCTACACCGCCGATCTTCCACTCTACGTCTCGGCCGACTCGATCCTCGACGCCGTGCATCACTCGTATGATCGCATGCTGGAAGACGTCGAGAGCGAGCTGTTGGTGTCGCAGCTGAGCGGCCTGCTTGGGGCCATGCACGGCGCCCTGGCAACAGCACCTGGCTCGAGCCTGGCCCGCACCAATGCAGATCTGTACCTGACGGTGGCCAGGCAGCTCCTCTCCTCGTATCCGCCGATTGGGCCGGTCGCGGGTGCGGACGCCGCTCAGATCGCTTCGATCGTGGAAGCTGCGAAAGCCGCGGCGGGCCCGGCGACGATCGAGCTGTTTGGTGGACCGCGCGCGGTAGATTTTTCGCAGTTCGCGCCGCGCGGGCACTACGCGATCAGCTTTCCGCTCTCCAACTACTATCGCGCGCTGATGTGGCTGGGCCGCATCGACCTCCGTCTGATCGAGACCAACCCGGACGGTACGCAAACCTTCCATCGCGATCAGCTCGAGACGGCCGTACTCCTGTCGCAGCTGCTCGACGCGACCGGACTCGCCAACTTCCAGCGCATCGATACCACGCTGCAAACCTTCTTCGGTCCGCGCGACTCCATGAGCATCCCAGAAGTCGCGACGCTACTTGCCGACCTCGGCATTCACGACGGCGCGGGACTCGCCGCGCTGTCGGATCAGCAACTGGCTCAGGCGATCATCACGGGCGGCTACGGTCAGCAGCGCATCGCGAGCCAGCTGATCACCAAGGCGAATCCATCCAGCGCGACGCTGCCACTGGGCCGGAGCTTTCTGCTGTTCGGGCAGCGCTACGTCGTGGATGCGCACGTGCTCTCGCAGGTCAGCCACGACCGCGTGGACGGGCGGCTCACGCCTGACCCGCTCGATGCGGCCTACGCTGCGTTGGGCAACGACCAGGCCGCGCAGCTCCTCGAGCCACAACTCGCGCAGTACTCGTACGCTCCTGCGTTGGAGGCGATGCGCGTGCTGGTCGACAAGCACGACGAAGCGTATTGGACGAACAACCTGTACAGCCTCTGGCTCGGCTCGCTGCGCACACTCTCACCGAGCGCCTTGCCCGCCGATCTGAAAGCAGCCGGCCTTCCGGCAGTGGCTGCAACCGAGGCCTGGGGACGCAGGCTGCTCAACACGCAACTCGCATCCTGGGCGCAGCTGCGGCACGACACCAACCTGTACGTCGCAACGCAGTACGCACCGGGCGGCGCTTGCGAGTTTCCGGACGCCTACGTCGACCCGTACCCGGAGTTCTACGCGGCGATCATCCGCCTGGCCGAGCACGGTGCAGTCTGGACCGACTCCATCGCCCTCTTCGCGCCCGACTTCGCACAGCGGACCTATCTGTACTTCGATCACCTCCGCAGCACGATGATCATGTTGCGCGACATGGCTGTCGCCCAGCGCAACGGGACGAGCTTCAGCGCAGAGCAGATGGCATTCATCAATCGAGCAGTGCACAAGGCCAAGGCGACGTACTGCAGTTGGCCTTCGCTGTACACCGGCTGGTATGCAGGCCTGGAGTACGAGAGCAGTCTCCAGGACTACCGCACGAAGGACGAGTTCTGGCCGACGATCACCGACGTACACACGCAGCCGACCGATCTGGGCGAGACGAATCTCGGCCGGGTCCTGCACGTCGGCACCGGTTACGTACGCCTGATGGTCGTGACCACGGACACGTGTGGCACCCCGAAGGCCTACGCTGGGCTTGCTTTCTCGTACTACGAGCAGGTCACCGACAACTGGAAGCGGCTGTCCGATTCCGAATGGCACGACAAGCTGAACGCGAACCCAAAACCAGCCGATGTGGCGTGGACGGAAGAGTTCCTCGGCGGAGCGCTCTAAGTCTCCGCTCGGACGGTTGAGCATCGACCGTCCAACATGTCGGTGCTGTTCGCGATTTAGTTCCAGAAGCCGCGCCAGCTGAAGCGACACACGCTCATACCGCTGCTGAGGCAGGACTTCAGCGCGAAAGGAGCCATATGTTCAATGTTCGAACACTCGCATCCATCCTGGGAGCGTGTACCGCGATCGGTGCACCGAACCTCGTACGCGCGTCCGACTTCCAGCTGCACAACGACTCCGACGAGGCTGTCTATTTCTCCATCGCGGATAGCAACTTCAACTGCCCCAGCGGCTTTCAAGACCACAACTGGATCCAGGTCCTTCCCGGCCGGACTTGGTTCGTGGACATCAACAGCGCGGGCAACTTCTTCATTGGCGCGATGAGTATGGACCTCTCGGGCGAATGGCACTTCGTCCTGCCCGAAAAATACACGGATACCGAGCGGAACTGGGAAGTGCCATTCCCCGAATCGAGCAACGGCCAGTGCTCCGTGTTCACCGCCGCCGACACGTCGAATCCGATCCGATTTCCGCACGCGCTGAAGGACGGCCTCACTTGTCTGCGCCCGGGTGCGCAGGCCTACACCGGCGAAGGGGCGGTCATGATCAAACCAGTGTGCTGGGACAAGGACCCCGTGGGCCCCAGACCCAAACCCGACGCCGGCCCCGAAGACTGATCGGCGCTAGCGCCCGGCTAGCGCTTGCCGTTCGTGCGCCTGGCTGGTGCATCGAGCTCGGGATAGTGCCGGTAGATCCCGTGCTCGTTGAACGCCAAACGTCGCGGCGACTTCAAGTACGCCGCGAGCCGCGGGCGCTTGGCCACGCGGTCGTGCAGCGCGACGGTCAACGGCAGCTTGCGCTCGAGCTTGCCGCTGGCGTTGGGGAACGCGTAACGCAGGCCTTCGATCACCTGGAACAGGGACAGATCCACGTAGCTGTGTCGACCGCCCAGGACGTAACCGCGCCGCGGCTTCGGCTTGCGCGCCAGCTCGCGCTCGAAGTAGCCCAGGAACTTGGGCATGCGCTCGGCGATGAACTGTTCGGAGCGCGCGCGGGCTTCGCGCTTTTGGGCCTCGTAGTAGAGGCCGACGCCGATCGGGTGGTGCGTGTCGTGCGCCTCGCCCACGAAGTCGGCGATGGTCAGCTGGTATTGCAGCGCGGCGTACTGGCTGGCCTCATCGCGCGGCACGAGCCCGAGCCGCGGGCCCAGGTACTGCAGGATGGCCGAGGTCTGGGCGATCAGCAGCTTGCCGGTGCGCAAGAAAGGCGGCGCAAACGGTGTGGGCACGCCTTTGCCCGCTGCCGCCATCAAGCGCTGCATGCGCTGCATCCCGCCCTTGCTGCGCGCCACGTCGCGATACGCAGCGCCGGCGTCTTCGAGCGCCAGCCGGATGAACTCACCGCGGCCTTGAATCCCCGGCCAGTAATAGAGCTCGTAGCGCGTTCGAGCGGGCATGTTCCCCTCAGCGCAAGTCGAAGCTGACCTTGCTGGCCTTTTTGACCTTCGGCATGTGCCACTTCGAAAATTGATCGAGCACGCAGTCCACCTTGTCTTCGGCGGTGAACGGCGTGGGCACCGCACCAGCCGACAGCAAGTGGCCGCCCGCCGCGATGTAGGCCGTGATGCGGAAGCGCGCCTTGCGCCGCTTGATCTCGCAGCTGCCGAAGGTCTCTTTGGCTTCCTTGCGCGCCACGCGCGCCATGATCTTGGCCTTGGCCTCGTCGAACGACTTCTGCGTCGCGGGATCGACGGCCATGCCCCAGGTGAACTCCGCCGTGGCACGGCCGGACGGCTTCGGGAATTGCGTGCTGAGCACCGCCTCGGTCAGACAGCGCTCGAGGTCGCGGTGGCCGATGGTGGATGCCAGCGGCCTCAGCTCCATGATGCGACCCTCGCCGTCGACCTTGAACGCGAATTTGATGCCGCCGCTCACCCAGCGCAGCGTGCGCCGACTCTCCTGGATACACGCGTCGAACAGGTTTTGCCGCGCTTCCATGGTTTGGTGCACGTCGCCCTTGTTGAGCGTGCCCGTGAGGCCATGGACCTTGATTTTGCTCGTGGCGGCATCTGCGGCCGCAAACTCCGCTGCTGCCGCGCCCGCAGAGCTGGCGCTCGCGCTGGCCTTGGCCGGGGCAGTGATCACCGAAACCGCGTTCGCCCCGCGCGCCCGCCCGGTTCCGGGCATGGCCAGCGAGGAGGGGTCGCGCGTGCTCAGCACGGCCGGGACCGAGGCTGGAGGTGGTGCTTGCTGCGCCTGCGCTGGCAAGATCGCTCCGCCCCCCAACATCGAAAGGACCAACCAGAGCGAGCGACGACGTGCTGCGTGGACCACGGGCGGGCAGTCTGCCAGAGCCCGCGCGACCCCGGAAGAGGCCCGGACGATCGCGTCCTCAAAATGGGCCGGCCACGACGATTAAGCCACCGTGCGCGGCGGGGTCGATGGGGTCGAGGGTGGGCCCGCAGGCGTGCGCTCACCGAGGGCACCGGTCTCGCCGCCAGGAGCGGCAGGCAATTGGCTGGCGTAGATCAGTGGCCGCGTGGGCAAGCCGCTGAACCAGCTGAAGAAGACCTCGAGCTTGCGCTTCTGCTCGCGCGGCAAGTAGTCGAAGTTGAGGCCGCGGTCGTTGATCTCCCAGTACTCGGCGGTGTGCACCGCGAACAATTCATCGCGGATCGAGCCGATCAATGTCGTGTCTTCGAGCGACATGTCCTCGTAGACGCGCCGCGCGCGCGCCTCGTCGCCGTGCAACAGGTAATAGGTCGCGAGCTTGACCTGCGCCTTGCGTACGCCGCGCAGGCTGGCCTCTTGCACGGCACCTTCGCTCTCCTTGTCCACTCGCAGGAAGATGCGAAGCAGCTCGTCCATCACCGGCGCGCGCTGGTCGAACGCGGTCTCGTTCAAGACGCACAGGTCGTAGGCGACCGTCTCCAGGATGAACGGCAAGTTCGCCTGGTACGCGACCAGCCCGTAGTACTTGAAGTAACGGGCGATCTCGACCGCGTAGCTCCCGCGACGCCAGCCCAACAATGCCTGCGCCAGTAGCCGGTACTGGTTGAACACGTTGTACGCCGTGCGCACGTCCTTGGCGTTGATGGCTGCGCGCAGGTAGCTATTGAAGAACTTCATGCACAGGTGCAGCAGGTCGAGGTGCTCGAGGCGCACCGCCTCCTCGGCCAGCAAGCGCGTGTTGATCGCGATCACGTAGTTGATGTCGCGCATGCGGTGCAACGCCTCGGCATAGACCGTCTGGTACTGGCGCAGCACCTTCATCTCGAACCACGTCTGGTGCTCGGCCAGGTCGCCACGCGCGCGCGCATCCAGCGACACGAAGTCCGGGTTACTCGCGAGCTCGCCGTCCAGGCTGAACCATGCAGCCGGCAGCTGCGGACGCACCCTTTGATAGTCGACGATCAGCTGCCGCAGCGCGTTCACGCCCGCCATCGATACGCCCTTGTCGCGGTGCTCCATGGCGTTGACGGCCACGTCGGCCAGCTGCTCGACCCCGCGCACCGCCTCCAGCTTGCGGTACTCCAGATTCGGCCGGCGCGACGGCTTGGCGATCACCTCGAGCGTGTGCGCCGAGATGCGGTCGACGATCGAGATCGGGTTCAGGTACGCGAACACGAAGTTGAAGTACGGGAGCAGGATCAGGAGGCAGATGGTCAGCAGCAGCATGGTGACGCCGACGCTGAAGTACGGGACGCCGCTCTGAGCTGCATCGATCGCCATCGTCACCCACAGCGACTGCACCGCCGTGACCACGAACAGGCCCATGACCACGAAGTTGAGAGGCTCGGCCACGAACAATTCGGTGACACGGTGCGTATAGCGGTTACTGGCCAGCTCGACGATGATCGCCACCACGGTCAGCGCGATGGCCAGCACGGCGGCCACGACCTCGCCCGCGTTGCTGAGCGTATTGGCGGCCGCGGCGGCATTGGGGTGCCAGAGCAGCGACCAGAAGGGCCGCGTCCCCACGCGGCCCACCCAGGTGTCGAGCCCCAGCGTGGCGCCGAGTAGCAGCAGTGCCGCGCCGGCCAACACCGACAATGGAATCAGCCAGATGCGGATGTGGGAACGTTTGCGCCGTGCCATGAGCAGCCGCTCGCCAGGGCTCAGCGCATGATACAGGGGGCCGCCCGGCTTGCCGGTTTTTCGTGTGTGCCGATCGGTTTGCGCAACCCGGCGACAGGCGATAGCTTGGGCGACCCTTCACCATGCTGGATAAAGTTACGCACGACACGCCGGCCCCTCCGGAGCCCGACTGCGCCCGCGCCCTGCGTGCGCTGGTCTGGGCCGCCGACATCGGTACCCAGAACCCCGAGGCCCTGCACACGCCCCCCGAGCTGCCGTCGGCCGAGGAGCTGCGTTCGCTGCGGCTCGAGACCCTGCGCCTGCACCTCGATCGCATGCTGCTCGGCCGTCACACGCAGGAGGGTCTGGATGCGCTGCACAGGTGCGGCGTACTCGAGGTCTGGCTGCCGGAGGTCTTCGCGCTGGTCGGCTTCGGCGACGGCGAATGGCGTCACAAAGACGTCTGGAAGCACACGAAGCAAGTGGTCTGGCAATCGGTGCCGCGCATCGAGGTGCGCTGGGGCGCGCTGCTGCACGACATCGGCAAGGTGAAGACCCGCAAGATCGAGCCGAGCGGCGAGGTGCATTTCTTCGGCCACAGCGAGGTGGGCGCGGCGATGTTTCGCAAGCGCGTGGGCAAGCGGCTGGGTTTCAGCGGCGAGCTCTACGAGCGCGTGCACTACCTGATCCTCTACCACCTGCGCGCGAGCCAGTACGACGGCAGCTGGACCGACTCCGCGGTGCGGCGCTTCAGCCGCGAGATGGGCGACGGCTTGACCGACCTGCTCGATCTCAGCCGCGCGGACATCACGACCAAGCGCCCGGAGCGCCGAAAGAAGGGCCTGCGGCAGATCTCGGAGCTCAGCGGCCGCATCGAGAAGCTGGTGGCCGACGACGCGCGCTTGCCCCCACTCTCGAAGGGCATCGGCAATTCGATCATGGAGCATTTCGGGCTGCCGCCCTCGCGCCGTGTGGGCGAGCTGAAGCGCTTGCTCGAGACTGAAATCGAACAGGGGACGCTCGAGGCCAGGCGCGACGACCAGTATTATCTGGAGTGGCTCGAGTCACAGCGCACGACGCTCGGGATTTAGCCCAACCCCCGGGAATCCGTGGGGTTTGGGTCTCGTGTAACCGGGGAGGCGCCTGGGCCGTACTCGGATCATGACCTCCACACCCATCTCGCGCCGCCGGCTGCTCGAAGGCCTGGCGGCCGGCAGCCTGGTGACGGCTCTCGGCGCCGAGTACGTGCTGGCCGACGCCGGGGCCACCCGCGACGCGCGTGCCCAACG
>DATEOF010000217.1:0-43010 GCA_035274465.1 Polyangiales bacterium
AAGGCGGCGAGCTCGGCCGCGGGCGGCGGCCAGATCGGCTGCGTGTTGCCGTTGCCGGGCCCTGGCGTGTCCACCCGGTGGCGCGCACGCGGGGGCGGCGGGGGCGTCGAACGCGGACCTCCACCCAAACTCGTTGCAGGCTGTAGACCCGGATTGTAGGGCTCCGGCGTATGCTCCTCGTACTGAACTTCGAGTACGCAGGATCGAACCAGCCTGCGCAACAGGCCAGCTCCCATCAGCTCGTCCATACTCACTCCACTCCCGTAGGCTAAGTCGGTGGGGCCGCATACGGTCCGATAAGCGTGGCGGCTGGTCAAGCCCAGGGCATTAGCAGTTTCAGACTCTCCCGGAAGAGGGACATGACGACGCGTCACATCGTTCCTCGGCTGCGCCGCGGACGGCTGCGAGCGGGACAGCATTCTTCCTGAAAACCCTCAAGTTTCGAACTTGTCGTGCAACGTGACCGGCGCCGCCTTCTTGCGCATGCGCATGTTGAGCAGCTCCACGACCAGCGAGAACGCCATCGCGAAGTAAATGTAGCCTTTGCTCACGTGCTGGCCCATGCCCTCGGCGAGCAGCATCACGCCGATCAACAGCAAGAAACTGAGCGCCAGAATTTTCATACTCGGGTGGCGATTCACGAAGTCGCTGATCGTGCCCGCGAAGACCAGCATGATGCCGACCGCGACCACCATCGCGATCACCATCACGAACACGTGCTGGGCCATGCCGACCGCGGTGATCACCGAGTCGAGCGAAAACACGATGTCGAGCACGATCACCTGGGCCAGGATCACTGCGACGCTCGCCGCGGGTCTGTTGGCCTGATCGGCCGCGTGCGAAACCTCGAGCTTGTCGTGAATTTCGTGTGTCGCCTTGCCGACGAGGAACAGGCCGCCGCCGAGCAGGATCAAGTCGCGGCCCGAGAACTTCTTGTCGACGAACTCGAGCTCGAACAGCGGCTCGGTGAGGCCCATCACCCAGGAGATCGCGAACAACAGCCCGATGCGTAGCACCAGCGCCAGCGACAGGCCGATCTGCCGCACGCGCGGTTGGTCTTTGGGCGGCAGCTTGCCGGTCAGGATCGAGATGAAGACGACGTTGTCGATGCCGAGCACCACCTCCATTGCGGTCAAGGTGGCCAAGCTGATGTACACCTCCGGCTGGCTCAAGAGTTCAAGCATCGGGTGGGCTCCTGTCGAGGTACCAGAGAGGGCAACATCAGACCCGCGGGTTCTGTTCCAGCTTTATTCCGACCTCGGCCGCCGCGGCCACGGCCGCCGGCAGGAGGAGCAACGGCAAGAGCGGCACCGCGAAGACCACCCCCAGCCCCAAGCCGAACCCGAACACGCGGGCCGCACCGCCGCGCATCAGCCGCGCGCGGTCCGCGACCGAGATGCCGCGCAGCGACAGCGGATAGTCCAGCAGGCTCCAGGCCCAGGTCAGCGCGACCACCAGAAACTTGAGCGCGAAGCTGAGCGGCGCGAGCGGTGGAAACACCAGATCGACGAGCCAGAGCAGCAAGAGGAGCGGACCACCGATCGCCGCGGCCCACAACTGAGCGGCCAGCGCGCTGCGGAACTCGCGCCACAGGCCGGCGGCCGGGCGCGGGGAGATGCCGAGCTCCCGCTCGCGCAGCAATACCAGCCGTTCGAGCGCGGGCGCACACAGCGGCGGGGTCGCGAACAACGCCAGGACCACGCCCAGCGCGGCGGCGATCAAGATACCGAGGAACTCCACGATCCACGTGCCGACGCTGCCGAGCGAGGATTCGAGGCCCGGCCAGGCCGCCGCCATCAGCCGCGGCACCAACTGAATAGCGCCGGCGATCGACAGGCCACACAGCAGCGTGCAGATGCACACGGGCAGCGCCGCCAGCGGCCAGGTCGCGGGCGTGCGCCAGATGAAACGCAGGCCGCGCGCGATCGCGAAGGCTCCGTCGAAGAGCTGCGTTGCGGGGCGATCGCTGGGCTGGGCATTCATCAGGCGCAACCCTCGCGGGCAACGGTCGAGATCGATCCTCGCAGCGTCTACCGCAGGCGCGCCGTAAACGCTACCTTGCGCCGCCGGTAACGGCTCCCGCCCACGGAAACACCCATGCTGCTCTGCCTTCGCGTCAAGAACCTGGCCATCATCGACTCGCTCGAAGTGGAGCTACCGCCGGGTTTGAACGTACTCACGGGTGAGACCGGCGCGGGCAAGTCGATCCTGGTGGACGCGCTCTCCCTGGTCCTGGGCGCGCGCGCGGCACCGGAGATGGTGCGTACCGGGGCGGCCGAAGCCGAGGTCGAGGCGCTGTTCGACGTCAGCGATCACGCGGCCGCGCGCGAGCGGGCGCGCGAGATGGGCCTCGATACGGAGGACGAGCTGGTGCTGCGACGGGTGATCGCGGCCAACGGTCGCTCGCGCGCGTTCGTGAACGGCAAGCTCGCCTCGGCCTCGCAGCTGGCCGAGCTCGCCAGGGGCCTGTGTGACATCTCGTCGCAGCACGAGCATCACACCCTGGTCGACGCCGCGAGCCACCTGCAGTTCCTGGATGCATTCGCGGAGCTCGGGCCGCTCGGCGAGCAAATGATCGAGGCCCACCGCGTGCTGAGCGAGAAGCACGAGGCCCTGCAGGCGCACTCCGAGCGCACCGACAAGCGCCACGAACGCGAGGACCTGCTGCGCTACCAGATCCGCGAGATCGAAGAGCTGCATCCACGCCCGGGCGAGCAGGCGGAGCTGGCCGAAGAGCGCGAGCGCTTGCGGCACTCGGCGCGGCTGACCGAGCTCACGGGAGGCGCCGAAGACGCACTGTACGCGCGCGACGAGGCGCTGTGCACGGAGCTATCGCGCGTGCTGCGTGACGTGGAGGAAGCCGCGGCGCTCGACGCCAGCCTGGGCAAGCTGGCCGAGCAACTGTCCTCGGCGCACCGCGAGCTCGAGGACGCGGCGCGCGAGCTGGGCGGCTATGCGCGCGCGGTGGTGCACGACCCCGGCCGGCTCGCGATCGTGGACGAGCGCCTCGACGCGCTCTCGCGCATGGTGCGCAAGTACGGCGGCAGCATCGAGAACGCGCTCGCGCACAAGCAGCGCGCCCAGACCGAGCTCGACACGCTCGAGCACGGCGCGGAGCACCGCAAGCGGCTGGAAGACGAGTGGGCGCAGGCGGCGGCCACGGCGCGCGAAGTCGCCGAGCGCCTGTCGGCCGGGCGACGCAAGGCTGCCAGCGAGCTGGGGCGGGCGGTCAGCCGCGAGCTGAAGTCGCTGGCGATGGGCGATGCGACGATCACGGTCGAGGTCGAACCCGCCAAGGGGCGCGCGGGCGAGCTGGCGGTGGATGGAGCGAGGCTGTCGAGCACCGGGATCGATCGCGTGGAGTTCCTGATCGCCACCAACCCGGGGGAGACGCCGCGGCCGTTGTCGAAGATCGCCAGCGGCGGCGAGCTCTCGCGCGCGATGCTCGCGTTGAAACGCGTGCTCGCGGGGCTGGGACCGGGAGGCCTGTACGTGTTTGACGAGGTGGACTCGGGGGTCGGCGGCGCGGTGGCGGAGGTGATCGGGCGCAAGATCCGCGAGGTGAGCAAGCACCATCAGGTGATTTGCATCACGCACCTGGCGCAGATCGCGGTGTACGCCGACGCGCACTACCGGGTGCAGAAGAACATCGATCGCGGGCGCACGCGTTCGGAGATCGTGCGGCTCGGGGCAGACGAAGCCCGCGAGGAGATCGCGCGCATGCTGGGCGGGATCGAGATCAGCAAGGAGACTCGCGCCGCTGCTCGGGAAATGCTGAAGAGCGCCCGGCGTTAGTCGAGCACGAGCACGAGCAGATTACTCGGGCCAGTCGACTGTCCCTCGAAAGCCCTCCGGAATCTCTGCAAACGCGCGCAGGGCCTCGTCTGCGCCGAAGCTGCTCGGGACACGCAGCACGAAGTGCATCTGCTCCTTCTTGAAGCTCTTGCTGTGCGCTAGCACGCGGCAACCGGCTCGCACCAGGGCTTCACGATAGAGCTCGGCGGCGCGTTGCATGCTCGCTAGCTCGATGCCGATCGTCACCTTCTTGATCGGCGCGGCCTCGAGCACGTAGATCATGATGCCGAAGTAGACGGTGGCGAGCGCTGCGACCAGCTGCAGGCCGAGGCCCCAGCACAGGCCGATCAGTGTGCCCATGATGGTTTGCCCGGTGACCGTGGACTCGCCGGTGTTGGTGCGGAAGCGCATCAGGCCTCCGATGCCGAAGATCACGAACGCCATCGACGGGGCGACGGTGCAGATGATCGCGATCAACGCGCCGACCGCCGAGTAGATGATGATCGTCTTGCGTTGCTCGAGGATGTCGAGCGTCAGCGGGCGGCCTCGGTAGACCGGGTGGTAGGCCAGCAAGACCCCGGACAGGGTCGCCGAGATCAGCACGATCGCGGCGTGCCAGTACGCATCTGCCTGCGTGAATGCTCCCCAACCTGGGCCGACCGACAGATGCTCCAGGGCGTCGTGCTTACCCATATCGCGGCAAAGTACCACGGCGAGCCGCGGAATTTACTCCCGCACACGAAAACGCAACCAGTTTGCCAGGTACTGCCAGTCCTCGCGCTTGATCTGGCGCGTCACGCTGCCCAGCAGCGAGAACAGCGCGAGCAGCACGACCGCCACTGCAGCCATTCGCGGCAGGGCCGGCCAAGGTAGCCACTGCTTCGCCAACACCGCTGGGATGGCCGCGACCGCCGCGGTCGCCGCGACCTTGAGGTAGTTCGCCAGCGGGAAGATCCCCCCGAGCGGTTGCTCCGCCGCCTGGGCGATGTACGCGCAGTAGATCACCACCATCGGGACGAACGCCACCGCGACGCCGATCGCCGGGCCCACGAAGCCGAACACTTTCAAGCCGATCAGACACAGCGCGGCGTTCGCGAGCAGCGAGTAGATCGCCGCGCGCAGGATGAGCTGCGGCCTGCCGGCGGCGACCAGGACGGTGCCGAACGAGGCCACGCGACCCATCGTGAGCAACGCGTAGCAGCGGAACACGGGAGCCGCCGCCAGGTAGGCCGGCGTGAACAGCAGCTCCACGAACTCTTCCGCTGCCACGACGAACACGGCCGCGATGGGCACCACGATCAACGTGACCTTGTTGACAGACTCTCTCCACGTCGCGATGGCTTCCGCCGCCTTGCCCTCGCGGAAGAGCTCGGTGAGCAATGGCGTGTAGACCGTGCCGACGGTGTACGCGACCGTGGTCAGGATCGGGATCTGAAACGCGCCGACCTGGTACTCGGCGAACGCGGCGAGTGGAAAGCTGACCGAGATCAAGTAGCGATCGAAGCGACTGTTGAGCACCGCCACGATGTCCGTGAGGCCGAGCGGCACGGCAAAGCGCACGGTCTCACGAAACGGGATCGGCGCGGGCGCGCGCTCGATGCCGCGGTAGAGCTCGCGCATGAACCACAGCAGCGCCAGGCCTTGCAGGATCCCGAGCGCGCTGTACGCGAGCAAGACCGTCTGGATGCTGGCGCCGAGGCTCGCCGGCAGCAGCACGAACGCCGCGCTGCCGACCGAGCTCGCGATCGCGTAGCGCGCCGCAGTGTCGGTGCGATTCTCGATCACCAGCAGGTTCGGCAGCATGCGCGCGGGCAAGTCGCCGAGCGGGAACGCCGCGAGCAGGAACATGTGCGACAGGCCGCCGTTGAGCAACGCGGCCGAATTGTCCCGGGCGAGCCAGCGCACCAGGCCCGGCGCGAAGCTTCCGAGCAATCCTGAAGCGGTGAGCAACAGCGCCGCGATCACGCCGAAGCAGAACAGACCGAGCGCCATCTGCGTGGCGATCGCGCGCCGCTCGGGCGCGGGCCGGCCTGGCAGGTGGAACATCAGCGCGGGCGGAAAGCCGGTCGACAGCACGAGCGCGATCGTGGTGTAGATCAACAGCACGCTGGTCAGCACGCCGACCTCGGACTTGCCGAGCAGCCGCACTATCACCAGCGGCAAGAGCGCATCCGACAGGGTGGCGAGCAGCTTGCCCATCACCAGCACGCCGGCGTCGCGGGAGTGACGTCGTTGCTCGCTCCCCGGGCTGTCGCTCACGCGCGCCTCGACTGCGCGTGCTCGGCGACGATCTCCCGGAACAACCCGCGCAGCTCGTTCGCGTGCGACGACCAGCTGTAGCTCGCGACCACTGCAGCTCGCGCCGCATCTCCGAGCCGCTTGCGCCGCGCCGGATCGGTGAGCAGCTCGCGCAGCTTGCGCGACAGCTCGGCCGGATCGCCCGGCCCCGTCAGCAGCAGCTCGCGATCGTCCTGGAACATCGCCTCGATGTTGCTCGCGCGCAGCGTCAGCACGGGCTTCGCCATGGCCATGTACTCGAAGACCTTGAGCGGATCGTAGATGAACTCGCCGGTTCGACCATAGTGCCCGTGCCGCGCCGGGTTGAACGGCGCCACACAAATATCGCACGCGGCGATGTACTCGGGCACGCGCTCGTACGGCACGCGCCCGGTGAAGACGAAGCGCTCGGTCAAACCGGCGCTCGCCACCAGCTTCTCGATCGCCGCCCTGCGCTGCCCCTCGCCGACGAGTAGGAACACGACCGGCAGGTCGGCCAGCGACTTCGCGGACTCCACCAGCTCTTCCAGCCCGTGCCAGCTGTAGAATCCGCCGGTGTAGCCGACCACCAGCTTTTCTTTCCCGATGCCGAGCTGCGCGCGCAGCGGGCCGCCGTCGACTTCGGGGTTGAACGCGCGCGTGTTGGCACCCCAGCGCACCAGGCGCAGCTTGCTCCGAAACTCGGGCGGCACCAGGTCCGCGCGCGTCGCGATCACGCGGCTGGCCGTGCGCAACGACAAGCGCGTGCGGTGCTCGTCGAGCAGCATCATCAAGGTCGGCACCGACAGCGCGCGGCCGAGGAGCGCCCCGAGCCCGAACGACGAGCCGCGCTCGTAGATCACCTCGGGTGCGAAGCGCTTGACCTCGGGGTAGGCTCGCAGCGCGAGTCGCAGTGCGTTTGCGCGCCGCAGCCCCGGGATCGGAGTCTTGACGCCGATCGCCAGCGTCTGCGGCAGCGTCGAGTCGTGGCGCGCGATCAGCAGCACGTCGTCTTGTTCGCGCAAGTGGCTGACCACCTCGGTGACGTGCGTCGATCCACCATTGGCACCCGGAGACTCGATGTTGCTCGCGACGAAGAGGACCCGCATCCTGGAGTGCCCCGGCACATACAACGAGAACGCGCGGGGGAAAAGGCGAGTTCGGTGTTATGCTGCGCGCGTGCTGTCCCAAGTAGCCTCCGTGCCCGAGCTCGCCGCAGCCTTGCCGCGGCTGGCGGCAGTCGCTCACGCAGGTGGCGCGCCGGCACTGCAAGCATCGGTGTTCAAAAACCGCACGCGCCCGGATCTGCGCTTCGATCTGATCGGAGTCGGGCGCGCGTTCGCCTGGGGCAACGATGCGCGCGTCTGGTTCGAGCGCGCCTTGCAGAGCTGCCGCGCGCTGCTGGTGGAGGTCGACGAGGCCAGGCGCGCCGAGCTGCTCGCGACGTTCGACGGCACGGTGCTCGGCGCAGGCGAAAAACACCTGCTCCTGCGCGGCGCGCTGCGCTTCCCGCTGATCCGCATCGACGACTACCCGAGCGGGGTGCGGCCGATCCCCGCCGACCTCACGCCGATCCACGACGTGCTGCTGCAGTTCGAGACGCGCTCGGTGCCCTACACCCTCGGCATCGTGCCCGGGATCCTGAACGAGCCGATGCTGGATTTCCTGGCTTCTCTGCGCTGCATGCTGCCGGCGCAACACGGCTTCGACCACCGCTACGCCAAGTACTCGGCACGGCTGATCGCCCGCGGCGATCCCTGGAACCAGCGCGGCACGGTCGGCGCATTCAACGAGTTTCGTTTCGCCACCTACGGCACGGTCGTGAGCAAGCTGCGCGCGGGCAAGGAGTTGCTCGAGCAGCGCCTGCGCAAGCCAGTCAACACGTACATCCCGCCGTGTAACGTCTGCGATCGGACGACCTCCAAGGCCCTGTCGCGCCTGGGCTTCGAGCTGTGTCTGTGCGACAAGCCGGTGGCCTCGCGCCGCGTGCCCGTGCTCGGCTCGGACTTCTACGGCCGCTCCTCCGAAGCAGAGCTCGATGCCCGCATGGAGACCCTGTGCCTCCACACCAACTGGGAGTGGGACGTCGCGCGGGCGGGCCACGGCCAGGCCTTGTCCGCCTGGATCGAGCGCGTGATCGAGCTCACCAACACCAAGCAGCGCGCGATCGAGCAACTCGCGGAGCGCGTGCGCTCGAACCACTACTGAGAATGGGCCTCTTCCGCCCCGATCCCATGCTCGCGCGCGCTGCCGCCGCTGCTGCTCGTAGCGGCGGGCCACGACCGCTGATCAGCTTCGTGCCGGTGCGCTTCGAGGACGGGGCGTTCTCGGGCGTCCCGCGCTTCGACCACGAGCTGCGCCGGATCTTTCCCGAGCTGATCAGCCTGCGCGCAGGGGCCAAGAGCCGCGCGCTGCTGATGCTGCTGGCCGCGCGCCGGCCGGACACCCTCGTCATCACGTGCAACGAGGAATCGCTGCTGGTGCCCGAGAGCCTGCGCACGATCGTCGTGCACCACGGTTGCGCACAGACCCACTTCGACCGCGATCCGACCTGGCGCGGTCGCAAACCCCAGAAGCTGTGCGCCGCGCAACGCGCGATGTACGCGCGCAAGAATCGTTGGTTCGCGTCGGCCGCCGCCTGGACGTCGCGCGAGTTCGCGGGGCACTACGGCGTGACCCCTGCAGCGGTGATCCCGCACTGGGTGGAGCCGATCGAATGGCCGGTACGGCCGCGGGGCACCCGCCCGGTGCTGCTCGGCGACTTTCGCGACTGGAACAAGGGCAAGAAGATCCTGCCGCTATTGGCTGCGGAGCTGCCGGAGCTCGAGCTGCGGGCGCTGTCCTGCACCTACGAGACGCGCAAGCAGGCCTACCAGGCGGCCGACGGCTACCTCAGCCTGTCGGTCTCGGAGGGCGGCAGCTACGCGGTCTGCGACGCCGAGGCCGCGGGCATGCCGCTCGTGATGACCGATGTCGGCAACTGCGACGAGTTCACGCAAGCGCGGAAGATCCCCTGGCAACGGCGCGACGACCTGCCGCTGGTGGCTGCCACGATCCGCGGCGCGCTCAGCGAGCCGCGCGGCCCCTCGTTCTTCGCCGGCTATGGCTTCGACGCCTGGGCCGAGGCCTGGCGCAAGCTCATCGACGAAGTCGATCGCTCACGCGCGCAACAGTGAGAACTCGTGGCCGCCGGACTGGCGGTCGAAGATGCGATAGCCGAGCCCCGCGAGCAGCTCGAGCGAGCGTTCGGTCTTCGAGACCGAGATGCCGCGCAGCTGGTGGTGGAACTCGACCAGGATCTGCCGAGGCCGAATCGAACCCGCGCCCAGGGCGTCGAGCACGCCGTACTCCCCGCCTTCGATATCGAGCTTGAGCACATCGAGCCGCTCGTGGCCGAGCTCGCGCATCACGGTCGACAACATGCGGACCGGCAGCTCGACCCTGCTCGTGTCGCGTCCTGCGGCCAACTGGTTGAACGAGACGTGGGCAGGGTTCTTGGGCGGGGCGAAGCTGGCGATGCCGTCGTAGTCCGCCAGGCCGAAGGGGTGCACGCTGAACTGCGGTGGCAGTTGCTGCGAACGCACCCAGGCCAGCGAGCGCGGCGTGGGGTCGAAGGCGTGCACCTGGCAGCCGAAGCGCTCGATCAGAGCCAGGTCGAAGCTGACGTCCTCGCCGATGCCGAAGGAGTACACCACCGAGCCTGCGTCGAGCAGCTCGGTGGCGACCGCGTAGCCGCCGTACGGCGTCCCCAGCCTCTGTTTGGGCAACTCGACGGGCGGGGCGTGTCTCGGCTCGCCGCGCAGCCGGCGGCCGAGCCCAAGGAGCGAATCTCGAAGCATGTCCAGCGACGGTAGTCCGGGCGTCCGGAGGGCGCAACCGAGCCTTCAGTGCGGCGCAGGCGCGACCGGGGCCTGTTCCGGGGGAGGCGGGGGCGTCTCCAACATCTTGATCTCGCCCGCCTGGCCCGCGGGCGGCTTGGCTTCGGGCGCGGCAGCTGGCGGCGGCGCGCCCGGAGCTTCGGGAGTCAGGGCGCGGCGGGTCGTCTCGTGCTCGGGTGCCAGGAGCCGCGCCTGCAGCTCGTCCTTGGCGCCGCGACAGCGCTGGCTCTGGACGATGCCGTAAATACCGCTCGCCACCATCAGGGCGGCGAAGCCGAGCGAGACCCCGGCGATCAGATCGCGGCTCGCCCCATCGTTCTTGTCCGAAAACTCTTCCTTGGACTGAGTCAACGCGGACACGCCGGTGACACCGTTGGCCACCGCGATCACGCCGTCAGCCACCGCCAACCCGGGAGTGTTGGTGCAGTCGAAGTACTTCAGCTCGGTCGGGTTGTCCGGAACCGTCTCGGTGAACAGGAACGAGCAGCCGCCGGTGCTCAAGAGCGGTGGGATCACGATCGCGACGATCAAGCGACGAAACATCGGCACCCCCAGAGTGCCCCGCATAACCCGAGCGAGTGCACCGCGGCAAGGGGCCTTCCCTGCTCGTACTCGTACTCGTACTCGTGCTTGGGGCGGCGTCACGAGCATGAGCACGAGCACGAGCACGAGCTAATTTCTCAGCGGCCGCCGCCGCGCGCCGCCGCGATCGCTGCGCTGCTCATGGCGCGCAGCGGCAATACCTGACCTACCCCGCCCAGCTTCACGGCCTCGCGCGGCATGCCGTAGACCACGCAACTCGCCTCGTCCTGCGCTAGCGTTTGCGCGCCGGCGTCCTTGAGCGCGCGCAGGCCGCGGGCGCCGTCGTCGCCCATGCCGGTCATGATCACGCCCACGCAGTGGCCGCCGCAGCTGCTAGCGGCGGAATTGAAGAGCACGTCGACCGAGGGTCGGTGGCGATTGACCGGCGGCGTGTCGAGCAGCTCGACGTAGTGCTGCCTGCCCGCACAGCGCAGCGCGACGTGGCGGTCGCCAGGAGCGATCAGCGCCCGCCCGATCAGCACCGAGTCGCCGTGCTCGGCTTCTTTCACCGAGATCGCGCACAGCTGATCGAGCCGCCGCGCCAGGCTGGCCGTGAAGCCGGGCGGCATGTGTTGCACGATGACGATGCCCGGAGTCTCGAGATCGCAGCGCTCCAAAAACACGCGGATGGCTTCGGTGCCACCAGTGGAGGCGCCGATCACGATCACGCGCTCGGAGGCCCGCTGCACGGGCGCGAGCGAGGGACCTCGGGGAGGTGGCCGCGGCGTCGCCCGACCCGCAAACAGGCGCGCTCCGGCGGCGGTGCAGATCGCGTCGTGAAAGCGCTCGGACGACTCCTCGAAGAAGGCGCGCGTGGCGATGTTGGGCTTGACGATGATCTCGGTCGCGCCGGCCTCGAGCGCCGCGATCGCCGTGGCCGAACCCTCGCTGGCAATGGCCGAGCAGATCACGGTCGGAATCGGGTGCTGCTTCATCAGCTGGCGCAGGAATGCCAGGCCATCGAGCTTCGGCATCTCGATGTCGAGCAGGATCACGTCCGGCACGCTCTCGCGCAGCTTGGCAGCGGCTTGATAGGCGTCACAGGCTGTGCCGATGACCTCGATGTCTTCCCAGCGCTCGAGCACCTGGCTGAGCGCGCGCCGCACGAGTGCGGAGTCGTCGACGATCAGTACGCGCACGCGCTGGTTCATGCAGCCCTCCGGCGGTACATGCCCAGCTGCACGTGCTCGAGCGGCAACTTGTAGGCGTGCAGCGACTCGGCCAGCCCCACGCACAACAGGCCGCCCGGCTTCAAGTGCCGGATCACCTTGTTCACCACCTCGCGCTGCGTGTTCGCGTCGAAGTAGATGAGCACGTTGCGCAAGAGTGCCAGATCGAAGTCGGTCGGCACAGAAAACGCGGCGTCCATCAGGTTCAAGCGCTGGAACCGAGCGCGCTGGCGCAGCTCCGGCACCACGCGAGCCAGCCGCTCGTCGGGCTGCCTGCTGTGCATGAAGTAGCGCTTGCGCCAGCGGGCGGGTACCGGCGACAGCTCGGCTTCGGGGTAGACCGCGGTCACGGCCTGCTCGAGCACCTGCTGCGAGATGTCGCTGCCGAGCAGGCTGAAGTGAGGCGCCGCGTGCAGCTCGGACATGATCATGCCCAGGGTCCAGACTTCGTGGCCGCGCGAGCAGGCCGCGCTCCAGACCTTGAGCTCGCGCATGCCGCCAGGAGCGGCGAGGCCCTGCAGGTGCTTCTGCACCAACTCCAGCTGCTTGGGCTCGCGAAAGAACGACGTGACGTTGGTGGTGACGATGTCGAGGAAGTGCGCGAACTCGGGGCCGTGCTCGCCGCCATCCAGCACGCGCCGGCAATAGTCGCGGAGCGAAGGCAGGCCGAGCGAGCGCGCGCGCCGGACCATGCGGCCGTGCAAGAGCGTGCGCTTGCTCGGCGGCATGCGGAAGCCGAGGCGGAGCTCGATCAGCGAGCTCAGCTTGCGGTACTCGCCCTCGGACAGCGCGTCGTCCCAGCGCTGCGGAGCCCGCAGGCTGTGGCGCGACCTCGCATGCTGCTGACGCCCAGACGCAGGCCTGTGCGTGTGCCGGGTCATGCGTCGAACGCCATGGCCTCGAGGCCCGGAACGTCCAAAATCAAGCCAACCCCACCGTCGCCGAGCACGGTCGCGCCGCTCACGCCCGCCGGCTTGACGAAGTCGCGGTCGGCCTGGTGAATGAAGGCGTAGCTGCGCTCGAGCGGCTTGATCACCGCGCGCGCCAGGCCGATCACGGCGTCGACCACCACGCCGAAGCGCCTGCGCTCGCTCTGCACGACCACGATCATCTCGGAGCGCGAGCTCTCGCCGGCCAGGTTCAGCACTCGCGCCAGCCGCAGCACCGGCAGCACCTGGCCGCGCAGATCCAGGTACTCGCTGTCCTCGAGCATGCCGATCGGCGTGACCCGGCCGTCGAGCAACTCGACCACCGAGGCCAGCGGGATGGTGAGCGTCTCGCTGCCGACCTTCACGTGCATGCCGTCGACGATCGCCAGCGTGACCGGCAAGCGGATGCGAAACGCCGTTCCCTTGCCGAGCTCGGAGCTGATGTCGATCGTGCCGCGTAGCGCGTCGACGCTGCGCTTGAGCACGTCCAGTCCGACGCCGCGTCCGGCGATCTCGTTCACCTGCTGCGCAGTCGAAAAACCTGGCTGGAACAACAGCTCGTAGATCTGGCGCTCGTTCAGCGTGCTTCCGGCCGCGACGAGGCCGCGCTCCACCGCCTTGGCCAGGACGCGCGCGCGATCGATCCCGGCGCCGTCATCGCGCACCTCGATCACCGCCGCGCCGTTCTCCTGCGTCGCCGAGAGGAGCAGGCGACCCGCGCGCGGCTTGCCGCTGGCCTCGCGGACGCTGGGCGTCTCGATGCCGTGCGCGATCGCGTTGCGGATCACGTGCTTGAGCGGATCGGCCAGCTGATCGAGCAGCTTGCGATCCAGCTCGGTCTCCATGCCGTGCGTCTCGAACTCGACGTCCTTGCCGAGCTCGCGCGCGATGTCGCGGATCGGCCGGCTGAAGCGCCCGAACGTGTCGCGTACGGCCACCATGCGCAGGCCCATCGTGCGCTCTTGCACCTCGCGCACCAGCTCGACCAGGTTCTCCATGGCGTCGGCGCGCAGCCGCGGATCGCAGCGCGGGTCGCGCGAGAGCTGCTCGGCACGGGCGGACGCGATCACCATCTCGCAGGTCAGGTCGACCAGGCTGTCCAGGCGCTCGGCGTCGACCTTCACGTTGGCGCGGCTGCGGCCCGGGGAGGCGGCCTCGCGCTCGGCTGCCGCTGGCGCCGGCGTGGCGGGAGAAGCTGCCGGTTCTTGTTTGGCCGGTTGTGTCACGCGCAGCTTGGCGTTCGCAAACAAGGTGATGGCCTCGATGTCCACGCGGCGCGCGTCGGTGTGCAACACGAAGCGGTACTCGCGCTGCCCCGGCCCGAGCGCGGGCGTGAGCTCGCGCAGCTTGCCCAGATCGCCGATGTCGGCGAGCAACTTCTGGGCTTCGACCAGCGCGGCTTCGGGCGCACACTCGAGCGTGATCTCGACCAGCAGATCGCGTGGCTCCTCGTGCAGCGGCTCGGCGTTGGCGGGCGGGGCGTCCGGATCCATGAAGGTCTCCAGCACGGTCAGCGTCGCGGCGTAGTGTTCGCCCGTAGCGAGCGCCTCCTTGCGTGCCGCCGCGTGCACCATCGAGCGCACCACATCCACCGCGGACAGCAAGCAGTCGATCAGCCGCGAGTCCACCCCCAGCGCCCCATCGCGCACGCGCCCGAGCACGTTCTCGAGCACGTGCGTGTAGCGCACGAAGTCGGTCAGCCCGACCATGCCCGCGTTGCCTTTGAGCGTGTGCGCCGCGCGGAACAACGCGTGGACGATCTCGCCGCCGGCGTTCGCCTCCTCGAGCTGCACGAGTCCGGCTTCGAACTCGTCGATCAGCTCGTCACTCTCGCGGACGAACGTCTCGAGCAAATCCATCAGGACCTCTCGAACTGTCCATCGAGCTCATCGGGCTGACCGAGGTGCAGCGCGATGCCTTCCCCTGCCGCTACCGGCTGCAGGCTCGCAGTGGGTTCCAGCTTGCCGCGGCGGGCACGGCTGATCGGGTTGCGCCGTGAGGTACGCTTCGGTGGCGGGTTCGGACGCGCCTCACGCGCCGGCGCCTGGCTGCTGTCGGTGCGGAAGAACGAGATCAGCGACTGCAAGCGCTGCGCCTGGGTCGCGAACTCCTCCGAGGTCGCCGAAAGCTCCTCGGCGGCGCTGGCGTTCTGCTGTACCACGGCGTCCAGCTGCTGGACCGCCCGCGTCACCTCGCGCGCGCTGGTGCTCTGCTGTGCGCTGCCCGCGCTGATCTCTTGCACCAAGGTCGCCGTCTTGCCGATGCCCTCGACCGTCTTGCTGAGCAGCGCGGCGGCCTCCTCGGTGGCGCGCACGCTGAGCGCGGACAGCTGCGAGATCTCGCCCGCCGATTGCTCGCTGCGCTCGGCCAGCTTGCGCACCTCGGCTGCGACCACCGCGAAGCCACGGCCGTGCTCGCCGGCGCGCGCGGCCTCGATCGCCGCATTCAACGCCAGCAGGTTGGTCTGGCGCGCGATCTCCTCGACGATGGTGATGCGCTCGGTGATCTCGTGCACCGCCTTGACGCTCTTGTCCATGGCGCGCCCGCACTCGTCGGCGTCGCGCGACGAGGCGTTGGCGATCGCCTCGGTCTGCTGGGCGTTGCTGGCGTTCTGCGCGATGCTGCCGCTCATCTCTTCGGAGGTGGCGGAGACCTCTTCGGTGGTCGCGGCTTGCTCGCTGGCTCCGCTCGCCATCTCCTCGGCGGATGCCGACATCTCTTCGCTGCCCGCCGCCACGTGCTCGGCGACCGACTGCATGTCGAGCACGATGCCGCGCAAGCGCTCGACCATCTGCGACTGGGCTCGCGCCAGATCGCCGACCTCGTCGCGCGTGGCCTCGAGCGCCGCGACCTGCAGGTTGCCCTGGGCGATCTGATCGGCCACGCCGACCACCTGCTGCACGCGCATCGAGATGCGGCGCGCGACCCAGATGCCGAGACAGAGCGCGAGCAGCACGGCGATCGCGGTCGTGGTCATCAACTCGGCCGAGGTGTCCTTGTGCTCGGCGCGTGCCTCGTCGACGCTCTTCCCGACGAACGCGCGGCGAGCCACGATCAAGTCGTCCAGGGCCTCGCGTGCGGCCGTATCGTGCGGCCGCGCGGCCACCAACGCGTCCACGGCTTGATCCACGTGTCCGGTGCCGGCCAACTCCACGGCCTTGCGCCGGGCAGCGATGATCTGCTTGTACTCCGCCTTGAACTCCGTGAACTTGGCGGTATCCGCCGCCGCGAGCTGCCGCTTGTCCACGTTCGTGATCAGGCCGTCGACCTCGCCGAGGAGCTTCTCGAAGTCGCCCACGGCCTTCTCGCGTTCCTTCATGTCGGTCTCGGCGAGCAAGCGCCAGACATCGCCGCGTGCGGCGAAGTAGCGGTAGCGGATCGACGCGAAGTCGAGCAGCGGATCGACGCCGTCGTCGAGCACCGAGTACAGGTTGCCGGCGATGCCGTCCATCGCGCGATAGCCGAGGAACCCGGTCAACACCGCCGTCAATGCGACCACGGTGAACGCACCCACAAGCTTCGTGCGCAGCTTCATATTATCCATGCGCGCTCTCTCCCGTACTCTCCTCGGCGTCGTCCGACATCGTCGCGTCGGCGTCCGAAAAAACTTTGGCGGCCTCCAGAATGAAGAACAGATACTTGTCGCGCCGGCCCACTCCACGCAGGTAGCTGCGGGAGAAGCGCGCGCCGAACTTGGGCGGCGGTTCGATCTGCGCCTGTGGATACTCGAAGACCTCGAGCGCGCAGTCGACCAGCACACCGACCTGCAGCGTGCCTTCGTCGAGCGGTAGCTCCACCACCACCACCGAAGCGCGCTTGCCGAGCACGGTCTCGCCGATCTCGAACTTGCGGCGCAGGTCGATCACCGGCAGGACGCTGCCGCGCAGGTTCACCACGCCGCGGATCCAGGCCGGGGCCTTGGGCATCGGGGTCAGCGCGCTGACTTCGATCACCTCGCGCGCGTTGCCGACCTCGATGCCGTAGACCTCTTGGTCGATGCGGAAGGTCAGGTATTGAGTCGCATGCATGCGCCGCGTTAAACGGCGCTCTCAGCCCAAAGCTTGAGAACCTGGCCTGTTTTGGCCGCTCCCTAGGGCTGGGCGGGCGGCTTATGGGGCTTCAGCTCGAAGACGTCCACTAGCTTGACTTGCAAGGTAGGCTCCCCCGCCTGCCTCGCCGCCAGCGCCCGCATCGAGGCCTGACCCAGGCCGACGTCGCGGCAGGGGTGGTCGAACCCGATCACGTACCCCGTCAGCTTGTCCGGCTCGACCTTGAAGCGGATGAAGTGGCGGAATGCGTCTAGCCGCGCTGCACCGCCCGCCTCGTTGTTGTGGGCGTTCCAAGCCATCGAGACCGCCAGGTACCAGCCAAACCAGATGCAGCTGAAGATGCCGCCCGCGGCAAAGGCGAGCAGGAAGCGCATTCCGCTCACCGGGGCCAGCTGGCCGAAGCCGAGTACGCTGGCTATCACGCCGCTGCCAGCTGCAAGCCAAAGCAGCAGGAGGAGCGATTTGGACGGCCAGCGCCTCTGCAGGGGGAGCGCAGAGAAGCCCACGACCAGCGCGCAGCCGAGAGCGGCGCTCCAGCTCAGCCAGGTGCCGTGCAGCGCAAGCAACAGCGGCACCACCAGCTGCAAGACGCCGAACCACAGGCCGAGCGCTCCGTAGCCCAGCCGGTGCGCGAGGCTGCGGCCGCTGCCCTGCGCGATGCCCGCCAGGATCGGGCCGAGCCCGAGCACTGCAGCTGCCAGCGTCGCGCCTACATCGGACGCGAAGGCGGCCACGCTGTTGACGCCGTAGGCGAGCAGCCCGAGCACCGCCGTGGCGACACCGAAGATCATGGCGATCCAGCGCGGCAGCGAGTCCGCACCGTTCAAGCGCCGCAGCTTGGCCTGCTTGGGCAGGGTCGCCATGTAGCCGATCACCCACAACAAGCTCAACGGCAGCGGCAGCAGGTACGCCATCAGCAGCAGGTTCGCGAGCAGAGGCGACAGGAGTGCGACGTACGGCAGGCTCGAGCGCTGGTAGTACATCAGCGCGGTGCAGCCGAGCGCCAGGATCGCGAGGCTGACCAGGAACGCGTAGCTGCTGGGCGGGACGATCTTGCGCGCGGCCGCGTCGTTCTCGCTCGCGGGTTCGAACAGCCGCCGACGGCTGCCGAAGCCCGCTACGATCACCAGCGCGAGCAGCCCGAGCGAAACCCACTCGGACCACAGCAGGTGGGTGCGCCAGTCGCGCGCGTTGGCCTCGGCCGTGACCACGCGACCCATGTTGCTGACCACCTCCGACTCGATGTGGAAGCCGGTGATCTCCGCGGGGATCGAGCTGCCCGGCAGGAGCGGGACGATCTCGGTGGTGAAGAGCTCGTGGGTGCCCGGACCGAGCACCGCGCCGAAGTAGAGCAGCGTGGCGAACAGGCCTCCGAGCAAGAGCACGCCGCCGCCGCGGAAGATCCGCCAGGGGCAGAGCAGCCGCCGCGTGATCTCACAGGTCGACGCCTTGCGCTCGGGGTAGTAGCGCTCGGCCTCTGGCGGCCAGGCTGCGCGCTCGCCGCTGTCAGCTGCGTGCGTGGTCTGCGTCGGATGCACGAACGCGCCGCCACCGCCCGAGACCACGTAGGCGTAGTTGGGCGCGCCCGCGTCGGCGTAGCGCGCGTAGTGGTGCACGTCGCCGGCCAGATCCAGGTGGATGGCGTCGGGCTCCGGCAGGCTGGGCGCTGCCGTGAACGGCCGCGGCAAGCCGAGCGCCGCGAAGGGCCGCGCGGCTTCGGGCTGCACGGCGTCGAAGACCGTCGCCGGCTCGGGCGTGGCCACGATCAAGCGCTTGCTACCGTGCTTGGCCAGCAGCTCGGCCATGAATTCGCGCTGGCGCCGATCGAGCTTGCCGTTCTGACTGTCCAGGCCGAGGAACCAATAGTCGAAGGGCAAACGCAGCGCGACGAAGCTGGCCTGCTGGCGGCGCTGCCAGTCGGCGATCGCCAGGCGCGGGTTGTCCGGCGCGCGCAGCAGGCGATTGAAGCCGATCAGCGAGTCGTAATAGTCGTGGTTGCCCGGGATACCGAAGATCAGGCGCTCGCAGGGCTCGGTCTCGGTCTTGCGCGCCCACTCGCCCAGCCCGCGCTCGGCCAGCGCCCACTCGAACGGAGTGCACATGCGCTCCTCGAGCGTGGCGTCGTCGGCCACGTGGTAGGCGGTGTCACCGCCCATGAAGACGAAGCGGCCGCGCGGCAAGCGCAGCGGGCCCTCGTTGACGCTGACGGCGGCGGAAGGCGTGGCTTGCTCCACGAACAGATCGCCGAGCAGCAGGCACGCGAGGTCGTACATCGCAAGCTGACCGTCGCCGCTGTCCGCGAGATAATCGAACCAGAACGCACCCTCCTCGCAACGCTCGCCCGTGAGGTCGATCGGCTCGGCGTGCATCCAGTCGCGGTGATCCAGCTCGGCGCCGAACGCGCTGTAGACCGCGATCGAGCGCATGTGCACCAGCAGATCGCGCCCGAACAGCCAGCGCACGGGGCTGCGGAAGAACTCCGCGTGCTGGCCGCCGCCGAACAGCAACCAGCGCAGCGTACGCACCGGCTCTGCGCGCAACATGGCGAAGAACGTCTCGTAGCGCGGCTTGGGGCCGATGCGCCCGGAGAGCGCCGGTTCCTCATCTGCAGCTGGCGGCGGCGGCTGCGGAGAAGAAGGCACGGTTTGGTCGTAGCGCTGCTCGTAGAAAGAGTGGTCTGGGCGCGTGATGTCCTCGCGCGCCGGCACGCCCTGCTGCTCGGCCATGTCTTCCCTCCGGCGAGCTTGGGCCCCCCAACTCGCCTGGGACTAGTCTACCCGGGATGCGAGCACGGCAATTGTGACCGCCGTCACCGCGTTTTTGGCGTACATGTGCGCTCGCGGGGCGCGCCTCTGCTACTCAGCCGAGCATGTGCAGGGGTGCGGCTCACTGCACGGATCGGTCGAGGCGCCGGGGTCGGTGCTGAATGCCCAGTGACCACGGACGCACTCCGCGATCGTCCGCAACGGGACGGTGTAGCTCACGGGCTTGCCGCAACACGTCCAGCTGCAGTCGGCGTGCAGTGGACCGTCGTAGGGACCACAGCGCAGCGCTCCGCTGCAGCTCGCAGCGAACTCGGCGCTCTCCGGGCAGCTCCCGGCATCGCTCGGAGCCACGCCCGCGTCGTCACAGTTGGGCGCCCCGGCGGCGCCTCCGTCGAGGCGCGAGCCACCGGCCCCACCGTGCTGACGTGAGCCAGCGGCACCGCCCTCGTGACGCGAGCCAGCCGAGCCATCAGCGCCGCCACTGCTGCCGGCCTTCGTCCCGGCGTGGGGTCCGCACCGTCGAGGGTCGTCACAGCGGGGGACGTGGTCGTCTCGCGACCTCGTGCCGGCGTCGCGGTAGCGCGCGGTGTCCCCGGACAGGACCTGTGCTCGGTCGTGCACGTACGCGTCGTCCTCCTCGACGAAGCGGCAATTGGCCGTGAGAACGCCCGCGACGACGACTTGCCAGCCTGGCACACGCCGAACTTTCCGCATCCTTCAGCCTCCGGATTACGGTGCTCCCGCGACCGTAGATGCCCTGACGTGGCTCGAACGTCGATCTTCGCTTCGATCGTCTATTTTCGCCGCAACGCCCAGTCGAGCGCGCAGTCCGCGACCTCTTCCCAACCCGCCTGACCCAGCGTGTAGTGCGAGCGCCCGGGAAACTCTTTGTAATCGGTGACGGCATCACCGCGATAGCGTCGGAAATTTTCCTGGTTCACCGCGGCAGGGACCACACGATCGGCTCCGCCTGCGATCAGCAGCAGCGGGGGCCGGCGGCTTCTGGTGAAGTCGACGCGAGTCGCTGCACGCGGGGTGAGGTTGGCGAATGCGGCCTGAAACAGCACACGCCCGGGTCCCGGGATGTGATAGCGGTCGTAGATGCTCGCGGACTCCTGCTCGCTCAGCGTGTTGGTGAACGCGTAGTGGAACTGCCTGGGCGTGAGCGCGACCGCGCGCCAGGCGTTCCGAGGATCGTGCAAGACCGGGAAGGTCGAGCGCAACGTCGACAGCGGGAGCGTGTACACGCCGCGCACGGGCGCGGAGTGGATCGCCACGCCCGCGGCACCCAAACCACGGTCGAGCAACAGCTGCACGAACGCGCCGCCGAACGAGTGACCGATCAGGATCGGAGGCCGACGCAACTCGCGCACGATGTTCTCGTAGTGCTGCGCGATCTCGCGCACGCCCAAGCCTGCGAGCGTGTCCGGATGGCGCCGCAGCTGCTCGATGCCGATCTCCACACGCGGCCAGCTGGGCGCGATCACCGAGTAACCACGGCTGCTGAAGCGTTCGATCCAGTGCTCCCAACACAGCGGCGTCATCCACAACCCGTGGATCAGCACGATGGTGTCGGCATCGGGTCGTGCGGCGGTAGTCATCTCGTCCTCCGCTTGTGTATCTTCAGCCGCGGCGAACTCGCCGATGGGGCCCTTTTGATGACGGACCTCATCGAAATAGCTATGTGGCGGTAGCCATTCGAGGTGTCAAGGGCAGCGCGCAAACGGGGGGAAGCGCCATGCGATTGAGCAAGCGACAGGCGGATGACAACCGCCAACACATTCTGGAAACAGCGATCGAACTATTTCGCGTCTACGGCTTCGACGGCGTGGGTGTCGCACGACTGATGCGCGCCGCGGGGTTCACCCACGGCGGCTTCTACAACCACTTTCCATCCAAACAAGCGCTCACGGTCGAAGCGTGCGCGCAAGCCTTCGCGCACAGCCAGCTGCTGATGACGCAGGCGTTGGCAGGGGACAGCGCGCGCGCCTGGCAAGCTTACACGCGCGAATTCCTGGCCGATCGACCCAACGGCACGTGCACGCTCGCAGCACTGGCTGCGGACGCGACGCGCCAAGAGCCCGACGTCCAGGCCACCTTCGCGCAGAGTATCGAGGCGATGCTCGATACTCTCAGCGCGTATCTCGCGGACAACGCCGGCGAAGCAGCACCCCGCCTGCGCGCGCTACAGCGGCTCAGTGAGCTCGTCGGAGCGTGGGTCCTGGCGCGGGTGGTGTCACACGCGAACCCCAGCCTGGCCCAGGAGATCCGCGACGCGGGCACGGCGTGGTGGCCCTGCTAGAGCGCCAAACTGTTCGGCGCCCTCGGCGGACCCGAGGTACAGTTGCGCCGTGGCTCGGCGCGGCGGAATGGAAAACCTCTCGGTCCTGGTGGGCAAGGTCTACCCGGGTCGAGGCAAAGAAGAGCTCGCAGCGGTGCGAGTCTTCGGCGTGTTCATGCGCGTGCTGTCCCCGAGGGTGGTGCGGAACGCGCGACCGGTGCGCTTCGTCCGGGGCGTGCTGACGGTCCACACGATCAACAGCGCCTGGGCGAATTCGCTGCAGCTGGAGAGCGAGTCCGTCCTCGCGCGCCTGCGCGGGAAGTGCCCGGGGGTGACGATCACCAAGCTCGTGTTCCGCAGCGGGCCGCTGCCGGAAGCGGCGCTGCCCGTTCCGCAGGATCCGGAGCCGAAGAAGAGTGTCGCGCTCGAGAAGCTTCCAGAGGAAGTCGCCCGCGAGCTGCGGCACATTCACGACGATGCGCTGCGCGAAGCGGTGGTGCGCGCCGCGTTGATGGGCCTCGCGGACTAGTTCAGAGGCAGTTCCTTCATCCCTTCGCCGCGGCCACGAACGCGCGCATCAGCTCCACGTCCTTACGCCGCGGCGAGGACTCGACGCCGCTCGCGACGTCCACGCAAAACGGTCGCACCTCGCGCACGGCCTGCGCGACGTTCGCGGGCGTGAGCCCGCCCGCGAGGGTCACCTGCCGTATGCGCGCGACCTCGGCCGCCAACGCCCAGTCGAACGAAGCGCCGGTTCCGCCGTGCATCCCGGGCACGAACGCGTCGAGCAACACGTGCTCGCCCGGAAAGCGCGCCGCGACGTCCAGCGACTCGCGGCCGCGCACCCGAATCGCCTTGTAGGCGTGCGGCAAGAACTTGGACAACAACTCCGGTGACTCGTCTCCGTGCAGCTGCACGCAGCGGAGTCCGGTTCGCGCGAGCACGTCCCGCAGCTCCTGCTCGCTCGCATCTACGAACACGCCCACGCTCACCACCTGAGCAGGCAACGCTTGCACGATCTCTCGCGCCAACTCCACGTCCACGCGCCGCGCCGACGCGGCGGCGAAATTGACGCCGATAGCGTCAGCGCCCGCAGCCACGGCAGCGAGCGCGTCCTCCACGCTCGTCACGCCGCAGATCTTCACCCGAACATCCATCCAGCCAACCTAGTTCACCCGACCGAGCCGAGCAACGCAAACGTTACGCACGTGAAATCGCCGAGTTGCTGCGGTGAATCCTGCCTCGCGCAGAATGCTTAACACCGACTATCACGGAGTGAACCATGCACCTTACGCTTTCGGTGATCGCACTGGCATCGGCACTGACTATCGCGGCTTGTGGCGGAGACGACGACGACGTCAAGCCGGCGGATGGCGGTAGCGATGGCAGCGTCAAGGACTCTGGCGGAGAGGACAGCGGGTCCGAGTCCGACAGCGGGACTGGCGACGCCGGTTAGTGTCCTCAGCGCGCCCCGAGCTGATCCACGATCGGCTCGATGCGCGCCACATCGAGCCCGTAGTACTCACACAGGCGGCGGATGGTCTCGGCGCGAGAGCCGCCAGGTGCGAGCATGAGAGCGCTGGCGCGCCGCAGCGGCTCGTGCGGGTGATGACGGAAGATCCATTCGGCCAGTTGCAGCGTGACCTCGCGCGCTGCGACGCCTTCGATCACCTCGACACCCGCGTCCCGCAAGCTCCGCACTCCGAGCCCGTCCACCCGCGGGTTCGGATCGCGGATGCCCGTGACCAGCCGCTTCACGCCGGCATCGACGATGGCGCGCGAACACGCCGGCGTTCGGCCATGGAACGAGCATGGCTCCAGCGTGGAGTAGACCGTGCACGTAGTCAGATCGACGCCGCGCGCCCGCGCGCGGTGCATGGCCACGATTTCGGCATGGTCTTCACCTGGCCCCTGCGTGTGTCCCCCCGCGACGATGACGCCGGACGCGTCCGTGATCACCGAGCCGACCCAGGGGTTGTCCCCGGTCGTCCCGCGGGCCTGTTCGGCCTCCCGGATGGCCTCACGCATGGCCCGTTCGTGCGCTTCGCTGGCTGGGTCGGGGCTTGGGGGCGCCATGCCCCAGCATAGCGCAGCCTGTCCCGTACGCAGATCCGGCTGGATTGTGCATGCAGCCAGTCAAGGTCAGGCTGGCGGTTCGCTCCGGCACTCCGTAGAGTTTGCTCATGTCGGGGGCAAAGGCGGCGGTGCGACATGGGTGGGTCGCAGAATCGCCGGCCAGCAATTGGCGGACGAAGCTGCTGAACTGGTCCCTTTCCTGCGCGGCGCTGCTGGCCACGATCGCCTTCCCGGTGATCTCCGCGCAGGCCCTGCCCTTCAGCCCTCCCGAGGGCCTGATGGCGATGGTCGTCGCCTACGGGATGTTAGTCGCGGGGGCGCTGATGAGGCGCCTCGACTACCGCGTGCGTTCCTTGCTGCTGCTGATCGCGCTCGGGGGCGTGGCGGTGCTGGGCTTCATGCGCGTGGGCTTTCAGGTCGGCCCAGGCCTCGGCTGTGCGCTCACCGTCGTGCTCTCGGGCCTGCTCCTGGGCCGCCGCGCGCTGATCATTGCGTTCATGATCACGCTGCTATCGATCCTGCTGATCGGCCTCCAGCAGTCGACGACCAACGCAGAGTTCATGGCGCCGAACATCGGCGATCCCACGCTGTTCGGCAACTGGCTTCGCGTCGCCGCGGCGTACGGGCTGTTTACGGGGGTAATGGGCGCCGCGGTCACGTTCGTGGTCGCGCACATCGAGCAGGTCCTGGCCGAACGCACCGACGCGCTCGAGCGCCTGCGCGCGATGAGCGTGCAGCGCCGTGAGGCGGAGGAAGCCCTCGACCACGCGCAGCGCACCATCCTGCAGATGCAGAAGATGGAAGCCGTCGGTCGGCTCGCCGGCGGCGTCGCACACGACTTCAACAACGCCCTGGTGGTGATCCTGGGTTGGGCCGATCTGCTGCGCGCACGCCCGGCCGATCCCGCGCGGCTGCGCGCCGGGCTCGACGAGATCGTCGCCGCCGGCAACCGCGCCGCCAGCCTGACGCAGCAGCTACTGGCGTTCGGGCGCAAGGGCATGCTCGTGCCCCGCGCGCTCTCCGCTGCCAAGCTGGTCAGCGAGCTGGCGCGCATGCTGCAGCGCTTGTTGCCCGCCAACATCCGGCTCGAGACCTCGATCGCCGGCGACGTGGAGTCGATCTTCGCGGACCCGAGCCAGATGCATCAGGTGCTGCTGAACCTGTGCTTGAACGCGCGCGACGCCATGCCACACGGCGGAACCCTGGACATCCACATCGAAAGCATCGATGGCGATGGCTCGGAGAAGTACCCGCCCGGACGTTGGGTCTCGATCTGCGTGCGAGACACCGGTGTAGGCATGGACGCCGCCACCCAGGCTCGCGCCTTCGAGCCGTTCTTCACGACCAAGGGTGAGCTCGGCAGTGGCCTCGGCCTGTCGTCGGTCTACGGCATCGTCAAGCAGAGCGGAGGGCACGTGCTGCTGGAGAGCCAGCCCGACGCGGGCAGCAAGTTCTCCGTGCTCCTGCCGCCGTACGCGGCCGACGCCGAGGCCTCCGGCGTGCTCGTGCTCCAGCCGACCCGCGCCCTACCCGGCACGATCCTGATCGCCGAGGACGAGCCCGCAGTACGCAACCTGATGGTCACGACGCTGGCAGCTGCGGGGCACACCGTGCTCGCCGCGGAGGACGGCGGCGCGGCCCTGGAGCTCGCGCGGCGCTACCGCGGCAAGATCGACCTGTTGTGCACCGACGGCGTCATGCCGGGGATCAGCAGCGCCACGCTGATCGCGGACTTCCAGCTGCTCTTCCCCGCTGCGCGCGTGCTGCTCTGCTCCGGACACATCGAACAGAGCTTGCAGGACGAGCTGCCGCGCCGCGAGCTTCACTACCTCAACAAACCGTTCACCGGCGACGTGCTCACGCGCACCGTCGCCGAGCTGCTCATACCTTCAGCAGCTCCTTGACGGTCTCGATCACTTGCGGTGCCTGGATCGGCTTGGTGATGTAGGCCGAGGCACCGAGCGCCATCGCACGCTCGCGGTCTTCCTTCGAACCTTCGGTGGTGATCACGATCACCGGCACGTCCTTGTGCCGCTCGTCGGTACGGATCTTCCGCACCAGCTTGAGCCCGTCCATGATCGGCATGTTGATGTCGGTGATGATCAGGTCGAAGCGCGCCTGAGCCAGCTTCTTCAAGCCCACGATGCCGTCGTCCGCCTCGGTCACGGTCATGTTCTTGATGCGCGACAGCGCGAACACGATCAGCTGTCGCATCATCGGCGAGTCTTCGACCACGAGGCAGGAGTAGTTACTCATGGATCAGCCTCCCGCCTTCGCGTCTAAGCCTGCGGGTTGTCGGACAGTATCGATTTCGTCCATGTGTTCGAACACGTCGTGCAGCGCGGCACGCGGCCCGGCTTGTTTCTCGTACAGGTTGGCGGCGATCAGCGCGGTGGCACCGTGCGCCGACAGCAGCTTGAACAGCTCCTCGTCCACGCGCGCCCAGCTGCGCTTGTGGGGCAAGAGCGAGTCGACTGCGATCACCCCCACCACCTCGCTGTCGAAGATCAGCGGCAAGAGCGCGATCGGGTCGCCCGGGTCGCGCGGGTCGTCGGGCGAGAACGTGCGCGGCACGCCCGTCAGGCACACGTCGCCGATCGGCCCCTCTTCGGCCGACAGCACCGGCAGGATCTTGGTCTTGTCCTTGCCGCGCGAGCCGATCGGCAGCACCTTCTTGCCGTCCGCGCTGACCACGTAGACCACGAACGACTGTGCGCCGACCAGCTGCTCGAGCAGCTCGCAGATGTGGCGCACCACGCGCCGCACCGAGAGCGTCGCGCTCAGCTGAAAGCTCGCGACGTACAGGCTGGCCAGGTCGTTCAGCTCCTGTTCGACCTGCGAGTAGCGCTCGCGCGTCACTTCGTGCTGCTTCTCGAGCTCGTCCGAGCGATTCAAGAGCCCGGTGCGCTCCTGCTGCAGCGACTCGATCGTGGTCAGCAACTCGCGGATGGCGTCGTTGCTGGCGAGCTGCGCGCGCAGCCGGCCGTTCTCTTCCTGGTATTTCTGGACCTGGAGCTCGAGCCCGCGGTTCTCGCGGATCAGATCCTCGGTCAGCTCGACGCCCTTGTGCAGGAAGTTGCGGACGAAGGTCTCGCGTTCCGCGCGTAGGTCGGGTCGGTCGCTGACTCGTTCATGTGAAGGCTTGCGAGTGCTCAAGGGAACCTCCAACAGGTCAAGCGTGCTTCTCCGGTTTACCGACCAATGCGGCCAGACGTGCCACGAGCACCTGCAGAGGCCAGACCTCGTCCACCACGCCGGTCTGCTTGGCGCAGCGCGGCATGCCGTAGATGACTGCGGTCTCCTCCGACTCCACGAACACCTGGCCACCGGCGTTCTTGATCTCGACCACACCGGCCGCGCCGTCGTCGCCCATGCCGGTGAGCACGACGCCGGTCACCTTCTTGCCGAGGCCGCGCGCCGCGCTGCGGAACAGGCGGTCAGCCGAGGGTGCGTAGCGATCGCTCGGCAGCGCGTCGACGACGCGCGCGAACGAGCGACCGTCGGCGTTGGTCTCGATCTCGACCGACTTGCCGCCCGGGCACACCCAGGCCTCGGCCGCGAACAACTCCTGCGTACCCTCGGCTTCGCGCACCCGGAACTGGCTGGCACGCGCGAGGCGATCCGCAAACGCCTTGGTGAAACGCTCGGGCATGTGCTGCGCCACGACGATCGCCGTATCCGACTGCGGCGGCAGCTGCGAGAAGATGTCGAGCAGCGCGGTAGGCCCGCCGGTGGACGCCGCGATCACCATCAAGCGCGCGGCGGACACGCGCTTGTGATCCGGCGGCATCGAGAGGTTCGGCTGCGTCTCCTGCCGCGGCAACGCCGAGCGCCTGCCCTGCGCGCGCGCCGGCGCGAGCTGACGCACCATGCTGACCATCGCGTCCAGCTGCTCGCGCACGCCGGTGGCCTGCGACGTCAGGTAGGTGTCCGGCTTGGCGATGAAGTCCAGCGCCCCGAGCTCGAGCGCGCGAAACACGTTTTCTTTGGCCGAGTGACTCGACACGACGACCACCGGCGCAGGGCGGCTGGCCATCAACAAGCGCAGGAACGTGAAGCCGTCCATGCGCGGCATCTCGAGATCCAGCGTGATCATGTCGGGCGCCATCGACGCCGCATAACGCAGCGCTTCGTCGCCATCCTGAGCGACACCGATCACGGTGACACCGGGCATCTGACCCAACAGATCGGCGATCGTCCGGCGATTGACCGCTGAGTCGTCCACCACCAGTACGCGCAAGGGTCTCATGTCGGCCGTCCGGGTCGGAACGAGTCGGGTTTGACCGGCTTGCGGTACGCCAAGTCGCCGCGCAAGTGAGCCAGCTCGAAAGCAGTCGATGTATTCAACAGGGACTCACTATGGCCCAGCATGAGATAGCCCAGCGGCTCGAGCCGGTCGTAGAAGGATTGGATGACACGCCGGCGTGAGGCTTGATCAAAGTATATCAGCACATTCCGGCAGAAGATCGCATCGACGCGTCCGATCATTGCGACGCGCGCTTCATCCAGTAGGTTGAAATGACCGAAGTGACACTTGTCACGTATGGATGCATGTACCATCCGACCCTCCGGTGTATGGACGAAGTATCGTTCGTACTCGGATGGCATCGCACGGAAGCTTGCCTCGCGGTACACGCCCCGACGTGCGGTCTGTAGGACGCGGCGCGAGATGTCGCTGCCCAACACGCGCACTTCCCAACCCGCAAACAGGCCGGTGCGCTCGATCAAGATCGCGAGCGTGTACACTTCCTCGCCGGTCGAGCAGCCCGCGCTCCACACGGTCAAGCGCCGGCGCTGGCGCGCGGTCTCGCGCACCTGCGGCAACACCTCGCGCTCGAACGCGCGCAGCTGGCTGATCTCGCGGAAGAAGTAGGTCTCGTTGGTGGTGACGAGATCGATCGCACGGTCGACCTCGACCTTGCGCTGCGGGTGGTAGCGCAGGTACTCGAGATAGTCGGGGAAGCCGAACAGGCCGAGCGCCACCACGCGCTCGCTCAGCTTGCGCTCGACCGTGGCCACGGCGTCATCGGCAAGCAGGATCCCGGAGTGCTCGTTCACCAGCTGCCGCAGCAGCAGGAACTCTCCGGCGCCGAGGCGTAACGCCTGAGGCGGGCGGGTGGTCATCATCGGCTTAGCGGGCCTCCCGCAAAGCCTCGAGTGCCTCCACGAGTACGCCGCGCACGGTCGCGTCTTGCTCTTCGTGAAGACGGCTGGAGAGCGCGCCGGCCGATCCCTGATCGCCGATGCGGCCCAGCCACGACGCGGCCAGGCGGCGCACGTCGGCCGACGCGTGGTCGAGCGCGCGCGCGATCTCGGGCGCAGCTTCTGGACCCTCGCTCGCGCCGAGCTCGTTCAAGGCCTCCTTCGCGAGATCGGCGTCGCTGTCGTGTAGCGCGTCCACCAGCACCTCGTGGAGGGCGCCGTCCGGGTACGCGGTCAGCGCGTGCAGCGCCGCCATGCGCACTTCCTTGGGCTTGCCGGGCCGCGCCAGATCGCGCAGGCGCGCCAGCGCACGCGGCTCGGCGATCGCAGACAGCGCTCGAGCCAGCGACGACAGCACGTCGGGATCGCTGCTCTCGAACGCCAACAACGCCTGCACGCGCTCGGAGAGCGCTCCCTCCATCACGGAGAGCGCAGACACCGCGGCGATCTGCACGTCCTTGTGCTCGTCGCGCAGCGCCAGGAGCACGAGCTCGGCCGCGGCGCTGCCACCCAGGCGCGCCAACCCCGCGACCGCGCACACGCGCGTCGACGCTTCGTCGGAGAGCAGAGACTCCTGCAGGCGTCCGAGCACGTCGCCCGAGGACAGATCCACGATCAACTCGGCCAGCGCCAGGCCTGCGGGGCCGCTCGGGATGATCGTCGCGAGCACGCGGCGCACGGCGTCCGGCTCGCGGAACGCCAGCTCGCGCAGCGCGTTGCCGGCCGCCACGGCGACCTCGACGTCGACCCGCTGGGCGCTCGCCAGCAAGTGCTCGGCGTCGACCGCTTCACCGAAGCGACCCAGGCCGCGCAGCGCGGCGATGCGCACGTCTTGATCGGCACTGTCGCGCGCGCGGCGCAACGACACGCGCAGGCGCGCAATCGGACCGGGTTGCTCGCGCGAGCGCTCCGCGATCTCGCACGCCAGCTCGAGCGCGTGTGCCTCGAGCTCCGTGTCGGCGCCCGCGATGCCCAGCGCTTCGCCCAGCGCGACCTCGGGCCAGTCGTCGAAGGCCTGCGCGAGCTGCGTCGGCGCCACCTCGCGCGCCGTCAGCTCGACCATGATGCGCACAACGTCCTGATCGCGCACGCGCGCCAGGAGCGATGCCGCCGACAGCGCCAGCGAAGTGTCCTCCGAGCGCGCGAAGCTCTTCAGGCGTAGTACGGCCTCGGTCTGCGCCGCCAGCTCCTTGCCGAGCGTCAGCCGCGCCTCCTCGTTGACCGCTTGCAACCGGAACAACCCGGTGAGCGCGCGCGCCGCGACGTTCGACGAGCGATCCGCCAGCGCACTCAGCAAGTGTGGAAACGCGCGCACGTCGCCGGTGCGGCCGAGCGCGTCGAGCGCGATGCGGCGCAACAAGCGGTCGTCCAGCAGCGGCTCGAGGTCGTCGAAGCCGACCACCACCGACAACCGATCCAGCGCGTCGATCGCTGCCGCGCGCTCGAACGGGCTGCCTGCGCGCAGCTTCTCGCGCAACACCGCCTCGACCTTCGGCCCGCCGAGGCCCGCGAGCGCGTCCATTGCGGCGACCGCGATCGTCATGTCGGTACCGCGCGCCGACGCCACGAGCGTGTCGATCGCTTCGTCGGTTCCGCCGCAGGCCAGCGCCTCGACCACGAACTTGCGCGAATTGAGGTCGACCTCGGCCAGCGCGGCCACCAGCGCGCGCGCCGCGGCTCCGCCGAGCTTGCGCAGCACCTCTCGCGCCGCGTTGCGCAGGCCGACGTTGGTGCCCTGGCACAGGCCCTCGATCAGCTGCGGCAACAGCTCGAACTCCACCGCCACGTCGGTGACGGCGAAGATTGCCTCCTCGCGCACGCGCCAGTCGCTGTCGCCGAGCGCAGCGAGCAGCAGCGGTGAGAGCTCGCGCGCACGCATGGCTGCGGCCGCCAGCACGGCATCGCGCCGGACTTCGACGTCCGAGTTTTGCAGGGCCGCCTGTATGTCTGCGGTACTCACGATGCCTCCGCTGCCGGGACCGATTCTGCCAACAAGGGCAGCGGCCATGGTTCTTCGTCGGTGCGCGTCACGCGGTCGATGTCGAGTGCGAACACCAGGCGCCCGCGGTGCGAGTACGCGGCCGTCACACCGCGCCGATCGCCGTGTGGGCCGAGATCAGGAACCTCACGCGCATCATGAGAGTTCAAGCGGAAGACCTCCGTCACGCGATCCACGACCAATCCCACCAGGCGCTCGCCGCGGGTGGCGATCACCCAGCGTGTGTGCGCCAGGTCCATGCGTTCGCCCGTGCCGAAGCGCACGCGCAGATCGATCACCGGCACGACGTCGCCGCGGTGGTCGACCACGCCGATCACGACCTTGGCGGCGTGCGGCAACGATTGCATGGGCAACGGGCGGATGATCTCGCGCACGCACTGGATGTTCAGCGCGTAGGCGACGCCCCCGACGTCGAGGCCCACCCAGGTGGTTATCGATGGTGGTCGGTCAGCCATAGGCATGTCGTTTCAAGAGCACGATCGGATCCAGCAAGATCAGGATGTCGTCATCGCCCGCTGCGGCCTCGGCCTTGCCCTCGCGCACGACCTGGCCCTTGCGTTGTCCCGGACGGCCGATGCCCATCACGTACGAGGAAGCCTCGCGGCCCAGGACCGAGGCCATCTCCACCTGGTCTTCGCTCAGGCGATGCACCTGCAGCACGCGATCGCACAGCAGGCCCAGGATCTCGTCGCCCTGATCGACCAGCAGCACGCGCGTGCGGCTGCTGATCGAGCCCTGCGCGACCTCGAGCTTGCGGCGCAAGTCGATCAACGTCGTCACCTGACCGCGCACCGAGAGGATCCCGAGCACCTCGTGCGGAGCGCGCGGCACCTCGGTAATGGGCGGGACGCGCATGATCTCGCGGACGCACGACAGCGGCAGCGCGTACTGCTCGGGACCGAGCAGGAACGCCAGGAACTCGCGCACGCCCGTGGCTTCCACGCGAGCCCAGCGCTGTGGGGGTGCCGGAGTCGAATCATCGACGCGAGCCGAGCTCATGATATTCCTCCGGCTGCCAGCTGCGGCGCACGGCCGACCAGCACCTCTTCGATGATCGAGGCAGCGTCGAGCACCAACACCAGGCGCTGATCGCCGAGGTCGGTCGCACCCGAGATGCCCTGCACGCCGCCCAGGCTGCGGCCCAGGCCCTTGATCACGATGTCTTGCTGACCTGCCAGGCGCTCGACGCACAGGCCGATGCGGCGATTACCCACGGTGATCACGATCACGTAGTGCTCGGACGCGCCCTCGGGCAGCGCGCCGAGGCGAAACAGGTTGGCCAGGCGGCACAACGGCAAGGTCGTGCCACGCAGCGTGACCACTTCGCGACCTTCCACCGTACGCAGCGCGCTCGCCGGCAAGCGCAGCGCCTCTTGCACCACGGCCAAGGGGATCGCGAACAGCTTGCCGCGCACCTCGAACAGCAGCGCGCTGATGATGGCGAGCGTGATCGGCAGCGTGATCGTGACCTTGGTCCCGACCGAGACCTCGCTCTCGATGTCGACCGCACCGCCCAGGCGCGTGATGTTGGTCTTCACCACGTCCATGCCCACGCCGCGGCCCGAGATGTCGGTGATGGCATGGGCCGTGCTGAAGCCCGGCAAGAAGATGACGTTCAACAGCTCTTCGCGCGACAGGTCAGAGACAGCTTGATCGGTCATCAAGCCCTTGCGGACTGCGGCCTCGCGGATCATGTTCGGGTCGATGCCGCGGCCGTCGTCGGACAGCTCGATGACGACGTGGTTGCCCTTTTGATAGGCGTTCACGGCCAGCGTCGCCACCGGCGGCTTGCCCATGCCGCCGCGCACCGTCGCCGGCTCCACGCCGTGATCGATCGCGTTGCGCACGATGTGCATCATCGGGTCGGCGAGCTCTTCGGCGATCAGCTTGTCGACCTCGGTCTCGGCGCCCGTGATCATCAGGCGCACTTCCTTCTTCTGCTCGCGCGCCACCTGCCGCACGATCACCGCGACCTTGTCGAACAGCTGGGCCAGCGGGACCATGCGGATGTCCAGCACGCCGTCCTGCACCTCGGCCAGGTGGCGCTGGAACGCGCGGTGGATGCGGTGCACCTCGCTGCTGATGTTCTGCGGCGCGGTGGCGCGCATGCGGTCGAGCAAGCGCGCGAGCGACGCGCGCACCGTGCCCAGCTCGCCGACCACGTTCATCAGGTGGTCGAGCTTGCGGATGTCGACGCGCACCACGCTGGTCAGCGAGCGCAGCGAGACCTCGGGCTCGGGCTGGGCCGGGCGCTTCTGCGGCTCGGCGCTCTGCTGCGGCGGTTCGACCGCGCGCTCTGGCTTGCGCTCGGGGACTAAGCTGGGTTGGAGGTCAGGTGGGTCAAAGCCGGGTTTTTTTTTGAGAACCGCCGAGAGGCTCGCCTCGGGCCGATTCAGAGCGGTGCGCAGCTCCGTATCGGTCTTCTTGGTCGCGAGCAACATCTCGATCTCGATCGAGTCACCGCCCGCCCCCTCCATGCTGGGCAGGTAGGTGATGATCTCGGCGATGCTCTTCATGCGCTCTTTGAGCTGATCGAGCGCGGTGTCGATCAGGTCGAGCGCCAGGCGCACGCGCAGGCGAAACACCACGAACCCCTGCTCGAGGTTCGTGCGCAGGCGATGCTCTTCGTACTCGGTGAGCACGCCGAGCATGTTCGGATCGAAGTCGTAGTCCTCGAGGATGTTGTGCGTGGCGGCGCGCGCACGCACCAGCGCGCGCACGCGCTCTGAGAAGGACTCGATGTCGACCGCGGACTCGCTGCCGGAGTCGGTCAGCAGGCGCGAGAAGCTCTCGATGCCCTCGAACAGCACGTCCAGCACTTGCTGGCTCATCTCGATGCGACCGAGCCGCAAGTCCTCGAGCAGATCCTCGAGGATGTGAGACATGCGGCCCAGGCGCTCGAAGCCGAACATGCCCGAGAGGCCCTTGAGCGTGTGCACGCCGCGGAACAGCTCGTTCAGCGACTCGGGGTTGCGCTGGCCGGACTTCTGGCCTTCATCGAGAATCAGTAGATCGCGCGAAAGGGTCTCGATCAGTTCTTGGGCTTCGGCCAAGAACTCCTCTCGGGCGCGCTCTCCGTCCTTACCTTGCGCCACCGCTTACTCCCGCTTGCGGGCCGAGGCGGCCTGAAGATCACGCACGGCCGTCAGCAGAGCATCTGCCGTGAACGGCTTGGCCAGATAGGCGTTGGCGCCGAGCTGCATGGCTCGACTGCGATCGCGTTCCGAAGCCTCCGTGCTGATGATCATCAGCGGTGTTTCGCGATGGGTCTCACTGCGCCGGATGAACGAGATCAACTCCAGCCCGTTGATGTTGGGCATGTTGATGTCGACGAGCAGCAGGTCGAAGCGCGACCTGGGCAGGATACGCAGCGCATCGAACCCGCTCGTCGCCTCCGTCACTTCCATGTCTTCCTCGGCTTCGAGTGCCGCCCGGATATAGGCTCGCGTCGCGCTGGAGTCGTCGATGATGAGTACCCGCTGCATATCGCCTTTCGTCCTGACGGACAGCGGCTGCAAGGCCCAGGCGTTCATCCTAGCAAAGGCGGATACCGGAAAAACTGTAGGCAGTTGCGGGCGCTGTCAGTGCGCGGCGGTCACTGCAGCTGGTAGCGGCACCGCAGCTATAAGAGCCGCGAGAACTGGCGCGCTTCGGGTGCAGCAGACTTGCATTCTGAACAGCTGCACAGATCACGCAAGAACTTGAAGGTGTAGATGCCAGTCGAATGTCCATCGGCCCAGGAGAGACGAAGCGCGTAGTCGCCTACCTCGGCGAGATCCGAGAGCTCGGTGTTGCCGCCCGGGACGAAACGTATCGGGCCTTGGTGGCCCTGACACAATGCACAGGGACAATACCCGCGTAGGATCTCGTGCGGGTAGATGCCGCGGTGTCCGTCGGCGAAGTCGATCTCCATGATCTGCGCGCCGCGCGGGGCGCGGACTTCGAGGGGTGTCGTGGCTACATCGGATTCCATGCGCCGAGACTAACTGATCTCTTCTTCCCGCGCCCGCGCGGGAAGATCTGGCTCACTTGCCCGCGCGCTCCAGCCGGTGCTCGATGAAGGCCGCTACCGCCCTCTCGCTGACGTCCAAGTCTTCCTCGGTCCACTCCCACGCCGCTGCACCGCGAAAATCCCCCTCGCACGCCTGCAGCCACGCCGCTCGCAGTCCGGCCCGCAAGCGATAGCCAGCCCCGCCACACGCCTGGCACACCAGGTAGCCCCTGCGCGCGTCGAAGTCCCCCGGGCTGCCGCGCGGGTTCTTGCCGCAAACCCCGCACGCCTCGAGGCCCGGGCTCCAACCGGCGCGCGCCAGCTGCGTGAGCTCGAAGCACACCTTGAGCGCTCGCTCCGAGAGCTCGCGCTCGTCGAGGGCCTCGAAGAGCTGTACGCAGTCCTCGAACACCTCCCGGTCGGGCACTGCCTCGGGGGTCAGCTCGCGCACCAGCGCCAGGGCGGCACCAGCGGCGTTCATGCGCGCCAGGTCCCCCAACAACTTCGGGAACGCACGCTGGAGGGTCGCCGACTCGAGCCGGCTCAACCCGGACTTGGCCGCGGCGACGTCCACCCGCAGCACGGCGAAGGGCTCCAGGGCACCCGCGAAGCGGCGCTTGCTCTTGCGCGCGGACTTGGCCAGGACCGAGAGCTTGCCCTGCCCCAGCGTGAGCAGCGTCAGGATGCGGTCGGCGTCGCCGTAGTCGACGCTGCGCAGGAGCAGAGCGTCGTCACGTTGCACTCGGGCGCGCACATCAGCACCTGGGAAGACTGGGACAGCTCGATCGGGGCGTCGCGGTGCCGCGGCCGCAGCACGATCGACAGCGCCAGCGTAAACAAAATCAACAGGATGACCAGGGCCAAGGCGATGCCGAAGCGGCGGCTGGGCTCGGCCGCGTACAGGGCTGGCAGGGGCGGCGGGACCTCGGGCTCGGGCTTGCGCTGGTGGCGCGAGAGCACCTCGCCCTCGTCCAGCGAGACTGCCCGGGCGTAGGCCCGCAGGTAACCACGGATGAAGATGTCTGCCGGCAACACCTCGAGCTCGTCGTTCTCGAGCTGGAGGATGATGCGAATGGGAATGCGAGTCGTCTGCGCAACTTCGGCGATCGAGATCTGGCGCTGCTCTCGCTCCCGTTTCAAATAGCTGCCGAGTGACTCCATCACAGAACTCTCCGAGCTCTACGTGATCAGTAGATGGCTTCTAGGTTGCGACTGCAAGCTGTGCCCTCGTCCGATTTGGGCCCCAGTTCTACACAGTGTTCGAAGTCGGCGCGCGCATCTTCGCGGTTGCCGAGGCTCATGCGAGCCAATCCTCGCTCGTGCCACGCGTGCTGAAAGCCCGCACAACGTGCGTCGGCTTCGATGGCGTTGGTGAACGCCTGTTCGGCCTTCTCGTAGTCCTTGAGGGCCGAGAAGGCCTTGCCCAGGCGGAAATGTCCGACACAGAAGTCCCGCCGCAGCTTGACCGCGCGGCTGAGCGCGTCGATCGCCTTGGGGTAATCCCTCAGCTCGAGGTAGGACCAGCCGAGGTTTCCCCACGCCATGTGCGCCTCGCGGTTGAACAGGTCCGCGATGGCAGCCTCGAACTCGGGCACCGCTTTGCGGAAGTGCCCCTGGTGGTTCAGCAGCACGCCGAGGTCGTTGTGTGCCTCGGCAACTGCCGCCTGAGTCTCCTCCGACCTGTACTCGCCCGATTGAATCGCCAACACCTGACGCAAGTGAAACTCTGCCTTGCGATCGAATTCGGCCGGATTGTCGTCGCGATTGAGCAAAAACAGCTTACCCAGCAGCAGATGCGCGCGCGCGTTGTAGGGATTGATCTCCACGGCTTTGTAGAGCGACTTGAAGGCACCGGCTTTGTTGCCTTCTTGCTGCAACCCAACAGCGAGCTCGTACTGCTTCATGGATTTTTCGACGTCCTCGCTCGAGAGACCGACGCTGCACGCTGCCGCATAAGGCAGCGAACACAGTGCGAGCACGATTGTCGCGCACGACCGCCACGTGTTACAGCGACCGATGCTTAAAAGCCGGATCGCCCGCACTATGTATTTTTTTACCTGTCGCCACTCGGTTCGGTCAATAGCCAAAAAGCAGCGCCCTTTCGCGCACAAAGCAGCGTGATTCGGCACCAGGTCAGGTGTTGATGTGGGTCCCATGCTCACTGTGCGAGATGACAGGCAACGTGTTGTGTCTGTGTCAGCTCACGCAACTCGGGCCGCTGCTTGTCACATAACCCGGGTTGCATGATGGGGCAGCGCGGATGAAACGCACATCCACTCGGCGGATCGAGCGGGCTCGGAACGTCGCCGTGCAAGAGGATTCTGAGCCTTCTTTTGTGGGGATCCAGCTCGGGTACAGCTGAACGCAGCGCTTGCGTGTACGGGTGCTTGGCGTCGTGCTCGAGCTTGTCACGCGGCAAGATCTCGACGATCCGACCCAGATACATGACAGCAACGTTGTGACTTACATGTTCGACGACCTTTAGATCGTGCGCGATAAACAAGTAAGACAGGCCGAGCTCGTCTTGCAGATCCATCAATAAGTTGACTATCTGCGCCTGGATCGAGACATCGAGCGCGCTGACCGCTTCGTCGGCCACGATGAAGCGCGGCTGCACCGCCAGCGCGCGTGCGATGCCGATACGCTGGCGTTGTCCTCCCGAGAACTCGTGCGGGTAGCGCTGCATGGCTTCCGGCCGCAGTCCGACGCGGGTGAGCAGCGCGGACAGCACGGCCTCCTCCTCGCGCGGGTCGGCCACCAGCTTGTGCACGCGCAGCGCCTCGGCCAGCGTGGAGCGCACGCTGATGCGCGGGTTCAGCGAGCCGAACGGGTCCTGAAAGATGATCTGCATGCGCCGGCGTAGCGGCCGCAGCGCGCGCTGGGACATCGTGCTGATGTCGGTGCCCTCGAACTCGATCTTGCCTGCGCTGGGGTCGAGCAAGCGCAGCACCGTGCGGCCGAGCGTACTCTTGCCGCAGCCGCTCTCGCCCACCAGGCCGAGTGTCTCGCCCGCCTTGATCGAGAAGCTCACGTCGTCGACCGCGCGCAGTTGCTTGGGCGTGCCGGACAGGAAGCCGCCGCCCAGCGCGAACGACTTGGACAACCCGGAGACGCGCAACAGCTCGCCGCCGTCAGATGCAGGCCCAGTGCTCATGAGGCTCATGAGGTGAGCCCCGCGCGCTCGGCAGCGACGAAGCAGGCGGCGCGCCGGCCCGGCTCGAGCTCGAGCAGCGCAGGTTCTGCCTGTGCGCAGCGCTCGATCGCCTCGGGGCAGCGCTGGCGAAAGCGGCAGCCGGGGGGCAGCTGCGCGAGATCAGGCACCATGCCCTCGATCGTACGCAGGCGGCGCTTGGGCGAGTCGCCCTCGCCACCGGGCACGCTGCGGAGCAGGCCCTTGGTGTAGGGGTGCAACGGCTTGTCGAACAGCGCGGCCTTCGGCGCGTGCTCCACGACCGTGCCCGCGTACATCACCATCACCTCGTCGGCCACTTCGGACACCACGCCGAGGTCGTGCGTGATCAGCATGATGCCCATGCCCAGCTCGCGGCGCAGGCGCGCGAGCAGGTCCAGGATCTGCGCCTGGATGGTCACGTCGAGCGCGGTGGTCGGCTCGTCGGCGATCAGCAGCTTGGGGCGGCAGGCGATGGCCATGGCGATCATCACGCGCTGGCGCATGCCGCCGGACAGCTCGTGCGGATAGCTGTCGATGCGCCGTTCGGGCGCCGGGATACCCACCGACTTCAAGAGCTCGATGCTGCGCTCGCGCGCCTGCTGCTTCTTCAAGCCCTCGTGCAGCTCGAGCACCTCGCCGATCTGCCGGCCCACCGTGTACACGGGGTTGAGCGAGGTCATCGGCTCCTGGAAGATCATGGCGACGGTCTTGCCGCGCAGCTCGCGCATCTGATCTTCGGAGAGCTTCAGCAGGTCGCGTCCCTCGAGCACGATCTGCCCGTCACTGATCCGCCCCGGCGCCGAGATCAGCCGCAGGATCGACAGCGACATCACGCTCTTGCCCGAGCCGCTCTCGCCGACGATGCCGAGGGTCGCGCCGCGCGAGAGCGAGAACGACACGCCGTCGACCGCGCGCACCTGGCCGGCCTCGGTGTCGAACACCGTGCGCAGACCTGACAGTTCGAGCAGCGCCGCGTTCGCGCTCACGGCGCGCGCTTTCCGGTCGCGTAGGCGGCCAGGATCTCCGACAGGATGCTGGCCGCGAGCAAGGCGGTGTTGCCGGTGTGGTCGTGGTCGGGCGAGATCTCGACCACGTCCGCGCCCACCATCTGCACGCCAGCCAGGGCGCGCACCAACACCAGCGCCTCATAGCTCGTCATGCCGCCCGGCACGGGCGTGCCGGTCCCGGGTGCGTACGCCGGATCGATCGCGTCGAGGTCGAAGCTCACGTAACACTTGCCGCGCCGGCCGATCTCGGCGATCGCGCGAGCCACACCCTGGAGGTCGGTCTTGACCTCGTCGATCATGGCGATGCGAAAGCCGCTCTTGCGCGCCAGCTCGAGGTCGTCGCCGGCCGTGAACGGCCCACGGATGCCGATCTGGATCACGTCGCTGGGCCGCAGCAAGCCTTCTTCCAGCGCGTTGCGAAACACCGTGCCGTGATGGACGTCGATGTCCCAGGCCGGCCCGAAGGTGTCGCTGTGCGCATCGAAGTGGATCAGGCCCAGCGGTCCGTGCAGCGCGTGCAACGCGCGCAGCGGCGCGAGCGTGATGGTGTGGTCACCGCCGACCAACACCGGCAACGCGCCGGCCCCGGCAATCGATGCCACGCGCTCGCCGATCGCGAAGAGAGAGCGCGTGACGCTCATCGGCACGCACACCACGTCGCCGCCGTCCGCGCAGCGCAGGTGGTCGAACAGGTCCAGGCCGTGCGCGGGGTGGTAGCCGCGGGTCAGCGCGCTGGCCTCGCGCACCGCGCGCGGACCGAAGCGCGCGCCGGGGCGAAAGGTGGTGCCGCCGTCGAACGGCGCGCCGCAGATCATCACGTCGAGATCTGCCGGGACGTCGTGCGTGGGCAGGCGCAGGAACGTGGGCACACCGGCGAAGCGCGGCACGCGCCGCGTCGGGATGGGCCGAAAGCGCGACGGCTCCGAGGGCCGAGCGCTCTGCTCGGACGGCGGGTACTTCGTCAGCATGCTCTTCGGCTCACGCTCACTCACAGCTGGCCTCTTCCTCCTGCATACCCGGCGCAGGAGACTGCACGAAGATCTCGTCGCGGAAGGTCGGGTTCACGACCAGTTCCTTGAACCGCACAAGGGTATCCGATCGCGAGGCGGTCTGCTCGACTCGCACGGAGTAAGGCAGTCGATGCTCGGACACCATGCGCAGGTCGTCGTACGTCACGCGCCAGACACGCTCGCCGCGCGCATCGAACAGCTCGGTCCGCAAAAGCGCCACGCGCTGCTCCGCGGGCGGCTTGTCCGCGTCCGCGGCATCGAGCTGGAAGTCCAGCTCCTGGCGCTGGCCGTTCGCGGCCTTCAGCGTAACGGTGTAGTGACCGGCTTCATTCCAGCGGATGCTGCTCGACTGATATTCGAGGATCGGCGTGCCCCCCAGCAAGAAATGGGCGGTCTCGGCAGCCGTGAGCGGCACGCCCAGCAAGCGCGCGATGTTCCGCGGGCAGGTCAGGCCAGTCAGGAAGCGCTTCTCGCGCAGGTCGGCGAAGGCGAAGCTGGTGCCGTCGCTGGTCAGAATGGCTATCGGGCCGAACTGGGTCATCACGTCGAAGCGCACCCGGCTGCTGCGCTCGACGAACATCAGCACCGTGCCGCGCACCCTGCCCTGTTGGCCGCGCTGGTCGACGCGCGCTTCGGCCCGGATGCCGTTCAGCCCGGCGGCGAGCGCATCGTGGCGCGCGAGCAGCTGCGGCGCCTCGGCGATCGGAAACTTCGGCGGGGGCAGCCCCGCGGTGCAAGCTGCGAGGCCGAGCAGGAGGCTCGCCCCCAACCACCTGGCCCCGGCGCACATCAGCGCACGATTCCCTGGATCACGTCCAGCGCGAGCTGGTAGCGACCGAAGGGCGGCATGATGTACGCGCCGGCCACGCGCGACTTCACGCGCTCGAGCGTCTCGCGCGCGATCTGCACGCCCTCGTTGCGGCCCGCGTCGCCGCTGCCCGCCTTGCGCATGCGCTCGCGGATCGCATCCGGAATGCTCATGCCCGGCACCTCGTTGTGCAGGAACTCGGCGTTGCGGTGGCTGGCCAGCGGCAACAAACCCACCAGTACCGGCACGCCGAGCGGCGCGAGGTCGGCCAGCAAGCGATCGAGCAGCGTCTCGTCGTAGACAGGCTGCGTCATCACGAACTCGGCGCCGGCGTCGATCTTCGACTTCAAGCGCTCGAGCTCGCGCGGGTAGTCCTTCGCGGCCGGCTCCACGCCGGTCGCGCACAGGAACGCGGTCGCCGCTCCGAGCGGCTTGCCACCCGGGTCGAGGCCGCGGTTGAGCCCGGAGATCAGGCGCAACAGGCCGATCGAATCCAGGTCGTAGACCGGAGTCGCGTCGGGCAGGTCGCCCATCTTGGGCGGATCGCCCGTGATCACGACCAGGTTGCGAACGTCGACCTCGTGTGCGGCCAAGAGGTGCGCGAGCAGGCCGAGCAAGTTGCGGTCGCGTGTGACCACGTGCATCAGCGCAGGCATGCCCACCTGCTCCTGGATGCGCATGCACAAGGCCAGGTTGCCCATGCGCGCACTCGCGCGCGCGCCATCCGCCACGTTGATGATGTCCACGCCGCCCGCCTTGAGCAGCTTGGCGCCCTCGATGGCCTTGCCGAGCGAGAGGCCGGGCGGCGGGTTGACCTCGACCGAGATCAGGAACTTCTTGCCGAGGTTCGCGCCGATGAAGCCCTTCTCCGCGGTCGGGACGGGCGCGATGCCGACCTCGTGCGCGTGCCGATCGTGCTCGTCGTCGCGCATGCCGCCGCCGGGATCGCTGCCCCCACCGACCATGCGCGCGGCCGCGGCGATCTTCTTCACGTGCTCGGCCGTGGTCCCGCAGCACCCGCCCACCGCCTTGATCCCCGCCTTGTAGAGACGGCGCGCGTAGAGCTGGAAGTACTCGGGTGTGGCCATGTAGGCCAAGCGACCATCTACGCGCTGAGGTAGGCCTGCGTTCGGCTTCGCGATCACGGGCAGACCAGGCTTCAGCATGCGGGTCGCCATCTCGTACACGCCCGCGGGGCCGTCCGCGCAGTTGACGCCGATCGCGTCCGCGCCCCAGCCCGCCAGCTTCTCCGCCATCTGCTCCGGGCCCGAGCCGTCGGCCATGGTGCCGAAGGCATCGAACGAGACCAGCGCGATCACGGGCAGCTTGCCGACTGCGGCGCGCACACCCGACAAGGCGAGGCGCAGCTCTTCGGGCTGGCGAAAGGTCTCGAGCAGGATCGCGTCGACGCCCGCTTCGACCAGCACCTGGGCCTGCTCGCGGAACACTTCCTCGATCATCGATCGGTCGGCGTCACTCACGGCCTTCAACAACAGGCCCGTGGGACCCACATCGCCCGCCACCTGAGTCCGGCCACCGGACGCTGCACGCGCCAGCTCGACCGACGCGTTGTTGATCTGCTCGAGCTTCTCTTCCAGCCCGTGCGGACGCAGGCGCATGCGGTTCGCGCCGAAGGTGTTGGTGCAGATCAGGTCGGCGCCCGCGCGCACGTGGCTGTCGTGCACCGCGCGCACCAGCTCGGGCCGCGACAAGCTGGCCTCGTCGAAGCTGTTGCTGTAGAGCAATCCGCGCTCGTAGAGGGCGGTGCTCATCGCACCGTCGAGCACGACTGCGCCTCGACTCAATCGCTCCAAAAACGGCGTGGCGGTCGTCATGGTCGCGGCAAAGATGCGGTTTGCGTTGCGGTCGGTCAAGCAAGGTGACGCCAATCGCGGGACAGCCCCGAAACCAAAACCGTCGACGCCGGACGGCATGCTTGGTATGCAGCGGTGAATGGCGAAGCTGGTGCACAGCGTTCGGCTGTCGATCCCGCACGTCGATCGCGTGCGCACGCCGTGCTCGATCCAGCGGCCCGATCCGA
>DATEOF010000218.1:0-40638 GCA_035274465.1 Polyangiales bacterium
CTGCTGATGCGTGGTGGTGCCCTCGTCGGCGGCGCAAGCGCCGAGAGTGATTCCCACCATCAAACCCATCCAATTCAGCCGAGCTCGTGCGCGCATGCTCCACCTTGCCCTGAGCGACCCATCCTCGAGAGGTTACCCGGAGGTCGGTCGGGAGCTCGCATGTAGTTAATTTGTAGCGTTCTCGTCGTGCCCCGACTCGGTAGTCAGCGCACCACGATGCGACCGTGGCCGCCGCCGCCACCGCCGCCGCCGCTCCCGCTGCCTTGGCCGCCCTCGCGCCCACTCGCATCGGTGGCGCTCGAACCTTGGCCGGCGTCGCCGTGGTTGCCCGGACCGCCATCGCCGCCGCTGGCTGCAAGCATGCCGGTGCTCATCGTCGCGGAGCTCTCGAGCAAGATCGCTCCGCCGCTGCCACCTCCGGCGCCTCCGGTGTCATTGCCGCAGTTGTGGCCGCCGATGCCGCCGTTCGCTCGAATCGCGCCGCTGACGATCAGCTTTCCGCTCGCGCTGATCTGCACTGCGCCGCCGCCGGCTCCCGCCGGGTTGGAGCAGCCACCCCCGACGCCTCCACCGCAGCCTCCGATCAGCGGGACGAGGTTCGCGTTGCCGCGCGTTGCGCCTGCGGCGCCTGGAGCTCCATCGCCCACGTCGTCGCCGCCGCGGCCGCCGCTCGTGCCAAAACCTCCACCGCCTCCGCCGCCCGCCGCGGCGCCACTGCGGCCTTGGCCCGCACCACCCTGACTCGATGCGCACGACCAGTTGCCGCCGGCGCCTGGGCTCGCGTTGTTTGCGCTCGCGTCGACGAGGCCGGCGATCTCGGCATCGCCCTGAATTGCCAGGATGACAGGCCGACTCCCGATCAACCGCAGCGCGTTGTTCGACACCACGTTCAGGCCGTGCAGTGGCACCACCACGACCTCGGGGCCATTGTTGAGCTTGCGAACGAGCGCCGTCGGCACGTTGCCGCACCAGTTTGAGATGCGCGCCGGGCTCGACGAGGTATCGATGGTCGTCGTTCCGCAGTCGAGTCGTGAATTCGGCGCGGATCCGAAGTCGAGCGCCCTCGGATCGAAGTTGGCCGGCGCGAACGGAAAGCAAGCACCCGTGGTGCCAGGGTCGCGCGGGCAGCCGTCTCTGCAATCTGGCGCTCCATCGCGGTCGGTGTCCGTGTCCGCATTTCCGCAACCGCACTGGCCGGGCGCTTGTTTTCGAGCATCGTTGCGGCAGCGATCCTGACAATCCGCGACGCCATCGCCGTCCGAGTCGCCATCGGACGCACCGCACCCGCACGCACCCGCCGCAGTCTTTCGCGGATCTTCCGGGCAGCCGTCGTTACAGTCCGCGGTCCCATCACCGTCGCCATCTCGGTCCGAGTCGCAGCCGCAGGCTTCGAGCAGCGGTTTGTTTGCGTCGTCGTCGCAGGCGTCGTTGCACGCAGCGAGGCCGTCCTCGTCGTCATCACCGTCTTCGACACCGCAGCCGCACTGACCGGGATCTCGCTTGGCAGGATCATCGGGACAGCCGTCCGGAGATCGCTCACAGATGAACGGTTTCCTGTCTGCACAACGCGCGCTTGCGAGCTCGGCGTTCGACGTCAAGGTGCCGCAGTCCTTGCCAGCCTCGGGTTGGCCGGACGCCCAGGTCGACGCGCGTCCGAGGATCGCTTCGCCATCGGACCCGCCATGCCAGAACGGGACGCGGTTGTCGGACCAGATCCAGAGCGATTCACGGAGCGCACGGTGACCGATCCAAGCGTCGCGCTCCGCGCTGTCGGCGAGCAACCGCGCCTGCGTGCCGTCCGTGATCCGCGCGAGGCCCGCGCCGTACTGGTCTCTGCAGTGCGCGAGAGCGTCGAACCAGGCCGTCGGGCGCGAGCAGAAGTAGTACACGTGGCCGGCGATCTCCTGCTCGTCGCAACCGTCGTTGGGCTCGGGCCTCGCATCCGCCTCGCCGCTCACAGCGGCGTCGGGAGAGTTCCGCGGTGTGCGGCCGACGGCTGCGCGACCGGGAGTTTCTCGCCTGTCGCCGCTGCTGATGCTCGAGTCGTTGCCTGCGTCGGTGAGCTCGCCTGCGTCCTGGGAACGTTCGGACGAGTGAGTCCGTCCGAGTAAAGACGGCTCGTAAACAGAGCAGGCAGACAGCGAAATCGATGTCGCCGCAGCCAGGCCGCACCATGCCCACTCACGAGTCATTGCTCGATCGTCCCCGTCCGCGCGAGCGACGTTACAACGAAGCCTCGGACGCGTCCTTCAACTGGGGACGCCAAAGCTTAGCCACGTCAGTCGCGCGTGAAGCCCGGTGCGACACTCACGACTGCCAGCGCAAGCGGACGACGAGGCTCCCTCCGGCTTCGCGGTAGTGAAGCTCGGCCACGTTCTTCGCGCGACACAGGGTGACGCAGTAGCGATAGATCTCGGCGTTCGCGAGGCACGCCAGAGCTCCCACCGCAGCCTCGAGAAACACCTCGTTGGCACAACTAGGCTAGCCGAATGGAACAGATCGGTGTGCTCTCCCTCATGGGCCAGTGAATTGTTAGAATTGCTGGAGCGCCGTGGATCGTCCTCCCTCGCAGAAGGGCACCTCCGTGCTGCCCGTGGTGACGGCGCTCAAGCAGCAGCCGAATGCTCGGCAGCTCCTGCCGAAAGAGCTCTGGAAGTACCTCGAAGAGCCGGTGCTGGTCTCGGGTTGGTACCCCGAGCGCGACTACTGGGTGTTGATCACTGCGGTCGTCAAGACCATCGATCCTGCAGCTGTCGGCGGCGACGTCTGGCGCTTCTTCGCCAAGTTCAGCGCGCAACGCGACATCGGCGGCCAGGAAGTCGAGACGCCGCACGGCAGCAAGTCGGGTAGCTCGGGTGTGTACCGCACGTTCGCAGCGGTCGACGCATCCGATCCAGAACGATTCTTCCGCCGGCTCACGCAGTTGTGGGGGACCTATCACGACACGGGACGGCTCGAAGTCGTCGGCGGCATCGCGAGCGAGAACATCGTCGTCCTGCGCTTGTATGCCTTTCAGATCCCGATCGAGGGCTTCGTTCGGTTGCAGGGATACTACCTCGAGGAGTACGGGCGCCTGGTCGGCATCGAGTTGACCAGCCAGGTGACGCGAAGCACCGCAGACGGCGATTCGAATTGCGAGTGGGAGTTGCGGTTGGGTCGCACGGCGGTGACCGAGGCCTACGTGGCGTCGCTGCCGGACTTGTTTCGTTCCCCCCGCTGACGAGTCACTGCGGCCGCACCGAGTGCACCAACCGGTCGTACGCGTAGCGCGCGCTCTCGACTGAACCGCGCGGGCCCGTGAACCTGAACAGGACCAGACCCCTGGGGCCGCCGCTGACGATCGCGCCGAGCAACGTCGACTCGGTCGCGGGCGCCGCCGACGGCTGCCCCTCCATCGGGCCCGTGAAGATGCCGGTCACCTCGATCGTGTTCACGCGAAGGCCTCCGACGCTGAACTCGTCGCGCTTGGCCTTCTGCGCGGTGTCGCTGCCATCGGCTTGTTCGAACTGCGAAAGCCAGAGCGCCTGGTGGCTCTCCACCGAGCTGCCTTCTCCTGCGTCGAAGCGGAACACGGCGAGCTCGGCGCGCGGATCGGTTGCCACACGGTATTCGTCGATGCGCACCGGCGACGTCACTTCGTGACGCACCAGCGGTGGCACGGCATCCCAGACGAGTCCGCCCCCACCGTGCGCGGCAGGCGCGACCTGCGGCTTGGAGGCGGGAGCACGAGGCTCGTCCTGCGATTGTCCGCCGGCACGACAAGCGATCACCAAGAGCCAAACACAACACCACGAGCGAGGCATGGCCAGCGTTATAGCAGCAAGACGCAGATCGTCATGTCCTAGCTGAGGGCGGTCACCGAATGCCGCGGATCTACGCCTCTCAGCCGAGTCGCGATAGACTCGAGCCTCTCAAACCATGAACTGTCCTCACTGTTTGGCCGAAGTCGATCTGAGCGCAGAACAGTGCGGGCGCTGCGGCGGTGCGATACCAAGGCGAGCCTTTTCCTCGCTGCCGCCTCCGCCGCACCTGCGTGCCAGTGAACGGCGCGAGGCGACCGTCGTCTTTTGTGACCTGGGTGGCTACACGCGCTGGAACGAGGAGGAGGATCCCGAGGACGTTGCGCTCGTCATGGAGGTCATTCGCGCGGAGTCCACGCGAATCTTCGAAGCTCACGGCGGCATAGTGAACCAGTTCATTGGCGACGAGGTCATGGCCCTGTTCGGAGTGGTCGCCAGCCACGAGGACGACTCTGCCCGCGCGCTCGCCGCTGCCCTCGCGTTCCATGCCTATCTGCGCGCCGGCACACCCTTCGGAAAGCGTCGGCCGGGGCCGCTCCGGCTGCATTCCGGTGCAGAGTCGGGCCTGATCTACGCCCGCGCACACGACTTGCGTTCCGGGCTGTTCGACGTAACAGGCGAGGCAGTCAATACGGCTGCACGTCTGCGCGCGCGCGCGGGGAACGACGAGCTCCTCTGCGGTCCGGCGCTGCAACGCCAGGTCGAATACTTCTACCGCCTCGAACCGCTCGAGCCAATGCGGCTGCACGCGGCCGCGGAGCCGATCGTACCGTTCCGCGTGCTGGAGCCCAGCACCTCGACTCGGTTCGATGTCGCAACGCTGCGAGGTCTGACGCGCTATGAGAACCGGGAGTCCGAGCTGCAGGCGATGATCGAGACCTGGCGGCGCGCGGAACGCGGGAGCGGCGGACTCATCGCCGTGGTCGGTCACCCCGGCATCGGCAAGACGCGTTTCCTTCACGAGCTCCGCGCCCGGATCGGCAGCGCACTGGTCCTGCACGGGCGCTGTAGCGCGTACCGCAACGTCGCGCCTTACCACCCGTTCATTCAGGCGCTCGGCAGCCTGCTCGAGCTCGAAGCGTTTCCAGATCGTACGGCTGCCACACAGCTCGCGTCGCTGTGCGACCGTCATCGCTTGTCGCCGGCGACGCGTCACTCGCTCAGCTACCTCCTTGCGCCGGGCAGCCGGGCGCCCGAAGTCACGGATCGTCCTGACTCGGCGGAGTTGCGCGCCACGATCGTCTCGGCCCTCGCGGAGTTGATCGCCGCGATCGCGGCCGAGCATCCGGTGCTCTTCATCCTCGAGGACTGGCACTGGGCGGACGAAGCCTCGCGAAGCGCGCTGCGACAGCTCGGCCAGGACGCCGAAGGGCGCGCCGTCTTGATCGCCATCACCTATCGATCGACCGACCTCACGGAGTCGGCGCAGCCGAAGACGATGCTGCGCATCGAGCTGCAGCCGCTCGATTCCAGCCACACGGAGTCGATGGCGCGCAACGTCCTCGGGGGCGGGCAGCTACCCTCGGGTTTTTCGTCGTTCGTGCACGATCGCACGCTGGGAAATCCACTCTTCGTCGAGGAGATCTGCCGGTCGCTGGTGGAGGGTGGAAGCTGTCGCGTGCAATCGGACTCGATCGTGTTACTCGAACCATTGTTCCAGCTGCGGGCGCCCGCGACCGTGCAGGCGATCGTGCGCTCGCGCATCGATCGGCTCCCGGCAGAACAACGGACGGTGCTGCGCCTCGCGTCCGTGATCGGAGCGCAGTTCACGCTCGAGTTCGTGGAGTTGCTCTGGAACGAGGCGATCGAAGCGCCCGATGTCTCGAGTCGAGCGCAGCTGCTCGGCATCCTTCACGAGCTCGAACGGCAGGACATGGTGTATCGGGACGCCGCATACCCCACGAACTATCGGTTCAAGCACGCGATCACCTGCGAAGTGGTCTACGAAAGCCTGCCGGTCCGAGCGCGCAAGCAACACCACGCTCGACTCGCGCACGAGATGGAGGCGCGTGCGCTGGCGGATGAGCTCGAGCCACTCTACGAGACTCTCGCCCACCACTACCGGCTCGGCGATCAACGCGAGAAGGCGATCGACTTCGCCGTGCGGGCGGGCGACAAAGCCTGGCGGTCTTTTTCGCTCGATCAAGCTGCCGTGCAGTATCAGCACGCGATCGAGGCGCTGGAGGAGCTTGCCGGCGAGAGCGATGCGGCACGCTCGCGGCACGTCGATGTCAGCCTGAGTTGGGCGCGCGTCGGGATCTACAACCCTCACGAAGCCCAGCTGGCGGCGCTGCGCAACTCCCTGGCTTTTGCTCGCGAGCGGGGCGATCGCCGTCGAGCGGCACTGTGTCTCAACTGGCTGAGCTGGATCGAATTCGGCCTGGGTGATCACCTGCCGTCGCTGCAGCACGCCGAGCAGTTCCTGAACGAAGCGACTGCGCTCGCGGAGACGCGCCTGATCACGCACGCGCTGTTCGATCTGGGGCGCTGCCGCATGGTCGGATGCGAATACACGCGAGCAGTCGAGGCGTTCGAGCGGGCGCTCCACACGCGCGACGGCACGTATCGCGCGGCGCAGTCGTTCGCGCTCAGCAACATCGCGATGATCCTGGCCGATCAGGGCGACTTCGCCGGCGCTCGAGCGCGCATCGAGGAGAGCGAACACGTCGCGCAAGGGAGCCTGAGCCTGGTTGGACCGCTCCTCATCCTTCGATCGCTCGTGGCGTGTTGGCAGGGAGCATGGGAAGCCGCGCTTGCGGCGAGCACCGAGGCTCGCGAGATCGGACAGCGCATCGAAGGCAAGTACATCCTCGGCATGAGCGCGCTGCTGCACGGATACGCCAGCTTCATGACGTCGCTCGATCCGCGCGCCCTCGTGAGCATGCGCGAGGGCATCGACCAGCTCGAGAGCCCCGGGATCCGGTTGCACATGTCGTGCAACCTGGCGCTCCTGGCCTCGGGGCACGCATCAGCGGGGCAGTACGACGAGGCAGAAGCCGCAGCCGACAAGGCTCTGGTGCGGGCTCGCGAGGGGGATCGCCAAGGCGAGGCGGAAGCTTTGCGTGTGTCCGCGCTGGTGGCAGCCCTCCGCGACCGGCAGTTTTCGAAGGCAGAAGGTCTGCTCGAGCAAGCGGTGGCTGCAGCGCAGGCGAAGAGCTCCGAACGCGTCGTCGTGCTGTGCGAGCTGTCTTCCGCCGCGATCCAACGCGCGCGTGGCGATCAGCAGGGCGCCGATACGCTGGCGCAGCACGCGCGCGCACACGCCCATCGCATCGGCATGGCCTTGCCGCGCGAGGCCGCCGCGCGCGAGGATCAGCTCGAACGGCGCTGAGTTGCCGGGGTGGCAGGCAGCGACGTTAGCGTCTCCGGATCTTCGAACACGAGCCGGGTTGCATCGCCCGCAGCTATCAGCCGCGGCGCCTTTGCACCCCGCAGCTGCGTGAGCGCTCGCAGGATGCCTTCCACGATGGCTTTGCCCATGTCTCGGCCGGGACAGCTGTGGCCGCCGATCCCGAACAGGTAGTCTCGATCGTGCTGAAGCACACCGCCGAGCCACACGATCACGAGCTCGCCGCGCTGCACGGCGAGCGCCCCGACCGTGCACGGACTCTCGCCGACGTACGTACGATAGATCGCGTCCGGGGAGCCGCGTCGAGCCGCCGAGAGCGTCTGCGCGAGGATCGCGTCGTACTGCGGAAAGACGCGCGCGTGCGGACAACCACTCGGTTCGGTCGTCTCCGCCCCGGCAGGCCAGTGGAGCCTGCCTGAGTAGTCCGAGCTATTCCGCGCATAGATCGTCAAGCCATCGATGAATGCCTTGGTAGTGGCCGTGAGCGAACCTGTGATGATGCCGGTGAGGTTGCGCGCGACCTCGTCGTCGTCGATGGGTCGTCCCCCGTCCGGCGCGAGCTGAGCTCGGATCACGGCGACCGCCCGGCGCAGCGTATCGCGCTGTCTCGTGCGTTGCGCGTACGCCGCCCGTGCGTACTCCGAAGCGTCGGCGGGCGGCGCTGGGAGCGCGGGATCGGCCAGTGCGGCGATGAGCTGATTGATGTGCGCGCGGTACTGGCTACTCGCGATGAGAGCGCGGCTGCCGTCCACGCCGTCGTCTGCCTGCACGCGGAAGTGATAGTTGGTGATGTCTCTCGCCCAGCGGTTGAGCGAAAGAGCACTCGGACCCGGCACGCCGAACACGCGTTCGCAGCACGCGTCGAGGACGGAACTGACCAGCAGTGCGAGAGGGAGCTCGGCTGGTTGGACCTCGTCGCCGGTTCGCGCGAGGCGAGCGCGCAGGCCGATACTCGCGAGGACCTTCAGCGCAGCGCTCGCTGCCACTTCGCGAACGCCGGCGACGTCTGCGACAGTCTGTCTACTGTTCGGGTGGTTCCAGCCCGGAATGATCGCGCCCGAGGGGGAGTCCCGCGAGTGTTCGGGTTCGTCCAGGCCGAGGAAGAACCGTCCTGACGTCGCTCGCATACGCCGGCCGTACTCGCGGACGCTGAACACGCCATCCCGATCCGTGAGCACGCGAAGGATCTCAGAATGATCCGCGACGAAGTTCCAGTCTCCGACCTTGAATCCGCCGCGACGCTCCACGGCGAGCCAGAACCTCAGCGCGGAGTCGGGGCCGAGGTCCAACCATGTTCGGATCTGCGCCTTCCTGGCCGTGCCGTTCTGGTCGTCAGGAAGCGCTTCCAGATACGTGCAGACATCTACATTCTCGGGCAGTTGACCGTCGCCGTGCATACCGAGCTCTCCTTGCGAATCAGAAGCGGTTCAGAGCGTCTCGTGCGGGGAAGAACAGATAGATGCCCCACTCCAGCGCCACGAATGCCTCGTGGAACTGAAGCTCTTGCGCTTTTCCACCGGCCACGTCGGCGTAGAAGCGGGCTGGACTCGCTGGACTGGACTCCGAGGTGGAAGCCGTCACGCCCACCAACACGTCCCGATCGCGCGATGCGAGCCCGACCTGATTGCCCGCCTGCATCCAGTTACGATTGATGAACTCGAACTGGGTCTCGATGTCGGCATTGAACGCCATGAACATCAGCCCGCGAGCGATCCCGTCTCGGCGCTCGTTGACGTAGGGAAGGCCGCGGCGCAGGATGCGTGGATTTCGCACCGCATCGGTTTCAATTCGCGGGTTCGCGCGGCGGACATGCGAGTGAAACGGACAGCCCGTGTCGCAACCCGCGGTGATGCGTTGACCATCCATGCGTCGGCCGACGATCTGTTCGGCGAGCTCTCGCTTCGACACGTTCAACGCGTGCGCTCGGTCGCGCATACTCGACCAGAACGCCCGCGGAGCCTGGAGCAGCTGGCGGACGACGAGAAACGTCGAGTCTTTGAGCATCCCGCGCGGCTCGCTGCGCAGCACGGGTTCGAACGACGCGCGCTCTTCGAGGTCTGCTCCACGTGCGCTCGGACCTTGCACGGGCAAGCGGGGTTGTCCGACCCCGTCACGAAAGCCGAAGTACTCCACGCCGTAAGCTTCGTCTCCAGCACCGGCGATCGGCTGGTGTAGGTCTTGATGCCCGAGCACCTCGACACCGTCCATTCGCATCGCGGGGAGCCGCGCTTGCAAGTCGTGCTTGATCGACTCGAGATATTTCGCCACGTGTCCGCAGAGCGCGCGCCCGCGTTCGACGTCGTCGCTCGCGAGAGCTTCTGGCTCACCCTGGGCTCGTGCCCACCCACCAGTCTCCAGCAAGGCGTCGCGAAGCTTCGAGTCGCGCAGGAGTGGAACGTGCATGAAGAGCACCGCGTGCACCGGAAGCTCTGTGTTCTCGCTGGAGGTCCAGCTTTGTCGCGCACCAGGCTTGGCGATCGCCGGATCGTCGCCGAGCAGAATCCCGCGAGCGTCCATCCCCTCGGTGAACGCCACCGGGAACTCCGCAAGCTCGCCTCGATCCACGTCGAGCGCCTCGAGGCCGGCATTCGTGAACCCGATGTTAAGGTACGGCGAGCTCTTGTCCGGTGGTCCGTACGCGACCTCGGTGCGCAAGGCGTAAAGCCAGCTCCTCGCTCGCTCGGAGTCGGGGAAGTGCAGAAACCACATGCGCGCGCACCGAGCGTTTCCTGCCGTGTCGAGCACGTTCCTCTGGATCCCACGGGCGCGTTCGACCGGGTCGGGCGCGGGCCCGGTCGGATGAGACCCCGCGAGCGGGTCGTGGTCGAACGCGAGATCTCCGAACGTTTCACGCTTCGCGTCCTCGACTTCACGCTTGGTGTAGAGCGGATTCAGCCCGGCATCGAAGCGGCGAAGCTGGCCGTCGAGGTCGGGGACATTTCTCCACGCGTCACGCAATCGCTCCGCAGCTGAATGCGGCCGAGTCCGCTCGTAGAACTTGGCGTCCAACTGCGCTCTGCCGACGCCTTCGTCGACCAGGTCGCGCAGCTGGATCAGACGATCGACGTCGGGCACGGTCAGCTGCGGATGCTGCGCGTACATGAAGCTCACCTGCACCTGGAACTTCTGGATGAAGTCGATCAGGTACTGCGGGTTGCCGCGCGGATTCCTCCAGCCCTCGCAGTTCGACCAGACGAGGTTCAACATCCCCGGGACTTCGTTCGCGAGCGCGCGCAGGTAGCCGTTCAGGTCGCCGTCGAAGAGCACGTTGACCAACAGGCGTGCGTCGCCGTCGAGCAGCGTCCACTGCACGAAGTGGATGCCGCGAAACTGCCGGATCACGCTCGGAAGCCTGCTGTCTTCGCGCCTCTGAAATCCATCGAGAACCGTTCGCAATCGGTCGGCATAGCGGATCGGCCGTTCGCCCGCCGCCGGAGCGTCGATGAAGCCCTGCTTGATCGGTACGATGTGCGTCAACTCCGAGATCTTGTCGCGGCTGCGGCTCAGACTCGCCATGGTCATCCTCCGCCTCGCACGTCTGAGGCCGGCAATGATCTAACAAGTGTGCAGAGCGTCAGATGTGACGCATTCAACATGACCGACGCGTCGACGAATTTCGGTAGACAGTCATCCCACAGCGCGGCGCGAATGTAGTGTTTGAAGGGCCTTCCCTGACGTCAGCTTGCCGCACAATCGCCTCAGCGACGCGACGTGACCTGACCGCGTTGCAGCGCATGGCTGCATGGTCGCTGAAGTTCCGGGATCCGCTCGACGCGGGTCGCGGCATCCACCCCCGGATGAAAATCGGCGCAGTGGGTTACCGCCAGCCTGGTCACGTGGGGCGGGGCTGCTTGGTTGCCGCGGCTACATATCGCGTGACGCAGGAATCCTGCTTGTCCTCACACTTCGCGTGAGCTAGCAACGCTACAGCGTGGTCCCGAAGCTCGAGTCGCGTTTCCGCGCAGCCCTCTGCGCATGCTGCATCGCAGCGTCGTTTGCTTGCACGCAACCTGCTGAGCGGCAGCAGCAGCAGATTCGGGTGGAGATCGACTCCGAGTCGGCAGTTCGCGATCTGATCGACGAGGTGCAGGTCGTCATCGAGACGCAGGAGCCGAATGGCGGGGGCTGGCTGGTCTCGAAGTCGCCGCGGTTCCAGCCCAGGGTCGATCGCACGTGGCCGCTCGAATCCACGGTCGATTCGCGTGGATTGAAGCTCAACTACCTCGTGACGGCGACCGCGCGCGACGAGCGAGAATCCGTCGTCGGCGAAGTGCGCGCGCTTCGCAAGTGGCAGGACCTGGACGGGCACGGCATCTTCCTGCGCTTCGAAGCAGCGTGCCTCCGCCGCATGGAGCTTTGCCCCAAAGGCGAGACTTGTCACGACGGGCAGTGCGTCGATGCCCGCTACGAAGCTGTACGCGATGCGCCAGATCCGTCGGCTACACCCACCACGGCGGACGCCGGTCCCGATCCGGGAGGCCCCACGACCGCCACCGAAGGTGTCGCCTGCTCGCCCGATGGCGCGCGTTCGTGCACCGAAGAGGGCTCGCGAACGCCGCTCGAGTGCAAGGAGGGAACCTGGCGCCCCGCTACGATGTGCAACAGCGACGAGCTCTGCGACACCGCCCTCGGCGCGCAGCGAGGAACGTGCCGGCAAGTGCTCACGGAGTGCAGGAGCCAGCCGGCGAACGTCCCGTTTTGCGATCGTGAGCTCATGCGGGTGTGCACGAGCTCGTTCAACGCGGAGACGCGCCCATGCGGGTCGAACCGACACTGCGTCGCCAAGGTCCAGGCGGAATGCGAGTGCCTGACGGGCTTCGTCCCGGGGCTGGCGGGCTGCGAGCGGTCCACGGACTGCAAAGTCGCCAACGGCGGCTGTGACATGCTCACGACGTGCACGATGCGTGGCTCGACGCGCGAATGCGGGCCGTGCCCCGCGGGGTACGTCGGAACGGGCGACATGGGCTGCGAGCCGCTGCTCGCGGGGCTCAAGACCTCCGCGGGCGAGCTCGCGCCGGCGTTCGATCCGACAGTCCACAGTTATCGCGTGAAGGTCGCCCTCCTGACACAACGGCTGACATTCACGCCGAGTGCGCCATCGGCGGAGCGCCTCGAGTTGAATGCCGCATCCGTCGCGTCGGGAGCCGAGTGGACGACACCGACGCTTCCCTTGGGCGAGTACCCGGTGAAGCTCACGCTCACTTCGACGTCCGGCGCAGCGAGCGAGTATCAGGTGATCGTCGAGCGGACGGGCGTGCAGACCGCGTATATCAAACCGAGTAATCCCGGCCAGGGCGACAATTTCGGAGCCAGCATCGCGATGTCCGGCGACACGCTGGTCGTCGGCTCCGTGAGTGAAAGCAGCGCGGCCACGAAGGTCGACGGCGATCAATCGGACAACAGTGCATCGGGTGCGGGAGCGGCGTACGTCTTCGTGCAGCGTGGCAACGAGTGGAAGCAGCAAGCGTACTTGAAGGCGGCTGACGCCGCAGCGAACGACCACTTCGGTGCACGCGTCGCGATCGACGGCGACACGATCGTGATCGGGAAGGTCGCCGGCTCGTCCGATCAGACGCTGAGCCGCAGCGTCGATCGTCCTGGCGCCGCGTACATCTTCACGCGCACCGACGGCAAGTGGTCTCAGATCGAGCGCCTCGCATCTCCGGACAATGCGGTGGGAGATCGATTTGGACACGGCGTCGCCATCAACGGAGACACGATCGCGATCGGAGCTCCGTCCGATGGTGGCGATGGCTCGACGTTCCTGTTCAGCCGCATTGCGGGCGCCTGGAAGTACCAGGAGAGGCTCAAAGCGATACCGGGGGCGAGCGGCGCCGCGTTCGGTTACAACGTGGCGCTCACGAACGACACGTTGATCGTCGCGGCCGCGCTCGATGATCGTCCGGTGGACCGCGGTGGCTCTGCATACGTCTACGTGCGAGGCGCTGCGGGCTGGCAGCTGCAACAGCGACTGGTCCCGGACCCGCCGAGTGCCAACGCGACATTCGGGTACGGACTTGCAGTGCTCGGCGATCGCGCGCTCATCGGTGCGCCGCGAGTCTTGTCGATCATCGATCTGTTCGCGACGACCGAGCCCGGCGAAGTCTTCGCGTTTCAACGCGCGAATGGCACGTGGACTCAAACGCAGCTGCTCAAGAACTTGTTGCCGCGGGTCAACGACGGGTTTGGCTCCTCGATCGCGATGAGCGAGAATACGGCGTTGATCGGGGCATGCAACGACGCCAGTGGCGCGAGAGGTCTGGATGCCGACGCATCGAAGGCCGATGCGGGCTACGCCGGTTCAGCCCACTTGCTCGCGCTCGAGAATGACATGTGGAAGAGGTCCACCTACTTGAAGGCTAGCAACGCGGACAGGCTCGACTCGTTCGGCTATTCGACGGCGCTCTCCGGCGATACTGTCGTGGTGGGCGCGAACTGGGAGGCCAGCAAGTCGGCTGGGATCAACGGCAATGCCGACGATGACAGCTCGAGCCTCGTCGGTGCGGTGTACGTGTTCAAGTAGCGCGAGTTATCTGGCAGAATGAGTGCATGCCGCTCATCTACCTCGTGCGCCACGGAATCGCCGAAGACCGTTCCGCCACGGGTCGTGATGAAGATCGCGAGCTGACGCAGGTGGGCATGGACAACCTGCAGCGCGGAGCGGCGGGGCTCGCCTGGCTCGAGGTCAAGCCCGACGCGATCTGGTCGAGTCCGTTGCGGCGTGCGCGCCAGACCGCCGAGATTCTGCGGAACGCGATCGCGCCGGGGCTCGAGCTCGTGATCGAGCCAGGGCTACGGTCGGAAGCCGATGTCGAAGTTGCACTCGAACGACTGCAAGCGAACGCTACTGCCCGGGCGCTGATGCTGGTCGGCCACGAGCCCAACATCAGCGCGCTTGCGTCGGCTTTGCTCACGGGCGACGTGAGCGCCGCGCGGATGCCGTTCAAGCCGGGGAGCGTGCTCGCGCTCGAGCAAACCCTGCCTCCGTCCGGCCGCGGCACCCTACGCTGGTTCATGACCCCCGAGCAGTTGCGCCGGCTCGGGGGGTAGGCGGCACGCTACAGGCGTGGAAGCACGAGCGTGCCTGCTGCGATCGCCTGCAGCGTGTCGACCAGGAACGCGTGCTCGCGCGTCAGTACGCGGGCGGCGAGCGTCTCGGCGGTGTCTCCCGGCTGCACGGGCACTGTCGTCTGAGCGACGATCGCGCCGTGGTCATACTCCTCGTCGACGAGATGCACGGTCACTCCGGTCTGTGTCTCGCCGGCTGCCAGCACCGCTTCGTGCACGCGTGCGCGCCCGGAGCTGTTGCGCGTCGCGGATGGCGCCGAGCCCATGCGCAGCGCGTGGACTGTGGTCAGCTGTGATGGCGAGGAGCTCGCGCGCGGAGAGTCGAGCGGTACTTGGCAATGTGGCAGCACGCTGGTGCCGCTGAACTACACGACCATGCGCTGGCCCGGTATGGAAGAGCCTCAGTCCGCAGTCTCGGTCACCTCGCCGATCGGGATGCGCCAAGCTCGCCCGGCGCAGATACTCGAGCTCAGCTTGTTCACCGCGACGGAGGAGCAGACGCAACAGGCCGTGATCGGCGATGACTGCAATTGACGATCAAAGCGCGCCGGGGATGGCGCCCCCGCACTTCCCAGCCGCAGGTCGAGCGCGGCCCACCAGATGCGCGGAGCTCTTGGCGGGCGGGACGACCCCTCCAGACACCGGTGCGTTGCGGACGCGGAAGGCTGGATTGATTGCCATCCTGGGCGCGTTCCTGTTCGTCTCCCCGGCGATCCTGCTCTCGGGCTTCGCGACGCCGATCGAGAACATGCCGGGCTGGCTGCAGCCGCTCACGCTGGTCAACCCACTGCGCTATTTCCTGGTGATCGCGCGCGGTGTATTCCTGCAGGCGCTGCCCCCGGCGGAGATCCTCCGCAACGCGCTGCCGCTGCTCGCCATCGCGCTGGTCACGCTCGCGAGCGCGGCTGGCTGTTTCGCAGAAAGTTGGACTAGATGCCATCCCCCACGAATCGAGTCGAAGCGTTCAGCGACGGTGTGATGGCAATCGCGATCACATTGCTGATCCTGGAAGTACGCGTGCCGGAGCACGGGCCGCTGTTCCCCGCGCTACTCCAGCTCTGGCCATCCTATCTGGCCTACCTGGCTTCGTTCTTCACCATCGGCATCATCTGGCTGAACCACCACGCATTCTTCGGGCGCGTCCGGCAGATCGATCACGTGCTGCACTGGTGGAACCTGTTGCTGCTGCTGACGGTGTCGTTCCTGCCGTTCCCGACCGCGGTATTGGCGGCGCACGTGCGAGGCGAGGGCGCCGATGCACGTTGCTCGGTCGTGTTCTACGGCCTGATCGGCGTGCTCATGACATTCCCCTGGGTGCTGATGTGGCGCCGCTTGGCGCAGCGACCCGAGCTTATGGAGCCCGAATACGACAGGGCGTTTGCCGTGGCCGAGGGCCGTCGCGCCTGGGTGGGCGTGGTCGTCTACGGTTTGTGCATGGGCGTGGGGATGATCTCGCCGGTCGCTGCTTTGGTGCTGTTCGCCGCGGTCGCGGTTTTCTACGGGGTGACGAGCCAGGGACTCGCCGTAGCCGCGAAGCACGAGGCGTGAACGACTAGCGATTCGCCTCGGCGCGCTCGGCGGGCGACATGGCGAGCAAGCGCATCACGACGAGTGCGAGGTCGGTTTCGATTGCGGTCTTTGCCAGGACTGCGTCGGCGCCGACCTCGGCACGAATGCGCTCCAGGCTTTCCGTCGCCATACCGGAGACGACGACGATCACGAGCTCCTTCAACCGCGAGTTGCTGCGCAGCACCCGCACCAACATGTCGCCGGACAGCCCTGGCATCGTGACATCCACGATCACCACCTGGACGTCGTTCCGCAGGATCATGCGCGTCGCACCGATGGCCGACGGGAGCTCCAGCACCCGGTAGCCGGCCTCGATCAGCGTATCGGCCATCGCGGCACGCGCGGTCTCCGAGTCGTCGATCACAAGGACTTTTACGTTCGGCCGGTTTACCCCGTCCATCAGGCCTCCATGACAGTAAACGTTGACAGTCAACCAAGCGGGCGCGGCCACGGACTGAGCTGCCGCGCCGTGACGTGACGCAGCTGCCAGGCAATGCCGAGCGGATTTCCGGTGATGGACGCCGCGTCCCGCTGGATCGCGGCCTTCGGCATCCCAAACACGACACAACTCTCTTCGTCTTGCGCGATCGTCACTGCCCCGCTGGTTCGCATGGCCGAGAGGCCGGCCGCTCCGTCTTCTCCCATGCCCGTCAGCAGCACGCCCACGGCGCGTTCACCGAACGCCTCGGCGACCGAGTGAAACAGCACATCGACCGACGGTCGCTGGTGCAGGTGGGGTGTGCCGGCGTAGGTGTGCAGCTTGCCGCGAGCGTCCACGGTGAGGTGCATCTCTCCAGGCGCGATGTAGACCTGACCCGGGCTGATGCGCATGCCGTCCACAGCGATCTGGACCGGTAGCGGCACGGTCTCGCCCAGCCACGTCGCAAATCCCGGAATGAAGTCGCGGCCCATGTGCTGCACGACCAGGACGGCAGGTGCCGTGCTCGGATCGAGGCTACTCAGCACGGTCCGGATGCACGGTGGCCCTCCCGTCGACGCGCCGATCGCGATCAGCGCAGCAGTCTCGGGCAGACTTCGTCGTTGCGCGGGCACAGGTTCCGCGAGCCCATTCAACCCCGGGGCGGCCAGGCGATCCGACCGTCGTACCGGACCCCGGATCGAGACCACGCCGACGTGGGCCACGTAGCGCAGATTCCTGACGAAGGCCGCGCGTTCGGCCGCGTCCGAGAGCGTACGACGGTGCGGCTTCGCGAACACCTCCACCGCGCCCGCCGCGAGCGCCTCGAAGCTCACGTTCGAAAATCGGTCCGCTGGCGTGGCAGTGACGACCGCGATCGGCGTCGCGCACTGCGACATGATGTGCTTGGTTGCGCTGATGCCGTCGCCGTCAGGCATCACGACATCCATCGTGACGAGGTCCGGACGGAGCTTCGCCACCTGCGCCACGGTATCGCGACCCGTCGTCGCCGTGCCGACGACGATCATGTCCGACTCGGCGTCGATGATCTCGCGCAGCAGCTCCTGTGTGACCTGAGAATCGTCGGCGACCACCACGCGGATCAGGTTGTGACGTCTGGCGATGTTCACAACAGGCGCTCCAGGGTTTGAAGGAGCAACTCCTGCCTGAACTCTCCCTTGCCGATGTACGCATCCGCGCCCGCTGTCAGTCCGCGCTTGCGATCGTCATCCGACGCGAGCGAGCTGACCAACACCACCTTCAGCGAGCGTAGCGCCTGATCGCCGCGCAGCCGCGTCACCAGCTCGATGCCATCCATCTTAGGCATCTGAACGTCCGAGAGCACCAGGTCGAACCGTTGCGCGCGCAATTTGCCGAGCGCGTCCTGCCCGTCGGTGGCGACGTCGACTGCGTAGCCGACCGCTTCCAGGATGCTTCGCTCGAGCGTCCGCGTGGTGATCGAGTCATCGACGATCAGCACGCGCTTGCGCTCCGCACGCTCGGCGCTCTGCGGCGCGAACAGGCGTGCAGACCGCCCGCGTGAGACCGACTCGCGCACGATGGACGCGACATTCAGCGTGGGGACGATCTCGCCCGTCCCAAGCACTGCTGCGCCCGAGACGCTCGGCAGGTGCTGCAAGTACTCGCCGAGGCTCAGGATCACCAACTCCTGTTCACCGTCGATGGCATCGACCGTCAACGCGCAGCGCTCGCCGGCCGCTTCGACCACCACCGCGGGCACGCGCTCGTGCGGGCTGGCCGTGGCCTCGATCCCGAGCGCCTCGCACACGCCGCGCAGCGCGACCGCGCCGCCATCGAGCTCGATCGCCGGACCGGAGTCTACCTGGCGCACGGCGCTGCGCTCGATGCGCACGACGCGCACGATGTTGTTCACGGGCACGGCCAGGATCGTGTCCGCGGCGCGCACCAGGAGGACGCGCATCGCCGTGAGGCTCAGCGGCAGACGTAGTATGAAGGTCGTGCCGTGTCCGCGCTGACTCGTCAGGCGCACGGTTCCCCCGCAGCGCTCGACCGCTTCACGCACGACGTCGAGGCCGACGCCGCGACCGGACACCGCATCGACGGCAGCCGCTGTGCTGAAGCCGGGCTGAAACAGGAAACGTTCGAGCTCGGTGTCTGCGAGCGCCGCGGCCTCTTCACGCGACACGACGCGACTCTTGATCAGCGTAGCCCTGATCCGCTCGCCGTCGATGCCGCGCCCGTCGTCGCGGACGCTGATGTCCAGACCGGAAGCACCACTGCCGATGGCCAGCGTGATCACGCCTTCCTCGGGTTTATCGGCGCGCGCGCGTTCCTCGGGCGACTCGACGCCGTGCGCGACTGCGTTGCGCAAGAGGTGCATGATCGGATCGCGCAGCGCCTCGAGCAGGTCGCGATCGACCTCGGTGTCTCCGCCCTCGATGCGCAGCACCGCGCGTTTGCTTTGACGACGCGCGAGATCCCGCACCATCCGCGAAAACGGCGTGAAGAGCGAGCGCGCCGGAACCATGCGCACCGAGCGGACGTCCTGCTGCAGGCGCGTCGCAAGCACCGACAGCACGTGCGTGTGGGTCCGCGTGGCCAGCTCGAGGCGCGAACACAGCTCGGCGCAATACTCTGCCTGCCCCTGCAGCTCGGACAGGTAGAACGTGTCCTGGCCCCGGGCCACGGCTCCTGCGGCACGCTGCTTGCGGCTGCGGACCTGCAGCTCGCGGCACAGCGACTGCAATGTGGTGTCGAGTTGCGCGAGCTCAGTGAGCAGCTGCGAGCTGCCCGCCTTCACCTGCACGAGCTCGTCCACGCCGGCCATGAGCTGGTCGATCTTGGCCGCGGCCACGCGCAACACCCCGCGGTCCTCGGTGCGCGGCGCGCTGAGCTCGGGCGCCGGTCGCGGTTCGGATGCCGCGCGGTCCGCCACGTCGAAGAGCTCGAGCTCGTGGCCGAACGCCTGACGCAAGGTTGCGAGGCTCGGTGGGCTCACCTGACCTTCGGCGCGAACGCCGGTACAAGTGAGCTGCACTTCGCCCTCGACCGCGTCCAGCAACTGATAGAGCAGGTCGAGCACCTCGCTCGAAGGTTCGAGCGCGCCGCGCGCGATGACCTGCGCGCACGACTCCCAGTTGTGCATCCACTTCTCGATCCGAGTCAGGCCGGCAGCAGCGGCCGTGCCCTTCAAGCTGTGCGCCGCGCGCAATACGGTCCGCAGCGCTTCCTCGCGGAGCGACGGATCGCGCTCGACCACCAGCAGCTCGGTGTTGAGTAGCGCGATGTGCTCCGCCGCTTCCACCTGGAAGAGCGCGAGGATGCGTGCGTCGTGGTCTTGCTCGCTCATTGGGATCACATCTGGTATTGCGCGGTGGTCGACCGTAGCTGCTTGGAGACCGCCGCCAGGGTCTGCGCCGTGGTTTCGGTCTGACGCGTGGCCTCGACGTTCTGCTTCGAGAACTGCTCGATGCCGGCCATCGCAACCGAGATCTGCTCGATCCCGTTGTTCTGCTGGCGCGCCGCGGCGGCGATCTGCTTGGCGGAGTCGGCCGAAGACACGATCGCGTTGGCGAGGGTGCCGATGATGTCACCCGCACCGGTCGCCAGCTCGACGCCGCGGTCCACGCGCTTGCTTCCTTCCTCGGTCACCATCACCGCGGTGTGCGTCGTGCGCTGGATGTCGCTCAGGATCGCGCGCACCTTCTCGGTGGCCCTCTGCGATTGCTCGGCCAGGTTCTTGACCTCACCCGCAACGACCGAAAACGCTTTGCCCGCCTCGCCCGCGCGCGCCGCCTCGATGCTGGCATTCAGCGCGAGCAGGCTCGAGCGCTCGGCGAAGTCGTCGACGGTAGCGATGATGCTGCCGATCTGCTGGGTGCGCTCGCTCAGGTCGAGGATCGTGGTCGCGATGTTCTGCACTTGCTCGCGAACGTCGTTCATGCCCTGGACGCTCTGCTGGATCGCCTCGAGGCCGCGCTTGCTGGTCTGTACCGAGCGCTCCGCCTCCTCGAGCACGCTCCGCGCCACGTCGGATACCTGGTCGGCCGAGCGCGAGAGCTCACCCACGGTGGCGACGGTCTCGCTCACCGACGAGGCTTGCTGCTGGAGCGCCGCGCTCTGTTCGGCGACCGTGGCCTGGAGCTCGCGCACGACGTCCTCCATCGACCCGGTGGCGCTGGTGATGTTCGAGGTCATGTCGCGCAGCGAACCGACCATCTGGTTGAACGACGTACCGAGCTCGCCGAGCTCGTCGCGCGCCTGGATCGCCACGCGTACGCGAAGGTCTCCACCGCCGATACCGCGCGTGCTGCTCATCAGCTCGGACACGCTGCCGGTGACCTGTCCGGAGATCGTCCGCGCGACGGCGAGCGCGATCGCCAGCGTGAGCAAGAACGCGATCAGCAGGGTGGCCTCCGTCTGGCGCTGGACCGCCTCCATTGCAGCGTCGGCGGCTTGCGCGCCCTGCACTGCCGTCTCGACGAAGGCTACGAGCCGATCCTCGCTCTGCTCGGAGTTCTCGTGCAGCTCCTTCGTCGAGCGCTCGATGTCGTCCGTCGCCTGCTTGGCTGCGTCGAACTTGCTCCGATACTGGTCGAGCAATGTGTCGAGCCTTGCCTGCGAGGCATCCTTCGTGACGAGCTTGCGCGCGGTCTCGATCAATGCGTGCACCTTGCTCGCATACTCGTCCGTCGCGCGCAGCAGGTAGTCCTTCTCGGCGCGACGCAGCTGCAGCACCGTGATCATCAGCGCGGGCGTACCCTCGGCCAGCCCTTCGATCTCATGAGCAATGTTGCGGAACTCGAGCTGCAGCCCGGAGTCGTAGTTTCCGCGCCGTTTTTGCGCGGCGACCGCCGATGCAAAGGCCTCCTCGTAGCGTCGGTACATGGTCTGAAACTGGTCGAGTTTCTCGCTGAGCTCGCGGTCCTCGGCAGTCATGTCGCCCCGCAGGTGCTCCACGCGCTGTTGCATCAGGCGCCTTCGCTCCTGGTGCTGCGCCTCGTACTTGGCGTCGCCGTCGCGCAGGAAGTAGTCTTTCTCGAGGCTGCGTAGCTGTAGAAGCGTCGTGTATAGTTCCTGCGCGTTCAGGGCCACGTCCTGAAACTTCGCCTGAGACTGGGCGAGGAAATCCGACTGTTTCAGGCGCGAGTAGACGACCGCGCCAAGTACGGCCACCAACACGATGATCGAGCCGAAGGCGGTATAGAGCTTCTTTTGCAGGGACCAGTTCACTGACGTTTCCTCCTCATTACTTGGATCGGGGCGACTGTGAGGCGCGCGTCGCCTCTCGCAAACTCGTGACGAGTTGCGGCACTGAGAGCACGAGCGACATGTCCGAGGTGATGCCGCACAGAAACTCGGATCCAGGGCCGCCGCGCGCCTGAGCGAGGCGCGTCGGGTCGATCGAACGCAGGTCGTGTACCTTGCTGACCCAGAGCCCGAGTGGGCTGCCGCTCGTCTCCAGCAGCATCACGATCGGTTTCTGCGAGCGTGCTTTTACCGGCACGGCCGCGTGGCACGACACTGCGAGATCCACCAGCGCTACCAGCCGACCTTCCACGTGGATGACGTGCGCCAAGGCGTCGGGCGCGCCCGGCAGACGCGTGACTCGGCTCGGTGCGACGATCGAACGCACGTCGTGCAGCGCGACGGCGAAGCGGACCTCGCCGACGTTGAACTCGAGGTGCGGGGTACCCGAGGCGACCTCGCCGCGCTGCGGGACACGTGCCAGCTCGGCGGCGCGTTCGCGAAACACCTGAGCCAGCTCCGCGGGGGACTCCTCCAGGCGGAGCATCGCGGGCAGGCGCTCCTTCATCGCCTCCCAGTCGAAGTCGCGGCGAGCGGTGTGGTCCGTATCAGCTCTCCTCATGGGTATCCTCCGCCAGCAGCTGGGTCATGCGCCGCGCGGCGACGCGCCGTAGCTCCTCGCTCGCGGCGCTGTGCTCGGGTGCGTGCAGCGCCGCGGCGTTGCGAAACGCGGCGATCGCGCCGCGGCGATCGCCAATGCGCTCGAGCCCGAAGCCGAGGTGGATGTATGCTTCGAGCGAAGCCGGATCGAGGTAGATGACACGGCGCAGGTCTTCGATCGCGCGCCGATCGTCCGGAGCGACCAGCAGCGCCCGTAGCAAGTACGCGTCGGCCAGCAACGGATCGTCCCTGAGGAGCTGATCGATGATGCGCAGCGCGCCTTCGACTTCGGCTCGATCCGCCAGGGCGCGCGCGTGCTGGAGTTGCTGCTCCGCCGGGGCACGCTTTGCCTCGCGTGCGGGGGCAACAGTAGGGGCCGGCGGAGGCAAGCGTTGCGCGGCTGCGCGCACGCGCGGACTGGGGAGGCTCGCGGGGCGAACGGTGATTGCGCGGCTCGCTTGCACGCCGGTGGGTGGCTTGCGGTATTCGATCAGGCCGGGCAGCACGCGCATCTCCAGCTCGACCTCCGGTCGTGGGTCCGAGGGCCCCGCGATCCAGCAGCCGTTGTGTGCGAGCGCCGATGACAGCTTGCGTGCCAGGACTTCGCGCGCCGCGCGCGAGAAGTAGATGGACACGTTGCGGCACAGGATCAGATCGAAACAGCCGGGTGCCGGTACCGGCGCGTGCGCATCGATCAGGTTGTGGAGCGCGAAGCTCGCCGCGCGCGCGTACCTCGGACGGAGTTGGTATCGCTCCAGGTGCGGCTTGTAGTCGAAGTACTGGCTACGCTGCTCCGGCGATGTCGTCCGCAGCGACCAGTCCTTGTATCGCCCGACCTTGGCGTGTGCGAGCGCCCTCGCGTCGATGTCCGTGCCGACGAGGACCACGCTCCACGACTCGAGGTCCGGAATCAACTCGTGCAGCAGGATCGACAGCGTGTAGAGCTCCTCGCCGGTCGAGCAGCCGGCGCTCCACACGCGCAGGACGCGTGACGTCGACGCGGCCTCGATCAGCCGCGGCAACACATCGCGACGCAGGCTGTCGACCGTGGGAGGATCGCGGAAGAAGTACGACTCCTTGTTCATCACTTCCCGCACGACGGCCTGCACGAGCGAGCTGTCTGCGGGCAGCGTGCGGAACAGCGCCAGGTCGCCCTGGTCGAACACCGACGCCGAGGCGCGCAGGAGCAGCGCGGCTTGTCGCTCGGTCAGCTCGTGTCCGAAGCGCTGCTCGAAGATCTGGAGCAACTCGGCCGCGTACGCCTCGCGAGGTGCCGGAGGCGGATCACTCGCCACCTGCGTCGCCTCCCTGTGCGACGGGAGCAGCGGACTCGATCGCGTTGGCGACGTGCTGCCACTGCGTGCTGCTCAGCACGTAGCCGAGATCGATGACCTGAGCCACGCCGTGTTCGAGCGTGGCGATTGCGGCGATGCCCTGTGCGTTGCCCAGCGCACCTCCGGGAGCACTCAGCGCGTCGCGTCCGACCGTGACGATATCGACGACTTGATCGACGATCAGCCCGGCGAGCCGGCCGTTCACACGCACCAGCACGATCGCGGTGCCGCGCCGGGGTGCATCCGCGGCGTGCCGGAAGCGCAGGCGCGTGTCGATGACGGCCACGACCCGCCCGCGTACGTTGATCGCGCCGGCGACGACCGTGGGCACGTCGGCGATGCGAGTCACCTGCACGTACCGCAGGATCTCGACGATGGAGTCGGTAGCGATGCCGTAGTCGTCGCCGCCCACGCGGCAACGCAAGAGTGTTAGATCGCCCTCCGGGAGAACGCCGAGCTCGATCTGCGAGGGCATGAGCTCGCGACGAAGCATCCGCAGCTCCGTCTCGAGCTCCAGCAACCGAGCCTCGAGTGGGTGTCGCGGCGACACATCGGCTTGCTGCTCATTCGTTCGACCCAGCCCATCGCGGTAAGTCATCTGGCCCGCATGAGCTGCAAGCACAATGCCACTGCGACAATTCGATCATGCGACCACCTGGACCGGCGCGAGCGCTTCGCGAGGCGAGCGCGATCCGGATTTCAAGACGACGCAGTCTCGGAAGCCGGACGATCTTCGCGCGCAATTCACCTCGCGAATGTCGGCGCACGACATCCTGCGGGCGCAGCAAGACTACGGTGTCGTACAGCGACGTCCGATCTTCCGAGGTCGCGCTATTTGAAGATCGAGTACGCGGGGCTGGTGTGCTCGATGCCGTCGATCCGTACCGGCTTGACGTCCAGCGTGAGATCTTGGACGGGGATGTACGCGAGTGCGCCCGGGAACCTCGTGACGACTTTGATCATCACGGCGGAAGACGGCAGGCTGCGCGGTGCGTCGGCTTGCCCGCGGATCTTCCGGTCGACCCAGAACCGCTGCATGACCTCGGGCGACATTCCCAGCACCTCGCGGTCGAAGGCGCTTCGCTCGGGCGTGCCCGCGTTGAAGTTGAATGGCACGAGCTTCTGGCCCGCGACGATCAGCTTGTCGCTCAAGTAGGCTCGCTTGAGCTCCGCCTTCGAGAGATCCGTCACCGGGGACTCTTTCGCCACGATCACGACGAGCTTCGTACCGCGACCGGCGAAGGCGTGCGGCGATGCCGCGATGAATGAGGCCGCGAAGAGGCTGTACAGCAGCGCATAGGAAATATACTTGTGCATCTGCGTCGGACTCCTAGAAGACCCAAGCTGCTTGCGCTGCAAGTGTGGAGAGAATGTCCTCGTCGATCGGTGGTTTCCCACCCGGCACCCACGACTGTCCGAACTGAACCTTGAACACGAGCTCGGGCATGGGTCGGAAGTTCAATCCGACGTGGTAGTTCTCGAGTGCGGAGAAGGTCGCGGTGCTGGACGATTCCTCACGGTGGTAGCGCTGATAGAAGATGAACGGCATGACGTTCCACAGGAACGGCAAGCGGTAGCCGATCAGCGCGTACCCGCCGACGGAGTAGCTGTCGGGTCGGAACCCGGGACCATCCGCTTCGCGCGCGCCGTCGAGATAGCCGAAGCTGCGACCGATGATCTCGGCCTGGAAGTGCAACGCCTTCCATTGCCAGAGGACGTCACCGGCCAGCGCCAGCTCGTCGTAGCGCACGCCCTCGGGGGTGACGTTGTCGATCTTCTTCGTCTCGGGGTTCATGGCCAGCTTGTCCGAGTCGCGATCGACGAAGCGGCCCTGGTAGGCTGAGAAGCCGAAGCGCAGCCCTCCGAGCCAAGGCGTCTCGAACTGCAGGCGGCCGCCGAAGGCCTTGGTCTCGTCGAGATCGCGAAACTGGTCGAAGTAGCCGCGACCGTTCGAGAACGTCAGGTTGTAACCGAGGACGTACTCCCCGAACGGGATGCGCCCGTACACCTGGAGCCCTGTTTGTCGCTCCGGGAACAGCTGTTCCACCAGCACGTAGGGGCGAACGAACGGGATGATCGACGGCGCGCCGTGGTCGACGTTCCAGATCCCGTAAGGCGTGAGGAAAGCGCCACCCTGGATCGTGATGTTGGGGTGAATGTCGTATTCCAGGTAGGCGCGCTCGATGTTGATGCCGCCCCAGTTTGCCTGTCGACCCAACAAACCCTGGTCGTAGCTGCGATTGGGCTCGATCGCGCCGTCTGCCAGTACGCGTCCGTTCGGTGCGTAGGTCAGCCGGAGCTCCATCATCGTGCGCCAGGAGTCCGTGATCTGCTTGCTCAGGTAGATGTTGAGATCGCTGATGAAGAACGTGCTCTCCTTGTTCAGGAACTGGTTGATGACCTGCCGATCATCGCTGAGCACGTTCATGTAGCTGAGCGCTGCGAAGCCGTAGATCGAGAGAGACTCGTCCGTGACGCCCGTATCGGGGGCCACGCCGAGCGCCTCGAGCTCGGAGTCGCTGATCTCTTTCGCTGCGGGTGCATCCTGCGCAGACACGTGCAGGGAGAAGAAGCAGACGGCGCATGTCGCGAGGACGAATCGCCCGCTGCGGTTTGGCTGAAGTGCGCTCATTTGCAGACCATCGAGCTGAGGGCCACACAGGCGGTCGTCACCCCGGGCGCGTTCAAGAAGCCCACGTCGCAACACTTGCGATCTCGCGGGCAGTCGTCCTTCGCGTGGTCCTCGGTGACCGTGCAGCTACGGACGAAGCACTGGCCCATGAAGCAGTAGTCCGCGTCGGCATCGCATACCGGGTCGTCGGGCCCGGGCATCGAGCACGCAGTCCCCACACCTGCGAACTGACGGCAATACGGTGTGGGCTCCCAGTCGGTACACGTATACGTCTCGTCGCAGTCGTCGTCGGTCGTGCAGCGCTTCGTACAGATGCCCTCGCTGGCATCGGGCTGCATCGCGCAGTAGTCGTAGACCGCGTCGCCGCACGGACGGGTCGCATCGCACGCGTCTCCGAGCCCGGAGATCTCCGTACACGTGCCGTCCGCGCCTTCTTGCATGCCCGCGGGACAGACGCACTTGTCGCCGGCAGGCATGCGCCCCTTCGGGCAGCGTTCACAAGCTCCGGCGACTTTGATGCTCTTGCCGTCGCACAAGCAGACGTGCGCGTCGGCACTGAAAACCATGTTAGGTCCGCACCGATCATCGGGATCATAGTAAGCGCACGCGCTCAACAGCATGTGAGCGCCGAGCGCGAGACTCGGGATGTGACGTGGCGGAAGCCGAAGGCGAAAAGACGCCCTCGAGATCGCTTTCGCGATCCCGGCGCAAGCGGACATGACTGGGTACCTTCCGGCCGCCGAACTGACACTCAGGGGTGATGCTCGATGCGGCGTATGGTGGGACTCGTGTGAGTCGCAAAACGCCTCGGGCAAAATTCAGTTGCGCGAACGGAACGCGATGAGTCGCTCGTCAGCGCGACACGCGTTTCATAGCGCGCGGCGCGCGGCCAATACACCTACTGCGCGGTGCCTGACTTCACCCACACACTCTGTCACACTGGCGAGCGAGCATGCGTCAGATTTCTGCGCCTCAGGTTTGGCCGTCGATCATCAAGGGCGCGCAACGCGAGGCGCCGCGCATCGTCGCCAAGGACGTGTCGCCGTACGTCCCCTTTCTCGCAGAGCTCGGCGACGGTGGCTTCCTCGCGCTGGAGACCTCGGGATTGGCAGCCGTCCCGGGACGTCTCGTCCGCCGCGACGCAGCGCTCGAGCCAGTCGCCGTGCTTCCGAACCTGCAGACAGCCGCGGCGTTGTCGCCGAATCGACGCTGGCTCCTGGCAGGTGGACCATGCCTGGAGGCAGAGGTCGCCGCCGCTGTTCTCGTCGACGTCGCGGAGTGGCGTGCCGTGCGCACGCTGCCACTGCGGCCTCCGTTCGTGTGGTTGGACGACCAGCGCTTCATCGCGCAGACGCCGCGGTTTCGCTACGAGACACAGAATGGATGTATGGTTCCGACCACGCGACTGGTGGATCCAGCGCTCGTCGCGACGGCAGCCCACCTGCTGGACATCGTGCCGGGGCTCGTGCTGGTCGACCGAACGACGCTGGAGGCGCGGCTGCTGCTCCCGTCCGAGTCCTTTCGTGGGGAAGACGCATGTGCGCTCTCCGCCGATGGATCGATCCTGTTCTCGACGACGAACTTTGCGCGAACCTCGGCGGTGCGGATCGAGGACGGCTCTCTCGTCTTTCAGCACCCCGCATCGCGACTCATCTTCGAAGGTACTGTCCATGCGCTGGCGTGCAATGCAGCCCGCTCGGAGATCGTGACCGTCGGCACGGGCGCCGACCCCGTGCGCGTCCTGGACGCGACGACTGGCGCCTACAAGCTCCGCTGGGACCCGCTCCAGCCCTGCGTGCGCGCGGGTCTGAGAGCACCCAAATTGCTCGGCGCGCTCGCCGTGCACGCGGATGGCCGCGTCGCGATCGGGTCCAACATCGGCGTGCTGCTCGAGGTCGCGCCCGACGGTCAACGGATCACCGCCTGCAAGGCAGCAACCCGCGCGATCCAGGCGCTCGCCTACGCGCGGCACAGTGGAGCTCTCATCATCGGCGGCAACGAGCGCAACCTGCGCGTTCTGCCGAGCGACGGGGCTAACTAGGCTCGCTGCTCGGTCGGGCTACTCGTCCATCACGAATTTGGATGCGGCGAGCGCATTCATGGCGAATATTGAGCGAGCGCGTCCAACGTTGATCGTGAAGCGCCGCACAAGCGGCGGGTAGTGGTTCGACTATCTTTGCTTGGGAGCGACGGGGGTCGTCGCGGGAGCACAGGAGTTGGTGTTCGTCGAAGGCAACGGCGTCGATCGCATCGGCTCCGCCTACCGCAAGGCGCTGTATCGCGAGTACACCGACGAGAGCTTCACGACACCCAAAGCCCGCAGCAAACTCGACGAGTACCAGGGCATGCTCGGCCCGATCATCCATGGGGTCGTCGGCGATACGATTCGCGTCGTCTTCCACAACTCGGGTACGCGGCACTACTCGGTACACGCGCACGGCGTGCTCTACGACAAAGCCTCGGAAGGTGCCGAGACCAACGACGGAACGTCGGGGCAAGCCAAGCTCGACGACATGGTCGAGCCCGGCGAAACCTACACGTACACGTGGCACGTCGTCGAACGCGCCGGCCCCGGTCCAGCGGACCCGAGCTCGGTCGCTTGGCTGTACCACTCCCATACCGACGACGGCATCGCCGATGAGTACGCGGGTTTGATCGGCGCGATCATCGTCACCGACGCAGCTCACGGCACGGACTCCGGCGTTGCCTCCGACATCGACCGCGAACTGGTCCATCTGTTCATGGTCGACGACGAGAATGGCTCGGCGCTCGCAGAGGAGAATCTCGCGAACCTCGCTCCCGAGGCGGACCCCGAAGACGAGGATTTCGAGGAGAGCAACCTGATGCACTGCGTCAACGGTTATGTCTACGCCAATGGTCCGCACGTGCGCATGACGCAGGGCGAGCGCGTTCGCTGGCACCTGGTCACGCTTGGAACCGAGGTCGATCTCCACACTCCGCACTGGCACGGCAACACGGTGTTGAGCCAGGGCCACCGCACCGACGTAGTCGAGCTTCTGCCGGCCAGTATGCGCACGGTGGATATGGTCCCCGACAATCCGGGGATCTGGATGCTCCACTGCCATGTGAACGACCACATCGCTGCTGGCATGGGCACTCTGTACGAGGTCGTTCCGAGCAGCGGCAAGCCACCGGCGGACGAGTGCAGCTGCGAATCAGAACCGCACGCGCACTGATCTCGCACCTCAACCCGGGTCGAGCAGCCCTCAGACACAACGTGAGCGCGCCGACCTCGCGTTCATCGCGCGCTATGCGGTCGATCGCTTCGGCTGCGCGCTGCATCACATCGTGCGGTGAAACTGCACGACGTGATGGCCGGGCGGGCCCTCCGCCGTTTCGAGCAGCGCCTCTGCTTGCCGCAGCTTTCCCGCGCCATCGCGCAGCGTTTCATGGATTTGGGGAGATATTCCCCGCGCCCATTCGATCCAGTGCGGTCTGCAATGCGCGTGCGTCGATCGGTTTCGTGAGATGGAGGTCGAAGCCAGCAGCGACCGCGCGGCGCTTGTCCTCGTGCGTACCCCAGCCTGTCAGCGCGACCAGCGTGGTGTGCGAGAAACGCGGATCGAGCCGCAGCTGCCGGGCGACTTCATATCCGCTCATTCCGGGCAGGCCGATGTCGAGGAACACGATCTGCGGGTCGCACACAGGCGCCAGCTCGAGCGCGGATGGTCCATCGTGCGCTACTGTCGTGACGTGACCGGCGTGCTCGAGCATCAGTGACAGGAGATCCGCCGCGTCGTTGTTGTCGTCGACGATGAGGATCCGTGCAGGGTTCGGCGTCCGCGCTGACGGGCGTGCAGGCCCGGTCGTTTCACCCGCACCGGCCGCGAGGGGAAATCGCACCGTGAACGTGCTGCCTCGGCCTGGACCCTTGCTGCTCGCGCTCACGGTTCCGCCGTGCATCTCCACCAGCCGCCGCACGAGGGCCAAGCCGATACCCAAACCGCGTTCGGTGGAGTCGACCGCGCGGCTTACCTGACTGAACATCAGGAACACGTCGTCGAGTCGATCTCCCGGAATGCCAATTCCATTGTCGGTGACTTCTACCAGCGCACAGTTGCCGTCGCGGCGCGTCGACAGCTGAATCGTGCCGCCGCTCGCCGTGTATTTGCTGGCGTTGTTGAGCAGGTTGCTCAGGACCTGCGCGACGCGAGTGAGGTCCGCGTGCAACCAGAGCGCCTCGTCCGTGCATGACAATTCCAACGTGTGTCGCCCGCGCTCGATCGCAGGCCGACTGGCCTCGAGCGCCGCGTCCACGGCAGTCGAGAGCAAGACTGGCTCGCGCTTGAGCTCGAGCTTGCCTTGCGTGATGCGTGAGACGTCGAGCAGGTCGTCGATCAAGCGCACCATGTGCTCGAGCTGGCGATGCATGACGTCGAGCGTGTGCGTCGCAAGCACCGAGTCTGGGCGAGCGCTCAGCAGATCGAGCCCGGTGCGGATCGGTGCCAGCGGGTTTCGTAGCTCATGAGCCAAGGTGGCGAGGAAGTCGTCCTTCAGGCGATCGTTGTTGCGAAGCTGCGCAGCTTGATCGGCAAGCTCCGACTCCGACGCCTGCAAGGCTTCGAGCAAGCGCTTGCGCTCGGTGATGTCCAGCGAGACGCCGGCAAGCCGCAAAGGTCGGCCACGCTCGTCGTATGCCAGGCGTCCTCTGACCATGAGCCAACGAACATCGCCGTTGGGTTTACGCGCGCGGTACTCCACGTCGTAGTCCGAGCCACGCTGCAGGCTCTCCGCGATCGCAGCGAGCACGCGCGTCTTGTCGTCGGGGTGAATCGCGTCCTGAAGATCGCGGTACGAGAACGCTTCGTTCGCGCCGCGGCCGAAGTGGCTCTTGCTCTGCGCGGAACATTCCAGCTCGCCGGATGCGAGATCGAGCTCCCACGAGCCGAGCCCACCCGCGGTCAAGGCGAAGTGTAGCTTCTCGTCGCGCGCGACCAACTGGGCTGCGCGCCGATCGAGCTCCAGCATGGCGTCGCGAATCTGGTACTGATGCCGCCGAGTACGTAGCGCGGAAGCGACCAGCCCAACCAGAGTGTGCGTGCGTACCGGGCGCTCGATGATGGTCAAGCTTTGCAAGGCATCCACGCTCGTGCGCTGCAGGTGCCGGATGGCGCGCTCGCGAGCCACCACCAGCACGGGCACGGCAGACCATGCGGGCTGCGCACGCAAAGCTTCAGCCAGCTGTCCGACGGCGTCGCTGAGCAGCGTCTCGTCACTCAGCAAGATTGCGCCAGCTCCGGCACGGAACTCCTGACACACCTCGGTCAGCGTTCCGCAAATGCTGCTCGCGATCTGAGCTTCCTGCAGGAACTTCGCGGTTCGCTCCGCATCGATCCGCGTGGGCATCAGCACCAGGACGCGCTCTGCCGCGATTTCGTCGCGCGCTATCATCCGGGGCCGGGCCCGTTGGAGCGCTGCGCGCGGCCGAGCTCCGCCGACCCGGCATACTGCGGCACGCCGGTCATGATGCCTTGCAGCTCTTCCAGCGGCGGTCCGACGTGAACACCGGTCTGATCGATGACGAGTTGCCGGATCGTGCGCTCGTGTGGCCCCGTGCGCTTCTTGAAGACGCTGAGCGCTTGCTTGATCGAGCCTCGATGTTCGTAGTAGCGAAACAGCAGGACGGTGTCAGCCAGATAACTCACGTCCAATCCAGCGTTGGCGTTGGTGCCGATCATCATCCCTTGCTGCGCGACGACGAAGATCGTGAGTACGCCTTTTTGGTTGAGATACGCGAATAGCTCGTGCAGGTGCGTCTCGAGAAAGCGCTCTTCCGGCATGGCGCTGAGATAGCCGTTCAGGCTGTCGATCACGATCACACTGGCGCCCGCTTCCACGGCGCGCCGCACCTCGTGGGCGAACGCGCCGGGAGACAACTCGGCCGGATCGACCTGCTGGGCGTGCAGGACACCGTCTTCGACGAACCTGCTGAATCCGCCGGGCGTCCCCAGGCACAGCTTCTCCGATCGCTCGGTCAACGTGTGCATCACCTCGTCGAACAGGTACACCGCGGCTTTCTTGCCCCTGCGCATCGCGTTGATCACGAACTGCATGCTGATGGTGGATTTCCCCGATCCTGCGGGGCCGACCAGCAGCGTGGTCGAGCCCGAGGACAGTCCTCCGCGCAACATGAGGTCGAGGTTCTCGATGCCGCTGCCACAGAGCTCGGCAGAAACGCTGCCGCGATGCTCGCCTGCGACGAGGCGAGGGTGGAGTACCAATCCGCCCGTGACGATCTCGTAGTCGTGGTAGCCCTCGCGGAACTGAGCTCCCCGCACCTTGGTCACGAACAGCCGCCGCCGCGCGCGCCCGTAGCTCGGGAGCAACCGCTCCAGCACCACGTTCGCTCCCATCAGACTCTCGGGTTGAAACTCGCTGAAGCTCGCGCTTCGATCGTCGAGCAACACCACGGTCGTGGTTCGCGCCGCGAAGAAGTCCTTGAGTGAGAGCAGCTGCCTTCGGTAGCGCAGAGGGTCGCCGGACAGCAGCCGTAGCTCTGCCAGACCATCGAACACGACGTGCTGGGGCTGGACGCGTTCGACCGCGGCGACCACCGTTTTGATGATGTCCGAGAGCTCCGTATCCGCCGGATGGAAGATCGAGACCTGACCGCCGGCCTCGACGCTGCCCGTGCGTGTCAGATCGAGCAGTTCGAGCTCGTCGATCGACCAGTTGTGCGAGCGACACGTCTCTTCGAGATCGCGCCGCGATTCGGTCAGCGACACGTAGAGACAGCGCTCATTTGCCAGCAGCCTGGATTGGACGAATTGCAGCGCGAGGGTCGTCTTGCCCGAACCCGGGTCGCCCTGGAACAAATAGAAGCCGCCGGCCAAGAATCCGCCCATCAGCACGGTATCGAGGCCTGAAATGCCGGTGGGAACGAGAGGGCGCGCGCTTGCGGTGGTATTCATCGATTCGAGGATCTCGGTTTGCGCTCGAGACGCATCGCTGGGACGCCAACCTTGGTGTGGCGAAATGGTGTCCGGGATGGATCCCGGCTCCATGTGCTTAAGCGCAGCTCGCTTCAATGCCACACCCCTGGTCAGCGACTCTCGAATTTGCAGGAGAATCAAGGATATGACCAAACCTTCGAACGGGCACGCGGCAGGCGCTCGAGCGCGCGGATTTCTCGATGGGGCTGCCAAGTTTGCTGTGGCGGGCATGACTGCTGCTGGATTGCTCGACGCACTGTCGCCGCAGTTTGCAGCAGCGCAGAAGGTGCCTCCGAGCGACCCGCGCCTCCACGCCGAATACGTCGAGCTCGCTCGAGAAGTTTGTGGCGTTCGCACCCGACGCGCTGTTTCCGCTCGGCGGTTACCAACGGCACGGCATCCGCGTACGAGATCAAGGACGGAGTAGACTGTTTCGGAATTTGCGATCCGTGCGGACATGGCAGCCAGCGGAGGGACGTGCATGCAGGCTCGAACGGGTTGCGCAGGCTGCCTGGCCCTCGCGTTGATCTGGGCCGGCTGCGTCAACGGGCAGGCCACTCCGCCGGGGATCGCTGCTCTGCCGATGCCCGAACCGCCCGGAGCCACGATCTCGCAGCCGTCTTTGTCTGACCCGGCCGCACCCGCACCAGCCGCACCCGACCCGGCCGCGCCGGAACCCGCAGCCCAGCAGCCCGCTGCGCCCGCTGCCGGCATGGAACCAGCCAAATCCCGCGTGCCCAGCTTGTTCTCGGCAAAGCGCGACGAAGACCTCGGCATCGGCAGCCTGTTCCTGGGTGACCTCGATCGCGATGGCCACGATGATTTCTTCATCATGGCGATGCTGCCGCTATCGATGGACGGTCGGATTTCTCAGTCCGGCCCCGTGGCGCACATCTACTTGTATTACGGCAGAGCCAGCTTTCCGGCGCGGCTCTCCACAGACGACGCCGACGCCGTGTTCGAGACCATGGGGGGCGGTGGGCCGCTGGGAGACGTGAACGGCGACGGTTACGCCGACTTCGCCATCCAGGGTCGGACTGGCGTCGAGATCGTCTTTGGCAGCCCTCAGCGGCTGCGAGGCACGATCGCCGAAGGTACCGCGGGCGTGCGCTGGAAGGCGCCTCCAGTTCCTCAGGCACTCCAGGCACAGGTCGGTGCGCTGTTCATGGAGGTGTATGCGACGGGCGTCGGCGACTATAACGGCGATGGCTACGATGACATGGTGGTGATGGCGACCCGCATACTCGACCCGACGGCGAGCGCGTTCAACGCGGAGGTCGGGATCTCGGCGAGCGCCTATCTGGTACTCGGCCATGCAGGCGACTGGCCTTCCGCCGAATGGAATCCGAGTTGGTCGGTCGCGCGCTTTGGCGATCTACACGTGGCTGATGACGCGACGACCGGCATGGTGGGGTACGATTATCCGCTCATGCCGATGCCGGCTGGAGACCTGGACAAGGACGGTCGTGCCGACCTGTTGGCTCAGGCGCAGGGCAAGAGCTTCCTGTTCTATGGCGGCCGTACGCTGAGCGGCATCGTCGCTGCAACGCAGGCGGATGCGACCATCACGACCGAGCTCTACCCTGATCTCGTGCCCATCGGTGACGCGGACGGCGACGGCGCCGCCGATCTCGTGGCGTCGTCACAAGCGAACCTGGTGCAGGTGATCTATGGCCGGCGTTGGACGGGTACCGTCTCGCCCCAGCCCGACTTCACGATCGACCTGAACGATCTCGGAGGAGGTCGGGCGTACGCAGCTGCGGGAGACATCGACGGCGACGGTTCGCCCGAGATCGTGGTGGCTGCCCCGATGTCCGGGTACGACTTCTCGTTTCAGAGGCCGCCGACGGGCGCGTTGTACGCGGTCCGCGGGACCGGCAGCCGCGCAGTCGGCACGTATCGCCTGACCGACGAGAACCTGCTGCTACGCGGCCCCCTCGCGGGCGGTCGCGCGGAGAATTCGAATGAGGGTGGCCTCGGCACGACGCTCAACATGGACGGCGACGTGGATGGCGACGGCGGGTTCGATATCCTGACCAGCACGCCGGGCGCAGTCGTCAGCGCGCAATCACTGGGTGCGGTGTTCCTGGTCCCGAGCACGCGCAAGACCGCGTTATAGACCGAGGCGTCCGAGTGATCGACATCACAGTCGCGTAGCATTTTCCCGCGAGCTTCCGCGCGGCAGCTTGACGCTGCTCGCTCTACTTGGCAGAAGCTGCTGAATGAATCGGAGGTGGTCCAACATGACTCCCGTGCCTCATCGCCTGTTGGTTCCGCGCTGCCACTGAAACGTGATTCGCGATCGCCCTGCGGGTGATCCGGCTCCACGACCAGTCTGCTCCAGCGCCGAGCCAACCTCGGAGTTCGTCGGTCCGCGCACGTCGCGTGGTCCGGGTGCAGATCTTGTCGGGCGCGCTGTGCAAAGCGCGTCGCCACGGAGCCCTATGCGTGTTTCAGTGAGCGGAGAGCCGCCCGAGCCACGAGCTCGCGGCGAGTTGGAAGCGTTGGACGTGACCGAGGTACGCGCGACCACTGCGCGCTCGGCGGGCGGTGATCCGCTGGTCGGTACGCGCCTGGCTGGGCGCTACCGTGTGATCCGGCGCATCGGCCAGGGCGGCATGGGCGCCGTGTACCTCGCCGAACACGTGCACTTGCGGGCGCGAGTCGCGCTCAAGGTGTTGCACCCGCACCTCGCAGGCGACAGCGAGCTCTTGCAGCGCTTCGTACGCGAGGCGCGTGCTGCAGCTGCGAGCGGGAGCACGCACGTGGTGCGCGTCTGGGATCTCGATCGGCTCGACGACGGGCGCTACTTCCTGGCGATGGAGTACCTGGAAGGCATCGACCTGGCAGGCTGGGTGGCGGCGCACGGACCGCTGTCGATCGAGCACGCCGTGTCGACCGGCTTGCAGGTCTGTGCTGCGCTGCGCGTGATGCATCCGCTCGGCATCGTGCACCGCGACCTCAAACCCGAGAACGTCTTCCTGACCGCGCACGCCAGCGAGCCATGCAGCGTGAAGGTGCTCGACTTCGGCGTCTGCAAGATGGCGCACGATCGGCCGATCACCGGCGCAGGCATGACGCTCGGCACACCGAAGTTCATGGCGCCCGAGCAACTCGAGTCCGGTGCAGAGGTCGATGTGCGCGCCGACCTCTACGCGCTCGGCGCAGTCCTGTTCTTCGCGCTGATCGGCCGCGCACCGTTCGAAGGCGGCTCGCTCTCGCGCTTGCTGTACCGCGTCTGTTGCGAGCCCGCGCCGAAGCTGCGCAGCCTGCGCTCCGACGTCCCGGCGGCGCTCGAAGCCCTGGTCGAGCGAGCGCTCGCCAAGCGGCCCGAGGAGCGATTCGCCGACAGCGCTGCACTGGAGGCGGCGCTCGCGCAAGCGAGTGCTCGAATCTAGCCGCAGCACTTCTTGTACTTCTTGCCCGAGCCGCACGGGCAGGGATCGTTTCTGCCGACCTTCGGTGCGGTTCTGCGCATCGGTTGCTCGTTCACCAGCTTGCCGTCCACGAAGAACCAGCGGCCTTCGATCTTCTTGAAGTCGGACAGCTCGTGATGTGCTTGCTCGACTCCGTCGAGCTTGTAGCGCGCGATGAACTCGACCTGGCCGGCTTGATCGCCTGGACCCCCCGCCTCGGTCTTCACGATCTCGAGCCCGAGCCACTCCGAGGCCCTCGCCCACGCTTCCGTCGCCTTGCGGTCGATCGTGTGACGCGTCTCGGGCGCGTTCGTATCCAACAGATAGTCTATGTCACCCGTGGTGTACGCGACGTAACGCGAGGCCATCAGCTCGGCTGCAGTGGACGGCGCCAGCTCGCCGACGATGAACGGGCGCGCGAAGGCTGCGAGCGCACCCGGATCGCGGAAGGGGATTTCCATGCGCCCGAAGGATAGTGATATCTGCGCCGACGCCAAGCTGGCACGCCTGTCTGTTTCTTGCTCAGCGTCCTGACTCGGACCTAGGCTTGGCCATGGACAAGCAGTTCATGGTCGCTCAGCTTGCGGGCCGCATCCGCGACACGCTGCAAGTCGCGCTCCGCGAGCAGGACGCGGCCGCCAGGGAGGCGCGAGACGGCGCGACGCCCAGCGAAAAGCGCGACGACGCGCGCACCGCGCTGGAGTTCTCGAACCTTGCGCGTGCGCAGGGGAAGAGAGCGCTCGCGGCGCGGGAAGATCTTGCGCGCATCGAGCTCTTCCGACCCGGCAGCTCAGGTGACTGCGTCCGCCTGGGCGACATCGTGGAGATCGAAGACGGCGAAGTGGGCCGCACCATCTTCCTGGCCCCGGTCGGCGCCGGTATCGAGCTGACGATGCCGGACGGCGATGGGTTCGTCACCGTGGTCACGCCCGCATCACCGCTCGGCAAGGCACTGATCGGCCGCGAGGTCGGGGACGTGGTGGAGCTCAGCTTGCAGCACGGCAAAGAGCGCGACTGGACCGTGACGTTCATCGGATAGCTCGCGCTGCAACCGTGACCTGCCGTGACGCAGCTCACCTGCTTGCCAGTCGCTCGTGGCCCACACTGCAGTTGGGTGTTTGGCATCCACATGAGTGAAGGGGAGTCGCGTGGAGCATTTCATCAGTCCGTTGCAACAGCGTGACTTGCTCGGTGACGCAGCTGCACAGAACCGGGCGTTCTTTGCCAAGCTGATGGAGCGCACGCTCGAGCACGCGTTCTTTGCGCATGCGTTTCTTTCGGCGGCGTCGGACGAGTCGCCTGTCTCGCGCGAGCTCGCAACGCTCGTCCTGACCGGCTTTTACCAGGTCGTGGAGCCGTTCACGGGTTTGCTGTGCTCGCTCGCAGCGAAGGCGCCGAGTCTTCGCAGTCGGTTCGTACTGATGGATAATCTGTTCGAGGAGCTGGGCCGTGGCGACTTCGAGGCTGCACATCCTAGGCTCTACCTCAGCATGCTCGACTCGATCGGGGTGAGTCGACACACGGCGGAATCCGCAGATAGGGTCCCCGCGATCCGCCGCATCCAGGAGCATCTCGCAGAAACGGTAGAGCGGCAGCCGTTCGCGGTGTCGTGCGCCGTACTTGCGTCGGCCGAGTCGATCATTCCCGCGAGTTTTCCGGTGCTCGCGCGCATGGCTCAGCGCGCGTGCCCATGTGCCGACATGCGGTTCTTCGATCGGCATGGTGTGCGCGACGACGGGCACGCGGGCGATGCTGCGACATTGTTCGTGATCCACGCCGACCCGTCGCAGTGGCGGTGTGCCGAGCGCGAGGTGACATTGCACCTCGACTGCCGCCTCCAGCTGCTCGACGTATGGATGGACCTCGCTACGTCGACGACGGACACCCGGGGGTAGGGCTCGGTGTTCTCAACTTGCTCCACGCAGCAGGCGAAGGTGCGCGCTGCGCGGCGGATCGACCGGGGCGTCTTCGTCCGGCAGAGCAAGCTCCGAGTCGTCCAGCAGCTGGGCGTTGCACGCGTGCATGGCGTGCAACAGCAGCTGGATGCGCAGGGTGACGAAGTCCTCGCACCGTGCAGCGACCCGCTTCTCGACCTCAAAGTCGAGATCGCAGCGCGTGTAGTGTTTGCCCGCCCACGCAGCTGTAATGCGCTCGCGCTCCTGACCCCTGACGTGGGACCTGTGTTCGCGCCTCCACAGACCGCGCGCGCCAGCCTCGAGTGATTCCACGATCGCGGCCGCCTCACACACGAATTCGTTGAACTTCGCAGGCACCGCTACCTCCCGAGCCGCTCAGCTGGTGATGCGGCCCACAAACCTAGTATGGCGGATGCAGCCCACAGCGGCAACGGAACACCCCGAGCCCTCAGGAGCGCGGGGTTGACCTGCTGCGATATTTCGTGTTACCGACAGTAACATGAAAAGGAAGCGCGCATATCAGATGGTCATGCGCGCTGACGCTGTCGAGGGGACCCGGGGTCGGATCCTCGAGGCTGCATACGAGTTGTGGCGTGCGGAGGCCTACGATGACGTGAGCCTCGAACGCGTTGCCGAGCGGGCCGGGGTATCGAAGCAGACGCTGATCCGGCACTTCGGGTCGAAAGATCAGCTCCTGATCGCCACGGTCGATTGGCAGCGTCCGCGGGAAGAGGCGGCGCGTGCGGCCGAGCCCGGCAACGTACCTGCAGCCGTCGCGGCACTGGTCGCGCGCTATGAGCAGATGGGCGACGCCAACGTCCGGCTGCTCGCGCTGGAGGATCGTGTCCCGGCGATTCAATACTTGCTCGAGCAAGGGCGCGAGAGCCACCGGCAATGGGTCGAGCGGGCGTTCGAGCCGTTCTTGCCCGCGCGCGGGAGCGCTGCATACCGCACGCGCGTGATGGCGTTCTACGCCGCGACCGAGGTCACGGTCTGGAAGCTCTTGCGCCGCGACTTTCGACTGAGCCGCAAGCAGACGGAGGCCGTGTTGCTCGAGCTCGTCTCCGGGCTGGCGGCCTCCGAGTGGAAGGAGGGGCCGCGATGAAGCGCCGGTATCTATTCGCGATGTGGGAAGGCGGAGGAAACGTGCCGCCGATGTTAGGCCTGGCGCGGCGCGTGATCGAATGCGGTCACGCGGTGACGGTGCTGGGCGATCCCACGATCCAGGCCGAGGCGGAGGGCGTCGGTTGCGGCTTCATCCCGTGGCGGCGAGCGCCGCATCGGACCACGCTCCGCCCGGAAGACGACCTGATGCGCGACTGGGAGCTCAAGAACGCCTTTGCGATGCTGAGACGCTACCGCGACCGCTTCATCGTCGCACCTGCGCCGCTCTACGCTGCCGATACGCTCGACGCGATCGACGCCGTATTGCCCGACGTTTTGGTCCCCGAGTACACGATCTTCGGTGCACAGATCGCGGCGGAACGGCGTGGAGTCCCGGTGGCTGCGGTCGTGCCGAACATCTGGCCACTGCCTGCGCCAGGCGCTCCGCCCTTCGGTCCGGGCTTGCTCCCTGCGCGCTCGATCTGGGGACGAGCGCGCGACGTGATCCTACGCAAGCTAGTGACCTCGATCTTCGACGCCGCGCTGCCCGCGCTGAACGAGACCCGCCGCCAGCACGGCCTGCCGAAGCTCGAGGCGTTCTTCGACCAGGGGCTGCGCTCCGAGGTGCTCCTGGTGCTCACCAGCGCGACGTTCGACTTCGCGGCGCCGTTCGCTCCGCCGCACGCGCACTACGTGGGCCCGGTCCTCGATGACCCGCAATGGGCCGAGCCGTGGACACCACCGTGGCCGGCCGACAACCGCGATCCCCTGGTGCTCGTCGGCTTCAGCTCGACCTTCCAGGATCAGGGCCCGGTCCTGCGCAACGTCGTCAAGGCGCTCTCGACGTTGCGGGTGCGCGCGCTTGTCACGCTCGGCGAGATGTTGGGGCAGGGCGAAGTGCAGTCGACCGGGTCGGTGGTGGTGGTGCGCTCGGCGCCGCATGTCGAAGTGTTGAAGCACGCCTCGGCAGCGATCACGCACTGCGGACACGGCACCACGATGAAGGCGTTGGCCGCGGGCGTGCCGATGGTGTGCATGCCGATGGGCCGCGACCAGGACGACACGGCAGCGCGTGTCGTTCACGCTGGCGCCGGCATCCGCCTCAAGCCGCGCTGTGGCCCTGATGCGATCGCCCGCGCGCTGATGGCCGTGCTCGATGAGGATCGATACCGCGCGAACGCACGCAGGCT
>DATEOF010000219.1:0-47419 GCA_035274465.1 Polyangiales bacterium
CCGGCCAGCCGCCGCCGCCCTGCAGCGCCATGGCTTCGATGTTCGGCAGCGAGGCCATCAGCTCGCTCAGCTGGCCGTAGAGACCGGACAGGATCACGGGCTCGTCTTCGCCCCGATCCTTCATCTCGCCCGGGTCATTCACCAGATCGAACAGGCGACAATGTTCGCTCTCGGTCTCGCAGATCGCCTTCCAGCGCCCGTCAGTCCACATGCGCAACTCGTCGGTCGAGGCGAACGCGCGCAAGTTGCGCGAAGGCGCGGCGCCGGCCAGCACCGGGCCCAGGTCCGCGCCGCGCATGCGCACGTCGCGCGGGATCTGCAGCGCAGCGAGCAGCGTGGGCGCGACCGCTACCAGCTCGACCGGCGCGCTCACCACGTGCGGCGGTGCCACGCCCGGCGAGGACCACAAGAGAGGCACGCGCACTTGCTCGTCGAACAACGTCGTGCCGTGGTGGAAGCCGCCGTGGTCGCCGAACTCTTCGCCGTGATCGGAGCTGACGATCACCGTGGCGTTCGGCCGGCGCGCGCGGAACACGCGGATCAGGTCGCCGACGGCCGCGTCCGCTGCCATCACCTCGCTGTCGTAGCGTTGCTCGGGCTCGTCGCCGCGAGGAAACTCCGGATGCGACTCGTAGGGCTCGTGCGGCTCGAACAGGTGCACCCAGACCAGCAGCGGATGTCCCGGGTCCACGCCGTCGAGGTAACGCTCGAGCTGGGTCACGCGCTCGGCGGCCTTGGCGAACATCTCCTTCACGTACTCGAAGCCGAAGTGATCCTCGCTCAGCGCCGAGAAGCGCTCCTCGTCGACGAAGAACACGGCCGGCGGGTAGAAGCCCGCCGTGCGGTAGCCGTAGCGACGCAGCAGCCGCGGCAGCGTCATGTGCTCGCGCGGCGCGTTCGGCAGCGAGAGCACGGGCCGCAGGTACTTGCCGGTCAACAGCGAGCCGATCGCGTACGAGGTGTGCGGCGTCTGGGTATACGCGCGGCTGAACAGCACGCTCTCCTGGGCCAGCTTGTCCAGCACCGGGGTGACGCCGCCGCGCCCGCCCAGGGCCTTCAAGCGATCCGCGCGCAGCGCGTCGATCGTGATGAGCAGCACGTCGCGCCCGCGCAGGTCGATGCCGGGTTGCACGGGCTCGTCCTCGCTGGGAGGAGCCTCGCGCTCACCGCGGGCGACCGCGTGCGGGTTCGCGGCTTTCGGCCGCACGACGCGCAGGAGCTTGCCGGACAGCGGCGCGGACTGATCGACCGCGAAGCCGAGGTTCGGTGCGCGCGCGACCCCCTTCAGCAAGAACGGCGCGGCGCAGCCGGCCACGATGCCGATCCACGCCCAACTCAGCGTGCGCACGGCGGAGCGCGGGCGCAGCCGGAGGAATGCCGAAGCTCCCGCCGCGGACAGGCACGCCAACACCGACAGCGTGACGTGTAGCGCCGGGTACAGCCGCTTCAGCAGGAAGGTATCCGCCGCGAGTGCACCCAGCGCCGCGAGCAAGAGCACCACGAACACGGCGCGCGCAGCTGGCGGCTGCAAGCGCCAGTACAGCGTGACCAGGCCGCGCGCGATCACGCCGAGGAGCAGCGCCGTCGCCAGCGCCGCCGCCACCACGATCCAGGGCCGGCCGGGCAAGTCCTGCAGGCGCCGGCCCGCCGTGAGCAACCAAAACGCACGGCCGAACGCGGGCCAAGCCAGCAGCGTGATCACGAGGAACGCGCCGCGCGCGCGCACGCCCGCGTGTGCCGGCAGGCAGCCGAACAGGAACGCGCCCGCGCGGTTCAGCAGCAGCACCGCCGAGATGCCGAGGCACGCCGCGACGAAGCTGTAGCGCGCGAACTCCTCGATCGAGAGGAACAACTGGGCGGCCCCCAGGCCGACCACCAGCGCCTCACCCAATCCAAAGCATAAGCCCGTGAACACCGCCGGCAAAAGGCGCGGCGCCACGTACGAGGCGACGCCTGCTCTCACGGGGACTGTCCCTGATTATTCGGACCCTGCATTTTGCGCTGATTTTTCGTCAGGTCGCCCGCGAAAAACGCAGGCATAGTGGTGTCTATGTCGAGGCTTTTCGCGGGCGAGCTGGCGGAAAAGCGGCGTGAAAGGCAGGGTTCGAATAGTCAGGGACAGTCCCTAGCCCGCCTCCTCCTTCACCAGCTTGCGACTGCCCTCGCTGTACCGCAAGAGCGCGCGCCGTGCGCCACCGTGCGCTTCGGCTTCGAGCTCGGGATCGCTGTCGATGATGCGCTGCGCTGCACCGCGCGCCGCCTCCAGGAGCGGCGCATCGCGGCGTAAGTCTCCGTAACGGAAGCCCGGTAAGCCCGACTGGCGATGGCCGAAGATCTCGCCCGGCCCGCGCAAGCGCAGGTCTTCTTCCGCGATGCGAAAGCCGTCCGAGGTCTCGCACATCACGCGCATGCGCGCTCGGGACTCCTCGCCGAGCGCCTGATGCACGAGCAGGCAGGCGCTGCGCTGGCCGCCGCGCCCGACCCGGCCGCGCAGCTGATGCAGCTGTGCCAGGCCGAAGCGCTCGGCGTTCTCGATCATGATCACGTTGGCCCGCGGCACGTCGATGCCGACCTCGATCACCGTGGTCGCGACCAGCACGCGCGCCTCACCGCTCGCGAAGCGCTCCATCGCCGTCTGCTTGTCGGTCGTGGACAGCCGGCCATGCAGCAGCGCCACGCCGTGCTGTCGCAGGCGCTCGGACAGCTCGGCGTAGGTCTTCTCGACCGCGCGCAGCTCGTGCTCGTCCGACTCCTCGATCGTCGGGCAGACCACGAACGCCTGGCCACCTGCGGCGAGCGCCCGCTCGAGCTGCTGGAGTGCACGCTCGCGCTCCGCCAGCGGGTACTCGCGCGTGACCGGCGGGATGCGGCCCTCGGGCATTTGATCGATCACGCTGGCCGACAGATCGCCGTAGAGCGCGAGGCTCAGCGTGCGCGGGATGGGCGTCGCGGTCATCACCAGTAGATGCGGGGCGAGACCGTTTTCGGTCTTGTCGAGCAAGCGCAAGCGCTGGCCGACGCCGAAGCGGTGCTGCTCGTCGATCACGGCCAGCCGCAGGCGCGCGAAGCGCACCCCCTCCGAGAGCAGGGCGTGCGTGCCGACCACCAGATCGATCGCGCCCTCTTGCAGTGCCTTGCGCGACTTCTTGCGATGGGACTCGCGCTCGCTGCCCAGCATCAGCGCGGCACGCAAGCCGAGCGCCTTGCTCAGCGGCGCGAGCGAGCGGAAGTGCTGTTCGGCCAGCACCTCGGTCGGCGCCATGAACGCGACCTGTGCTCCCGCACTGATGCACTGGGCCGCGGCCAGCAGCGCCACGGCGGTCTTGCCCGAGCCCACGTCGCCCTGCACCAGGCGCCGCATCGGCCGATCCTTCGCCAGATCCGCGAAGATCTCCTCGGTGACTCGGCGCTGCGCGGCCGTCAGGTCGAAGCCGAAGGCCTGGCGCACGCGCTCGAGCGGCCGATCGGTGTGCGGCACGAGCGGCTCGGCCACCACACCCTGCTCGAACACCCGGCGCCGGAACAGCGCCAGCTCGAGCAGGAAGAACTCCTCGAACGCGAGCCGGGCATGGTGCTCCGTGCGAGCCTCGTTCCAGCGCGCGAACTCGCCGTCGGTCAGAACCGCGGGCGGCCGGTGCAGCGCGTGCAGGGCCTGCGCCAGCGTCGACAGGCCGTGCTCGGCGCGCACGCTCTCGGGCAGCGCCTCGTCGAGATCGTGCAGCGCGCGCGCCAGGGCCTTGTCGATGAAGCCCACCAGCCGCCGCGGCGGCACGCCGGCGATTGACGGATAGCGCGGGACGATCCCGCGCGGAGCGGCGACCTCACCCGACTCGAGCTTCTCGAGCTCGGGGTGGGAGATCTGCAGCTGGCTCTTGTAGCTGTCGACCACGCCGCTGACGCGGTAACGCGTACCGGGCGCGAAGCGCACCGCGAGGCCGGGAGGCGAGCGAAACCAGACCAGGCGCAGCTGCGCGATGCGCCCTACCCCGCTCGACTCGAGCAGCACGTCGCCCATGCGACCGGTGCGGCCGCCCGCGCGCACCACCGTGCCTTCGGTGACCTGCCGTAACCCGGGCTGCAGCTCGGCGATCGGCGTGATCGTGCGCTCGTCCGAATAGCCCAGCGGCAACAGCCAGATCAGATCTCCGACCGTGGAGACGCCGCGCGTACGCAGCGCCTGGCCGAGCGCGTCGCCCACACCCGATATCGACTCCACCGGCTGCAGCGTCGGCCGTTGGACACCAGTCTTCTGATCGGCCAGGGCGCGGCGCTGGGCGTGCTGCACGGCGGCGCGCTTGCGCTCCTGGCTCGTGCGCCGCGCAGGTGCGGCCTCAGGCTCCTTTGGCGCCCTCTGCTGCATCAACTCGCGCAGCAGCTTGGCGGCGGTCACGCGCAGCTCGGCGTCCGAGCGCGCGGCCTCGAGCGCGGCGCGCTGCTGGGGTAGCCCCAGAGCCGCGAACGCGGTCGCCAGCGCCGCTTGCAGCGGCAAGGCATCCCGCGCCGAGACGCACTCCGAAAGCAAAGGTAAGACCGTGTCGATGGCCTGCGGCATCGCGACGCTGCGCATGGTGGAATGCAGAGCGCCGGCTCGCAAGAGTCGCTCGTTCTAGAAACACTCCTACTCTTCGAACATACCACGGCTGACCCGATCGCCGCGGCTCGCGGTACGCACCTCAACGCGCCCGGATCACCGTGCCCAGCCAGTCGATGAAGTCCTGCGTCACTTGATCGCGGTTCGTCTCGTTGAACAGCTCGTGGCGCGCGCTCGCGTACAGTTTCAGGGTCACGTTCGTGAGGCCTGCCCGCCGGTACTGCTCGGCCAGCCGCTTGGTGCCCTTGCCGTGCTCGCCCACGGGATCGGCCGCCCCACTGAACACGTAGATCGGCAGCTGCTTCGGGATGCCGCGCTGACGCTCCGAGCTGCGGATCCGCAACAGCGCGCCGAATAGATCGATCCACCCCTGGACCGACGTCTCGAAGCCGCACAGCGGATCGCTGGCGTACTTGTCGACCTCGTCGGGGTCGCGCGACAGCCAGTCGAACTCGGTGCGCAAGGGCTTGAACGCGTTGTTGTACGCGCCGAAGGTCATCTGCTGAATGAGCGCGCTCTTGCCTCGCGGCCCGAGGCGCGCCCGCTCGGCCCGCGCCAGCGCGAGCCCGACCCAGGTGAGCGGCGCCTGCGCGCTGTTCGAGCCGGAGAGCGCCACGGCATCCACGCTGTCAGCGTGCTGGAACAGATAGCCCTGCGTCACGAACGAGCCGAAGCTGTGACCCAGGAGCACGCGCGGCAGCTCGCCGTGCTTGCCCGCGATGTAGCGATTGACCGCGTACAGGTCTTCGACCAACACGTCGAAGCCCGACTCGCGCGCGAAGAAGCCGAGCTCGCTCGTGTCGCGCACGGTCTTGCCATGGCCGCGATGATCGTGGGCGTAGACCGCGTAGCCGGCGTCGACCAACGCTTGCGCCAGGCGATCGTAGCGGCCGGCATGCTCGGCCAAACCGTGCGTAATCTGCACCACGCCTTTGGGCGTGCGCGGCAGCGGCCAGGCGTACACAGCGAGCCGCATGCCATCCGGCCGTTCGAGCTGACTGAGCGTGTACGACCCCCGCGGGGGTTCGCGGATCAGGGTTGTTTCCATGTGATTTGGGTGATCTCGTAGGTTCGCGTGCCGCCTGGCGCGTTGACCTTCACCTCGTCGCCGATCTCGTGGTTGATCAGCGCGCGCGCCACGGGTGACGTGACGGAAATCTTGCCCTTGCTCACGTCGGCTTCTTCGGCGCCGACGATGCGGTAGATCTTCATCTCGCCGCTGTCGATGTCCTCGAGCTCGACCCAGGCGCCAAACTTCACTTTCCCGCCGTTCAGTAGGCTCGTCTCGATCACCTCGGCGCGCGACAGCATGCCCTCGAGGTGGGCGATGCGCGCCTCGATCTGGCCCTGGCGCTCTTTGGCGGCGTGATATTCGGCGTTCTCGCGCAAGTCTCCGTGCTCGCGCGCGACGCCGATCTCCTTCGAGATACGCGGCCGCTCCACGCTGGTCAGGTGCTTGAGCTCGTGCGTAAGCGCCTCGTGCCCTTCGGGCGTCATCGGATAGCGATCCATGAACGACTCTCCCAATTCGCGCTATAGCGAGCAGCGACGCTCGTCATAGCCCGGTCTGCCTTCACGCGGGTTTCGAAAGCCGCGCTTGTCGCCGCGCCAGACGCGCGGCCAATTTTTCGTGGTATTCCTGCAACGAACACACCGAAAGCGCGCCTTCACGCGCGTCTTCGATCGCGGCCACGGCGGCGGCAGCGGCTGCCATGGTCGTAAAATACGCGATGCCAGACAAGACCGTTTGTCGACGGATCGAGTAGCTGTCCTTGATCGCCTGCTCGCCAGATGTGGTGTTGACCACGAGGTCGATTTGCCCCTCTTTGAGCATGTCGACGCTGTGCGGCGAGCCGTCGGTGACCTTGTTCACGACGCGTGCCTGAACGCCTGCGCGCGACAAAATCTGCGCAGTCCCCCGCGTGGCGATGATGGAGAACCCCAGCCGGGTCAGCCGCAGCGCCAGATCGGCGACCGCGGGCTTGTCCTCGTCGCGTACGCTGACGAACACATTGCCCTTCTCGGGCAGCGAGAAGCCGCTGGCCAACATCGCTTTACCGAAGGCCTCTGCGAAGCTCTCGCCCAGGCCCATGACCTCGCCGGTCGAACGCATCTCGGGCCCGAGCAGGATGTCCACGCCTGGGAACTTCACGAATGGAAACACGGACTCTTTGACCGCAAAGTGCTGGGGCACGATCTCGCGCGAAAGGCCAAGCTCGGCCAGGGTCTTGCCGGCCATCACCTTGGTCGCGATCTTCGCCAGCGGCACGCCGATGCTCTTGCTCACGAACGGCACGGTGCGCGAGGCGCGCGGGTTGACCTCGATCACGTAGACGGCGCTGCCGCGCACGGCGAACTGCACGTTCATCAGCCCGACCACACCCAGCTCCATGGCGAGCGCGCGCGTCGAGGAATGGATGTTGGAGAGCACCTCGGGCGGTAGCGCGTGCGGGGGCAAGCACATGGTCGAGTCGCCCGAGTGCACGCCGGCTTCCTCGACGTGCTGCAGCACGCCGCCGATCACCGCGACCTTGCCGTCGCAGACGCAATCGACGTCGACCTCGATGGCGTCGGCCAGGTATTCGTCGATCAGGATGCTCGGGTTCTCGGTGTCTTCGATGGCTTCGAAGGCCACGCGCAAGTAGCGCTCCAGATCGGCGCGCGAGCGCACCACCTCCATCGCGCGGCCGCCGAGCACGTAGCTCGGGCGAACCACCACTGGAAAGCCGAGGCGCTCGGCCTCGCGCTTGGCTTGCTCGATGCCGCTGGCGATCACTCCGCGCGGGCGGCGCAGCCGCAACTTCTCGAGCAGCGCCTCGAACTGCTGGCGATCCTCGGCGCGGTCGATGGCTTCGGCCTGCGTGCCGAGGAGCTTCACGCCCGCGCGCGCGAGCGGCACCGCGAGCTTGAGCGGCGTCTGGCCGCCGAACTGCACGATCACCGCGTCGGGCTTCTCGACATCGACGATCGCCATCACGTCTTCGAACGTCAGCGGCTCGAAGTACAACCGATCGCTCGTGTCGTAGTCGGTCGACACGGTCTCCGGGTTGCAGTTGACCATGATGGTCTCGATGCCGAGCTCGCGCAGCGCGAACGAGGCGTGCACGCAGCAGTAGTCGAACTCGATGCCCTGGCCGATGCGGTTCGGTCCTCCGCCCAGGATCATCACCTTCTTGCGATCGGTGGGCGCGGCCTCGGAGCGCTCGCCCCAGGTGGAATACTGATACGGCGTGAGGGCGGCGAACTCCGCGGCGCAACTGTCGACGCGCGCGTAGATCGGCGAGAGCTTGTGAGCCAGGCGCTGCTTGCGGATCTCGGCCGCGCTCGTGCCGGTGAAGCGCGCGATCGCGGAGTCAGAGAAGCCGGTGACCTTGGCGCGCTTCAATAGCGCGACGTCGAGCGGACGCGGCGCAGCGCTCAGCTCGCGCTCCTCGGCCAGGATCTCCTCGAGCTGCGCGATGAACCAGGGATCGATGCTGGTCGCGGCACAGACCTCCGCCGCCGTCGCGCCGACGCGCAACGCATCCATGATGTAGAACAAGCGCTCGCCGAGCGGGGTCTTGATCACCTCGAGCAACGCGCGCTTGAGCTCGGCCGGCTGGCGGGCCGGCGCGTTGTCTTCGAGCCGCGGCGGGCCCGCGGTGATCCTGCCGTCCTCGTGCGGGCGCGCGAGCAAGTCGGCGAGCTTGATGTAATCGACCTTGTCCAGCAGCGACGTCAGCCCATCGCGGCCGATCTCGAGCGAGCGACAGGCCTTGAGCAGCGACTGCTTGAACGTGCGACCGATGGCCATGGCCTCGCCGACCGACTTCATCTGCGTCGTCAGCCGCTGATCGGCGCCGGCGAACTTCTCGAAGGCGAAGCGCGGCACCTTGGTCACCACGTAGTCGATCGCCGGCTCGAACGCGGCACTGGTGCCCGTGACGTCGTTGCGCAGCTCGTCGAGGCGGTAGCCGACGGCCAGCTTGGCGGCGATCTTGGCGATCGCGTAGCCGGTAGCCTTCGAGGCCAGCGCGCTCGAGCGCGACACGCGCGGGTTCATCTCGACCACGATCACGCGCCCGTTCTGGGGGTTGATCGCGAACTGGATGTTGGAGCCGCCGGTGTCCACGCCGATCTCGGTGATGATCGCGCGCGAGGCGTCGCGCAGCCGCTGGTACTCCTTGTCGGTCAGCGTCATCGCGGGCGCGACGGTGATCGAGTCGCCGGTGTGCACGCCCATCGGATCGAAGTTCTCGATGCTGCAGATCACCGAGAAGTTGTCGGCGCGATCGCGGATGACCTCGAGCTCGTACTCTTTCCAGCCGAGCAGGCTCTCCTCGATCAGACACTCGTGCGTGGGGCTCTGCTGGAACGCCCAGCGGATCGCCGCGTCGAAGCTGGGCTTGTCGCGCGCGATGCCGCCGCCCGAGCCGCCGAGCGTGAACGACGGACGCAGGATCAGCGGGAAGCCGAGCTCCTTCACCGCGCGCTCGGCGTCTTCGAAGGTGCGCGCCAGCACCGAGCGCGCGACCTCCAGGCCGATCTTGCGCATGGCGTCGTTGAAGAGCTGGCGATCTTCGGCCTTGTGGATGGCCTCGACGCTGGCGCCGATCAGCTCCACGCCATACTTCTCGAGCACCCCGGCCTTGGCCAGGCGCAACGACAGGTTGAGCGCGGTCTGCCCGCCCAACGTCGGCAAGAGCGCGTCTGGACGCTCGCGCTCGATGATCGCTTCCAACACCGGCACATCGAGCGGTTCGACGTACGTTCGGTGCGCGAACTCCGGGTCGGTCATCACCGTGGCCGGATTCGAGTTGACCAGGATGACTTCGTAGCCTTCCTGGCGGAGCGCCTTGGCGCCCTGCGTACCGGAGTAGTCGAACTCGCACGCCTGTCCGATGACGATAGGACCCGAACCAATGAGGAGGATCCTTCGAATGTCATCACGTCGGGGCATGCTGCGGCGTGGTGCTACCAGAGAGGGTCGGCGGCTGCAAGGCGGAGCCCGGCGCGCAGCGCCGGCGACCGATAGTCAGCGGAAGGGGCGCGCCATGAGGCGCGAGCCTTCCGGAGCCGATGTGGGCGCTAGTCCGGCTCGGCCCCGCTCTCGGCAAGCAGCGGGGAAAGGGCGGCAATTCGCGCTCGGCCGCGCTCCCCGCGCCCGTACAGCTTGCACAGCCTCGCCGAGCCGCCCGCCAGGTCGATACTGATCCAGAGCCCCTCGCTGCCCAGCTCGCCCGCAAACTTGTCTCCCCACTCGACCAGCACGACGGCATCGCCGCCGATGCGCGGGAGCAGCCCGAGCTCGTCCAGGGGGTCGCCCGGATTCAGGCGGTACAGGTCGGCGTGGACGACCGGCACGCGGCCCGGCAGCTCGTGGACCAGCTCGAAGGTCGGGCTGGTCACGGGCACCGTGGTGGGGACGCCCAGCCCGCGCGCGATCGAGCGCACGAGCGTGGTCTTGCCGGCGCCCAGGTCGCCCTCGAGCACCACCAGATCGCCGGGGACGAGCACCCGCGCGATCAGCCGGCCTAGCCGCTGACACTCGCGCCGGCTCCGCATCGCGCGTCGGATCTCGGGGTCGCCCGTCATCGATCCACTCTGAGCCATTCTGTCGTGTTCGTCATCTACAGTAGTCTTGGCGCGATGCGCCAGCTGATCGCCGTCTTGCTGCTGTGTGTGTGCGCGCCGGCCTCGGCCGCACCACCCAGGCAGGCATACCGGCTGACTGCGACGCTGGATCCGGTCGCGCACCGCGTGGATGGGCAGCTGCAGATCGAGTTCGTGAACCACTCGGCGCGCGAGGTGAGCGAGCTGTTCTTCCACCTGTATCCGAACGCGTTCGAGAGCGAGCGCACGGTGTTCATGCGCGAGGGCGGCGGCAAGATCCGCGGCAAGGCGCTCGAGCAACGCGGTCGGATCGAGGTCCTGCGCCTGACCAGCGAGGACGGCACGGATCTGCTGACCGTCTCGGACGACGAGCTCGTCCCGGACGACCACACGCAGCTCCGCGTGCCGCTGCCGCGCCCGCTGCAGCCCGGCGAGCGGCTGGCCCTGTCGGCGCGCTTTCGCACGACGCTGCCGGAGATCGTGGCACGCAGCGGTTATGCCGGCAGCTTCCACATGCTCGGCCAGTGGTTTCCGAAGCTGGCGCGGCTCGAGGAGTCGGGCGAGTGGAAGAGCTTCCCGTACCACGGCCTGGGCGAGTTCTACGCCGACTTCGCCGACTACGAGCTGACGCTGCGCGTGCCGCGCGGTTATGTGTGCGCGGCCGGTGGCGTGCGCGTCGAGAGCCGCGACGAAGGGGAAGTTCGGGTCGAGCGCTTCGTGTCCGAGAACGTGCACGATATCTCGGCGGCCTGCGATCCGACGTTCGAACGCACGCCGGCGCGCGCCGGGGCGATCGCGATCGAGGTCTACGCGCCGCGCGGCTACGGCGCGGCGGCGCAGCGCCAGGCGCAGCTGCTGGCTGCCGGCCTGCGCTACTTCTCGGCGGCGTACGGCGCCTACCCCTACCCGCAGCTGACCGCGGTCATCCCGCCGCGCGCCGCCTCGGGCGCGGCCGGCATGGAGTATCCGACGCTCCTGCTGTCCGGCGGGCCGTGGTGGGCCTTGCCGAGCGGCCTGCCCGATCCCGACCATGACGTGATCGCCATCCACGAGCTCGCGCACCAGTGGTTCTCGGGCATGATCGCCAGCGACGAGGTGTCGCTGCCGATGCTCGACGAGGGCCTCGCGCAGTGGTCGAGCCTGGAGTTCCTGCGCACCCATTACCGACCGCGCTTGGATCCGTTCGACCTGCAGGAAGCCACGTTCCTGTTCCGCGGCCTGCCTGCGCCGAGCTCGCTCCTGCCGGTGACTCAGTACCGCTACCAGGATCTGGCGCGCGCCGTGTACCTGCGGCCGGCGCGCGTGCTGAACGACCTCGAGCGCCGCTACGGGCGTCCGAAGCTGATGGCGGCCATGCGGCGTTACGCGCTGGCGCAACGCTTCCGGCACCCGGGGTTACCCGAGTTCTACGCGGCGTTCGACGCGGAGCTGGGGCCGGGCTTCGCCGCCCGCGAGCTCCAGCCGGCGCTCTCCGGCGAACGCGACCTCGCCTCGAACGGGCCCGCGCGGCCGAAGCGCTGGCACTTCCTGCCGGACCTGTGGTTCGCCATCCAAACCCTCCTGCGCGTGATCGGCCCATGACGCCCGGCGAACGCTACAGGCAGGCGTGGCCCATGACGCTGGGCATCCACGTCTTCCAGACACTCCTGGCCGCGAGCTTCGCGCTGCCGCTGATCGGCGAGGTGACGACACCGGACGTCTCGCTCCAGCCGGCAGCGGCAGACGCGCTGGCTGCCATGCGCGTCTGGACCGGCCTGGACGATGCTGCCGGCCGGCGCATGCTCCTGCCGCTGCTGGCTGCAGCGATCAACTACCCCTGGCTGAGCGTCGCCTGGCTGCGGGCGATGGAACGACAGGACAGCTTCGTGGGGCACGCGCGCTACGCCCTGGGGCGCTACATGCCGGCGGCGCTGATCTCCTTCGGCACGCTGCTCGGGCTCGCGCTGCTCGGCGCCGGCGCGGTGGGCTCGCTGAGCTGGCTACACGGTGCGTTCGAGGCACGCCTCGACGAGCGCACGATCGATCTGCTGAGCCTGGGCACGCTCGTTCCCTTCGCCTGGCTGGGCTGCTGGCTACTCAACCTGCAAGATCGCGCCGCCGCAGCCATCAGCTGCGAGAGTCCACTCCGGGAAGCCCTGCGCATCGCCGTGCGGCACACGCATGCTCGCCGCGTGGCCCTTCGACTGCTGCTGATCGCGGCCCAGGGGCTGGTCGCGCTACTCGGGGCGCTCTTGCCGCGACTGGTCGTGGGTCCGGGGCCTGCAGCCGCGGGCGTAGCGCTGTTGGGAAGCCAGGCCGCGGCGCTCGGGCTGTCGTGCCTGCGCGCGATCTGGCTGGCGTATGTGCTGGGCTGGCGAAGGCTGCGGATCTGATCGCAGCCCACCTCTGTCGCGGGTTCCTAGTTTTAGTTCCTGTTGCTGTTCCTAGTTGCTAGTTCGGTCGAGCGAGGACCGAGTTCCAGGAGAACTAGGAACTAGGAACAGAAACAGGACCTAGCAGCACGGAATACGCCCGGGGTCAGCCGACCTGGATCTGGATGCCCAATGCCTCGCGCAGCCGGAAATAGGCTTCAGACACGCTGAACAGGATCAGCTCCTCGACCTTTTCCTTCGGCGTGAGATCGACCGCGCCCAGAGGCGGCTCCGCCTGGATCATACGCGCGGCGATCTCGATGTCGTTCGCGAGCAGAAAGCCGGCGCGGCAAGCCGTGAGCTCGACGCACTGCATCCAGCGCTTGATGTCGGTGCGCGCGCCGCTTTCGACGAAGCGCTTGGTGATGCTGTTGAGCAGCTCGACGTCGGCCGGCTGCATCTGCCCGCGGATTTGCTTGGCCCACTCGACGACGTGCGGGTCGCTGATCTCGACGCCCGCGATGTGCATCGCGGCCACGAGGATCAGCTTCAGCTCGTCCTTCGTCTGGAACATCGTGCGGATGTAGTGCTCGCCGCGGTAATAGGTCAGGTGCTTGGCCACGACGAAGATCACGTCGAGCGGGCTCTGACCGCTGAGCAGCGCGCTACCGCAGACGCTCGCCGGCGGCTGCGTGAGGGCGAAAGCCAGTCCACCCTGGCGATCCGGGCAGACGAACAGGCGCGGCACGAACGGCAGGCTGAGCACCTGCGTCACGAAGCCGAACGTGCGCGCGAACGCGACCGTGGTGTTCGTGACGTCGGGGATCAGATCCTTCTTGTTCAGCTGCCACTTCTTGTCGGGCTGCGCGCGCAGCCGTAGCAGCGAGGGCGTGACGGCCTCGAACACCTTGGCGGCGAGGAAGTCCTCATCGGGGTGCAGCAGGTCCTTCACCCAGCGCTCGTTGGTCAACCGATTGCGCGGGCGGATCGGGCCTTCGGGCCGGTACTGCTCGAAGAACTGGCGCTGCTCGTTGTCCGCCTTGCGCAGGAAGTTGAGCGTCGACGCCACGCACCAGGCCTTGTCGTACTGGCGCGCGTCGAAGTGCAGCTTGTACAGCGCGCGGTACGAATCCACGCGGTACGGATCGTTCTTGAGCAGGATGTGCTGCTCGTTGATCGCGTCCTGCACGCGCGTCGGCACCATGGCGAAGATCTCCGCCAGGATCTGGTGCTCGAGCATGTTCTCGGGCTGCAGGCGCGAGGCCATCGCGAAGGCCTCGGCCGCGGCTTCCAGGTTGCGCTGGCGGTCGCGGTAGATGACGCCGAGGTTGTGCCAGAGGTTGAACTCCAGCGCGGTGTCACCCTTGCCCGACACGCGGTGCAGCATCTTGCGGAAGGCGCGCTCCAGCTCCCGCCAATCCTTCTGCTGCGTGAGCAACTTGTTGATGGCCTCGAAGGCCTTGAGCATGCCGGCCGGGTCGAGGTCGAGCGCCGCGTTGAAGCGACCCAGCGCCTGCGCCGCGTCCTTGAGCTCGTCGCGCAGGATCACGCCGACGGTGTACGCGTACTTCGCCTTTGCCTCGCCACGCTGATCCAGATCGGACACGCGGTCGATGATCTCGATCGCCTGCGCCCACTGGCCGGTCGACTGATACAGCGCAAGCAGCTTGTGCAGCAGCTTGTGGTTCTGCGGCTTGATCTCGCTGGCTTCGACGTAGGACTCGATGGCCTTCGCCGGGTTCTTCAACTTCTCGTTCCAGAGATCGCCGATCTCTTCGGTCAGATCGAAGCGCAGCTCCTTGTCGTCGACGACCTCGAGCACGCGCTTCTTGTAGTGGATGACCTGCTCGAAGTCCTTCGCCGCGGTGTAGCTCTCGACCAGGGCTTCGAGCGTCGGCCGGTGATAACCGTCCTCCTCGAGCGCCTTCTCGAACATGTTGAGCGCCTTGGCGCGCTCACCCTGCTCGCGCTTGACGATGCCGAGGCGGTAACAGGTGTCGGTGGTCTCCGAAGAGCTCAGCTCGTCGCGATGGTGGACGAGCACCATCTGATAGTACTTGAACGCATTGTCCCACTCCTTGCTGCGGTAGTACGCCGCAGCCAGGCCCTTGAGGGACACGAGGTCCTGCGCATCGAGCTCGAACGCCTTGCCGTAGGCCTTGGTGGCCGTCTCGTCGTCGTTGAGCTGCTCGGCCGTTTGACCGTACAGGCGCCACAGCTTCTGCTGCTGGTCGCTCTCGCGCACTGCAGCCGAGCGCACCAACATCTGCAGCAGCGGCTCTGCGTCCTTCCAGCGCCCCTTGGCCGCGTACTCGTGGACCAGCGGTAACGCAGCTTCGGCGTTGTCCGGGTCGAGCGCGCGCGCCGCCTCGAAGCTCTCGACGGCCTTCTCGTGCTCCTCGAGCTTGTCCTCGTACAACCGGCCCAGCTCGACGCGGTACTGCGCGCCGCGCCGCCCGGCGCTCTCGACCTCGACGATGCGTTCGAGCACCCGTGCCGCGGCCAGGAAGTCCTCACCCTCGACGTGGATCGCGCGCATCGCCTCGAGCGAGGGCAGGTGCCGCTCGTCGAGCTCGATCGCCTTGTGGAACTGTTCGACCGCGGCCACGCGATCGCCCATTTCCTTGTCGAGCAGCTTGCCCATGCGGAACAAGAGCGCGACGCGTTCGGCCTGGTCAGAGGCCAAGCCGCTCAACTTCTCCATCACGTCCAAGGCCAGACCGTGATCGCCGCGCGCCTCGTACAACGCCGCCAACGCACGCAGCGCAGGCTGGTTGCCGGCCTCGAGGCCGGTGACGTTCAGGAAGCTGTCGATCGCGCGATCGACGTCCTTGATCTCGTCGCGGTACACGCCGCCGATGCGCTCGTGGATCTCGGCCTTCTCGCCGCGATCGGGCGTGGCGTCGACGTGGCGCTCGTAGGTGTTGACCAGCTCCGGCCACTTGCGCAGGTTGCGGTAGATGCGCTCGAGGCCGGTGTAAGCCTGGATGTGCGTGGGATCGATCTCGAGCACGCGTTCCAGGCGCTCGGCGGCCTTCTCGGGCTTGAGGAACTCTTCCTCCCACATGCCCGCGATGCGCACCGACAGCGCGATCTGATCGCGCTCGTTCTGCACGACCTCGAGCTGGCGCTCGAGCACGTCGAGCAGGGATTGCCACTGCTCCTGCTGCGCGTACAGGCGCTCGAGGCCCTTCAACGCGGCGAGGTTGCGCGCGTCGTCTTCGAGCACCTTCTTGTACTGCTCGGTGGCCTTCGCGCGGTCGACCACGCGATCTTCGTAGGCCTCGGCCAGCTCGAGCTTGGCTGCCAGCACGTGCTCGGGCTCGCTGAGCGCGCCGATCTTGCGCCGCAAGATCTCGACCAACTCGGCCCACTGCTCGCGCGCGCGGTAGATGCGCTCGAGTGCGCGGATCGCGCCCAGGTGCGTGCTGACGGCATCGAGCGCGTCGCGGTAGTGCGCGATCGCCTGATCGGCCTGCTTGAACTGCTCTTCCTTGAGCTCGCCCATGCTGACGTAGACGTCCGCGCGCTCGGCGGGGTCCTCCGTCATGTCGACGAGCTTGGTGAGCGCCTGCGCGTAGATCGGCCACTGCTGCGTCTGGCGATACAGCTCGGCCATCTGACGCATCGCGCCGCGGTTCACCGGGTCGATCGCCAGCACCTGCTGCAGGTAGGGCACCGCGTACTCCGGGTGACCCTCGCGGCCGTACCAGCGCGCGCACTTCAAGCAGATGGCGTTGCGGATCTCGGTCTCGGACGCGTCCAGCTCGGACAGCGACTGGTTGGCGGTCGTCAGCAGCTCGTTCCAGCGCTGCGTCAGGCCGGCCATGCGCTCGAGCTCGCGCGCCGAATCCTCGTTCGTGAAGTCCTGCGTCCAGGCGATCAACAACGCGTCGAACGCCTGGAGCTTGTCGTCCAGATCCTTCTCGTAGACCCGGGCGACGTTGCGTAACAGGTGCACGCGCTGCACCGCGTCGCTGTTGGCCTCGACGCGCGTGAGATACAGCGCGACCAGGTCTTCGTAGCGCTGACTGTCGCGGAACGCCTGCTCCAGGCGCTCGAACGCGAAGTGGTGCATCGGATCGACTTCGAGGATCTGATTCAGCGGCTCGATCGCGCGGTTCGGATCCTCGAGCTTCTCGTTCCACATCGCGGCGATGTCGAGCAGCACCACGATCTTGTCGCGGGCCTCGGACAACGCCGACACGCGACGCTGCTTCACCTCGATGCACGCCACCCAGTCCTCGTTCGCCGAGTGGATGGCTTCCAGCGCGTCGAGCGCGCCGAAGTTGCCCGGGTTGATCTCGAGCGCCTTGTTGTAGGCCTCGACCGCGTCCGCCGGCTGCTTCAGCCGCTGGCCGTAGAGCGCGCCGAGCTCCATGTACACGCCTTCGAGCGCGCGCGGCGTGAGCTTCTCGGCCGCGGCGTCGACGGTGCGGTGCAGCGTCTCGACCAGCTCCTGGTTCGAGCCGGCCGCGCGGTGAATGGCCGCGATGGCGCCGAGCGCCTCGGCATTGGACGGATCGACGTCCAGCACGAGCTCCCAGCTCGAGAGGGCGTTGCGGTCGCGGTGCAGCTTCTCGTACCAGATGCGGCCGAGATCAGCGTAGATGCGCATGCGCATCTCGTCGTCGCTGGCGATCGCCACCTCGCGCTCGAGCACGTCGACGAGGTCGGTCCAGTTCTCTTGCAGCGCGTAGATGTTGCCGAGCGCGTTGAGCGCCTGGGGATCCTCGCCGAGCAGATCGAGCACGCGGCGCAGCAGCTCGACGGCGCGCGGGAAGTCGTTGAGCTCGGTGGCAGCCAACGTGGCCATACGGCCCAGGGTCTCGGCCTGCGCGCCGTCGCCGACCACGATGTCCAGCTCGCGCTCGTACACCTTGAACAGCTCGGACCAGGCCTTGGTGACCGTGTAGATGTTCTGCAGCGCGTGCAGCGTGTCTTCGTGCTGCGGATCGAGCGAGTCGAGGATCTGCCGGAAGACCGCGATCGCGTCGTCGGTGCGGCGGCACTCGTTCCAGAGCACCTGACCCAGGCGATGCGCGAACTCGACCTGCAGCCGCGGGCTGTCCGCGGCCGCCATGCGCTTGCGCAGGATCTCGGCCAGCGCCTCGGCGGCGGCGTGCTCGGTGTAGATGCGATCGAGCGCGGCCAGGACGTCTTCGTCCTTGGGATCGAGCGCCACGACGTAGCGATAGGTCTCCTCGGCGCGCGCGATGTCGGAGAGCTCTTCTTCGTACACGCGCGCCAGGCGCTTGCCGCTGGATACGCGCAGGGCGTTGTCCTTCGCGCGTTCGCTGATCGTCGCGTAGGTGTCCGCCAGCACCAGCCAGTTGCCGGTATCCGCGGCCAACCGCTCGACCTCGCCGACGGTGTGATCGTTGTCGCTGTCCTCGAGCAACGCTCGCAGCATCCAGGTCAAGGCCGAGGCCTTGTCACCCGCACGCTCCTCGGCGATCTCGGCGATGCGCTGCATCATCTGCACGCGCTCGTTCGGATCGGCCTCGACGCGCAGCGCCACCTCGTGCACGCCGATCAGGCGATCCCAGGCCTCCTGCATGCGGTAGAGCGGCTCGAGGATCTCGCTGATCACGCCCGGCAACACGCCGCGCGCGAACAAGGCTTCGAGGGCCTTGAGCGCCGGCTCGTGCTCGGGGGCGGCGGCCAGGATGTCGCGGTAGTAGCGGACCGCGCGCTCGAGATCGTTCAGGCGGTGCTCGGCCAGCTGGCCGGTCTTGAACTGAATCGCCAGGATCTCGTCGGGGCTGCTGGCGACTTCGCTCTTGCGCTCGAGCACCTGGGCGAGCTCGGCCCAGCGCTCGGTCGCTTCGTACAGTCGATCCAGCGCCTCGAGCGCGGCGATGTGCGTGGGGTCGATCTCGCACACCACCTGGTAGCGCGCGATGGCTGCGTTCACGTCGCCGAGCTGCACCTCGAACAGCTGCGCGGCGCGCAGCGCGAGGTCGACGGTGGTCTCGGGCGAGCTCTCGCGCAGGCGCTTCACACCCGCGTCGTAGAGCTCGGTCAGGCGGCTGAACGCGCTCAGCTTCTCGGCCAGGCGCTCGAGCGAGGCCAACGTGGCGTCGTGCTGGCTGTCCACCGGGAAGGCGCGCGCGAGCGCGTCGAACGCGCGCTGCGGCTCGTCGAGGTGCACCTCGTAGATCTCGGCCACCTGGTGCAGCAGCTCGACCTTGCGGGGCGGATCTTCCTCGTGCTCGATCAGCACTTCGAGTGCCTGCGCCAGGCGCGCCGAGTCGCCCGCCGCGCGGTAGATCGGCTCGAGCACGGCGGCCGCAGCCACGGCCTCGCGGCCGGCCGCGATCATGCGCTCGAGAGCGGCCAGCGTGGCCGCGTGATCAGGCACGTGATCGAGGATGTCGCGGTAGGTCTCGACCGCGCGGAAGGCGTCGTTCAGCTTCTGCTCGTACAGCTCGCCGATGCGGTAGCGCAGATCGATCGCCTGCAGCGCGTCGCCCGAGAGCTCCGCCTCGCGCTCGAGGATGGTCAGCAACTCTTCCGAGCGCCCGGCAGCCAGGAACAACGCGTCCAGCCGTCCGAGGGCCGTGAGATCCTCGGGATCGAGGTCCAGCACGCGCTGGTAGGTCTCGATGGCCTTCTCGGGCTGAGAGAGCTTCTGTTCGTAGACCGCGCCAACCTGCGCGTAGAGCGACTTCTTCTGGTCGGCATCGGCGACGACGTCGGCCTTCTGGCCGTACGCCTCGAGCAGCTTCTCCCACTGGCTCAGGCGCAGGTGCAGCTGGATCAGCTTGTCGAGCGCGCCGACGTCTTCGGCCTCGACGCGCAGCACGCGCCGGTAGACGTCGATCGCGGCTTCGGGTTGATCGAGGACCTCTTCGTAGAGCGCGCCGGCACGGAACAGGTAGTCGCGCTTCTCGTCGGGCGCGGGCAGCAGCGACGCCTTCGTCAGGTACGTCTTGGCCAGCTCGTCGTAGCGCTCGGCGACTTGATACAGGCGTTCGAGCGCGCTCGCAGAGTCGAGGTTGCCCGAGTCCGCGGCCAACACTTGCTGGTGGTGCGCGATCGCGCCCTGCGTGTCGCCCAGGTACTCCTCGCGGATCTGCGCGGAGCGGGCGTGCAACAGCGCCTTGACTGCTGGGTCCTCGCTGCGCTGGACCTCGGCCTCGTAGACCTCGGCCAGCTCTTGCCAGGCGCTCGCCGTGGAGGCGATGCGATCCAACTGTTCGCGGGTGCTGCTGTTGGCCGGATCCTCGGCCAGGGCGCGCGCGAACGTGTGGAAGGCGTTGCCGAGATCTTCGAGCGCGACCTCGTACAGCTCGGCCATGCGGTGCAGCAACTCGACCCGCTGATCGCTCGAGGTGCTGTTCTGCACCTGGATGTCGTGGATCGAGATCAGCTTCGCGTACTCGTTCTTGTCGCGGTAGAGCGGCTCGAGGATCTCGGCGATCTGGCTCTGGTACTCGGGGCGCGCCAGCAGGCGCTCGAGCGCGGCCAGCGCCTGCGCGTTGTCCGGATCGCGCTCCAGGATCTCGCGGTAGATCTCGATCGCGGCCTCGGGCGCGCTCATGCGCGTCTCGCGCAACGTGCCCAGGCGCAGCATCAGGACGAGCTGTTGCTCGGCGTCGTCGGTCAGCGACAGCTGCCGGCCGACGTTATCCGCCAGATCGCTCCACATCGCCTGACGCTCGTACAAGCCGTCGAGCGCGGTCAGCGCGGTCTTGCTCGTCGGATCGAGCTCCAGGATCTGTGCGTGCAGGCGGATCGCCGCCTGTGGGTCGCTCAGCATCTCGTCCTGGATGAAGGCCATCTGCGCGAGCAGCTGCTCTTGCTCGGCGGGGTCGCTGGTGATGCCGGTCTTGCGCTGCAGGATCTCGAGCAGATCGGTCCAGCGCTCGGTGCGCCGGTACAGCGCCTCGAGCGCGCCCAGGATCTCCTCGTCGCTCTCGTCCAGCGCGAGCGCGCGCGTGTAGGCCGCGACCGCCGCCTCGACGTCGCCGATATCGGCGTCGTGGATCTGCGCGGCGCGCAGGTACAAGCGCCGCTGCAGCAGCGGATCGTCGACCTTCTTCGCGCGCGCCTCGATCAACTTCACCATCTCGGCGATGCGCGATTGACCGGCGGCGATGGCTTCGAGCCGGGTCAGGATCTCCGGGTTGTCGGGATCGGCCTCGAAGGCCTGCGCGTAGGCAGTGAACGCGCCCGATTGATCGCCCAGCCGGCTCGCGCGCACCTCGGCGATGCGCGTGATCAGCTCGACGCGCTCCTCGGCCGTGGGCGCGAACTGCGCCGAGACCTCGAGCGCACGCACCAGCTTGGCGAAGTCGGCGCGCGCCTCGTAGACGTCGACCAGGATCGCCGACGCCGAGCCGCCGAGCTGCGAGTCCGACAGCATGGCCTCGAGCGAGGCCATGGCGCCCTCGTGCTCCGGCATCAGCGTCAGCACTTCGCGGTACAGCTCGATGGCGCGCGTGCTGTCGTTCAGGTGCTTGTGCAGCACGCCGGCCAGCCGGAATTTGAGGTCCGACAGCTCTTCGGTGCTCTCCGGACCGATGTCGATGCGGTGCTCGAGCGTGCGAGCGAGATCATCGAAGCGTTTTTCGCTCTCGTAGAGCGAGTCGAGCGCGCGGTACGCCTCGACCTCGCCCTCGCCGAACTCCATCGGGATGTTCTTGAACGCCTCGATAGCCTGCGCGGGCTCGCCCAGGTGATCGCGGTACAGCTCGGCCATGTCGTAGGCCAGGCGCTTGCGCAGCTCGGGATCGCTCTCGTACTCCGCGCGACGTGACAGCACGCCGAGCAGGCCACGGTAGTCGCCCGACTCGCGGTACAGCTGCTCGAGGGCAGCGATGGCGCGCGCGTCGTCGCTGCGATCTTCGTAGACCGCTTTGTACTGCGCGATGGCTTCCGCCACGCGGTTGAGCTTGTGCAGCGCCTCGCCATAGTGCAGGCGCAGATCGTTGGCGTCGTCCGGGTGCGTGGCATGCCGGACGGCGTTGTCGTAGGTCTGGAAGACCGCGTCCCAGCCGTTGACCTTGGCCGCGAGCCGGTTGACGTCCTCGCGCAGCACCTCGTTCTTGGCCTCGAACGAGAAGGCCTCGAGGATGCGCTCGAAGGCCTGCTGTGGGCTGCGCAGCTTCTCTTCGTAGAGCAAGCCGACCTCGCGCAAGAGCGCGATGCGGGTGTCTGGATCGTCGACGTGCTTGAGCCGCACCTCGTAGACGCCCGCCAACTTCTTCGAGTCGCCCGCCTGCTCGTACAGCGGCGAGAGCGCCTCGGCCGCTTGCAGATCGTTCGCGTCGAGCACCAACACCTTTTCGTAGGCGCGGGCGGCGCGATCGGGCGCCTGCTTCTTCTCTTGCCACAGGCGCGCGATGCGGAACTGCAGCGCGATGCGCTCGGCGACCTCGCTGGTGGACGTATCTGCGGCACGCTCCAGCGTGCGGATCAACTCATCCAGCTTGTCGGTCTGGGTGTAGAACTGCTCGAGCTCGTCCCAGGCGCCGGTGGCGATCCAGCGCTTCTTCAGCTGTTCTTGCGCGCGGCGATCGTTCGGGTCCAGCTCGAGCAAGCGCTGGTACGCCTGGAGCGCGCCGGCGTCGTTCTGCAGCTTGTCGGAGTAGACGTTGCCGAGCTTCTGCAGCACCGCGATCCGGTCCGCCGGCGTGGCGGCCAGCTCGCCCTGTCGCTCGAGCACCTCGGCCAGCGGGGCCCACTCGCGCGCTCGCTCGTACAGCCCGGCCAGCGAGTTGAGCGCCTCGGCGTTGCCCGGATCGGCCGTGAGCACGTCCTGCCAGAGCTCGATGCAGACGTTCGGCTTGCTGCGCTTCTCGGTCGCCATCTTGGCGATCTCGAGCCGGCGCAGCGGCTGATCTGCGGGGTCGAGCAGCGCGCACTCGGCGCGCATGACTTCGACCAGGCGCTCCCAGTCGCGCCGCTTCTCGTACATCTCCTTGAGCTGTGTGATCGCCTGAACGTTGGTCGGGTCCAGATCGAGCACGCGCTGGAAGCACTTGATCGCTTCGCCCTGGTTGGACGAGCGCTCGAGGTACATGCGGCCGGCCTCGCTGAACAGCTCGACCTTCTCGGCCGGATCGACCAACAGCTCGGCCTTCTGCAGCGTCGCCTTGATGACGTCCGACCAGCGCTTTTGCGCAGTGAACTTTTCGATCGACTCCGTCAGCTCGACCAGCTTGGCGCGGTCTGCGTCGGTCAGCTCTCGTGGCTCACTTCCGCTTCCCCCATTCGCGCCGTTCAGTTCGGACTCTCCCTTTCGTGCCACGGCCTGACTGGAAACGGACAAGTCGTTATCCGACACCGAAGCCTCCTGCGAACCTTCAAGACTGCTCGAGGATTTTGGTGCGACCGACTTCATCGCCCCAGCTCCGCGTTAGCAGAGCCCGCGGGGAGCGGAGCTCGCCCGCGGAAACTGTCATCACTCGCGGGGAGCAGGGCTCGCCCGCGGGCTATGTCAAACAGAACTACTGATTCGCGGCGGAGGTTGCAAAGCCCTCCGCCATCTCTGCGATCTTGTCTCGCGCCGCCTTCACGTAGTGGGCCGGCGCCTCTGCCCCTGCGACATCCACGAACTTCTGGAGGTAGCGCTTGGCTTCCTCCTTGTTGTTCTGCAGCTGGTAGGTCCAACCGAGCGAGAACAGCGCGTCGCGCATGCCCGGCACGACGGCCAGAGCTGCTTTGAACTCGCGCACAGCGTCGTCGTACTTCTTCTGCTGCTGATACACGGTGCCCACAAGATGATGCGCTTGCGCTTCCTCTTCGGTGCCCGGGAGAGCGACCTTGAGGGCCTCCTGCAAAACCTGCACTGATTGATCGAGATATCCGAGGTCCGCATACAGGCGCCCGAGAGCGTTGTATGCCTCCAAAAAGCGCGGTCCCTTTTCGACGGCCGCGGTGTAGTTCTTCAGAGCGCTCTGCTGATCATCGAGCTGTTCGTTGACCTGTGCAAGCTTATAGTACGCCTTGAAGAGTTGAGGCTCCAAAGCGATGGATTTCTCGAAGGCTTGCTTGGCTGCGTTCCAGTCTTTCAGCTCGATCAACACGGTGCCCAGCTTCTCCTGGTAGCCACCCGAGTCGGCGTTGAGCGCAATCGCCTTCTGTAGGTCGTCGCGCGCACGGTCGTACTTACGTAGCTCCATGTGCACCAACGCCATATTCCAGAACACCTGGTCGTTCTGTGGATCAATAACCGACGCGCTCTCGAGCAACTTCGTCGCGTCGACGTAGCGCTTCTGCACCGCCGCAGTCACACCCTCATTCATTTTGTTGATCGACTCGACGCGCGCCCGCGAACAATCCGCGGCCATGCACAGGACGCTCAACAGACCGACTACGACAAACGACGACAACCTCTGCATGTGGATTGCTCCTCTAGAATGGGGCCCTGCGATGCTATGCCGACAACCACGCAAGCTCAACCGTCAAACCACTGAACTTGCTGCTTGAATTCGCCTCGTTCCCGGTGACTTTCGCGCGCCGCGCGGGCCATGCGCTGCGTGAATTGTCCCGTCCCAAAAACACATCGAGCGGACCCGCAACTGCATGTGGGTCCGCTCGATAGAGTGCACACACTGACACTGATCAGGTCTCAGCCGCCCGTCTGCGACAGCACGAACGGATACGTCACGACCACGATGCCGCCGCCTTCCGGCGCCGGGAACGTCCAGCGACGTACCGCCTGGGCGATGCACTGCTCCGCCTTCGGGTTACCGAGATCGGAGCTATCGACTGCGGCCGTTTGCACCGCGCCGGTCGGCGAGATGATGAACTTGACCGCTACGCGACCTTGCAGGTCCGGACGCGCGTTGAGCTCTTGCTCATAGCAGAACCGCACCTCGTTGATGTGACGGCCGATGATGCGCCGGATGACTTCCTTCGAGAGCGAGCCGTGCACGTCGGCCTGGCCGCTGCGGATGCGGGGCACCTTGGCGTCGCGGCCGCGGAAGCCACCGGCACCGCTACCGTAGCCAGAACCCGTGCCGCCACCGGCACCGTGACCGATCGTGCCGATGTTACCGAGACCGATCGTACCTTCACCGGTACCACCGCCACCGCGACCCGTGCCGCGGAGACCGAGGCCGCCGAAGCCGAAGTTCGAGCCGATTTGGTCGCCCATCAGCGCACCGAGCGCGCTCATCGGATCGCTGCCGAGCGCGGTATCGCGGCCGTACGGCGAGGTCGGCGAGTTCCACGAACCCACGCTCGCCTTCAGGATGCCGATGATGCCCGCGTTCATGGCCTGCTCTTTGGCCTCCTCGCGAGCCATGTGGGGATCTTCGTTGTTCTGAGGACCTTCGATACCAAACTTGTTTTTGGTCTTCTTCTCGTCCTTCTTGCCCATCTGGCCTTCTTCGTCTTTGTGACGCTTGCCCTTACCGCCTTCGTCGTCGTCCTTGTTCTCTTGGAGCCACTCGGGGGTCTCCTCTTCGACGGTTTCAGGCGGCTCGATCAAGTACTTCACGAGACGAGAGTCGGCGTTCAGCAAGTCGAGTGAGAGCGACGAGGAACGCGGAGGCAGGAAGTAGAACAACAGCAGAAGGCCGATGTGGAAGGCCATGGACGCGATGGTCCAGATGTAGCCCTTCATGTCGATGCGGTTTTCGCCGCCCATGCCGACCGCGCGCGCGGCCGAGACCGGCTTCACCACGAACGTGAAGCCCTGGTACTGCACGCGCGCAGTCGCACCCGGAGGCAGCGGATACTGGCGCGCACCGGCGAGCTCGCCCGCCGCTTGCAGCTGCCCTTGCGCGGCCAGCTCTTCGACGGTGATCACTTCCTGGCCAACCGTGATGTCGCCGGTGGCACCGGGCGGGATCACGACGGCGACCGAGGAACCCGACTCCACCACGACGGGCAGACGCTCGGTACCGATGCTCTCGCGGCCGATCAAGAAGTCGGTCGCGGGCTTGCCCTTCGAGTCGGTCGCTTCACCGACGTAGTAGCTGCGCGGCGGCGACAGGTGCTCGACGTGCAGGATCGACAGCTCGCCCCACAGGATCACGATCTCGACCGCCGACTCACCGCTGTCGACGTCGGCCGGATTGATCGGCGGCGTCTGCGGGATCAGCTGGTACATCACGTTGTCGCCGCCCTCTTCGTCTCCATCGCCGTGGGCCGGCTGATCGTCGTAGGCCGCGGCGTGCGCCTGCGCGTACTGCGGCTGCGCGTACTGCGCTTGCGGCGACTGGCCGAAGCCCTGCGGCGCTGCGCCGAAGCCTTGCTGCGTGGCGCCGAAGCCCGCGGAAGCAGCCGGCGCGGCGAACGGGTTGGGCGCGGTCTGTTGCCCGCCGATCATGGTCGCGGTGCGCGAAGCTGGACGCCCCGCGGCCGCCGCTGGCTGCTGCGGCTGCGCGTAGGCAGGCTGCTGGTACTGGGGCTGCTGCGCGGGAGGCGCGTAGCCGAGCACGGTCGACGGCTCTGCAGCTGGCGGCGGCGCCTGCTCTTCTTCTTCTTCGGAATCACCGAAGTCGATCTGCAGCGTCAGGTTGCCGAATTGCAGCTGATCGCCCGGGTTGAGCTGGGCCTTGCTGACCCGCTGGCCGTTGACGATCGTGCCGGTCGTCGACCCGAGGTCGATGACGAACACCTCGCCCGCGGCGGACACCTCCACCACCGAGTGCATGCGCGAGACGCCCTCGTCCTCGAGCTTCAGATGGCTCGAATCGAGCTTGCCGATCTTGATGACATCCTGCGTCAGCGTCTCGCTGCGCACATGCTGCCCAGAGCGGTCGAAGATGTGAAACGTGATGGGAGTCGGCACGACAGCCTCCAAAACAAACGAACGCGATCTCTCGCGAACCAATCAACCAGCATTCCCCGGCGGGGTGCGCCGGAGCCAAAAAACTCATCAAGACAGCAGCGGCGTGTTCAGGGGCCACGCCGCACGCGCACCGCTAGTTCAAGCCCGGTCGCTCACAGGTTCTCGACCGATTTGAGCAGCTCCGGCACGAAATGTTCCCGAATCTTGATCAATGACTCACGTGCACCGCGGCGTCGCACCATCAGATTCTCGCCGTCCGGCCGCACGAGGTCGCCCTGAACGAGGTCGTCTTCGAAGTCGTACGTCGTGGCGCTTCCGCCGCCGCCGCCGCCTTCGCCTTCCTGCGCCGAGACGCTCGCTACGAGTCCCGCGAGGAGCAGGACCGAGAGAACAGCCGCGAGCGCAGCTCGGCCGCTGGGTATGGAACAAATCGCGCTGAGCTTCTTCATGACCCGCTTCTCCATCCGTTGTGGCAGCCGGAAGCTAGTTCCGTCACTGCACACCTTCAACGCCACCTGACCACAGATTCCTGATTTTCTGTGTTTTTATGTACGGATCCTTCACACCCCGGATAGACAACACTCGGGGTGGGAAGGTTCCCGTTCACAGACCTACTTCTTGTCGGGAGCTGGAGCCGGGGCAGCATCTGCCGGCGGAGCGGCCTGTTGCTGCTGCTTCTCCTGCTCCTCCATGGCCTTCATCTGCTTCTCTTGCTCCTTCTGGAGCTTCTCCATCTCGGCCATCTGCTTCATCGTATCCAGGTACAGCTGAATGTTCTGGATGCGGCCGGCGATGCAGGCGTTCTTGCCCTGATTCTTGCGCTTGCCCTCTTGCTTGCACTTGCGCTGGATCTCCTCGACCTGCGGCGCGAACTTCTTGTCCGAGCCCGCCTTGGACAGGAACTCCTGGTAGTAGCCGCGCGCCTTCTTCATCTCGTCGGCGGTACCGTTCATGAAGTCCTGATAGAGGATGCCCAGGTTGTAATAAGGCTCGGGCCGATTCGGCGCCATCTTGCTCGCCTTCTCGTACGCCTCCTGAGCCTTGGTGTTCTCCTGCAGACCGCGCAGCGCCACACCGAGGCCGAGCTGGGCCTCGAAGTCGTTCGGCTGCAGCGACAGCGCCTGCTCGTAGGCCGCCTTGGCGTCTTGATAGCCGCGGAAGCCGATCGTGATGCGCGCGAAGTTCATGTGCGCTTCGAAGATCTTCGGATCGAGCTCGGTCGCCTTCTGGAACTTGGCGGACGCGTCGATGATCTTGTTGCGGCGCAGATCGATCAAACCCCAGGTGTTGTAGATCGGCGCGTAGGCCGCGTTGATCTTCTGCGCCTGGCTGCACACGACCTCGGCGAGGTCGAGCTTCTTGGTGTTGTCTGCGGCCTCGCTCAAGTACAGGAGCGCCATCTCGTTGAAGGCGGGCAAGTACTGGGCGTCGATGGCCAGCGCGCGGCGAAGGTTCGAGAGCGCTTCCTTGTTGCCCTCGATGCCGCGCTTGCGCTGCATGATGGCGAGGTTCACGTAGCCCTCGGTGCACTGCGGATCGTCCTGCACGGCGCGAGCGAACTCGCTCTCGACCGAGCCTCCCTGCCGCTGCGCTTCGAGCGCGATCGCGACGCGCGCCTTGCAGAACTTGGAGTTCGCGCCGACCGACTGACGATAGAAGTCCTGCGCCTTGTCCTTGCGGCCGCAGCGATCGTTGGCGAGGCCGGCCATGTACAGCGCCTCGGCGAACTTCTTCTGGGCCGACGCCGCGGTGGTGAAGTGGCCAGCCACTTCATCGCAGCGGCCGTCGTTCCAGCCGCCCTTGGCCTCGTAGCTCTTGAAGAGCTTGAGGCCCTCGGTCCACTCGTTGTGCGCCTTGACGCTGACCGCCTGGCCGCCACCGGTCTTGACCTGTTGGCCGCCTTCGGTCGCGGCCGGGCCCGACGATCCGGTCGACGACTCGGCGCCGCCGGCAGAACCCCCGCCGCCGCAAGCTGCAAGCGCAGCCGCGCACGACAGAGAGAGGACAGCCGCGAAGGCCTTGCTTGTTTGAAGGGCGCGCATCAGTTGCCTCCTCCCAGTTCGTCGTCGCCGGAACCGCCCAGCTTCTCGACCAAGCCAGGCTTGGCCGGCGCGCTGTACGTGTAGGTGTCGCTGCCGCGCAACTCGGCGGCGCGGGGATAGGCGCGCGGGTCGAGCTTGAACAGCTCGGTCTCGCAGCGCGTCATGAACTCGTTGAACCAACGCACCTTGGTCGCGGTGATCAGGCAGAACTCATAGGCGTTCTTGGCCTTCTCGACCCACGGCCGCGAAGCTTCGTCGAGACCTTGGTAGTAGAGGTCGACCAGCTCGTCGTCGCCTTGCAGCGTCGGCGGCACCGGTGCGTCGCGGAAGTCGTTGACGAACGACAGGTACATGTCGCCGACGCGGGTGGCTGCAGCAATGTCCCACTGCGGCACCTGGAGCTCGGAGATCTTCTCGTAGTTCTTCTGGGCGACGTCGAGGGCCTTGGCCTTCTCACCCATCCACTTCGTGAAGTCGTCCTGCATCCACTTCGCGAACTGCTCCTGGACCTTCGCCTTCTTGGCCGCGCTGCCGCCCTCCTTCACGGAGGCCTTGAACACGGGGAAGCCGATGTTGGCGAACTTCTGGAAGTCGTCGTTCGCCAGGTGGAACAGCGCCTCGGCCACCGCGATCTTCGCGAACGCCAGCGAGCGCGCCTTTTGATCGTCGGGTGCGTCCGACTTGGCGATGTCCTCCGGACCGCCGTCGGTCCAGATCTTCACCGCAGCCTTGAAGTACGGATCGGCCTTGCTTCGTGCGCCCTTGTCTTTGTCTTCCATCGACAGGTACGCGCGACCGACGTTGACGTTGGCCTGCATCAGCTCGTTCGGCAACGCCGTCTTCTTGTAGGCGCTGATGTAGCCCGTGTAGTGGTCGACCACGCGCTTCCAGTCCTGGAGGCGCTCGTAGATCGAGCCCAGCGAGTAGCGCACCTGCGAAGTCTCGCGCGGGAACTTGCGCTGCCAGTTCTTCTCGAACGACTTCGCGTCTTCGACTGCGCGTGCCTCGTCGCCGAGGCCGAGCCGGAAGAAGACCGCGTTCTGCATGGCTTCGTGCGCGATGGCGCAGGTACCGGCCGTCTTCTCGGCATCGGTGCACTTGGCGCCGTCCTCGCCCGGATACTTGTTGGCGAACTGCTCGTAGTAGTCCGCGGCCGTATCGTAGATGGCCAGAGCGTGGAAGTTCGCGCCGATCAGGTACAGACCGCGCTTCGACCACTCGCTCTCCGGATACTTGTCGATCAAGACCTTACGGACCTTGATCGCACGACCGAGCAGGCGCGCGGCTTCGAAGTTGATCGAGGCGTTGTACAGAACCTCGTCCAGCTTGCCGCACTCACGGTACGTGCGGAAGATCGACACGTAGACCGACGCCGCTTGCTTGTAGTCCTTGTTGGCTTGCAGCGACTCTGCCTTCTTACGCAAGAGGTCGCAGCGCAGCTGTTCGAGGACCGTGCACAGCTCCTGGTTGGCTTCGCGCGTCTCCGATGTCGCGCAGTACAACCCGAACAGCGGCTCGATGTTCGTGTTCATGTCGTCGTAGCACGACGGCCGCCGCGGATCGCTGTACGTGCCGAGCACGTTGAGCGAGTCCATGTAGAGGTTCGCGGCGTAGACGCCGAGATCCGTCTTGCTGTGGTTGAACGCGATGTCCTTGAAGATGACCGACGCTTCTTCGAAGTGATTGGTCTCGTAGAAGATGCGCGCGCGGCGGTACTTGATCTGCGGCAAGTCCTCGCTGTCCGGCACGAAGCACACGTAACGCTGGAACGCGTTGAGCATGCCCTGCTCCATCGGCGAGAATTCCTTGGGCCGGAACTGAGCGGCCTTGTCTTCCTCGCTCTCCTCCTTGCCCTTCTTGCCCTTCTTGCCCTTCTTCTTCTCGTCCTCTGCAGCCTTGCCGCGGACGCTCTTCTCGCTGTCTGCGAAGGCCGTCTGGTACTGCTTGTTGTAGCAAAGCACCGCGGCGTACGCGGCATCCGCCGTGTACTCGCCCTGCGGGTTCACCTCGAGCACCTTGTCGAAGGCCGGGCCGCACTCGCCCCAGTTCTCCATCTTCCAGAGAAGCTCGGCGTAGAAGTAGGCGACCTTGTACTCGGTCGGCCAGTCGCGCTTGTCGATGTCGGGGAACTGCATCGACTCCATGTCGGGGAACGACTTGAGCAGCAAGCGGTAGAGCTTGGATGCAAGCTCCATCGTGCCGCGGTCGTTGGTGCCCGGCTGGGTGTCGGTACCGATCGCCTCACGGTGCCAGGCGGTCGACAAGTCGATGAGCACCGAAGCTGCCGACTGCTTGCACAGCTTCTTGGCGTCTTCCTTGTGCGTACCCTTGTCGTAGGTCTGCCACAGGTCGATCATGCGCTCGACCTCGGTCACCTGCTGCGGCTTCGGCTTGGACGAGATGATCGCGTTGGCGACACGCGTCTGCCAGTAGCAGACCTTGTCGTCGCTCGAGCGCTCGGCCATCAGCGCGTGGTAGATCGAGATGACCTCGGGCCACTTACCAGTGTCGAAGTACAGCTCGCCCAGGCTCTCGAACATGTCGAACGCCTGGTCGTCGTCCTTCGCGTAGCGCTTGAAGAAGTCGAGCGCGCGCTCCGGGCTACCCACCTGCGCGTACGGCATCACGAGCTCCTTGCGCGACTGACGCACGAGGTTCTCGACGTTCGCCGACTCGGGGTTCTGCGTGCCGAACTCGATGGTCTCGACGAAGCTCTGCAACGAGTGCTTGAAGTCCTCGAGGTTGTAGAAGCACCACGCCTGCTTGTAGATGGCGTAGCCGTAGACCTTGTTCCGCTCCGGCGGGATCTCGGTGACCTTCTGGTAGAACTGCTGGGCGGCCTTCATGTCGCCCTGCTGGAAGTAGTACTCCGCGAACGACAGGTACGCGTTCGGGATGTACGTGCTCTGCGGGAAGTTCTTGATCAGCCGGTGATAGACCTGGCGCGCGCGATCGAACTGCTTCATCTCGTCGAGAGAGAAGCCGAGCGCGAACAGCACCTCGTCCATCTTCTTGTAGTCGGGGTGATCCTTCACGAGCAGCGCGAGGGTCTTGATGTTGTCCTCGCGCGTGCCTGCCAGCGCCTTCTCGGCGTCAGCCTGCGTCTTCTTCAGCTGGCTGCACTTGCCCTTGTCCTTCTTGACCTGGCAGGCCTCGTGGATCGGCTCGTCGAGCTTGCGCACGTCCGAGGTCGAGACCTGCACCAGCTCGAAGTAACCTTCGGCCAAACGCAGCAAGAAGTCGGCGCGCCGCGTGTCGTTGGTGCGCGTGTTCTTGATCAGGCGCTTGGTGACCTGCAGCTCGCGGAGCAGCAAGTCCTTGGCCTTCTTCTCGGTCTTCTCTTTGTTGCGCAGCGTGGCGACGTCGAGCTCGATCGACGGGCCCTTCACCTGCAAGCCCTTGGGCTGCTCGACCTTGCGCTTCGACTCTTGCAGCTTGGAGCTCGGCGCACCCGCCCCACCCTTGCCGCCCTTCGGCGTATTGCTCGGGCACTCGGCGACGCGCTTCGGCGCCTCCGGCGAGACGCACATGCCTTCCGGCGGCGGCGGGAGCTTCGCCGAGGAGGTCAGGGTCTTGCTGGGCTTGGGTGCGGGCGCTTCGTCTGCAGGAGCCGCGGCAGCAGAAGCACTCTTCTTGCTGCTCTTGTCCTTCTTCTTCGATTGCGCATCCGCGCTCGACGCAACGCCGAGACAGCCCAGCGCGAGAGCCAGGAACAGTGCAATTGGCTTTTGCATGTCAATTACCTTCCACACCTGTACGTGACTTCTTGCCGGTAGTAGCCGAGCTCGTCGCGCCAGTACTCGCCGTTGAACGGCCAGACGTTGTGTTCGGGCGAGACGAAGACCTGTCCACCTGTGGACTCACCGGCTGCCGTCTGCTGCGCTTGCAGCGCTTGGGACAGCTGGCCACGTTCGTAGTTGAGGGTCTCGATCTCGACCGTGTCGACCTGGTTCGCCAGGTCCTGCATCTCATCGATCAGGCGGTTGTAACGCGCCTTGGCGATGTCACCCGCTTGGTCGACCGCGAACGACTTCGCGACCAACACGTCCTGCTGGATACGGGCACCCAGGCTCGAGGCCTTGAACTGGCCGGGCGACTTCTCGAGCGACGCGTTCTCCTCGTCGAGCAGGCGCACGTAGTCGAGGTTCGCGAGCACCGCGCGATCGGACAGCGCCGAGGTCACGATGCCGCGCACGTCGCCGGCGAGGTTCGCTTCGTTGTTGCGAACCTTCTTCAAGAACTCGAAGAACTGCGCATTGTCCTGGTACTTGGTGAGCAGCTCGTCGAGCTTGGTCTTCACCGGGTCGTACTTCTCGTGGAATTGCTGCACGACCGCGGTCGCGTTCTTCATCTGGCAGTTCGAGAAGAAGACCACCGCCTTGAGCACCAAGGCTTCCGGGTAGAACGACTGCTTGAAGTACGGCGAGTTGAGCGTGTGCACGTTGCCGAGCGCGCGCGCGTACTCGTCCGCCAGGAAGAATGCCCACGAGGTCTCGAACAGCGCGTCGAGCCAGTACTCGCTCTCGGGTTCGATCTTGGTCCAGGCTTCGACCGCGTTGCCGAGCAGCACGCCGTCGACCTTGCGCTCGCCTTCGGCGGTCGTGCGGTTGGCGGCGGTGTAGTACACGCGAGCCAGCGAGACCCAGCCGAGATCGCGCATGCGCTCGGCGTCGTCGAGGCCTTCCACGTCGCCGTCGTCGATCGCCGTGATGATGTCGCGGAATGCGGTCGCGGCGGGTTGCGCCTTGCGCATGCGCACGTACGAGATGCCCTCGAAGAAGCGCGCCTTCACGAACCACTTGTTCGACTTGTCGACCTTCTGGAACAGCTCGATCGCCTTGTCGAACTCGCCCTGGTTGTACTTCGAGCGGCCCATCAAATAGAGCAGCTGGTTGTACAGGTCGGCGTTGTCGGCGCTGTTGAACTGCTCGAGCTGATCGACACCGAAGCGACCGATCTTGTCGATGATGCCTGCGGGCTCCGGCAGCTGCGATCCGAGCTGCGCGAGCCATTGCAGCGTTTGATCGAAGAACAGGTGATTGCGGCCCTGCTCCGACACCTCGTCGAACACCGCGAGCGCCGACTGGTAGTAGTGCAAGTGGTAGAGGCACTTGCCCAGGAAGAACTGTGCCTTCTGCACGTTCGCGGGCGCGTCGGGCGTTTCGCCTTCGACGACGCGTTGAAACTGAACAGAGGCTTCTTGGTAGCGCTCCTGCGTGTACATGCGCAGCGCATTCGCCAGCGCTTCTGACGGAGGACCTTCAGCCGGCGGCCCCTGCGGGGGTGCCTGACCGCTCTCTTCCAATCCGAACTGCATGTCTTGGGCGTGTGCGATCGGCATACCGATCACCACCATGCCCAGAGCCACGCTGAGAGTGCGCCAAGCTGTTCGGTTTCTGCACATCCGCAAATCTCCGTTGTCGACCGACGACCGTGGGTAAGTCTTCGTTGGAAGCGCTAAGTTCTCGACCGCTCGTGACCCTCACCCCAGCCACCCGAAGTTTGCAGATTATCCAGAAAAATATTGCAAATTCGAAGGGTTACGAGCGGGACGGGGCGCCATCATAAGAAGCAAAAAAAAGCGTTGTCAAGGGAAAACGCCCCGTTGTGCAAGGTTCGGGCAGAGGTACCTGGAATGCCTTGACAAGCCAAGTGGCGCCGAAATAAACGTTCAGTCCGGTCGACTCATGATGCCGCGAGCTGAAGCGGCTGTGCAGGGTCGTTCTCACCCGCACACATGTAACAAGGATCATGCAGATGCAGGCAACATCGGTCTTGGCCGCTTTGGCGGCCGTCCTCACTCTTGGAATGGTGGGCTGTTCGACCCCGGCGGTCGGCGCCCCCTGCCTCCCGGAACAAGTTCCGATGGACGGCTTCGACGAGAGCGAGGCGTACATCGAGACGAGCTCCGTGCAATGCGAGACGCGCGTATGCATGGTGTTCCAGCTGGCCGGCGCCCCCGAGGGCACCGCTGGCTGCAAGCCCCCTGGCCAGTGCCGCGTCTGCTCCGGCGCCGATCCGAAGTGCGAAGCGATCCCGTGCTGTGCCGCGCAGGCCGATCTCGACAAGCGCGTGTACTGCACCTGCCGCTGCGACGCAGAAGGCGAGAAGTTCGCGGAGTGCAGCTGCCCGAGCGGCTTCACCTGCACGCAGGTTCTGGAACAGGGTAACGACGGCGTGCGCGGCAAGTACTGCGTGCGCGACGGCACGATCACCGGCGCGGAATGACGTCGCCCCCACTGCGCGCCTGCCACGCATGTGGCAGGCTGCGCGGGCGATGCGTCCGGGGACCAGCAACGACACGCGCGCCGAGCTAGGCCGACGTGCCGAGGCGCTGGCCGCCCGCCACCTCGAGCAGCTCGGCTTCAGCATGCTCGCGCGCAACGCGCGCCTGGGCCGCTTCGAGCTCGACATCATCGCCCGCCGCGGGCCGCTGGTGGTGTTCTGCGAGGTGCGATCGCGCAGCGACGATCGCTTCATCTCGCCGGCGGACACGATCACGTCGGTGAAGCAGCAGAAGCTCCGCCAGGCGGCGACGCTGTGGCTACGGCAGGCGAAGCTGGGCAACGTCGAGGTGCGCTTCGACGCTGTCTGCGTCGTGTTCGACGTTCCCGAAGGCAGGCTGACGTACTACGAGGGGGCGTTCCGCTAGCGCTCAGTCGAGGGCCGCGCGCATGCGATCGCGCACGCTCTCGATGTCCGCGATCGCGTCCGGCGGGACGCCCGCTGCCTTGGCCCGATCGATCGCCGCCTCGAGCAGCGCGATCTCCTTCTCCTGTGCCGAGCGCAAGCTCACGATCATTTCCTGGAACGCCTCGAAGATATCCTGCAGCTCGTCGCCCTTGCGCAGCCGCCCGCGAACCACGAGCCGTCCTTTGCTGACGTCGCGCAGCAGCATCTTCAGCCGATACGCCGGACCGACCAGGCGGTGCGTCACGATGATGCCCGTCGCGCCGAGCGCGACTGCGAGCAACGCGACACCGAACAAGATGCTGAGCGCGACCCTGCGGTCGGCCTGCTCGCTGTAGGCCTCGAGATCCTGCACGAACTCGTCGGTGATCGACGTGCCCTTGGCCGCCATGCGGTTCATCGCCAGGAGCTCCGTTTGCCCCCGCGAATAGTTGTAGGCCTGGATGCCCAGCACGCTGGCCACCACCACAGTCACACCTACGACCATGGCCGTGTACTTGAGCTGGAAGCTGGGAACGAGGAGGTAGTTGCGCCAGCGTCGCTTCGGATGCGAGCTGGACAGAGGCCTGCCCGAGATTGATTCGACCTCGGTCGTCATGCTTCACCCCTACACATCAATATGTTTGGGGAGTGTGACACATCGCAAGCTAATCCGTGGGTTTTGGCCATAACTTCCTCGACCGTTCACCGAGCCAACGCTTGGGGCAGTTGGCGCAGCGCACCGCTCAACGCGCCTTGCAGGGCTTGAATGTAGGCATCCGAACCACTCCCGGTGACAGTAGCGGCGCCTTGCATGATCGCCCGCATGTCTCGCCCGGGATAGGTCGCGACGATCACCGACACCGAGACCCGAGTGCCGCCGTCGCCCTTCTTCTCCACACTGATGATCGAACTGTCCAGATAGAAGCCTTTGAGGTTCTTCTTCTTCAGTACCTTGTCGGCCGCGTGTTGGTCCTCGCCATCGGGCGCGAGCAGCACGCCCTGGATGGCGCCGACGCGTTGCTTGATGAAGTCGCGCGCGTCGGACAGCTGCGTGCGGTCGATGCTCGGAACGCGCGTGCCTGGGGCTGCGACCGACACGTAGTAGAGCTGCGGGCCCTGTTGCATCGGCTCCGGGCCCGTATTCGAGCGCACCGCCGCCACGACCGTGCGCGACTGCGTCTCGAGCTTGGCGACGGCGGCCGAAGCCGCCGAACGCACGGGCTCCTCCGGGTCGCGCTCGAGCCGGCGCAGCGCCGCCACGGCGCTGGAATTGCCGACGCGGCCCAGCGAATTTGCGGCCGCGGCACGCACCGCGGGATGCGCGTCGGCGAGCGCGTCCGTCAGCGCGCTGAGCGCTGCCGGCGAACCCTCCACCGCGCCGAGGGAAATGGCGGCTTGCGCGCGCACGCGAAACTGACTCGAGCCCTGCAGCAACTTGATCAGGTAGGTGTTGCGCGGGTCGTCGGCATGCGCGTCCGGACTCGGCAGACACAGCGCGAACGCGATGAGCACCTGGCACCATTGGACCCAGGGTCCAGATCGCCTGCCGCGCGTCACTCGCATCGCCTCCAGGGCGGACGCTCGCGCGGCATTTCCAATACACACCGCCGCGTCATTCACCCAAACATTGTTATCTCAGACTTGCGAAACACGTCGCAATGGTGGAAACGTAGGCGATGCGTGTGCGTATCGGCGCAGCTGTAGTGTTGGCCGTCTGGACCGGAAGTCTGTTCGTTTCGACTGGTCCGCGCGCGCATGCAGAGCCGGCGTTGCATGTGCGCGCACAGACACGGCTCGAGTTGCACGCGCAGCATGGCGGCAACCTTGTGCGCGTGGAGGGGTTGCTCTCGGATGATCTGGAGCAACCGCTTCCAGGTCGCAGTGTGCAACTGACGCTGGAAGCGGCGGATCCGGACCGCGAACCCACACCCATCGCCACGCGCAACGTGCGTACCGACGACAGCGGCCGCTTCGTGCAGGCGCTGACCCGCGGCGGAGGACGCTACAACCTGCTCGCGCGCTACGCCGGCGACACGCTGCACGAGCCGGCGAACACGACCGAGACGTTCGACGTCACGCGCGCGGGTGTGCAGCTGCAGATCGACGCCGCGCGCGTGATCGCGCTCGACGAAGCGAGCAGCGAGGTCGAAGTTCGGGCGCGTTCCGAGGCAGGCATGGAGCTCTTGCGCATCGCGCTCAGCGACGAGTCGGGCCGCAAGCTCGCCGGAGGTCTCACCGACGTCGACGGAGTGTGGCGTGCGACGCTGCCGAACGCGACGCTCGGCGATCACGGCGCGGGCCAGTGGATCGCGACGAGTCAGGAAGACGCCCAGCACTTGCCGGGGCGCGCAGTGCTGCCGGTGCTGCGCCAGCGCGCCACGCGCTTGACGCTGTCCGCGACGTACGACGCCAAGAAGCGCGGCGTGCACGTGGCGGGTGCGCTCGACACGCGCGCGGGACCTTTGCCGCGCGCGCCGATCGGCCTGTTCATCGACGGCGAGCACCAGCTGACGCTGCTCAGCGACGAGCGCGGGCGCTTCGATCGCTGGATCGAGCTCGAACCCGAAGCCGAAGCCGTGACGCGTCACTTCTCGGCGCGCTTCGATCCAGACACGCCGGCGTTGCGCCCGAGTCGCGCGCCGGAGCAAGCGGTGATCATTCCGGCGCGACCGGGGCCGAATCTACTCTGGGTGCTGTTGCCGTGCCTCGCATCACTCGCGTTGTCGTGGTTCGTGCTGCGTCGCACCGGCTCGTGGCTCGGACCGCGCGCGACTGCGCCGAGCAATGCGCCGGGCGTGCAGCTGGGAGCGGCTCGCTCGCGCCGCGGCACGAACCAGAGCGGCCTGGACGGCGTGATCGAAGACGCCGATACGACTGCTCGGTTGGCAGCCGCCGCGCTGCGTGTGACTCGATCGGACGGCCTGTCGTTCGTGGCGCAGATCGCGCGAGACGGCAGCTTTGCCATCGCGCGGCTCGAGCCCGGCGTCTACCGCGTCGAGGCGCGCGCTCCCGGCTACGCCATCGAAGCATCGAGCGTGCGCATCCCGCACGCCGGCGAAGGCAGCGGCTTGCGAGTTCGGTTGCGGAGCTTGCGCACATTGGCGCTGGATGCCCACCGCCCGCTGTTGCGGCAGGTGTTTCCGGCTCGCGAGCAGCAGCACACGGCGACCGTCCGCGAGACGCTGCTGCGGGCGCCGTCGGTATGGCCGCGTGTGGCGTTGGAGCAACTCAGTACACTCGTCGAGCAGACCGCCTACGCGCCGAACGAACCAACTGCCGAGCAAGTACAGCAGATCGAGAATGGCGCAGGCGACTTACTGGGTCCGCCAACCACGCGATGAGTTGGGAGCCGCCGCGCAGCGCCGGCGACCGATCGTTACAGGGAAAGGTCGCGGCCATGAGGCGCGACCTTCCCGGAAGATCGCCGTGACGAGCCGGCGTGCATGGATACTGCCCTCCCTGGCCTGGGAGCGTAGGGAGCGGCGCGCAAGATTCCCACATCCTCGTTGACGTTCGGCTCTGGCCATTTCTATAGTGGGCGGCCGGTGCGGCGCCTTGTGCACCCTCCTGCGCGTCCTATCCCATGGACTCCTCGGTCGTCATCGCAGTCGTTGCCGTTCTGCTCGTCGGGCTCGTTTGGTTCCTGCTGCGTCGGCGTGCGCCAAGCTTGCCCGAGCAGACAACGGGCCAGGGGGAGCCACCGGCAACTCAGTTGCCGCCCCAGCAGGCCAGCGCGCCCGAAGCGCTGCCGGCACCACCCACCCCTTCCGCTGCGCCACCCAGCGCCCCACCGGCGGCGGAGCAAGTCGAAGCTCCAGCGCGCACGTCGTCGCTCCCGGCAGGCGCATCGCAACACGAGCGCGACGTAGCGGCGCTGCGCAAAGGCCTGGCGAACACGCGCGGAGGTTTCATCGCGCGACTCGCCAAGCTGTTCGGTGCACGCAAAGAGATCGACCCGAACCTGATCGAAGAGATCGAAGAGGTGCTGATCACCTCCGACATCGGCGTGAAGACGAGCGAGCGCATGCTCGCAAAGTTGCGCGAGCAGATGGCGAACGGCGCACTGACGGATGCGGATAGCGTGTGGAAGTGTTTGCGCGAGCTCGCAGTGGACGTGTTATCGGTACCGGCCAAGCCGATCGAGCTGAGCAACAAGCCTTCGCTCGTATTGGTCGTGGGCGTCAACGGAGCCGGAAAAACCACTACCATTGGTAAACTGGCTGCCCGTTACTCTGCAGTGGGTCGCAAGGTGTTGCTCGCAGCCGGTGACACGTTCCGCGCTGCGGCTGTGTTGCAGCTCGAGGTTTGGGGCAAGCGTGTCAACTGTCCGGTGGTCACCGGAAAGGAAGGTGCTGATCCTGGAGCAGTCATCTTCGACGCAGTGAAGCGTGCACAAGCCGAGGGTTTCGATTTGGTGATCGCTGACACTGCGGGTCGACTGCATACGAAAGTCCCTCTGATGGAGGAACTCAAGAAGGTGGATCGCACCGTGCAAAAGGCCCTCGGTGGCCGCGCAGTCGATGAGATTTTGCTTGTACTTGACGCCACAACAGGGCAGAACGCTGTGCAACAAATGCACATGTTCCGCGAAGCGCTGCAGGTGAGTGGCGTCGTGCTGACCAAACTCGACGGAACTGCGAAAGGCGGAATGATCCTGGGGATTGTCGATGAACATCGCATACCCGTGCGTTTCATCGGCCTCGGCGAACGCATCGAAGACCTGCGTGAGTTCGACGCCGCCAGCTTCGTAGAGGCGCTGTTCGCCAAACCCGACGGGGAGACTCTTGCCGCATGAGCGGTTTCTTTCGTCCGAACGAACGTGGCGTGCGTTCGCTCCGAGTCAGCTTCGAAACGTCACGCTTGACCGCTTTTTCCTTACAGGCGATCGCAAAGTCCTTTTAGGCGCGAAAGCAAACGGATTTTAGGTGCAACGATGAACCTGAGTCTCCGCGAAGACACGAACCACCCGTCGCAGATCCGGACGCTGAGCACGGCTCGCGTACGGTCTGCCGCGCGCCTTCTGCTCGCGAGTGCGTGGGTCGGATTGTTGATTGTCAGCAGCGCGCACGCGCAGGACATGAGCTTCGACCTGAACGAGGCCGAGGGAGCGCCCGCTCCCGAGGAGAAGAAGCCCGGGAAGGAAGCGGCAGAACCCGCGGCCGAAGGCGAAGCCGGCGGCGAGGCGAAGGCCTCCGGTTCGGCGAGCACCAGCGGCGACATCCTCTCGGAGCTCACGGCCGAAACCGGCAAGGAAGAGAAGGACGCCGAGACCGGGCTGCCGAAAGAGAAAGAGATCATCGAGAAGATCTACGCCGTGCAGCGCATGTACGTGTTGCGCAACGGCCGCTTCGAGCTCGCGCCGATGTACTCGCAGACGTTCAACGATCAGTACGTCTCGCACCCTTCGCTCGGTGCCAGCCTCAACTACTGGATCACGAACGTGCTCGCGGTGGGCGCGAACTTCATGTGGTACCAGGGCCTCGAGACGGACTCTGATTTGAACTTCAGCATCCGTCGCTCTGCACGTCTGGCCGTGCCGGTGACCGAGTACCAGCTCGGCGCGCACCTCAACTTCACGTACGTACCCATCTACGGCAAGTTCGAGATGTTCAACGACTCGATCTTCCAGTGGGACGGCTACCTGGTCGGCGGCGTCGGCGTGCTGCGCACGCGCCCCGTGCCGGTGATCGACCCGGCCGTGCGTACGTTCGACTTCGGTTGGCGCGTGGCCTTCAACGCCGGCATCGGTATCCGCGTGTTCGTGACGCGCTGGCTCACCGTGTTCGGCGAGCTCCGCGATTACCTGTACATGGAGAAGCTCGAGAACCTCGAGGTGGCGCTCGGCGAAGGCCGCACGGACCCGAGCACCTGGATCGATGACGAGTCGACGCTGACGAACAACGTCACGGTGTCGCTCGGCCTCACCATGTTCTTCCCATTCACCTTCGAATACAGCTATCCGAAGTGATCGCACCCCTGACCAAACGAACTATGGATGTGAAAGTGATGAGCACCATGAAGCGTTTTGCTATCAGCTGGTTGACGATCACGGCGCTGCTCGCGCCGTTCGGGATCGCGCACGCGCAGGAAGTTCAGGTCGAGGGTCCGCTCGCCGGAGCGCCGGCAGTCATCGGCCTGCGCATCTACCGGCAGATGCGTTTCCAGATTCAGCTCCAGGTGACCGCGAGCCTCGAGGACGAGTACTCGCGCGGCATCATCCCGGGCGCACAACTGATGTTTCACCCGCTCGACTGGCTGGGCATCGGCGTCTGGGGTGGTTACGCCGCCGCCAACATCGACTCGGCGCTGACCGACGAGATCGAAGACAAGGGTCAGACCAACCGCGTCAACGTGCTCAGTCTGCCGGACGCCTCGCAGTTCTCGACGCAGATCGGCCGCATCCTGTGGGTCGCTGCACCGCAGGTTCAATTCATCCCACTGCGCGGCAAGCTCGGTATCTTCGAGAAGCTGTTCGTGGACACCGACTTCTACATCCTCGGCGGTGTGGGCATCGTCGGCGTGGAGGAGCGCGCGGATGTGCCGGTCGACACGTCGAACATGTGCCGCGCGAGCGGCGATCTCGCGGCGCAGATCGGCTGCTTCAAACAGACGCAGGGCGTCCGCGCTTCACGCGTCGCGATCGCGCCCACGTTCGGCGCCGGCATCTCGCTGTACATGGCCGACTTCCTGGCCATGACGCTCGAGTGGCGCGCCATGCCGTTCGCCTGGAACACGTCGGGCACGGATGAAGCCGGCGACGCGCGCGGCGACTACCCCGACAACGCGATCGACTCCAAGGATCACCTCTCGCACTTCAACCACATGTTCACGCTGGGCTTCGCGTTCTACCTGCCCACCGCGCCGAAGATCAGCTCGGTCGACGAGTGAGCTGAACGCGAGCGTGTGCCGGTGGTCGTGGTCGAAAGGCCACGACCACTGCGCGTTTAAGGCGTCACTTCTTCTTCGGAACGCCGCCGCCGTCGAGCGACCAGCCCTGCGTGAGCTTGGCCTTCACCTGCTCGTCCTGCGGGCTCACGCTGACCTTGGCGGCCGCGAGTGCGTCGAAGATGCGATTGCGCACGCGCACGCTGTCCTCGGCGCACAGGCAGGTGATGATCGCCTCGCGCTGCTTCGCGATCACGTCCTGGGCCGACAGCGCGGCGACGGTGTTGAAGCGTACGGTCTCGTTCATGTCGCCGAGGAAACGCACGACCGCATCTTCGATGCGCGCGTCTTTGCGTTCAGCGAGCGTGCTCAGGATCTGGTTCTTGCGCTCGGGATCCCGCTGGTACTCGGTGTCCATGCCGCTCAGCAGCTCGAGCAGGTAGCCGACGACCAGATCCGGCGTCGCGATCTTGTCGAGGATCTTGATCGCCCACGAGATCGACTCGGCCTTGCGCATGAACGCCACAACCGGCTCGATCGCGACCGCGCCGGTGTCGACCAGCGCGCCGAAGACGGCGTCCTTCTCTTCCTGGTCGGTGATGCTCGGCTCGACGTAGAACGTGAAGCGCGGCAGCAGCGCGGTCGCAGACCCGGCAGACTTCATCTGCGCGAGGGCCTGGATCGACTCCCAGCGGTCGTACGCCTGCGCACGCTTGTTCGCGACGCGATCCGCATGCTTGCGGATCCCCGCTTCATCGGACTTCTTGCCAAAAATACCCAGAAAGGCCATGCGCTGAACACCCTCGCGCTCGCACCTTCAGCGAATCAAGACGGGGCGAAGCACGACCTGATTGTCGAGCGTATGTACCTGGAAGCGGACCATCCGGCAACCATGCTTCTGCACCAGCGCCTCGGCGCGCCCTGTGAGGCGCTGCCAGAAGCGATCCTTGGGGATGTTGCTGACGTTCTCACCCAGCGCCTGCTTGGCCGAGACGTATTCCTTGTAGAGGCGCTCCTGATACGTCTCTTCGGTCTCTTTCGCGAGCTCGCCCGCGACTGCAGCGTCGTCGACCACGTCCTCGGCCGAGCCGCCTGCGCCACCGCCGCTGTTGCCCGCGCTGGCAGGCGTCACCGCAGGATTCTTTGCGCTGGACGCAGCGCGCGCCCCGTCGGCGAACGCGTCGTCTTTCCAGTGACCTTCCGAAGGCGGAACCGAGATCTTGCCCTCTTCGTCTTCGCTGGCCTCCTCGGTGCCCGTGAACACGTTGAGCAGCTGGTTGATGCGAAACGCCAGGCCACCGAGCTCTGCGCTGTCGGTCTCGAGCCGCAGATCGGTTCGGCCGTTGATCACCTGCAGCACACCTTCTTCGATCTGCTCGATCGGCCGCATGATCGAGGTGCCGATCGCCAGGCCGTAGCCGATCACGAGCAGGCCGCCCAGCACCAGCATGATCAGGATCACATTGGCGACGTTGGCGATCTGCGTAGCCTCGGTACGATTGCCGAGCACCGCGTACGCCACCGGCATCGAATCCGCGAGCGGTAAGCGCGCGGTAATGCCGACGTAGTCATCGCCGCCGAGCGAGGCCCGCCAGGGCTGGGTCGACGCGTTGGGCGAACCCAGGACGGCCTTGGTGCTCTGCGCGTTCTTGCCGAAGAGCCACGTCTTCAGGTCGCGCGCGGCCGAGCCGTCGAGCGAGGAGCTGTAGACCTTGCCGTCGACCACGAAGGCGATGTCGCGGCTGAGCACGCGCGCCTCGCTGCTCGCCAGCCCGTTCGACAGATCGTAGCCGACGATCAATGCCCCGAGTATGGTGCCGCTGTCGGAGCGGATCGGGGCCACGGCCGTCTGCAACACCTTGTTCTGCTCGGTCTCCAACCACACGTCGTGCTGCGCGGCGCCCAGCTTGAGCGCGCGGCCCAGAGCGGGGATCGCGGGCAACAGCGGTGTGCCGAAGAGCACGTTGCGCGCGCCGTTACGTGCGATCCCGGTGCCGGTCTCGTCGACCACCACCACGATGTCGGGTGCACCCCGGCCACCGCGGGCGGGATCGCCGAACCACGCGTGCGTGGCCTCCGCCGCCTCGTACGCGCGCGTGCGGCGGCTGTCGAGATCGAGGCCCGCGAAGATGTCGCGCATTTGGCGCGCGCCTGCGCGTTCGGCCACACGCGCCTCGAACTCCAGCGTCGATAGCCGGAACGAGCGATCGAACAGGATACGGCTGTTGTCGATCTCGGAATCGAGTTGGTTACTCAGCAGGTTGCGGACCTGACTCGATACCGTGAAGTAAGCAACCAGCCCGAGCAGCACGACCACAGCCAGGTTTCCCGCTACTATCTTCAGCCGCATGGGGAGGCGTCTCCTATCGGACGTCGCGCGGCGAAGGCCCCGCGTGCTGCACTGGACAGGTCACCGCACACGGAGTTTGCCGAGCGCGTAACGGACCTGCTGAAGAGTACTGCCGTGGCGCAGGAATATCTCTCGCCCAAAAAAGTGGGTCAAGTTCCTCAGTCGTTCAGCGGCTCGCGTGATCCGCGGCTGTGGACGTCGATGTGCGCCTCTCCGGCTCCGGCTGTGGCTGAGCCGGGGCTTCAATGAAGTACAGCAACGCGGCCGCAAGCGCGCACACCGACGTACCAACGAGCGCGACGTCCGAGCGACGCGCCCAGGCGCGGGCCTCGTCGAACTCGCCATCCGATTGGTGATCGAGCGCGATGGCACCCAGGACGCCCGCGGTGACCGCGCCTGCGCCCGCCAACCCCACGGCGACCCAGGTCCACGTGCGCGAGCCGCTCTGGCTGGGCTCGCCGCGCGAGAGCGGTTGCAGCGGGGTATGCGCCGCCGTGAGCATGCCCGACTCGATCGAGACCTCGGCCCGGAACGGCACGTAGCCGGCGCTCGTGACTTCCAGGCGATGACGGCCGGCGGGCAAGATGATCGGCCGCAGCCGCAGCCCCTCCGCGAGCGGCTCGCCATCCAGGGTCACGCGCGCCCCCTTGGGTGCCGACTCGGGCAGGTGGACCCGCAGACTGCCCGTGCCAACCGCCATTTCGGTGCCGCGCGCGCCGCCGGCCAGACGCTGGTCGATCGCGTCGATGCGCGCGCGCACGGCGTCTTTGTCCGGGGCGTCCACCCGATCGCGCAGATACCGCTCGAAGGCCTGCTTGGCCTGCTCGTCCTCGCCCAGCTCCTCGCGCGCGCGGCCGATGTTGAACCAGACGTCGGCGCTGGGGGCGAGCGCAGTCGCCAGCTCGAACTCGCGAATCGCATCGCGATACGCCCGCACTTCGAAAAATTGCATGCCGAGCACGAAGTGCTTACGCGCCCGCGCCACGCGCGCCTCGGTCGTCCCGTCGGCCTGGGCGCTCGCGGACCACGGCCAGGCGCACAGGACTGCCAGCCATACCACCCACGCTTTCGCCCGCATCGCGACGGTCTCCGAACACGCTTCCACCCGCGAATTCGCGGCGGTGGGGCCGGCACGCTACCATGGGGTGGCAACGTTGCGACACCGGCATGACCTGGCGAATCCTATGTGAGAGCCCGGACCTCGCGGTCCAATGCCTGAGCATCGCCAAGCTGCTGCCGCTCCAAGTCAGCGCCGAGGTCGAGAGCGCTCCGTGCCAGGCTGCCCTCGCCAGCGATCCGGGTGCAGCGATCGCGGTGGTCCTGCTGAGCACCCCCGAGCTGGCCACCTTGGTCGAGCTGGCCGCCGCGCAACGCGGGCGCGGACAGCTGCTGGTGCTGGCGCTGCCGGTGCCCTCGCCGCAGCGCGCGCGGCTGATCGATGCCGCCGCCGAGCTCGGCCTGTGCGTGGTGAACGAGCTGAGGCCGCTGTGTGCGCTGTTGTGTTTGCTCGAGCACGGTGGCGTCGACGCCGAGCTCGCCGCGGGTCGCAGCCTGGCCGCAGGCGATCGCGCGCGGCTCAGAAGTGCACTCGCCGACAAGCCGGCTTCGCGCGGCGGCCACCTGTTCTCGCTGGCGGACGGGCGCATCGGCTGGTCGGAGAACGCCGACGGCAACCGGGAGCCGCCGCGGAGCGCCGGCGACCGACAATCATCGGAAGGGTCGCGCCCATCAGGCGCGAGCCTTCCGGTGGCGCTCGGGGAGGTCCCGGACGTCGGCGAAGCCCTGCTTGCGCTACGGCGCCGCGAGCGGCCGCGCAATCAGCTACTGTCGAGCGTCGACGATGTCGATGCGCGCTCGGTGCTGGACATCATCTTCGGCCCGCGCCGCGCGCTGAGCGATCCGACGAGCAAGGCCGCGCTCGCCCCCTACGGCATCCCACTGCCGGTGGAGGAGCTCTGCGGCAGTCCGTCGCGCGCCGCCGCCGAGGCCGCGCGCATCGGCTACCCGGTGCGGATCTCGCTGGCGTCGCCGGAGCTGCGCGTCTGGGATCACCCGGATCTGTGCCTGGACATGGTCGACAACGCGGCCAGCGTGCGCGATGGCTTCCGGCAGCTGATGGCTGCGGCGCACCAGCGCCTGGGTATCGCTCCGGGTGTGGAAGACCGGCGCGTGCTCGGCGTGATGATCACCGCGACCAGCGACGCCAGCGCGCTGCTCGGCGTGCGCGCCACGCCGCTGCCGCAAGCGCGGGTGGCGATGCGCATCGGCTTCGCGGACCCGCACGGTCGAGCCGCAGACGACAGCACGATCAGCATCTTGCCCGCGGAGCCGAGCGCCATCGAGCGCAGCCTGCAGCGGCTGGCCGGCAGCTCGCTGCTACTCGATGCACCGCCCGAGCTGCGCAAGGCGCGCGTGGACGGCATCGCCGACGTGCTCCTGCGACTCTCGGCCTTCGTGCACGATCGCCGGCAAGAGATCGAAGCCGTGGAGCTGCGGCCGCTGGCAGTGTTGCTCGACGGCAGCGTCGAGGTGCGCGAGGCATGCGTGTCGGTCAGCGATCACTTCGAGCGCGCGCTACCCGATCCCGCGCTCACTCGCAGCCCGCGCGCGTGAGCAGCTGGCCCATCGCCAGCGCCGCGCGCATACCCTCGACCTGGATCTGGCCGCTGGCTGCGGCATCGTACGCCACGCCGTGATCGACGCTGGTGCGCACGAACGGCAGGCCCCAGGTCACGTTCACCGCGTCGCCCCAGTCGAGCAGCTTGGAGGCGATCGTGGCTTGATCGTGCAGCATGGCCACCACCGCCTCGACGCCGCCTGCAGCTGCATTGCGAAACGCCGTCTCGGCCGGCACGGGGCCCTCGAGCAGCAGCTTGCCGTCGGCGAACGGCGGCCGGCGCCGCGCTTCGTCGATGGCCGGCTGGATCGCGCGCGGTTCTTCGTCCCCGAACATGCCAGCCTCGCCGGCGTGCGGGTTGAGCCCGGTCACGCACATGCGGGGCGGGCCGCCGGACGGCCGCGCCGGCAGCACGCGCAACAGCGCGGTGCCGAGGTGGAGCACGCTGCGGAGCACGCGCGAAGGCGTGATCTCGAGCGGGGCCTGCGCGATCGCGAGGTGCGTGGTGACCAAGGCGACCCGCAGACGCTTGCCGAGGAACATCATCGTGACCTGGTCGTCCGCCA
>DATEOF010000220.1:0-6602 GCA_035274465.1 Polyangiales bacterium
GGCCTGCGGCGCGCTCGTCGCAAACGATGCCCGCCGTCTCGCAGCTGCCGGCGGCGGTCGCGCCAGCCTTCTCGCTGCGCCCTTCCCCGCGGCCGGCCGCGCCGCCACCAGCTGCGACCTCGCGGGCACCGCGACTGCAGCTACAACCAGGCGGCGCCGGCGGAGAGATCGACTCGATCCCGGAGGTCGAGCTGACGCGCTGGTCCGGCGCACGCGAGCCGCTGCACGATCCACTGCGGGAGCTCGAGCTGAAGATCTCCACGCTCGAGGAGCAGAACGCACCCGGCACCGAACGCGCGCGAGCGTTCATCCAGCTGGCGGCGCTCTGGCAGAGCCGCATCGGTTCGCTCGAGCACGCCACGCGCGCGCTGCGTGAAGCGGCCGCCGCCGACCCCGACAACACGCAGGTGCTGTTGCAGACTGCGCGACAGTGCGGCGCGCTCGGGCAACTCTCGCTGGCGTTCGCCTACGCGCGCGCGGTCGCGTACACCGCCGGTGGCCAGGCCGAGCGCGCCGCCGGTCACCGCGCGCTGGCCGATCTGCACGCCGCTCAGGGCGACAGCGACAACTGCCTGGAGGCGTTGTCCGAGGCGGGCGCCGAGGATCCGGAGAACGCGGAGCCGCATGAGCTCCTGGCTCAGCTGCACTTCGAGCGGGGCCACGTCTCGCTGGCAGTGGCGCACGCGACGCGCGCGGCCACGGGTTTCACGGGCCGCACCGCCAAGCGCGCGCTGGGCTGGCACGCGCTCGCCTACGCCTGGGATCCGAGCGAGCCGGCGATCGCCGAGAACTATCGCCATGCGCTGGACGCCGGCGGGCACGTCGACGCCGCGGTCGCGATCAGCGCCGAGACCGCGCGCAACGCTCGCACGCCCGAGGCTCGCCGCCAGCTGCGCCTGGACACGGCGCACTTCGCGCGCGCCCGCGGCCGCTCGGATCTGGCAGCGGACCTGCTGCTCGAGGTCTTCGACGACGATCCGAGCTGGCACGAGGTCTACGCTCAGCTCGACAGCGACTGGAGCCGGCCCGGGCTGACCTGGGAGCACTGCGCGCTGCTCGAGAGCATCGCGCGCGTGTGTCCGCCGGCGCAGAAGAAGCGCTGGTGGACGCGCTACGCGCAGGTCGTGAGCGAGCTGCCGGGCGGGAGCGAGATCGGCGAGCGCGCGCTCGACCTCGCGCAGCGCTTCGGCACACGTCCCGACGAGGCAGAAGCCGAGATCGCAGGCGTGATCGATCAACTCGAGGGGCGCCTGAGCGAGGCGACGGACCGGCCCGAAGAAGGCGCGCTGCTCGACGAGCTGTGCGGCTGGCAGCTGCTGGCGGGTGATCTGCGGCGCGTGGTCAGCTGCACGCTGCGTCAGGCCGCGCTGCAACCGAACGATCCCCTGGCGGCGGCGCGGCTATGGCGTGCCACCGCGCTGCGCAGGGACAGCGTGCTGTCGCCCGAAGCCTTGACCTGGCTCGCACGCACGCAGACCGGCGCGGTACAGATCCGCAGCCTGTCGGCGCTGGCGCGCGAGTACGAGGCGCTGGGCGACTTCGCTGCGGCGCTGGGGTGCGCCGAGGCCACTCTGGCCTCGCAGCCGTCAGCGGCAGACTCGGCCATCATCGTCTTGCGCCATGCGCACCGGCTCTCGCCGCCCAGAGCGGTCGCGCTGCTGGCCGGGTTGCGCCCGTTGTTCGGCTGCTGTCCGCCGTTGTCGCTGACCCTGGCCGATGCCGCACGCGCGGCCGGCGATCGCGCGCAAGCGCTGGCCGCCGTCGAGGACCTGAGCTCGCAGCTGCCGCTGCTGCTCGAGCCGCGATTGTTCCTGCTGGAGCTGCAGATCGCGCACGACGAGCCCGGGCCGCTGTTGGCTGCAGCGCTAGGCCTGTTGGCCAACAGCCAGGATGCCGCGCACGTGGCGAAGGCCGAGGCCGCGGTGTTGCGCCTGGTCGAGCTGGGGGCGACCGGGCAGGCGGCGCGTCTGGCGCAGCACATCCTCGACGCGCGCTGTCGGGCCGACCTGGCCTATGCCACGTCGGCCGCCGAGCTGGCACGCGCCTCGGGCGACATGGAGCTCTCGACGCTGGCGTTCGAGCGCGTGGTCAGCCTGCTGCATGGTGACGCGCAGCTCGAGAGCCTGGCGGGCGTGGCCGAGCACCACCGACGGCGCGAGGATCGCGTGGGCGAGATGCGCGCCTGGCTGCGCCTGCTGTCGCTGTCACCCGGGCAGCCCGACGCGCTCGCACACTTGACGCGACTGTTCGCGGAGAGCGGCGACGTCGGCCGGCTCCTGGTGGTGCTGTCGATCGGGCTCGAGGACATGACCGAACCCAACCAGCGCCGCCAGCGGCTGCTGGACATGGCCAGCGCGGCGGCGCAGGTCGGTGCGGATCGCGAGCGCGCCGCGCAGTACATCGGGGCGTTGTTCAGCGAGTCGCGGGGCGATCGGCAGTGGTTGCGCATCGGTCTGGGCGCGCTGTTCGCGCTCGGCGACGCGAACTGGGCGACCCAGCAAGCCCGCGCTGCGTGCGAGACGTTGCCACCCGACGTCGCCGCCGCCATGCACCTGTGGCTGGCGCACCGCGCCGAGACCGTGGCGGGCGACAAGGCCCTGGCACTCGAGATCGCGGCCGAGGGCGCGCGCCGCTTCCCCGCCAGCGGTGAGCTGCTGCTGATGGCGGAGCGCCTCAGCCTGGCGGCCAGGGATCGCGACAGCGCGGTCGCGCTCTACAGCGAGCTGATCGAGGGTGCCATCGGAGACCACGGCAAGCGCGCGCTCGCCTATCGCGCGGGGCGCTGGCTCGAGCGCACGGGCAGCTACGACGAAGCCCTGGAGCAATACGCCCAGGCATTCGAGCTCGCGAAGACTACCGGTGTCGCCTACAAGGCACTCGAGCGCGTGGCGCGCGCCAGCCGCAAGCTGCTGCCGCTGGCGCAGGCGCAGGAGACGCTGGCCGAGCTGGCCGCCGACGACCGCTCGCGACTCGGCCTGTTGCGCGATGCAGCTCGCACCAGTCTGGTCGACCTCGACGACCCCGAGCGCGGTTTTCGGAACTTGCTCAAGGCCGACGCGCTGACGCCGGTCGGCGAGCTCGACGGCGCGCTCAGCGAGGCCGCACAGCGCATGGACGAGCGCCAGGGAGGCGCGCGCGAACGCGCCATGCTGGAGCTGGCGGAGACGCGCGAGAAGCGCGCCCAGCAGTTGTGGGATGGCGAGCCCAAGGCGCAGCTGCTCTTGAACGCGGCGCGCCTTCACCTGCGTGAGCGCCACGATCCAGAGGCCTCGGCCGCTGCGCTCTTACCGCTGATGGCGGAGGAGATGAGCGAGCAGCTACCGGCGTCGCTGCAGCGCGACAGCTTGATCACGCTGGCCGAGGCGCAGATCGGCGCGGGCCGGCGTGCCGAGGCTCTGATCGCCGTGGAGCGCGCGCTGAGCATCGCACCCGCGGACCGTGAGGCCATCGAGCTGCGCGGGCGCCTCACGCAGCCGCCACCGGCACCCGCGACGCGCTCCGCACCCGCGCAGAGTACCGCCGGCATGCAGGCGGTGAGCAAGAGCGGTAAGCCCGCGCGCGAGCTGCTGCTCGAACGGCTGCGCGGACAGAAGGTCGACGCGGCCAGCCTGCGCGTCCTGCACAACCAGGCTCGCACGGGCGGCGCCACGCCCGAGACGCTGATCGCGGGTCAGATCTTGTCGCTGTTCGATCACACGATCGAGCTGCCGGATCAGCCGACGTTTCGCGCCGAGCTGATGCTGCCCGAGGAGACCTTTCGCCTGGTGCACGGCGAGAGCGACATCGAGCTGCGCCAGCTGACGCGCATGCTGTGGGAGTGCGCGCGCACCATCCCGCAGCTGAAGCGCTCGCCCGAGAGCCTGGGCCTCGACGACAGCCAGCGCGTGCAGCCCGACGATCACTCGTCGCTGGCAGCTGCATTCGCGCGCTGCGCGCAGCTGCTCGGCCAGGCAGACACCGTGCTCTACGTGCGGGCGGAGGCACCCACCACGCTCGAGGTCTGGCCGACCCACCCGCCGTGTCTGGTCGCGCGCGCGGACTTCAACCCGGGTGCGGCGCAGACCTTTCGCCTGGCGCAGTGCCTGACCCTGGCCGAGCCCGAGCACGCGGTCGCCGCGGTCTTGCCCGAAGCCGAGGGACGCGAGCTGCTCACCGCGCTGCTCGCCGCCTTTGGCCCGCCGGGTTCGGCCGGCGATCTCAGCCGCGCGAGCAAGGACCTGGCGTCGCAGCTCTGGCACGCGGTGCCGGTGCGCGTACAGGCCCAGCTGCGCGAGCTGGTGCGGCTCAAGCTTCCGCAGCTCGTCTACGAGCAGCTACGACGAGATGCCATGCTCTGTGGCCACCGCGCGGGCCTCCTGGTCTCGCGCGACCTGCGCTCGGCGCTGGAGAGCTTCGTCAGCTTGCAGAGCGACCTGCGCGGCGTGGACATCCACAGCGCCGCGGGCTTCGAGGCGGCCTACGAACGCTCCGCCGGCATGCGCGAGCTGATCCGCGTGGCGTTCGCAGGCGACTACCTGGCCGTCAGCCAACGCCGCAGCAGCCCGCCCTGAGCGTCCGTCACATCGGCGCCTTGCAGGTATAGTCCACGCACACGCGGCCGTCGGCACCCGCGTTGTCCGCGCACTTGTCGCCGTAGACCTCATCCGGGGTTGTGTCATCAGGGATGTCGCCGGCGCAAAGGGTCAGGCAGCCTTCGCAGATGTGGACCGGGAACGAGAACGGCTTGAAGTCGATATCGATGTCGCCGAGCGTGGTACCGAAGATCTGAACCTGGGCGAGGATCTGCTTGCCGATGTAGTCACGCAGCTGCGCGTCGTAGCCGACCGGGATCGTCTCGACGGCGACCACGCCGGTCGTGGGCTCGTTGCTGTCGGTCGGCGGCAAGGTGTTGTTGACCTTCACGCGGAACGGATTGGGCAGCGGGTCCGCCTTGGCATCGAACGGGATGGTGGCCTGTTGTTCGATGTCGATCAGCTCCACCTCGGCTTCGCTGATCTGCAGCACGTTGGGCTCGGCCCGACCGGTGGCTTCCCGTGCGTTCGACTTGAGGTTGCTGTTGACTAACAAGTGCAAATAGTACGAGTTCTGACACGCCTTGCTCTTGCGCGCGCCGTCGTAGTCGGCGCCGGCTGCGATATCGAACTCGCCGACGAACAGGAACGATTCGGCGTCCGGGGTGACCTTGCAGTCTGCGGGCACCGGCAGCGCAAACGAGACGTAGGCGCTGGGACCTTCCGGCGCGCAAGCCGCGAAGAGGCAGAACAGGCTCGAGAACGTAACCAGAACGCGGCGCATACCATTCTCCGGATTGGCTGAAGCTTCTGAATTCAAGCCTACCGGTTGACGGCCGGCATAACAACTTTAGCCGGGCGTAGTGCGAGGTGTGCAGCAGGTCAGGTTGAACGCAGCAGGCGCATGACTTCACTAATCGCAAGGGGAACTACACGTACATCACCGGGTGCACCCGGCACGACGTAATGCAAGCTCTTACCCTTACGCTTCTTGTCAGAGCCCAAAAAGGACAGAACTCGGTCATCCAGGTACGACTCGAAATCCGTCGGCAAACCGAGGCGCCCGAGTAGCTGCTTCATGCGCACACCGTCTGCCTGCGCGCTCGCACCGCCCAGGCCGGCAGCGACGCGAAACGCCGCCACGCAGCCGATCGCCACCGCTTCGCCGTGGCGCAGACCGCTGAAGCCACTGGCGGCCTCGATGGCGTGCGCAAGCGTGTGCCCGAGGTTGAGCAGTGCACGCATGCCGTCCTCGCGCTCGTCTTCGGTCACCACGTACGCCTTGAATGTCGCCGCCATGCGGATGGCGCGCTCGGTGGCCTGGGGTTCGCCCGCAGCCAACAGCGGCGCGTCGGCTTCGAGCTGCTGAACCTCGGCCTCGCCTGCGAGCCAGGCCGTCTTCACGACCTCTGCCAGGCCTGCGCGGCGCTCCGCCTCGGGCAGCGTGGAGAGCAACTCGATGTCCGAGAGCACGAAGCGCGGTTGATGGAAGGCGCCGATCAGGTTCTTACCCTGGCGCACATCGAAGCCGGTCTTGCCGCCGATCGCACTGTCTACCATCGCCAGCAAAGTCGTGGGCACGTGGGCCGCGCGCACTCCGCGCAGCAAGGTGGCCGCAGCGAACCCGCTCAAGTCGCCGACCACGCCGCCGCCCACGCCGATGACCATGCTGCTGCGGTCGAGGCCCGCATCGAGCGCGTATTGCCAGATGGCATCGACGCTGCCCAGGTGCTTCGCGCTCTCGCCGGCGGGCAAGGCGATCTCGCTCACCGGCAGGCCGCTGCCGCGGATGGCTGCGGTGAGCGCGTGAGTCCAGCGCGGCCCGACCTCTGCATCGGTCACCAGCAGCACCGACGATACGGGTGCCTGCTCGCGGATCAGCGCGACCAGCTCGTGCCGTAGCCCGTGGCCGACGTGGATGCAGTAGCTGCGCGCGCCCAGCGGCACCGCGATCGGCTCGCGGCGCGCGGCTTCCAGCACGACGCGCGCGGCCTCGGCAGGCGCGAGATCGCCGGTGTCCAGCCGCAGGTGACACTCGGCGTAGGCCTCGGCGCGCGCGCTGCGCAACGCGTCCAGGCGTGCGCGAACCTC
>DATEOF010000221.1:0-16176 GCA_035274465.1 Polyangiales bacterium
AGGGCGAGCTGGCGAGCTTCGGGTGCCGGAGGCTGTGCAGGACGCGGGGCGGTCGCCGGCTGGTCGGGCCGGGAGAGCGACCAGTCTTCCCGGCGCTGCGCGGCCGCGGGCGCCGAGCAGGCCAGGGCCAGCGCGATTCCCAGCGCCATCCGCAGCCGAAACCGCCCGCTCCAAGGCACGATGGATAAGGATAGGCGACTTTCTGGGTGCACGCCCCGCCCCGACGCTGTACATCACGGCCGTTTATCGCGATGGAACCACCCACCCCCAGTGCCAAGCTGCATGTAGGCGCGCTGCTCGATCGCGCACCCGGTCCAAAGTACGTCCGGACGCTGGGCTTCGCCGAGCTGGGCCTGCGGTCCCCCCTGCCTCGGCCAGCCACGTTGGCTCAGATGCGCAAGCAGCTGCCGACGGGCTTCGCGATCGCGCTGCGCGCGCCCCGCGCAAGCGTGGTCTCGAGCCTGGGGCCATTGCGCGTCAACGCTGAGCTCGAGGCCTCGCTGGCCTGGTTGCTCGGCGCGGCCGATGCCGCGGAGGCGCAGGCGGTGGTGATCCCGACGCCCGCCGAGCTCACGCCCGGGGCGCGCTCGCGCGATCTGCTGCGCGAGTACGTGGCGCGTCTGCCGCAACGGCCGGGGCGCGCGTACGTGTGGAGCCCATCCGGCGTGTGGGAGCCGCATGACATGCACGCGCTTGCTGCGGAGCTGGGATTGGTGTGCGCGTTCGATCCGCTCGAGGCGAAGCGGCCTCCTGGGCCGATCGCGTACGGGACGTTGCGCGCGCTCGGGCATCGGACCGGGTTTACGCCGGCTGCGATCGTGGATGCGTTGTCGCGGTTGCTTACGGCTGAGACGGACCTGGCGTACTTGAGCGTGGATGCGGAGCGGGGGTTCGACGTGGCGCGACGGGCGTTGCAGCTGGCGACGGCGGCGGCTGCGATCACGGGCTCCGGGCCGGAAGATGCTGGGCTGCGGGAGGACGATACGGACTCGGACTCGGACGATGACGAAGATTCGGACGACGACGAAGACGAGGATTCGGACTCGGACCACGACGAAGACGAAGATTCGGACGACGACGAAGACGAAGATTCGGACGATAAGCCGTGACCGCGCTGGCCGCGCTCGTTGGCGCGCGGCTCAAGCGCATCGATGCGCCGAACGCGGATTTGTGGGCGCTCACGCTGGCGGGGGGTGATCTGCGCGGGACGCTGCTGATCTCGCTGCTGCCTTCCGCGAGAGGCGTGGGCTGGATCGAGAAGCGGCCGCACGGCTTGCCGGCGAGCAGCTTCGTGCAGAAGCTTCGCAAGGAGATCGAGGGCGGGCGTGTGCTCGGGTTCGATGCGGTCCCTGCGGGCCTCGCGCTGCGCCTGAGCCGCGCGCAGCAGGAGCTGAGACTTTCGTTCGACTTCGATCAGCAGAACGTGCTGCTGTACGCGGCCGAGCAGTTGATCGCGAGCGCGCACAAGCCAGCCGATGCCGCTGATGGCGGCGGGGGCCCGAATTGGGAGTGGCCAGAGACGCTCGAGCAGCTGGCGGAGCAAGGCGAGAAGCTAGTCGAGAGCCGGCAGGACAGCCTGTTCTCGAGCCAGCGCGGCGCGTTATCGAAGGCTGTCGGCGCGGCGTACAAGCGGCTGTCGCGCAAGCTCGAGGCGCAGCGCGGGGATGCCGAGCGAGCGAAGAAGGCGCCCGAGCTGCGACACTGGGGGCAGCTCTTGCTCTCGAACCACCACGCGATCGCGCGCGGCGCGAGCAGCGCACGGCTGCTGGACTACAGCGTCGTCCCGCCCAAGTGGATCGAAATCGCGCTGGACAGCACGCTGAGCGCTCGCGAGCAGGCCGAGCTTTGGTTCAAGCAAGCCAAGCGCTTCGAACGCGGCGCGGGCATCGCGCAGCAGCGCGCGGCGGCGGGAGAGAAGGAGCTCACGGCGCTGTCTGCGCTGCGCGAGCAGCTCGCGGCCTGCGAGACCGTAGAGCAACTCGCCGATCTGTCCGCGCGCGCTGCCGTGCTGGGGTTGCAAGTCGAAGGCGCAGGGGAAGCGGCGCCGAAGAAGCGCGAGCCTGCGAAGCGCGTTGCGTATCGCATCGTGATCGCCAGCGCCGGGCGGAAGATCCTCGTGGGCAAAGGCGCTGCAGACAACGACGAGCTCACGCTGCAAGTCGCGCGGCCCCACGACCTGTGGCTCCACGCGCGCGACGTCACCGGCGCGCACGTGGTGGTGCCACTCGAGAAGAACGAGAGCTGCCCGCCGGAGTTGCTGATCGACGCGGCACACCTGGCCGCGCACTTCAGCGATTCGCGCGGCGAGCGCGTAGTCGACGTCAGCTACACGCCGCGGCGCTACGTGCGCAAGCCGCGCGGCGCGGCGGTCGGCAGCGTGACGCTGGAGAAGGAGAAGGTGCTGCGGCTCCAGGTGGAGGAGCAGCGACTCGCACGAATGTTGGGGAGCTGAGAGCAGCGAACGACGAATTGAACGAGGAACAAGGGACAAGGAACCGAAAACGAGCTGCTGCCCAAGCGCAGATCGGCGCTTTGCCCGAGGCGCACCCTGAAGTTCATCCCGACGCGTCGCCTGTCCAGGTTCAGGATGAACGTGGCGCCGCTGTCGGCTGCAGGCTTAAATGCAGAAAGCCGCCGGCACTCTCATGCCGGCGGCCTCTGCGCGGCCGCTCTTGAATATCAATCGAGTCGAAGCCTCTCAGTTGGGCGGCGCCATGCTGTCATCCGAAGCGTAATCAGACTCCTCTTCGGGCTCTTCAGTGGTCGCATCGCTCTCCGGCTCAGGCTGATCTTCCACGGCTTCAACCCTCGCGGTCTTCTTTCTCGGCGGGCTAGCCTTCGCGGCCGTCTTGGCTGAGCCCCTGGACGACGTGCGCTTAGCTACTTTTTTTTTTGCTCGCCTTGTTGGCGGCCTTGCGCTTGCCGGCCTTCTTCGCGGCCTTGCGACGTCCACCCTTGCGCTTCCCCTTACCGGCGGTCGCCTTACCAGCCTTCTTGGCTGCCTTCTTTCTCTTCTTCGCTGCCATACGGACCCTCCTATTGGTCGTAGGATGAATGCAACGTATTGTAGGGTGATGCCACGTGTCAACCCTGCAAACACATAAATTATACATAACTTATTGGTCTTTGTATGATCAGTGGCGCAACTCGTTCACAACCTCGCGAGATCATTGGGTAAAATTCGTTGCAGCCAGAGCAGCCGATTCGGCTGAGAGTGGGCCGGGAAATACCGGAAGCAACACTTTCCGGGCATTTCCGGCAGATCGTTGACAGGCCGGACCCCCAGACCTAACGTCCGCACCGATTTCGGAAGGGGCCGCAGCTGGGGGCCACATCCTCTTACAAACGGGAAAGTACGATGAATCGTTCGAAGACCTTGGCCCTGGGAGTACTAGTCCTCGCTCTTCTCGCCGGCGCATGCGGCTATTCGGAAGAGGAGATGCAGGCGGAGCGCGACAAAATCACGGCGTTGCAGGCCTCACTCGACAAGCTGAGTGCGGACAACAAGGCCTACCAAGACAAGATTTCGCAGCTTTCCCTGCAGAACCAGGCGATGACCGAGCAACTTCGCAAGCTCGGCATCAGCGTCGAAGATCAGAAGCGCAGCATCGACGAGCAGAACAAGGCGCTCGAGGAGTTGCGCGCCAAGGAACGACAAGCGCAGCAGCGTCTCGCCACGTTCCGCGGCATGCTCGAGCGCTTCCAGAGCATGATCCAGTCCGGCCAGTTGCGCGTGAAGATCGTCCGCGGCCGCATGGTCGTCGAACTCTCCGAGAACATCCTGTTCGACTCGGGACGCGCGGATCTGAAGAAAGAAGGCCAAGCTGCGCTGACCGAGGTCGCGACCGTCCTGGCGTCGATTCCCGATCGCGACTTCCAGATCGCCGGCCACACCGACAACGTGCCGATCAAAAGCGCGAAATTCCCCTCGAACTGGCACCTGTCAGTCACGCGCGCGCTCACCGTCGGCACGTTCCTCGCTGCTCACGGCGTCCCACCCGTGCGGCTGTCGGCGGCGGGCTATGCGGACACGCAACCGGCCGCCTCGAACGACACCGCCGAGGGTCGCCAGCAGAATCGGCGCATCGAGATCGTGCTGATGCCGAACCTCGACGAGTTGCCCGATCTGTCGTCACTCAAAGATCTGTCCAAGTGACACAACGCTACTGACTAAACGTTCGCTCCAGCGCCCCTGCGAGTGCTCGCTCAGACTGGCGAGCCGCAGGGGCGCGGTCCGTTAAGGCCTTCGGAGGGGCCTGCGATTAATTGCTGCGCACGGCGGCGGCCGATCCGCGACTTTTCTGTCCCGCAAAGGTCCGGAATCATTGCAACGGGCCATACGAGCCGCCGCCCTTTGCAGTCTCGCCGCTCGGTTTCAATCGCATTGACCCTAGAGCTCGAACTAAGTAGGATTCCCTGCGACCCGTGCTCTGCGCGCCAACCGGTGAAAGGCATTGGGAGTGCCATCGCCAGGGATCCGCGGCAAGCGCCCGGCTCAGAAATTTCGATGCCAAGCGAGCTGGCGCAAATAGGGTTCTCGATTTTGTCTCAACCCAAGGGAGTGCGAAATGCAGCCCCGAACCGATAAGCAGTTGTTCAAAGTAGGCGACAAGGCCGTCTATCCGGCCCAGGGCGTCGCCGAAGTCATTTCCATCGAAGAGAAGGATATCGCAGGCAATCGCCTGAAGTTTTACGTGCTTCGAATTCTGGACACCAATCGCAAGATCATGGTGCCCGTGAACAACGCCAAGAGCGTCGGCCTGCGCCGGCCGATCAGTGAAGAAGAGATCGAAGAGATCTTCGCGATCCTGCGCGAGCGCACGATCGCCTTCGACAATCAAACCTGGAACCGCCGTTACCGCGGGTTCATGGACAAAATCAAGACCGGCTCCGTCTTCGACGTGGCCGAGGTCATGCGGGATCTGTACCGGCTGAAGGCCGAGAAATCGCTGTCCTTCGGCGAGCGAAGAATGCTCGAGACTGCGCGCGCGCTGATCGTCAAAGAGATCGCCGTGACGCGTGAGAAGAGCGAAGAGAACGTTCAAGCGGAGATCGAACAGATCTTCGAAACCAACTGAAGCGCGCCTCGGCCACAGCCAGGACCGTTCGATAACGGTTCGTGTGCGAGGCGGCGTCCTGCCGTGTCGCCCGGCTTGGCCCTCTGATCGAGTGCCGAAACGTGGGCGCCGTGCGCGCCGATCGTTGCGGGGCTCCTGGAGCTTCGGATCTTGTTTGTAGCGCCGTCATGTGAGTTTGCGCGAGAGCGGGCGACGACGTCCGCCGTGGGACAGGAGCGTGCCGAGAGCTCGCAGCCGATGGCTGCTAGCTGGCCGCTGCCCTGCGCAACGAGCACATGCCGGCGGCACGCGCAGCTCTCCGCTGCGAGGGTGCCGAAAGTTCATCTACGGTCGCACGGTCGACGTGAGCTCCCTGGAACGGAGGGAGCCAAGCGAACTCACGTCGCTACCCTGACCACGCTGGTCTCGACCTTACCCCGTTGCTCGATCCGGTCGCACGCCACTCATGCGCGCGCCGCGGGCAACCCCCACTCCCCCAGCTTTTCCCCCATCTCATGGCAGGCAACAATTCACTCGTCATCAACGTCGATATCGCAGAAACCCGCGTCGCACTGATCGAAGCCGGTAGCATCACCGAGCTTTTCGTCGAGCGCGAGCAAGACAAGAGTCCCGTCGGCAACGTCTATCTGGGCAAGGTCACGCGCGTGCTGCCCGGCATGCAGGCCGCGTTCATCGACATCTCGCTGGACCGCGCGGCCTTCCTGCACGTCGAAGACGTCGTCGTGCAAGAAGACATGGACAACCTCCTCAACGGCGACGAGGAGGAAGATCACTCCCACGACGCCGAAGGCGAGGAAGGCAGCGAGCCCAAGCCCCGCGCCACCGCGCGCAAGGTCACGCGCGCCACGCCGATCCGCGACGTGCTGAAGGAGGGCCAACCGCTGATGGTGCAAGTCAGCAAGGGCCCGATCGGCACCAAGGGCGCGCGCGTCACCAGCCACGTCGCGCTACCGGGCCGCTACGTCGTGTACCTGCCGACGGTCGAGCACATCGGCATCTCCAAGCGCATCGGCAACGATGTCGAGCGCAAGCGGCTGCGCGAGTCGATCGAGGCAGTCAAGCCGCCGCAGGGCGGGTTCATCGTGCGCACCGTGGCCACCGGCCTGACCAAGAAGCAGCTCAAGGCGGACGTCGGCTTCCTGGTCAAGCAGTGGGAGCTGGTCAGCAAGCGCCGCTCCGAGGTCAAGACCGCGCCCGCGCTGCTCTACGAGGATCTCGACATCACGCTACGCGTGGCGCGCGACTACTTCACCGAGGACGTCGACAAGATCATCATCGACTCGCTCAGCGAGTACGAACGCCTGCGCTCGTTCATCGGCACGTTCTTGCCGGAGCGCATCAACGATGTCGAATACTACGAGGGCAAGGATCCGATCTTCGACGAGTACGGCATCGAGGACGAGATCGCCCGCGCGCTCTCGCGCAAGGTGCCGCTGAACTCCGGCGGCTACTTGATCATCGATCAGGCGGAGGCGCTGACCGCGATCGACGTCAACACCGGCCGCTTCACCGGCAAGGGCAAGGACGTCGAAGAGACGATCTATCAAACCAACCTCGAGGCGGTGCAGGAGATCGCCTACCAGCTGCGCTTCCGCAACATCGGTGGCTTGATCGTGCTCGACTTCATCGACATGGAGCGGCCCAAGAACCGCGACCGCGTCTACAAGGCGCTGGTCGAAGCGCTCAAGCGCGACCGCGCCACGACCACCATCACGCGCATCAGCGAGCTCGGCTTGATCGAGATGACGCGCAAGCGTACGCGCGAGAGCCTGGGTCGCACGCTGTTCGAGCCCTGCTTCTTCTGCGACGGCACCGGCCAGCTACAATCCAAGGCCACGATCTGTCACGAGATCGTCCGGCAGATCCGCCGCGAGAAAGACACCCTGCCCGGCTACAAGGTGGTGGTGAACGCGCACCCCGCCATCTGCGATATGCTCCGGCGCGAGCACAAGGGCGCCCTCGAAGAGGCGCAAAACCGCTTCACCCGGCAGATCGTGGTCAAACCCCACAAGGAGTACCATCTCGAGCAGTTCGACCTCAAAGGTGCGTAGATGGGCAGCGAAGACGGCCGCAAACCTCGCGAGACACGGCTGACGCTCAACAAGGACTTCGAGTCCTTCGACGAGTTCATCCGCGAGTACGTCACGAACATCTCGAAGACGGGTGCGTTCGTGAAGCGCGAGAGTCCGCTGCCCGTCGGCACCGAGGTGAACCTCAAGTTCACCGTGATCGTCGATGACGTGGAGACCATCGAGGGCGTGGGCAAGGTCGTACGGGTACAGCAGGAGCCCCCCGGGATGGGCGTCGTGTTCACGAGTATCTCGGGGTACAGCCAAAAGCTCCTCGAGCGTCTGCTAACCCAACGCCGCGACCCCTAGCTGAGCGCTGACCATGAACACTCGCATCGGCCTGATCGCCAGTCTGCTGTGTTGTGTGTTCGTATCGCATGCCGCCGCCGCCGCCGATGAGGCGTGCGGCCAGATCATCGTGGTCAGCTACAAGGGCGCGACGGCCGCCGCACCCACAGTCACGCGCACCAAGCCCGAGGCGCAGGCGCGCGCCGCGGAGCTGCTCAAGCAGGCCGGCAGCGGTGACTTCGCCGCGATCGCCAGGGCGCAGTCCGACGCGCCCTCCAGCGCGCCGCGAGGCGGCATCATGGGCACGTACGCGAAGGCCGAGTGGCCGGAGCTGCACGCGGCGCTCAAGGCCCCGCTGTTCAAGCTGAAGGAAGGCCAGCTCGCCAAGCAGGCGATCGACGCGCCCTACGGCTACGTGGTCCTGCGGCGCTGCAAGGTCGAGAAGGCGCACGCCCGGCACCTGCTGATCCGCTACGCCGGCGCGAAGAACGCCAAGAGCGACGTCACGCGCACGCGCGACCAGGCCAAGGAGCTCGCACAGAAGCTGCTCGCCGGCATCCACAGCGAGAAAGACTTCCTGGACGCCATCGCGCGCAGCTCCGAGGACAGCTCGCGCGATCGCGCGGGCGACATCGGCAGCCCCGGCCGCGGGCGATTGGCGCTCGCGTTCGAAGAAACCCTGTTCGCGCTCAAGGTCGGCGAGCGAAGCGGCGTGGTGGAGACCGAGTTCGGCTTCCACATCATCGAGCGCCTGCCGCCGTAGCGAGACGAGATTGCTAGTTCCTGTTGCTAGGTCTCTCCCTCCGAGGAGAACTAGCAACTCTAGGAACAGAAACGCGCACACGGAACGAAAACCGCACCCGCCGCGTGCGAAGATCAGTTCGCCGTCGGCGGCGTGACCTTGATGTAGCCGCCGTCGATCAACGTGGACAGCGCGTTCGCGACCTGGATGTCGTCGAGCGAGCAGTTGTTGAACACGGCTTCGAGCTGCGTCTGGTGCAGCGCGACCTGGAAGACGTCGAGCTGCTCGGGCGTGAGGTCGCGCAGCTTCGCCGTCAGCGGGCGTGCGACCGCGATGCGCGAGAGCATCGGCGGCAGCTGGACGCGGTTGACCTCGTCGAAGATGCGCAGACCTTCCATCAGCGCGCCTTCAGTCGAGAGTTGCACGCGGCTCGGCAGCTCGCCCTCTTCGGCGGGCTCCATGTAGAACGTGCCGTGCTGCCAGGTGATGATCCGGTAGACGCACTTCTCCGAAGGCAGCACCTCTAGATCGTTGATCGTCGCGGAAACGATCACACCCTTCTCGAGACAGACCTTGCCGGTATCGGTGTCCGTCTTGATCACCAGGACGCCCGTCTTGCGCGACGAGCCGAACAGCTGCAGCAGGTCCGGCAGCGGAACCTCGTCGATCGCGCCCGACATGCTGCGCTGCTGGTTGGTGCGGCGATTGATCGCCACGTCCTGCAGCTTCTTGCCGGGCGGGGCGGAGGGCGGGATCGCCGCATCCGCTGTCACCAACTTGATGATGCTCGTGCCGATCAGCACGCGATCGCCGTCGTTGAGTGTCGCGCGCTTCACACGCTCGCCATTCACGAACGTACCGTTGGTCGACCCAAGATCCTGGATTGTCACTTGGTCGGCGTTGACGACGATCTTTGCATGACGTCGCGAGACCATGTCTTCCACGAGCACCATGTCCAAGTCGCTGGAACGACCGACGATGATCTCGGTGTTGGGCGGCAATGGGAACTCGCCTCCCTGGTACTTCCCCGAGATGAAACGCATCGCATAATGCTTCATGGACGATTGCCGCGCGCGAGGCCGCCTTCTGCAGCCGACCCGCGCGGACTCCGGACTCTCTGAATTAAGTTAAGAGTTCCGAGGCCCATAGGTCAAGGCTGCAGCTCGCGTTCCCCAGGGATTGCGGTGTGGCGCACATGCACGCGGCGCGCACAACGCAGCATTACGCACTCAGCTGATTACTGATCATGTTTCGAGCGAGTCGCACGATCCGGGTCTAGCCGCTGAGCGCGTGAACAGCTCGCATCCTACATCTCGACCGCTGTCGCTTCGCGACTTGGGAGGCGTCCGCCCACACGGGAGGGCATCTCCGCACCTCGGCCGGGCCCTTCAGACCTCGAGCAGATCCTTGTCCTTGCGGCCAATGATCGCGTCGACCTCGGCCGTCGCCTTCTGGATCAGCTCTTCGACCTTCTTCATGGAGCGCTCCAGCTCGTCTTCGCTGATGTCGCCCTCTTTCTTGAGGTTCTCGAGCATGTCCTTGGCATCGTGACGTGCCTTACGCACGGCGACCTTGGTCTCCTCGCCGTGCTTCTTGACGATCTTGGACAGGTCCTTGCGCCGCTCTTCGGTGAGCGGGGGCATCGGGATGCGCAACATCTCGCCGTCGCTCTGCGGGTTCAGGCCGAGCGGGCTCTGCACGATGGCCTTCTCGATCGCCTTCAGCTGCGTCTTGTCCCACGGCTTGACGGTCAGCAGCCGCGCCTCGGGTACGTTGACCGTCGCACACTGCGAGATCGGCATCTGCGATCCGTAGATTTCGACGCGCACCGATTCGAGCAGCGACGGGTGCGCGCGGCCGGTGCGGATCTTGGCGAGCTCGCGCTTGAGCGCTTCGTGCGACTTGGTGACGTCTTTTTCGAGCTCGCTGATCACTTCGGAGATCATGATGGTTCCTCGCTAGTCTCAATCTACTTGGTTCGCCAGGATGTCAGGGGCTTCACTGACCAGGGTGCCGATCGGCTCACCCAACACGACGCGCTTGATGTTGCCGCGCGAGCCCAGCGCAAACACCCGGATCGGCAGGTTGTTCTCGCGGCACAGCGTGACGGCCGTCCCATCCATCACACCCATTCGGGCCTGGATGAAGTGATCGTACGACAGCCGACGGAACATGTGCGCGTCGGCGAACTTGACCGGATCCTTGTCGAACACGCCCTCGACCTTGGTGGCCTTGCACAGCATCTCGGCGTGGATCTCCATCGCGCGCAGCGCGGCCGCGGTGTCGGTCGAGAAGTACGGGTTGCCCGTGCCGGCCACGAAGATCAGCATGCGGCCCTTCTCGAAGTGGCGGATGGCGCGGCGCCGGATGTAGGGCTCGGCCACGCTCTTGACCTCGAGCGCCGACATCAGCCGGGTCGGCACGGCGTGCTTCTCGAGCGCGTCTTGCAGCGCGATGCCGTTGATCACCGTGGCCAGCATGCCCATGTAGTCTGCGCTGGCACGGTCCATCCCTGCCGCGCTGCCCTTGAGCCCGCGGAAGATGTTGCCGCCCCCGATCACGATGCCGATCTGGGCGCCGAGCGAGTGCACCTCGGCCAACTCTGCGCTGATGGTCTCGAGTGTCTTGGGTTCGATGCCGTAGCCGCCTGGTACGCCACACAGCGCTTCGCCCGAGAGTTTGAGGAGGATTCGCTTGTGTTTTACGCCCATGACTCGCCCTTCCGCGGGAGCATAGCTCCAAAAGGGCAGCGAACCCGAGCAGAAATCGGGCAAAAACGGCTCGGAACGTCCCGACGCTGCGGACAGCGCCGGGACGCGCACGATCAGCTGCCGGAGATGGCCGCCGCGACGTCTGCCGCGAGGTCCGACTTCGCCTTCTCGATACCCTCGCCGAGCTCGTAGCGCACGAAGCGGCGCACAGCGACCTTCTCGCCGAGCTTCGCGGTCAGCGTGTCGGCCAGCTGCTGGATCGTCTGCTCGCCGTCGACCACCGAGACCTGCTCGACCAAGCAGGTCTCCTGCAGCCACTTGTCGATCTTGCCGTCCAGGATCTTGGCCTGCACGGCCTCCGGCTTGGGCTTGCCACCGCTCTTGGCCTGCTCTTCGGCCATCTGCGCCTCGAAGATCTCGCGCTGCTTCTGCAGCTGCGCGGGTGGCACGTCCTCGCGCCGCACGAACAGCGGCGACATCGAGGCGATCTGCAGGCCCACGTTCTCGACGTAGCCCTTGAACTCCTCGCTGCGCGCGACGAAGTCGGTCTGGCAGTTCACCTCGACCAGCACGCCCAGGCGCGAGCCGGCGTGGATGTACGCGTGCACGACGCCCTCAGCGGCGATCGCACCCGCCTTCTTCGCGGCCTTGGCGAGGCCCTTCTTCTGGATGTACTCGACGGCTTTTTCCATCTCGCCGCCGGACTCCTGCAACGCCACCTTGCAGTCCATGATGCCCGCGCCCGTGCGCTGGCGAAGCTCTTTGACCTGTTCCATCGCGATGTCGGCCATGATCAAAATCCCTTTCTAAATCCCGTTCGGCTCACTCGTTCGCGCCGCCGGAGCCGGCCGCGGGGTCTGCGGGTTCGCGCGGAGCGCGATCCCCACCGCGATCGCCGCGATCGCGATCACCGCCGCGCCCGCGACGCTGCGACGCGAACTCGACCGCTGGGCCGGGGCCCTGGTCGCGCGAACCGCTCTGCGCGTACTCGCGACGGCGGCTCTGGCCTTGGACGCAGGCTTCCGCGACGGCGTTGGTGATCAGCTTGATCGAGCGGATCGCGTCGTCGTTGCCCGGGATGATGTACTGGATCAGATCGGGGTCGCAGTTGGTGTCGGTCAAACCGACCACCGGGATGCCGAGCTTGTTGGCCTCGTTGACGGCGATGTGCTCGTGCTGGGGATCGATCACGAACAGCGCGGCGGGAGGACCGTTCATGTCACGGATGCCGCCGACGAACTTCATCAAGCGGGCTGCCTCGCGACGCAACCCGAGCGCTTCCTTCTTGGTCAGCGCTTCCATCGTGCCGTCCTCTTCCATCGCAGTGATCTGGCGCAGGCGCTCGATGCCCACCTTCATGGTGCGGAAGTTGGTCAGCGTGCCACCCAGCCAGCGGCCGGTGACGTGGAACTGACCGGAGCGCGTGGCTTCCTCGATGATCACGTCTTGCGCCTGGCGCTTGGTTCCGACGAACAGCAGCTGTCCGCCGCGCCCGACCGAGGACGAGACGAAGTTCAGTGCGCGCCGCAGGAAGCGCGCAGTCTGGTCGAGGTCGACGATGTGGATGCCGTTGCGCGCGCCGTAGATGTACGGCTCCATCTTCGGGTTCCAGCGGTTGGTCTGGTGGCCGAAGTGGACGCCGGCGTCGATCAGCTTGCGGATCGAGACGGTGAAATCCTCCGACATCTGGGCGGCGAACTGGGTGGCGCCCGGGGCGGAAGCTGCTTCTGGAGTATTGTCTTGGACGGAGTCGGTCATGGGCTCTATTTCTCCGGTTGTTTCCTCCGCACCCCGCGGTGACGACCTGTAGGACAGGCACCGAGTCAGCCGTTCGAGCCGGGGCGCGTGTGTGATTTCGGAGGCGGGTTTCCACCCCCGGCCCCTCGACGAGAGGCGGCCGGCGATATACCACGCAAGCAAGGGTCCTGCCACTCGCTCCGGCGCGTCGCGGAAACCCTCGTGTTTTCATGCCTACCAGCTCCTCACGCTGCCCGATCTGTCAACGCCTGCTGGCCGCGGGTCTGGCCGCCCCCCAGTACCCGTTCTGCAGCGCCCGCTGCAAACTCGTGGACCTCGGGAACTGGCTCGGCGACCGCTACGTGATCGCCGACAAGCCGCTGTCCGCGCTGCAGGAGCTGAGCGAGGAAGAGCTGGCGGCCCTGCTTCGAGAACCCTCATGAGCGAATTCCTACGTGCGTGCCGCCGCGAAGCGACGGCCTTCACGCCGATCTGGTTGATGCGCCAGGCCGGTCGTTATCAGCCCGAGTACCGCGCCCTGCGCGAGAAGTTCGGCTTCGTCGAGATGTGCAAGAACGCCGAGGTCGCGGCGGAGGTCACGCTCTTGCCGGTGACCCAGCTGAACGTGGATGCGGCGATCATCTTCGCTGACATCCTGCTGATCCTCGAGCCGCTGGGCATCGGCTTCCGCTTCACGCCCGACGACGGCCCGCGCATCGACAAGCCGATCCGCGACGCGGCGGCCGTCGACGGGGTGGCCGCGCAGATCGACCCCGAGGAGTCACTCGGGTACGTGCTGCAAGCCATCAAGAACACACGCTCCGGTCTGCCTGCGCGTGTGCCGCTGATCGGCTTCTGCGGCGCGCCGTTCACGCTGGCCTCGTACGTGATCGAGGGCGGCGGCTCGCGCGACTACATGCACACCAAGGCCCTGATGTTTTCCGACCCGGGCGCGTTCTCGGCGCTGATGCAGAAGCTGACGTCGGCGCTGGTGCTGTACCTGAACGCGCAGGTGAAGGCCGGGGCGCAGGCGCTGCAGGTCTTCGACAGCTGGGTCGGCTGCCTCTCGCCCTCGGACTATCAGACGTACGTGCAGCCGCACATGAAGCGGCTGTTCCGCGAGCTCGATCGCAGCGTGCCGGTCATCCACTTCGGCACCGGCAACCCCGCCCTGTACCCGCTGATGAAAGCCGCGGGCGGCGACGTGATCGGGATCGACTTCCGCTGCGAGCTGGGCGCCACCTGGGACGTGCTCGGCGACACCGCGGTGATGGGCAACCTCGATCCGTACTCGCTGCTCGCACCGCGCGCGGAGCTGGAGCGCCGCGCGGGACACGTGCTGGCCGGTGCGCGCGAGCGAGCGGGCCATATCTTCAACCTCGGCCACGGCATCTTCCCCGAAGCCAGCGTGGATCAGGTGCGGGCGCTGGTGGACTACGTGCACCAAGCGAGCGCCCGGTGAGCTACGACGCGGTCATGCTGGTCGCCTTCGGGGGGCCGGAAGCACCGGAGCAGATCCGGCCCTTCCTCCGCCACGTCCTGCAAGGCCGGCCCGTGCCGCCCAATCGCATCGAAGAGGTCGCCCACCACTACGAGGCGATCGGCGGCCGCTCCCCCATCAACGAGCTGACCGCGCGCCAGGCAGAGGCGCTCGGCCGACGCCTCGCCGCTCTGGGCTGCGAGCTGCCGGTGCTGGTCGGCATGCGCCACGCCTCGCCGTTCGTGGCCGATGTGCTGGCGGGCCTGGCCGCCAGGGGTGCCCGGCGGGTGATCGGCGTGGTGATGGCCTCGTTTCACGACCCCTCGACGCTCGGGCGCTACGGCGGCGCGGTCAGCAGCGGCATCGCCAAGCTCGGCCTGCCCGACTTCGAGGTGGACTACGCGCCCAGCCCGGAGCAGAGCCCGGGCTTCACGGCGGCCAGTGCCGCAGCCATCCGCGACGCGTTCGAGCGTTTGCCCGCGCAGCTGCGCGGCGAGGCCCGGCTCTGGTTCACCGCCCACAGCGTGCCCGTGCAGGACGGCGAGCAGTCGGGCTACGTGGCGCGTTACCGCGAGGCGGCCGCGCGAATCGCCGCCGACCTGGGCATCGCAGAGTACGGCCTCGCCTACCAGAGCCGCAGCGGCAGGCCCGAGGATCCGTGGCTCGAGCCGGACATCGGCAAGGTCCTGCAGGCCGAAGCCCAGAGCGGCAGGCGAGCCGTGGTGGTGGCGCCGATCGGCTTCGTGTGTGACCACGTGGAAGTGTTGTACGACCTGGACGTGGAAGCCGCGCGGATCGCGCAAGAGCTCGGCCTCGCGCTGGCTCGGGCCGGGACCGTCACGACCCACCCCTCGTACATCGACGCCCTGGCGAATACGGTGCTGGAAGTCGCGCGCGGCTCGAGCGACTGATGATCAGGGAGAGAGCGTGCGTCGATTCGGATGGCTGTGCGTGGCGTGGCTGCTGTGCGTGAGCTCGGTGCGTGCGCAGGAGCCGGCAGAAGTGCCCTCCCCCGGCCTGTCCCCGACGCTCTTCTGGCTGAGCGCGAGCGCGACCCTGTTGTGCGCGGGCGTCGGCAGCCTGTACGCGCTCGAGGTCAAGGACCTGTACGACGAGGCGATGCTTCGCCCGCCGGTCTCGCCCGAGCGCTCGCGCATCCATGACGAGATGACCAGCGCCGAGCTGACCGCAGACGTGCTGCTGATCAGCTCGCTCGTGCTGGCCGCGGGCACGACGCTCCTGGCCTTCCACGTGGACTGGAGCGGGGGTGACCACAGCGCGACGAGCTTGCGCGCAGCCGCCGGCGGCTGGCGTGCGAGCTTCACGCTCGACCCCGGCTCGCGGCCCCCGCCGCCACGAGCGGCAGCCCGCGGGAGCTGGTGGTGAGGCTCCGCTGGGCCCTGTTGTGCCTCGTGTGCAGCGGCTGCAGCGTGCTCGCGCTCTCGGACGAGATCCATCAGGACAGCTGCCAGATCGAAGAGGACTGCGACATCCTGAACGACCGCAACAGCCGCGAGTTCGATCCGTGTCACATCTGGCAGTGCGACCAGCACACGAAGCTCTGTGTCTTCCGGCAAACCGACTCGGATCAAGACGGCACTCCCCCGCCCTTCTGCGTCGCCGTGGGTACGGTGGGCGACTGCCAAGACGACGATCCGACCATCAACCCGAAGGCGAAGGAGGTCTGCGACGGCGTGGACAACGACTGCGATCAGAGCGTGGACGAAGGCATGCTCGCGATCAGCCACGACTCGGCGCTGCACTTCGACGACGACGTGCGCGAGCTCGACTACGCCTGGAACCCGACCAGCTCGGAGCTGGGCGTGATCTACCGCAACGCCACGGATGACCGCGTCGGCTTCAACGTGCTCGGCGGTTCGCGCAGCACGCAGGCCCAGCCGCTACTGTTCTCGAGCGACAGCACGGACGTGCGCGGCTCGTCTCTGGCGACGACCGTCCGGGTCGGGCACTTCCTGGCGGGGCTGGCCGAGGCCGGTGCATCGCGGCGGCTCTGGCTGGGCGACGTGAGCAGCGACATGGGTCGCTCGCGCTTGCGGCTCGGCCCCGGCAT
>DATEOF010000222.1:0-14936 GCA_035274465.1 Polyangiales bacterium
GCGGGCTTGCTGGTGGCGACCTGCTCCAGCGTCCCGCGCGCCGCCTCTGGCGCGCGCTCGACCACGAACTTCCCCACGAGGAACGCACACGCTGCCACCAGCGCGACGTACGTGGCCACGCGCAGCTTCGCTGGAATCAGCGGGCGCTTCGGCGGGGGAGGCGCGGGCAGACTGATCGCGATCGGCGTCGGGTGATCGCCGTGCGCGGTGGCTGCTCGCGCGGCCGCCGGTGCAGCGGCTGGCGCGACCGAGGGTGTGCTGCGCTCCGCGAAGGCGGTCAGCGACAGCGGCGCTCTCAGGTGCGTCGCCGGCAGCGCCTGCTTCTCCGCGATGGCGACGGGAGCCGACGCGAGATCTTGCTCGGTCGGTTGGGGCGCGGGCGCGACCCTGGTGACCTCGAGATCTTCCTGCGGCTCGGGCGATGGCTCACTCGCCGCCGGTTCGCTCCAGGCGATCTCGTAGTCCTGGTCGCGTACCTCGGCGTGCGTCTCGGGCTCGATCACGAGCACCGGAGCGGGCTGCTGGCCGAGCAGCGTCGGCTGCCGCCGCTTCGCCGGTGCAGCCTCGGGCTGCGGCTCGCTCGCAGCCACTTCAGGCGCTTGCTCCGGCTGATCTTGCTCGGCGAACCACGCGGAGAGTGAATCGATGTCATCTTGCGCTGCCACCGCGAGCTCGTGCGCGACGGCCAGTGCGGCAGCGGAGCTGTCTATCGGCTTCGGCGCGGGCTCCGGGGCCTCCGGACTCGGTGCGACGGCGAGCTTCTGGGTGCCCTTTGCAACGCGGGCTTCCGCGGCATTCGGCGTGACCGCGGGCTTTTCGGGCGCCGTGGCAGTCGGCTCTGCGGCCGGACTCGGCGCGACCTGCAGCTTCAGCGTGCCCTTCGGCGGCTCCATGGCGAGCAGGGTTGGAGCGACCGCGAGCTTCTCCTTCGCAGTCGGCTCTGCCGCGACCTTTTGCGCCTTGGTGATCGGCTCGGCGGCGAGCTTCTGTGTCTTGGTGATCGGCTCGGTAGCGAGCTTCTGTGTCCTGGTGATCGGCTCGGTGGCGTTCGGGCTCGGAGCGACCGCGGCCTTCTGCGTCGCCTTGGGATTCAGCGGCTCCGCTGCGACAGGGCCCGGGGCGACGGCGGCCTTCACCGCAGCCTTCGGACTCGGCTCAACGGCACTCGGGCTCGGAGCTACGGCGGCCTTCACGGCAGCCTTTGGACTGGGCTCCGCAGGGCTTGGGCTCGGAGCGACGGCGGCCTTCTGTGTCGCCTTGGGATTCGGCTGCGCAGCGCTCGGGCTCGGAGCGACCGGAAGCTTCAACGTTCCCGTGATCGGCTCGGCAGCGCTCGGGCTCGCCGCGCCAAGCTTCTGACCCGGATTGGGCGCGAGGGATGGTCCGGCTGCTTGCGGCGGAGCGACGGCGAGCTTCTGGGTCCCCTTCGCCGGAGCTGCCGCAGCCTTCGGGCTGGCCGCCGCTGCGGCTGTTGGCGGCGTCACCGCAGGCATCTTCGGGCTGCTCGCCGCCTTGGGCACCACCGCAGCCTTGATCGTGGCCGAGGAAGCGCTGCGCGACGTCTCGTCGGCGATCTGCTGCAGCCCGATTTGCTCGAGCTCGCCCGCCACCACGCGCCCGAGGATCACTCGCAGGCGGCGCGCACATTCGACCATGCCGCCTTCCGGTGTGAGGGTCGCGGCTCGCGGGGGCAGCGGCTTTGGCTCGAGGACGCCGACATGCGCCGCGCACACCACGACCACGGGCGGCGCTTCACTGCCGAGCTCCTCGAGCACGGGTCCCCCGCGCTCCTTCGCGGCATCGGCGATCAGGATGATCAGCTCGGGTTCGAGCGCGGACATCGCCACGAGCAGCCGCTCGCGCGGCGTGCGCACCGGCTTCAGCTCGGGCGTGGTGAGGTGCTGGGCCAGCGAATCCGCCAGGACCCCGCTACCAACGAGCAACACCGAACGTCGCGACTCAGCGACCAGAAACTACCTTCACTGCAAGCACGGCAAACACCCGCGTCCAACTATTGTTTCAACGACACTCCCCCGATTCAAGTCGTGGGCATACGTGTGGAATGCCGCTCGCATACCTTGAGAGTCGTTCGCGCACCGTGTACGCGCGCTGCGAGTGTGCTCCGTGCTTGCGCGTCGTGAGATACTCAGCGGGATGCGCGTGTTTACCAACTGTGCAAGAGAAGCTCCGCGTTTCTCAGGATCGATCGCGATCCTCTGCTTGTTCTGCGCGGCATGCGCGGCCGCAGCCAAGCCCGCGCCGGCGGTCGTACACGTGGCAGCCACACCACCTCCACCTCCGGCCAAGCCTGACAAGGCGGGCACGGTGGAAATCAGCGGCAATCCAGATCCGATGCCGACCCAATGCGAGGCGGGAGCGCACGAGACCTGCAACGCGCTCGACGACGACTGCAACGGCATCATCGACGACGGCTGCGGCTATCAAACGGGCGCGGTCCAGGTCACGGTCTCGTGGGACAGCGGCGCCGACATCGATCTCTACGTCACCGATCCATCGGGCGAGACGCTCTTCTACAACGAAAAGCACGATCACACCGCGATCGGCGGACACCTGGATCAAAACGCCCGCGGTGACTGCCGCCGCGGCCAGAAGCAATCGCGCATCGAAAACGCCTACTGGCCCGAGCCCGCACGCACCGGCATCTACAAGGTCGAGCTGCACTACTTCGGCCCGTGCGAGAAGAGCGGCGCAACCAACGCTCAACTCTCGGTCTCCGTACGCGGCAAGCTACTCGGCAGCTACACCTACAAGCTGGAGCCGGAACAGCGCATCGAGGCGCTGTCGTTCGAGGTCCACTAGCCCGAGCTCGCGGCGCTCCTCGGCAACGGCGCGTTCTCGTGCGCCAGCACCGCCAGCCCGACCAGCGCTGCTGCCATGAGCAGGACCGCTGCCAGCACCCAGTGCTTGTGCCGCCGCGCCAGCTGCTGGGGTGATGCGCTGAAGCTCGGCCGCTGCGCGAGGAACGCCGCCCGCTCGACGGCCATCTTCGCCTGGCGATCCTGGCAGCGCGGGCAGCGCGTGGTGTGGCTGACCACCGTGCGCTCGATCTCTTCTTCCAGCTCGCCCGCGAACCAGGCGTCGAACGCGAGGTCGGTGACACAACCCGGCGGGCGCGTGCGAGCCGGGACGCTCATCGGTCCTCCGGATTGCGGGTGCTGCTCTCGAGCCGTGCGAGCAGGCTGGTCATGCGCCGTCGCGAGCAACCGAGCAGCTCGGTGACTTCTTCCTGGGTGAGCTCGTCCAGGTAGTAGTACACCGCCAGCTGGTCGAGCGGCTCCTGCAGGCGATCGAGCAACGCTCGCAGCGCGGACGCGCGATCGCTCTCGCCGCCATCAGCGGCAGGCTGGCGTTTTCGCTGCAGCTTTCGGCTGCGCAGTCGGTTGAAGCACGCGCGCGTGGTCAGCGCGTAGAGTTGGCGCGACAGCCTGGCCCGGCCTCGATAGCGCTCGGGACGATCGTAGAGCAGGCCGAAGACGTCGCTCACGACGCGCTGGGCGTCAGCCTCATCGGCGAGCAGGGCGTGGGCCCGCCGGAACACGCTCGGCGCATGAGCGCGGTACAACAGGTCGAAGGTGTCGGCGGGCGGGTTCGAAGCCATCGACCCGCGCAGCGTCCACCGGCTCAACGCGTTTGTCGAGCGCTCGCACGCAGGCTCGGCAGCCATGAGCGGCGGACCGTCCCAACGGCGGGACGCCGTCAGCTGCAGCGTGTAGGGAATCGCCGGGTCACTCGGCAAATATTCCAGGGATTTCCCGGGTAGGAGTAGGTGGGACTCGGACGCCGCTGGTGGCTGCAGCTCAGCGAAACGCGGTCGCCTGGATGTTGAACAGCTCGGCGTACGTGCCCTGCTTGGCCATCAACGCGTCGTGCGCCCCGACCTCGACCACGCGCGCGCCGCTGAGCACGATGATCAAGTCGGCCATGCGCACGGTGGAGAAGCGGTGCGAGACCAGCACGGTGATGCGCCCCGCGTCGTCGCTGCGTTGCGAGGCGGCGGCGTAGCGCTCGAACAAGGCGTGCTCGGTCTCCGCGTCGAGCGCGGCGGTCGGCTCGTCGAGCACCAGCAGCAGCGGCGCGTCGCGCATGAAGCCGCGGGCCAGCGCCAGCTTCTGCCACTGTCCGAAGCTGACCTCGACCCCGTCGTCCCACTCCGCGCCGAGCTGCGTGTCCAGGCCGCGCTGCAGTTGTTGCACCAGCTCACTCGCGCCCGCGCGCTCGATCGCGTTCTCCACCGCGGGCCGCTCGTCGAGCCGCGGGAGGTCGCCCAGCCCGACCGTGTTCTGCGCCGCAAATTCGAAGCGGAAGAAGTCCTGGAACGCGCCCGCCAGACGCTTTCGCCAGGCGGGCACGGGGAGCGCGCTCAAGTCCACGCCGTCGATCGCGATCCGGCCGCTCGTCGGCGCGTACAGCCGACACAGCAGCTTGACCAGCGTGGTCTTGCCCGCACCGTTCTCGCCCACGATCGCCACCACCGAGCCGGCGGGCAGCTCCAGGCTGACATCCTGCAGCACCTCGCGCTCGGTGCCCGGGTAGCGGAAGTGGACGTGCTCGAAGCGGATGCCCTGCGTCATGCGCGCGGGGACCTGCGCGTCGGTGTGCGTGCCGCTGGCAGCGGCGTAGTCCTCGAGCCAGGTGAGGCGCCGCGACGAGTCCAGCCAGAACCCGCGCAAGAAGCCGAGCTCGCTCACGAACGCACCGACATAGCGCGAGAGCACGCCGCCGGCGACCAACACCAGCACGCTCGAGCCCGCGGGCGCGCGCAACCCCACGGCGACGAACACGATCGCTCCGACGTAGGCCGCGCCGAACACCGCCCAGACCAGGGCATTGAAGTACGCGCTGCTCCAGCGGGTGCGCGACACGGCGTCGTACCAGCGTTGCCAGCTCCGGCGCCGCGCCTCGATCAACCACGGGCCGAGGCCGGTGACGCGCAGCTCCTTGGCGGGGCTCGCGGTGGTGCCCAGCAAGAACAGGTGGCGGGCCAGGCGCGTGTGCGGCGTGCTGCGCTCCTCCACCGAGCGTTCGATGCCGGGTCGCCACGACGCGACGCCCACGGTCGGCAGCGCGAACACGCCCAGCAGCAAGAGGGCTGGGTGCACGCTCATCAACAGGATCAAGGTCGTGACGAGCCGGAACACCCAGCCGACGGTCGCGAACAGCGAGTGGAACATGTGGTCGAGCGCGAATACCTGGTCGCGCAGCATCGCCAGGCGATCCAGGTACTCGGGCCGCTCCTGGTGCTCGATCGTGGCGATCGACGACTGCAGGCGCGCGACGTGCGACTCGAGCGCGATGGCCACGCGGTCGCGGAAGCGCCGGTCGAGGCGATCGAAGAGCGTGCGCAGGTACCAGGTGAGCGTGGCCGAAGCGCTCAGGCCCAACGCTGCAGCCGTCAGCAGCGGGGCGCGATGTTGCTCCACGCCGTCCGCCAGCAACTTGAGCCAGAGCGCGACCAGCGCGTCGGGCAGGGCGCCGAACAACGTCATGGCGAACGACAGCGTCAGCAGCCGCGGCTCGGCGCGGTAGCCGAGCTGCAGCGTGCGCCACAGCGAGTGCCAGCGGGTGGGGAGCTCGCCCTCAGAGCGTGTCATGCACCACCTCCACGCCCTGTTCGTCGAGCTCCACGAAGCGCGCCGCCTGCAGATCGAACATGGTGCGGTAGCGCCCGCCGAGCGCCATCAGCTCCTCGTGGCTGCCGAGCTCGACCACGCGACCCGCCTCCAGCACGCAGATGCGGTCCGCCTGGCGCACGGTCGAGAAACGGTGCGAGACCAGGATGGTCGTGCATTCGCGGGTCGCGGCCAGGATGCGCTCGAAGATCTCGGCTTCGCCGCGCACGTCGAGCTGTGCGGTCGGCTCGTCCAGCAGCACCACGCCCGCGCCCAGCTGCACCGCGCACAGCGCGCGCGCCAGCGCCACGCGCTGCCACTGGCCACCCGAGAGGTCGGTGCCGCCCGGATAGCCGCGCGACAAGATCGTGTCCAGCGCGGCGAGTTGCTCCGCGCCCGCGTGCTGCAGCGCGCTGCGCACGGCGTCGTCCGGCGCTCCCAGCGGCGCCACGTTGCTGCGCAGCTCGAGCTCGTAGCGCACGTAGTCTTGAAACACGGCGGTCAGCCGCGAGCGCCAGGCTGCGACGTCGAGCTCGCGCAGATCGATGCCGTCGACCTCGATGGCTCCGCTCGTGGGGTCGTACAGGCGGCAGAGCAGCTTGGCCAGCGTGGTCTTGCCGGCGCCGTTCACGCCCACGATCGCCAGCGAGCTACCGGCGGGGATCGTGAGATCGAAGTTGTCGAGCACCGGTCGCGCATCCGGCGCGTACGCGAAGCTCACGCCGCGGAAGCGGATCTCGCGCCGCGGCAGCCCGCTGGCCGGGCGTGCGCCGTTCGGCAGCGCGCCCACGGCCTGCATGCGGCCGTCGAGTCGCGCGACTGCCTTGGCCACCGCGCCGGCTCCATCGAGCGCCCAGGACAGCCCACCGAACGCGATCGCGCTGCTGCCCACCGCGGCCTGCAGGAACGTCACCGCCTGGCCCAGCGAGAGCGCGCCGCTCGCCAGATCGTGGACGATCATGCCCAGCACGACGCCATTGGCTGCGAGCACGATCGCCAGCGCCGCCAGCAGCGAACGCTCGCGCAGCCTGGTCGCCTGCCAGCGCAGCTCGTACAGCCGCGTGCGCCGGCTGACGAAGCGCTCGATCACCCACTCGGCCAGGCCGAACAGGCGCAGCTCCTTGGCGGCCGGCGCGTCGACCGCCAGGCGGTACGCGTAGTCGGCGTGCCGCTCTGCGCTGCGTACCGCGTCGGTCTCGCGATCCTTCCAGATGGCGGACTCGCGCAACAGCCAGTGGGTCGCGCCCCACGCTGCAGCCAACAGCGGCGCGGCCCAGAACGCGTAGCCGAACAGCACGATCGCCGAAGCGATGCCCGAGAACAGAAGCACCAGGCCGCCGGCGATGAAGTCGATGCCGATCGACAGTGGCGGGCCGGTGATGCCGAGCTCGAAGTCGCGCGCCACCACCAGGTCCTTCGCCAGCTCGGGGTCCTCCAGGTGCTTCACGCCCGCCGGCGCGACGCACGCGCGCAGGATGCGGTCGAAGAAGTACGACGCGGTGAGGCTGCCCAGGTTGGAGTTGAGCGCGTGCTGGAGCTGCGGCAGCACCTGCGCGATCAGGAACAGGCTGCCGACCACGATCAGCGGAGTCGTCAGCGGCTTGGAGCTGGTGATGGCGCTGATCAGCGCGCCACTGCTGACAGCGAGTGCCGCGGGCAGTGCGGCGCTCGCCGCGAGGCACAGCCAAAAACCCACGGCATGTGCGGGCGCCGCGCGATACAGCGCGCTGAAGAACAGCGAGGACGGCCGATCGCGTAGCACGGCCCCTGGTCTAGCACATGGTCACTCGACCATGCTGCGGTCCACGAAGCGCAGGCGGATGCCGGCCTGAATGCTGAGGCCCTTGCCGGCCTTCTGGTCCGGGTCCTTGCGCAGCACGCCCAGCGCGGTGAGCGTGACCTGGAGCGGCCCGAACACCTGGACGCTGCTGATGAGCTGGCCGCGCAAGGTGTGCTCGTCGAGCTTGCCCGGTGAGTTCCAGTAGTACAGCACGTTGCCTTCGAGCTGCAGCGGGCCGTTGCCGAGGCCGATCGTCCAGGGCTTGAGCAGCAGCTCGGCGCCGATACCGGGGCGCACCGCGGCGCCGGGTTGCAGCGCCTCGTATTGCACGCCGAACGACACCTTCAGCGACAGCACGCGGCTGACCATCGAACGCAGGCCCGCCTCGGGCCGCAGCAGCAAGTGGTGGTAGTCCGCATCGCCGCGCTCGAACTGCGTCTCCAGGTAGCCTTCCAGGAACGGATGCGGGTAGAGCAGCGGCGTAGGCCACAAGCCGCGGTACGTGTACGTGGTCTGTACCGTCACCAGATCCTGCGCCGTGGTCTTCGTGGCGAAGTTGCGATCGAACGCGACCTGGGCCGCGTTCTCGAACAGGAACCCCGGGGCGTCGGCGTCGACATTGAGCACCAGTCGCGCACCGATCTGGCGCGAGTCGTTCACCTGCAGCGCCGGCTCGGCGTAGTCGCCCTTGTCTTTGGTCGCGGTCAGGTTGGCGAGGAGCCCCGCGTCCGCGCGCAGGATCCACTGCGTGCTCTCGTACGGATCGTGCAAGCGACTGCGCGGGTCGCCGCTCCGAGCGGCAGATAGCTGTCGCAGCAGCGCGCCGCGCAAGCTGGCAGCGGGCCGATCGACCGGGCGCCAGCGGGCGCCGTCGGGTAGCCGTCCTGAGCGCGCCAACACCGCGCTGGTCACGATGCGATACGACGCCCCGGTGACCTGAAGGCGGCCGGCGATCGTCGGATCGCCGCCATCGGTGCTCGTGCCGATGAGCGTGAGCGGGCGCAGGCCACTCAGTCGCTTGTTCAACTCGTTCAGCCAGTCGAGTGGCACTGCCGCGCTCACCAGCGGCGAGTCGAGCAACACCGCGCGTTCCATCTGCCCGCGCTGCAGCTGCGTGCCGGCCGGCTGCGAGAAGTTGCCGTCGTAGACCAGCGGATCGAGCACGATCAGATCGGCGCGGGCGAGCTCGCGCGCGGCGCTGCCTGCCAGCGTGACGAGCTCTTCCCCCGAGAGCGGCGCCTCCAGCCGCCCACCGGGCAGCGGCTGCCCGCGACTCGCGCAGTAGCCCTTGCCGAGCTCGGAGAGGCGCGCCGCGAGCTCGGGGTTCGGATCGTCCAGGCGCACGCTGCGCGCGAACACGTCCGAGTCGCGCGTCTCCGGCAGCTTGGTTACGCGCAGGCCGGTCAACACGCCGCGGCGCGTGCCGACGATCGCCGGATGCACGTCGAGGGGTCGCATGAACAGCAGGTTGTCGGCCGAGCTCGGGCTGAGCAGCAGATCCGGGCGGATATCGGGAGGCAGGGCGCTCACGAAGTTCGCCAGGTTCACCGAGGCCGTGGGGTCGGGGCCGTGATCGATGCTGGCGACGATCAGATCCGCACCGGCAGCGCGCGCCTGCTCGGTGCGCTCGGTCAGCGTGTCAGCCGCCGATCGCAGCTCCAAGCTGCGGCCGTCTGCGGGCTCGACGCGCGCCAGCAGATCGTCGGGCAAGACGGCCATCAGCGCGTACTTGCGCCCGTCGCGCTCCAGGATCAGCAGCCCGTCCTCCGCAGTCGTCCAGGCGCTGCAGAACACCTGCCCGCGGCAGCGCAGGTTGCTCGCGACCACCGCGATGCCGCGTCGGGCCAGCGCCGCCGACAGCTGCGCCTCGCGTAGCAGCGGACCATTCACGTCGCTCACGCCGAGCGCCAGCGCCTTGAAGCCGGCCTCGGCCAGCAGATCGGCGAGCAACTGGGGCTGCGCGCGCGCCGCCCAGGCGATCAACGGATGATCGCCGAGCGCGCCCGCCGCCCCCACGCCGAGGCCGGCCACGCGCACCGAGCGCCTGAGCGTGGTGAGGAGGCGAAGCGCGGCGTCCGTGCCTTCGAGTCCCTGAGCGCCACAGCGCGCCGTGCCCAGCGCATCGGCCAGGCCCGCGGTGGCCCAGACGATCAGCGCCGCAGGTGGAGGAGGCGGAGGTGGCGGCGTTTCCTGCACCGGCGCGTGCGTCTTGGGCGGCGCGGTCGGCTCGCTCGGTGGAGGAGGCGGAGGAGGCGGCGGTGCCGTGGGCGCCGCCTGGGGATTCACGACCGCCTCGAGTGACACCGGCGTGTCACCGCGCGGCACCTCGGGCGCGGGTTCGGCCTCCGGCGGCGCCGCATCGTGGTCGACCACGGCGGCATCCGTGGCCTGCGCGGGCTCCGTCACACCTGCATCGGGATCCGGGGCGGGTTCCTGCGCGAGCACCGATCCCGGCAACACCAGCGAAACCAGCCAAAACGCCCATGGCGAGCGACGTCTAGACCAAGCCATGGGACGGGGTTGTACCGCGCTCGGTGGCAGATCAGGCAGGAAAAATGCGCGCGCCGCCCCCCGTACCATCCTTGCAGCCATCAGCTGCAACGACGCCGGACTTCACTAACTATACGGAGTATAGTAAAACCCTCCGCACGAGCTCACCATGCGAACCAAACTCGGCATTACAGCGATCATCGTCACGATTCTAGGCTGCGGCGGCGAGGCGGCCACGTCTGGCATGCCACCCGCTCAAGCCACGCAGCCGAGTACGCCTGCGACTGCGATGACGCCTCCTGCGACGCAGGGCAGCACGCCGAGCGCTCCCACGCCCGCGAGCGGTGCAGCAGGTGCCGCAGCCCCGGTGAATACCCAACCGGCGCCGAGTGCCGCGGGCAGCAGCGCGCCGGTGAAGCCGGCGAACCCCGCGGGCAGCGGCGCGATGACGATGCCGCCTGCGCCCATGACCATGGACACGGCGAACGATTGGAAGCCGCTGCTGCAGGGAGAATGGGAGCTCAAGGCGGGCGAGGAGGGCTATCGCTGCGTGCGGCTCACCGCCACCGAGGATCTCTACATCAAGGAGTTTCAGCCGATCGCGCCGCTCGGCACGCACCACACGCTGCTCAGCGTGAACGAGATGCCGAAGGGTGCGGACGGGGTGAGTAACTGCACGGCCGCGGACAACGGGCACACCACGCTGCTCGGTTCGGGCGTGGGCGAGAGCTACTCCGCGGGGCCGCTGCCGGAAGGCGTGGCGTACAAGGTGCCGAAGGGCGCGCAGCTGAACTTGAACCTGCACCTGTTCAACGTCGGCGACAAGTTGCTCAAGGGCGTCAGTGGGACCAAGGTTCGCACGACGACCGCCGACAAGGTGAAGCAGTTCGCCGAGACCATCCTGGCCGGGCCGATCCAGCTGTCGATCCCCATGGGCAGGTCCACCACGATGGGCAAGTGCACGCTGAAGAGCGATACCAGCGTGTTCGCCGTGTCGCCGCACATGCACCAGCTCGGCGTGCACCTCAAGGCGGTCGCCAATCGTGCGGGCGGGATGCCGCCTGTCATGCTGTACGACGGGCCGTACGACTTCTTCGAGCAGCGCCAGTTCCCGGCCAACCTGGCGTTGAAGGCCGGCGACACGATCCAGGTCGAGTGCACGTTCCAGAACGATACGCAACGCACCGTGGCGTTCGGTGAGAGCAGCCTCGACGAGATGTGCTTCCTCGGCGTGTACCGCTATCCCGTCGCGGGCGAGGGCTTGATCTGCCTGAGGTGATCGTCGTCTTCGGGTACGCTAGCCCTCCATGGGGGGCTCGAGACGATGGGCATGCGTGCTGGCGCTGGTCGCACTGGGTTGCGATCCGCGCGAGCCGATGCGCGCTGCCGGTGCGCTCGACGACGAACGCCGTGTGATCGCGAGCGTCGTGAACTCGGTGCTCGGCGATACGCCGCGCCGCGCGGTCGGCGTGGTGGTGACCGACGCGCAGGGCGCGCGCTTCCACGTGTTCGGCGCGCGCGATGCCCAGGGCAGCCCGTTCGATCAGGACACCACGTTCGAGATCGGCTCGGTGTCCAAGGTGTTCGCGGGCCTGTTGCTCGCGGACGCCGAGCTTCGCGGCGAAGTCGCGCTCCAGGATCCGATCGCGCGCCACTTGCCGGACTGGCAGCTGCCGTCGCGCGACGGAGTCGCGATGACGCTCTGGCACGCCGTCACGCACACCACGAGCCTGCCGCTGATGCCTGACAACTGGGTCAAGACCTCGGGTGGAGTCACTCGCTACACCGAGCAGATGTTTCGCGACAACCTCGCGACGCACGTGCTCGCCAGCGTGCCCGGCGAGCGCTACGTGTACGGCAACCTGAACACGGCGTTGATCGGGCTCGCGCTCACGCACCGCACGGGCCTCGCGTATTCGGCGCTGCTGCAGGAGCGCATCTTCGACCCACTCGGCATGCGCCGCAGCGGCTATCCGGACGAGCGGCAACGCATCGACGACAACGTGCTCGACGGCTACGAGGCCGACGATACTCCGAGCGTCCCGCGGCTCGACGTCTCGCCGCTCGGTCCGTGCTGCGTGGTGCGTAGCACGCTGCGAGACATGGGCCGCTTCGCCGCAGCTGCGCTCGAGGACGGCGGCCCGCTCGCGGCGGCGTTCGCACGCGCCGCCGAGCCGCAGCGCGCGATCGATCCCAATGAGCCCGATTGGCGCGCGATCGCGCTCGGCTGGGAGGTCGATCCTCGGCTCGGTCTGTTGCGCAAGAACGGACAGGTCTCCGGCTACCGCTGCGATCTGGTGCTCCAGCCCGGCGCGCGGCGCGGCCTGTTCGTGATCGTCAACTCGATGCGCGCGAAGATCGTCGACTTCAGCGACGCCGTCGTGCGCGCGCTGTGGGATCCTCGTCCTCGCAGCGCACCTTCGGCGTCGGCAGCGGCGCGCGTCGAGCAGCTGCCGCCGACCGCGGTGCAGGCGCGCGCGACGTTCGGCGACGCGATCGCGCTCGAGGGCTGGGAAACACCGGCGCACGCCGAGCCCGGCCGCTCGATCGAAGTTGCGCTGTACTGGCGAGTGCTCGCGGCGCCCGACGACGACTATCGCGTGTTCGTGCACGGCGATCCGCCCGCCAGTGGCGCCGAGCGTGCGGCCGGAGATCACTTCGTGCGCGCGACCAGCACACGTGACTGGCAGCCGGGCATGCTGATCCGCGACCGCTTCCAGCTGGCGATCCCGAGCTCGTTCCCAACCGGCGAGATGACGCTGTGGCTCGGCTGGTATCGCAACGCGCGGCGGCTCGCCGCTCGGAGCGACGCGCGCGCGATCGACGACAACCGGCTGCCGGGCCCTTCGATCGCGATCGACCCGATGTCTTACTGACGGTGCGAATTGTCCGAACGCTGGCGTAGAAAGCCCTGGTGCGGCGGGAGGGCTCCTGCAAGTGTGTGTGCATCCGGCCATGTTCGAGCGTGCAGTCCGCAAGCTGAGCAGTCTCTTCACGTGCGCGCTCGCATTGGCGGCGTGCCGTGAGTCGCCGCCGGGTCCGGTCTTCGCGAGTGCCAGCGCGGAGTTGCAGGTTCGCCCGCGTGTCACGATCGACCCGAACACGGAGGCGAGTGACGTGAACGCAGTCACCGCCCAGTGGCCGATCAGCGGCACCGCCGTCTTCAACACGACGGAGGAGGGCGTGGACGTCGCGATCAGGCTGCGGAACTGCCGCACCGGGTATCTGTATCCGGTGAGCATCCACGAGTCCTCGGATTGCAGCAGCCTGCAGTTCGGAGCTGCGAGCTGGGACGGCGCGCGCGGAGCGCTGCCGCCGGCGCTCTGCGTGGGCGCGCCCGGCGCAAGTGTGTTCCACACCCGTCTCGAGTCCGACGCCAAACCCTGGACGCTGGGTGGGCGGGCCGAGTCCAACTTGGTCGGGCGAACGGTGGCGATACGCGATCCCGACAGCGGTGAGCGGCTGGCGTGCGGCAAGATCGAGGTCGGCAAGCACGGGGCGCTCGCGGCTGCTGTCGACGAAACGCGCCGGCCGTCGGACACGGTCGTGCTCGACGCCGCTGGTTTGTGCGTCCTGGGCTTGGTCGGTTCAGATGCCGCCGTCAGCTGCCCTGACATCCCGAGGCTCGCCGAGTGCACGTTCTCGCACTGCGTGGCCGGCTGCCTCGACGTGTGCGGCGACTACCTGGGCTGCATCCAGGGCGAGGCCACGGCGTGCAGCGGCGCCTGCATCCCTGCGGACGAATGCAACAAGTGCCTCGGCACCCCGGCGTGCGCGCTCGGTTTCTGCGGCGATTCGCTGGCGTGCGCGCCGCCGCCGACCCCGGACGGACCCTGCCGCGAGCTGCGCGAGTGCTGCCAGCGACAAGGCCCACTGGTCTCCGGCTGCATGGCGTTCGTCGAGCTCGCCGAGAGTCTGGGCGGCGATGGATCGTGCCTGGGTACGCTGTACGACTGGGACTTCAACACCAACGTCGCCTATCGTTCCCCTTGCTATCCCGACGGCGGCGTGCCGGAGTTTTAGCTCAGCGCTGAGGTTTCAGTACTCCATCGCGATCGTCGTTCAAGACGGCGGGGTCCAGGTTATCCAGGACGAGCAGCGTCTCCATCCCTTGCGGGCGAACCGCGGGGTCGTCCCATGACCAGACCATGTTGCCTTCCGCATCGTATTCGACGAGCTGCTGGCCCATGCCGCCGTTCTCTGCCGTCCAGTTGGTGATCACGATGTGACCGTTCTGCAGGATCTGGAACTGGCCTGGTTGATAGATCGTCGCCTTCGCAGCGCTCGGGGAGCTCTTGCCACCGAGCACCTTACGCTGGCCTCCAGGCGCGAAGGCGAGCAGCTGACCACCGTGACCGTTGGTCGCGTAGTACGATCCGTCGGCGGTCTTCAAGCCCATGTAGGTCGGCGAGCCGCCGGTGGTCACGCGGGCGACCTCCTTGCCGTTCTCGTCCAGCTCGACGAGCGCGCTGTCTGCGCCGACCAGGAAGTGGCCTTCACTCGTGAGTCGCACCACGCGCAAGTTGCCGCAACACGCCTTGAACGTGCGCTTCTGGTAGACCTTCTTGTCGTTGTCGACTTCCCACACCTCCAGGCTGCCCGCGGCGCCGCTGGCGACACCTTGCGCCATGATCATCGTGTGACCGTTCGCGAGGCGTTTGACCGAGGTCAGGATGGCCTGGTCGCGCGTCAGGAAGTCGCGCACGTCCGCGACAATCTTGTGCGTCGCGAGGTCGACCTCCAGGTAGCCGAAGCTGAACTTGTAGCCGACGAGCAGCTTGTTGTTGCCGATCAGCTGGAAGTCCTGGATGCCATCCTTCACGTCGAGCTTCCAGTTTTGCTTCGCGTCGTCGACGTCCACGTACTGCAGCCTGTCGGCGCCGCCGCCGTGGATGCTGGCGATGAACTTGTGAGGGTGTCCGACCGAACCAGGCTGTGAGGTCGTACCCGCGGCACCCATTCCGGCCGCCCCGGAGGTCCCGGCGTTGGCCGTCATGCCGCCGCTGCCTGCTCCGCCCGCGCCCGCGGTGTCTGCC
>DATEOF010000223.1:0-9712 GCA_035274465.1 Polyangiales bacterium
TCGCGCTCGCACCCTGCCCGGCACCTGCCGTCGCCGTGACCGTGCCCGCTGCCGCCGTCGCGCCCGCTCCAGCGCCTGAGACCGTGCTCGCGCCCGCGCCGGCGCCCAGGATGGCCGAGGGCCCTCGAGGCGCCCCGGAACACGCGAGAGCGAGCAAACACGAGCACAGCCAGAACCGCTTCAAGCCGCTCTTCATCCGCATAGCAGCGAGTGCTAGCGGTGTGCGCGCCGTGCGCCAATCTCCGCACGCGGCCAAGTCATGGTCGTGGGCGGAAGCCCGCTTCCACGCTTTCCCGGGATCGAGCTATTTCAACGCGGTGGCGGCCTGCAGCTCGACCGCGTCCATCAGATCCTCGAGCGCGATGTTGTAGTCGACCAGGTGCATGCCGAAGCCGACCGACTCGAGCAGCATGTTGCGGTACGGCGGCAGCTCACGCATGTCGCCGTCCGCGCGAGCCACGGAGATCTCGAGCCAGCTCACGCCGTCTTTGTAACGACACTTGCCGCTCAGCAGGTTGCGGTAGAGCACGAACGGCGTCTCCACGCCCGGGGGGCGCACCGGCATGCCGAACGTGGGATTGTTGACCGACAGCGCGAAGTAGCTTCCTCGGTAGCTCTTGCGGTCGTCGGTCATCGACGCGGGATCGACGCAGATCACCTGTCCGTTCAGGTCGACTTCCTCGTTGGCGAGCTCCATCCCGACCTTGCCCACGATCGGAGTTGTGCCCGGCGGCGATTCCTGCGCGAACGTGTTGAAGGCGATCACGCAGCCGGTCTCGCCCTTCTGCGAACAGCTCGGAATGTTCTTGAACGAACCGCCGATGCGCTCACCCGGCGGTGTATACGGCTGTGCACCAAGCAAGACCGCGGAGATCATGCGCTCGCGCAGCGCGGGGTTGTCGTCGATGTCGCGCGCGATCAGCGAGCTCAACATGAACGCTCCCTGCGAGTGACCCAGCAGCACGAACTTGCGACCGTGGCTGTCGTGCTCGAGGTAATAGGCGAACGCGTCGCGCACGTCCTGCAGCGCGAGCTGCTTGTCCGCACCCGCCGCGAGCATGGTGACGTTCAAGCCGGACTGTCGGTACATTGGCGCGAACACGCGGCAGATCTTGCTGAAGCGGGCGCCCTGACTCAGCAGCGGATCGAGTACGAACTTCACGCCCTCCTCGCTGAAGTCCGTCATCTGAGGTGTCCTGCTGAGCCACACCGTCGGATACACGTAGAAGCAGTCGTACTCCGGGTTCTCCGCGGGCACGTGCTTCACGACCTCCAGCGATCCGTCCGGCTTGATCTCGGTCGCGTCCAGGTTGCGATCGCACTCATTTGGCGCCATGTCGGGCCGACACACCCAGTATTCGCGCGTCGCGTAGTCGAGCCTGCCGGCCGTGCCGATGTCCTTCATCGCGCTGCGATCGATCATCTTCACGCCGGCATCGTGGCCGGAGTCTGGATCCTTGCCCGCGTCCTCCGCTGGCTTCGCCGCGTCATCGCCGCCGCACGCCAACGCGCTGCAGAGCAGCAGCGAGAACAGTCCATGAGCTCTAGCCAAGGCACTTCTCCCCGTGTGAAACCGCCGCCGCCGACGGCGTCAGGTGCACTCACTACGCTAACGGCTTCAGCCGCAAATTGGGATGTCAGCATGTGTAGTGAGCAGTACGCGTGGAGCTTGCGTACACGTCCGTGGGGTGCATGGCCTATCATGGTGTTTGCATGCGGTTCGCCGAACGTTTCGAGCTGCACGAGGTCCTTGGACGGGGGGGCATGGCGGTGGTGTACCGCGCGACCGACCTCGGGAGCGGACGCACGGTCGCGCTCAAACAGTTGCTCGGCGAAGAACGCGACGAACAACGCGGACACGTGGAGATGTTGTTCGAGCGCGAGTTCCACACGCTCTCGCAGCTCAGTCATCCCTGCGTGATCGAGGTCTACGACTACGGCGTGACGCCCGAGGGCGTGTGCTACTACACGATGGAGCTGTTGGATGGCGGGCCGCTTCGCGCACGCGTCCCGCTGCCCTGGCGCGAAGCCTGCCGATTGATCTTCGACGTGTGTTCGTCGCTCGCGCTCTTGCACTCGCGGCGCTTGCTGCACCGCGACGTCAGCCCGCGCAACGTGCACTGCACGCACGACGGGAACGCCAAGCTGATCGACTTCGGCGCGGTCGTGCCGATGGCTTCCGGCGGTGGCTTGATCGTCGGCACGCCGCCGTTCACCGCACCCGAGGTGCTGCACCGCTCCGCGACCGATGGGCGCACGGATCTCTACGCACTCGGCGCGACCCTCTACTACGCGCTCACGGGTCACCTCGCCTACCCCGCGCGAACCTTCGCCGAGTTGTTCGCCAGCTGGAACCAGCGGCCCGCGCCGCCCTCGGTGCGCGTGCCCGAGATCCCCAAGGCGCTGGACGACTTGACCATGTCGCTGCTCAGCCTCGAGCCGGCGCTGCGGCCGCCGAGCGCCTTCGCGGTCATGCAGCGCCTGGCTGCGATCGCGAACCTCGAAAGCAAGGAAGCAGCCGGTGTCTCGCGCGCCTACCTCGAGACGCCCGCGCTCGCCGGACGCCAGGCGCTGCTCACCCACCTGCGCGAGGTGTTGCTGCGCGGACTGACCACCGGCGGCCGCGGGATGCTGCTGTGGAGCACGCCGGGGCTCGGGCGCTCGCGCATGCTGGACGCCGTCGCGCTCGAAGCCAAGACGCTCGGCGCGCGCGTGCTGCGCGCGAATGCGCGGGGCAAGTCGCAAGACTTCGAGGTTGCGCTGGCGCTGGCCCAGCACCTGCTCGACGCCGTGCCGAGCGAGCAACTTCCGCAGCAGGTTCCGTGGTTGTTCGAGCCGCAGCCGAACGACCGGGGCGCACTGCCGCGCCTGCGAGAGCCCGCCCAGCTGCGCAGCGAGCCGGAGCGGCTCGAGCAGTCGCTGGTGCAGCTGATGCGCGCAGCGACCAAGATCCAGCCGATCGTGATCGCGGTCGACGACGTCCACCGCATCGACGAGCGGTCCGCGGCGGTGATCGCGACGCTGATCGATCGCCTGCGCTTCGGCCGGGCCTTCGTGCTGCTGACCGCCGAGAGTCAGACCGGGGCTCTGGCGCAGGCGCTCGATGCACTGTCGCGTCGCTGCGATCAGATCACGCTGGAAGCACTGAGCCAGGAAGATACACGGACGCTGCTGGCCTCGGTGTTCGGCGACGTTCCGAACCTGACGCGCACGACCGAGGAGATCTACGCGCTGGCGCGCGGTAATCCACGGGTCTCGATGGATCTCGCGCAGCACCTGATCGATCGCGGGCTGATCACCTACGATGGCGGCGTCTGGACGCTGCCGAGCGCAGTCTCGCCGCGCGATCTGCCGCGCAGCGCAGAGGCTGCGATCCGCGCGCGCATCGAGGCGCTGGGGCCGCTGGCGCGGTACCTGGGGCAGGCGCATGCGCTGTCGTTCGTCGAGCGGCTCGCGCACGAAGACTATCGCGTGCTGGCTGGCGATGCCGATCCCGGCGCCGTGAACGCCGCGCTGAGCGAGTTGCTGCAGGCGCAAGCGCTCACCGGAGACGGCCAGAGCTACGTGCTCGCCAATCGCTTGTGGAGCAGTGCGCTCGAAGAATCGCTCGACGCGGTGACGCGGGAGCGCGCGCATCGAGGCCTCGCTGCGCTGTTCAAGCCGCGCATCGAGAACGCCTGGATGCACCACGTGCTGGCAGACGAGAACAGCCCCGAGACGTCCGCGGCCGTGGAAGCATTGCTGGCGAGCTTCGCCCGCGTCCGCGACATGGACGATCAAACCCTGCTCATGGAAGAGGACCTGGGTCGCATGGTGGCGGCCTATTCGCGCGCACTCGAGGCTGCACCGCGACTGAAACGTCCGCCGCGAGACATGCACGACCTGCGACGCGGCCTGATGGCGATCAGCATTCCCGCCGGCGAGCCCGACTACTACTGGGCGGTCGCACCGGGCTGGCTGCAGCAGTTGATCCACGACACGGGTCTGGATATCTGGCACGCCGACACCGAGCACAGCGATCCCGGCGAGCGCCTCACGCATGCGCTGACCAAGGCCTTCGAGCGCTACCAGGCGCTGCCCGAGCACGAACGCGCCTATCGCCCGGACGAAGCGATTCCGATGCTGGGCGAATACGTGGCCATCTCGATCGCCATCGCCGCGCGCACGATGGACTACGCGTTGTTCAAGTCGCTGCCTGGGCTGCTCGAGCCGTTCGCGCCGCTCTCGATCTTGCTCTCGGCGTTGTGGCAGAACGCGGTCGGCTGTCTAGAGTGCCACGACCACTGCCACTACGAAGACGCCCGGGCGCGCTGGCTGGACATCCACGCCAAGCTGCGCGACGTCAGCGCCGCCGAGCTGCGCTACGCCTCGGCCATCCGCAACGCGATCGCGTTCGGCATCGGCATCCTCGAAGCCGAATTCGGCCTGCCCTCTGCCGCACGCTGGGCCGACGAGCTCGAGAAAGATCCGTACCACAGGGTCAGCGCGATGTACCTGCGCAAGATCGTCCGGCTCGAGCAGGGTGACTTCGCGGGTGCCGACAAGCTCCAGCGCAGCGCAGAGGTGGCCGCCCTGCGCGCGCGCATCCCGTCGATGTTCACCGCCTCGCTCACCGTGGAGATCTCGGCGCACTCACTCGCGCGAGATCTCGCCGGGATCAAGGACGTGATCGAGCGCGAACGCGCGGAAGCTGCGCGGTATCCGGGCTGGATCCCGTACGTGCGCGAGGCAGAGGCGCGCTTCGAGCTGATCCGCGGCGACTTCGCGCAGGCCAAGGCCTGCTACGACCAGTTGATGGTCTCGGTCGCGCCGAACGACGAGCTGTACTCCTCGAGCTGGCCGGTGTGGGTTGCCGCCCAGAGCGGCATCTGCGAGGCGCTGCTCGGCCTCGAGCGGCCGGCCGAGGCGCGCGACACGGCGCTCGCGGCGCTGCGCATCTGCGAGAAGCTCCAGATCCGCACCTTCTCGCACGACATCGTGCGCATGCTCGCGCTGGCCGAGGCCAAGCTCGGAGACTTCCCTGCGGCGATCGCGCGGATTGAGGGGCTGATCGCGACGCAGAACGCGGCCGGAGTCGAAGGACTGCGCCTCGGGATCAGCTACGAGGTGCGTGCACGGATCGCGCTCTGGAACGACGACGCGCGCGCGTTCGACACGTACGCGCGCCTGACCGCGCGCGAATACCGCCACGGCGCGGGCTCGCCGCTAGGCGCTCGCTACGAGCGGCTGACCGACGAGGCGCGCCGGCGCGGCATCCAACCGGGCGTAGGCTTGAGCGACTTCGAGCTCACCACCTCGGTGGACAGCGAGATGCGCTCGCTCGACGAGCTACGCAGCGTCGTCCACGGAGTGCTCGGCAAGACGCAGGTGCAAGCCGACCGGCACCAGCGGGCGTTGCGCCTGGTTTGCAGCTCGCGCGCAGCTCGCGGCGGACACCTCTATCTACCGGGCGCTGACGGACCGCAGCTGGCGGCGACCTGCGATCTGAGCGCGCCGGACGCGCGGCTCGGCGAGCAAGTACGCGAGTACCTGGAAGAGCAGGAAGATCGCTTCGAGACGCAGACGGTCGCGATCGAGCTGCACAGCATGCAGACCAGCGTACCGGTCGCGCACGCCGATGGGATCGAGTACGAGCTGCTGCTGCTGACCTGCGTCAACGCGAGCGAGGCGCGGGTCGCGGGCGTGATCGCGGTGGCGCCCGGCGAGCAGCGGAAGAAGAACCCTCGCGAGTCTCAGCTGTTGGCGTCGATCGCCGAGCAGCTGTAGACCGGCGCGCAGCTTTTGCGGGAGCCACGCCGGAGTGGCGCGGACTTTTCGGCTCGCCAGCCCTCGCAGCCAGCCGCGGCGCGATGTGGCGCTCTGGAACACTCCTTGCGTCATGTGCGCAGCGAAGGAGCCGACCATGATCACTGCACGCTCGCGACCCGATGACGTTCAACCCATCAAGATCCGTGTGAGGCGCGTGTTCTCGGGCAGCGGCGAGACCCAGACCTGCGAGACCGTACACTGCCCGGGCCTCGATCGTTCCTTGCCGCTGGCATCGTGCGACCTCTGCGGCCGTAAACAGGGCGAGCTGCGCGGCCCCGGCGAGCCCAGCGTGTTGTGCGATCACTCGAAGGCCCAGGCGCAGATCCTGCGGGAGATCCTGCATGCGCGCGCCGTGACCCCGGACGCGACTCCCGTCTGCGAAGTCATGACCACGCATGTGTTCTGCGTCAGGCCGGACGTGAGCCTGGATGCGCTGCTCGGCTTCTTGCTCGAGCGCAACATCAGCAGCGTCCCGGTGGTCGACGAACGCGGCGCGCCGATCGGCATGGTTTCGAAGACAGACGTCGTCCGGCATCGCTACGAAGACGACGGCGCCGCGCGCAGCGACGACCACCTCGAACGCGGCTTCCACGGCTGCACGCTCGCGCAGAGTACGGTCGCCGACCTGATGTCACCCGTGCCCATCACGTTCGGCGAGACCACGCCCATCTCGCAAGTCGCCGCTGCGATGGCCTACGAGCGCGTGCATCAACTGCCGATCGTCGGGCTCGACGGCACCGTCGTCGGCATCGTGTCGTCGCTCGACGTCGTCCGCTGGTACGCCCAGCGCGAGGGCTACATCGGGGTGCGCTGCGGCTGAGTCAGCGAGCCGGTTTGGCGGCGCGCTTGCGCTTGGGCTTGGCCGTGGCATCGAGGTACGCGCGCCCGCGTGGCGAGATTTCGTAGCCGACCTCGAAGCTCTGCGTCAGGCCCAACTTCTTCAGCTTGCGGACGTCCGTCTTGAACTCCAGCTTGTCGCGCTCGAGCGCAGCTGCGAGCTGCGAGGCGGCCACGCGCGGCCGCTTGGCGATGATCGCCAGCGTCTCGCGCGTCCAGGGCTGCTCGGCGTCCAGGCGCGCCAGCCGCGCGGCGATGGCATCGACGTCCGCTTCACTCAGCTGAGCCTCGAGCGCGAGCTCCACGCGATCTCCGTCGCCGCCGTGCCGCAGCTCGACCCGAAAGACGCGGGTCGACTGCGTGAGCGGCTCATCCGAAGCGCTCTTCATGTACTCGAGCAACTCGTCGCGCGAGGCGAAGCCCGATCCGACGGCATCCGCCTCGGTGATATCGGAGACGCGCACCTGGCCCACCCCGACCACCTCGAGCACTCCGATCGGGTGACAGCGATAACGCCCGCCCACCCGGACGTGGGTACGCGCCCAACGCCGAAACGTGAGCGTGACCGCACCCGACACGAGGCCCTCGTGAAAACGCTTCTGAAAGAGCAGCATGCTGGCGCGCGCAGCATAGCAGCGGTGGCGCGCGCCTGCTGCATGTCACGGCGCGTGCACCGCGGCAAAGATCGCGTCCAGCTCGCGCCGGAGCTCGGCCGCATCGTTCGCCCTGCGCGCGCGCTCGCTGCCGCCTTCGGCCGCGATCTGGTCGAGCTCGTCCAGCGTGTCTTGGTCGTGGACGTCGAAGGCCACGACGTGCACCGCGTCGACCAGGCCGTTGCAGCCGGTCGTGTCGTAGCCGCAGTGCAGGTGCCGCGCGGCCTCGGGGGCCTTGGGATAAGGGAAGATGAGCCGTTCACTCGGGGTGGACCCGGCCAGCTCTCGATAGTCTGGGTCAGGCGGGCCGTCGGTGATCAGCACGATGTGGCGACGCCGTTCACGGGCGATCTGGCGACCCATCTCGTCCTGGTCGAAGAAGAAATACAGATCGTCGAGCGCCGCCGCGGTGGGTGTACCGCCGTAAGGCCTCGCGCCGCGTAGTTGCGTTCGCACTTGCCGGCTGCGCTCGCGTAGCGGCAGGTCGCGCGCGGGAACGGTCAGCGCTCCGTCAAACACCCCTGAGCCGGCGAAGCTGCTGCGGATTCCGCTGTCTACGTAGGCAGGCTCGGGCATGGGGTCGTAGAACACCTTGCCCACGACGGTACCGTCCGGTCGCACTCGATCGCGGCCCGGCGGCGATCCGCCGTACGAATACATGCCCATCGCGCTCGTGCTCATGCCGTAGTCGAACGGCGTACTTTCGAATCGAGCACGGCCTTCCACAGCGTGCGCCCCTGCTCGGTCTCCGAGTCGTTGAGCCGGCGGACCTTGCGCACGTACGCCCGCAGCGCCATCCCGAACATGTCCGCGCTCACCTTGCGACTCACGCCCTGAGCGGCCAGCTCGTTCGCCAGCTCGACGAACACCTGGTTCGCGATGTGTGACAGCGGCGCTCGAATGCCACCCGAGGTAGCGAGCTGCGCTATCAGCACGGTCGTCTGCCGAACCACGGCATCGATGAGTAAGGGGACGTTCACGCGCGCCTCGTTTCGAGTCTGTCCACGACTCTACGGGGCTGAACCCGAGCCCGGGAGATGACTCAAAAGTCACGCGTCGCTGCGCGAGGTGCGTCTATGCGCGCAGTGTAGGAGCAGAGCGCCACAACCGCCCGTACTCGTGCAGCACGCGTTCGAGCGCGGCATCGATCGGTTCGAAGCGGATGCCGAGCTGCTCGAGCCGCTCGCTCGCCACCTGACAATTCGAGCGCGGGGCGAGGGCGAGGCCGCGCGCGTAGAGCTCGGCCTCCGAGACCAGCTCGTAGGCGTGGTCGAGGTCGACGAGCTCGCGATAGCAGCGCGGCGTGCAGGCGACGTCCGACGAATCCGTCTCCGAGGATGGCGATACGGGTCATGGCGATACTACGCGCACCGACCCGTTCGGGATCAGATCGTCATCACATCGAGCTCGGGCACGGGAAGCGCGCTTCCAGGTGCGCTCCTCCGGCCTTGAAGGTCTCGCACGCGCTTCCAGTGAGCTCGAGCGTCATGCTGTCGCGCAGCTTCCAGCCGTTGCTGCCATTGCACTCGAGCGTCTGGTCGTTGAGCTTCACGAGCGCCATACAGGCGTTCTGAGTCGTGCGTGGCGTCGGCAAGCGGATCGTGCACAACACGCTGGGGTTGATCAGCTGGCGGAAGGTGTCGACCAGGCGATCCTTGGTCTCCGGCGTGAACACGCCCGTGCTGGTGCCACCGGCCTGCGCGACCTGCGCCAGGTGCGCGGACAGCATTTGGTCGCTTGCGGCGAGCGAGATCACGTAGATCGGTGTGCCTCGTGCCGCGAGCTGCTGCGTCATCGTGATGACTTGCTCCTGGATCGCCGTGCCGCCGCCCGGGCCGCCGGCGAAGGGGTCCGTGCCGCCCGTGCAGAAGTCATTTGGAGCGCCGTCGGTGGCGAGCACCACGTAGCTGGGATCGGTGGTCGGCGTGCCACTCGGCAGCCGCGACATCAGGTGCGACAGCGCTTTGTGGGTCGGCGTGGAACCTCCGGGCGCGAGCGCGGGGAACGCACTGCTCAGTGCGCCGAGGTTGTCGAGCTTGGGTTCGACCGTGGCAAGGCGCGGACATTCGTCAGTCGGCGGGTTGCCGGTCGCCGGTCCGCCGTCGGGCAGCGTTGCGGTCGTGCCCGGGAAGCCACCCAGCGGGCCGTCGTACATGATCATGCCAAACCTCACGTCGTGCGCGAGCTTGGGCACGACGCCCGTCGCTGGATCGAGCAGCGTCTCCCGCAAGGCGTCCCAGCGCGTCGGACCCGTCGGCGCGCCTGCGTCCGGCACGGTCGAGGGGCTCATCAGCGAATCCGCCATGCTGCCCGAGCCGTCGATCAGCAGCCACACGGTCGGAACCACGTGATCGGTTCGGATGTCGATCGCGCTGCACTCTTCGCCTGCGCCGGCACCGGCGCCACCCGCACTC
>DATEOF010000224.1:0-41263 GCA_035274465.1 Polyangiales bacterium
CGCGCTGCTGCCCGCCGCGCTGCTGCCCGCAGGCCCCGCCGTCGAGCCCGCGGCAGTGCCGCTGCCAGCTGCAGGCATGGACCCGCCGGCCGTCCCGGCGGTGCTGCCAATTGGAGACATCGACTCGGAATTCCCGCCGCAGCCGACCACCGCGAGCAACACCAAGCACGAGAACAGCGCGGGACTTACCGCGTATCCCTTTTGTCCGTCCATCAAACCACCTCGAATGTGTTTCCTCGGCGCGGATGAGTACACGCAACCGCGAGTCAACAAAAGCCTGCTTTCGTTCGCGATTTCGTATCCCAAACACGCCACGCCATGTCCGCAGTAGCGAACGCCACCCGCTCCGAATACTGGACGGGCCAGCTGGAATGGATGCGACCCAACCCGGCATCGGTCAAGCCGAACACGGGGTGCTGTGCCGAGCCCGTCACGGGGCAACCGGATCACGGGTGGTCCAATCGTGTCGTCACCGTTTCAATTGATGCCGGCTGATCGCGGCGCCGCGGAAGCGCGGACGGCTGCCTCGCGGATGTCGGCGCTGGGAATGCGTTCTCGTGCACCTCGCGACGCGCGCACGATCGCGAAGATCGGCTGCTTCTGCGTCGCTCGTCACATTCATCGCGTACGCGCCGCGCGCGTGCGCTGGCGCGATCGGCATACCTTGCGTCGGCCGCTCGCAGCTGCTCCTCAGTTCGAGACCCGTTGGTGTTCGGCAAAAGAAGCGGTATCCAACGCTTGCGAGCTCCCATGGTGCTTTCGTTTGGTCAGTTCGAGCTGGATGTTGCTGCGTGCGAGCTGCGCCGCGAAGGGCGAAGCGTGCCGCTGCAGCCGCGCGTGTTCGACACGCTGCGCTACCTGATCGAGCACCGCGATCGGCTGGTGGCCAAGCAGGAGCTGATCGACGCGCTGTGGGGCGGCCAGCAGCTGAATGCCGTGGCGGTGCCGTGGAGCATCAGCCACGCGCGCAAGGCGCTGGGCCAGCGCGGCAGCGAGGAGCGCTTCATCGAGACTGTGCGCGGCCGAGGCTACCGCTTCGTGGCCGAGGTGCGCGAGTGGAGCAACCAGCGCGCCGGCAGCGACGCTCCAGCTCCCATCACGCCCGTGCCGCGCTTCGACGACCCGTTCGTGGGTCGCGAGCAGGTGATGCTGCAGCTGACAGCGGCACTCGAGGCCGCGCGCGGTGGCCGAGGAGGCCTGCTGCTGTTGAGCGGCGAGGCCGGCATCGGCAAGACGCGCTGCGCCAGCGAGTTTGCGGCGCTGGTGCGTGCCCGGGGTCTGTCGGTCTGGTCCGGGCGCTGCGTGGACGGCAGCGCAGCTCCTGCGTTCTGGCCGCTGATCCAGGTCCTGCGCGACGCCGCGGCCGACATGAGCCTGGTGGACCCGGATCGCAGCGAGGCCGAGCGCCTGTTGCACCAGCTCGTGCCCCACGCGGGCGATGCCGCTCCCGCAAACAGTGGGGATGCCGAGACCGACGACGCGCGTTTCTGGCTGCTCGATCGCCTGAGTCGCTTCCTCGCACGCTGTGCCCGGGCACGCGTGCGCGTGGTCACGCTGGACGATCTCCAAACCGCCGACGAGAGCTCGCTGCGTGCGTTGGCGCTGCTCGCACCTCTGTTGGAGCGCACGCAGCTGCTGGTGATCGGCACCGCGCGGGACACACCTGCGGATCCCGAGCGCGGCGCGGGCCACCTGTCGATGCGCCTGCGGCCATGCGAGCGCGTCGCGCTGGCCGGGTTGTCGGTCGAGGACGTCGAAAACTACCTGCAGGTCATGCTCGGCGAGCCGCCGACCCAGGAGTTGAGCCGCGCGGTGCACGCGCGCACGGCCGGGAACCCCTTGTTCGTGCGCGAAGCCGTGCGGATCGTACGCGCGCAGCATCAACGCGACGGGCAAGTACGCGCCGAGGAGGTGCAGCTGCCCGAGGCCGCCAAGGGTTTCTTGAGCGATCGCCTGGCCGCGCTCGATCCACAGACGCGGGTGATGCTCGACGCCGCGTCGGTCATCGGTGAAGAGTTCGAGCTGCCGGTGCTGCAGCGCACCACCGAGCTGTCCACGGACGAGATCCTCGCCGGGTTGCAGGCCGCCGGGGCGCTGCGCATCGTCGAGCCGAAGCCCGACGGGCTCAAGCACGGCTTCGTGCATCCGCTGATGCGCGAGGTGCTGTACGCCGCGCTGTCCACCAGCCAGCGCGCGCACCTGCACGCGCAAGTGGCCCTGGCGCTCGAAGCGCTGGCGCTGGTCGAGCCGCGCCTCAATCAGCTGGCATATCACTTCCATCACGCGCCCGGCAGCGACCACTACGAACGCGCCGTGCGTTACGCGCGCCTGGCCGGCGACGCCGCGATGCGCGTGTACGCGTACGACGAGGCGGCGCAGTTCTACGCCTGGGCGCTCGAGGCCCAACCCTACCTCAAGAACCCGGACACGCGCGCGGCCTGCGAGCTGCTGCTGGCGAGCGCAGCCGCGCTCGTCCGTTCGGGGCGGCGTCACGAGTTTCGCAAGCAGTGCAAGCAAGCCATCGCGCTCGCGCGACAGGCGGGTCTGGCCGAGATCCTGGTGCAGGCGGCGCGTCTGCTGCGGCCCTCGGTGACCAGCGCGGTGGTCCCCGATGCGCTGGTCACCACCGCGCTCGAGGAAGCGCTGGCCCTGCTGCCCGAGAGCGAGGTCGGCGCGCGCGCCCTCGCCTACAGCCGCCTGGCGTGCATCCCCCCGTACGCGTCCACCCTCGAGCGCAGCCGTCAGCTGAGCGACGAGGCGATGCGCCTCGCCCACGCCTCGGGTGATCGCTTCATGCTGCTCGAGGCGTTGCGCTCGCGCTTCCGCTCGCTGTCGGGGCCGGACTCGATGGAGGAGCTGTTGCGCGTGGCGGAGGAGATCCTCGCGGCGGATCCACAGTCGGTGTCGTGGTGGAGCTGCGACGCGCTGATCGTGAAGTACCAAACGCTGCTGCGGCGGGGCGATCTGGTCAGCGCCGATCGCGCGCTGGCCGAGTTCGGCGGCATGGCGCGCGCGCAACGCTCCCGAGAGCTGGTCTGGCACCACGATCGGCTGCTCGCCCAGCGCGCGCTGGCGGCAGGACGCCTGGACGAGGCCGAGCGCCAGTTCAATGATCTGTTTTCGGAGGGCCAACGCCTGCACTTGCCCTACGGCCCACTGTTGTACGGCGCGTCGCTCAACGCGCTCAGCGTGGAACGGACCGGCCGCCGGCTGGGTCCGGGTGTGTCGCAACCCGCAGGCAACTTGAAGTGGGCGCAGGACATCCCGACCTACCGCACCGAGCGCATCCTGCTCTCGATCCAGTACAACGAGCGCGAGAACGCGCAGCGCGAGTTCCTGAGCGTCGCCGCTGACGGCTTCAAGGCGCTGACGCGCGACTCCAATTTCCTGTTCGCCGCCGTGCGGCTGGCCCTGGCGGCGGTGGCGCTCGAGGAACGCAGCGCGGCTGCGGAGCTGTACGCGATCCTGCAGCCCTACGCGTCGCTGATCGCGTTGAGCGACTTCTCGTTCTCGCTCGGCAGCGTCTCGTACTACCTGGGCGTGCTCGCGCGCTTCCTCGGCATGCGCGCCGAAGCGCGCGCGCACTTCGAGCGCGCCATCGAGTCGAACCAGTCCAGCGACAACCCGCTTCACTGCCTGCGCTCACGGCTCGCGCTGGCCGAGCTGCTGGCCGAGAACGCCTCGCGCGCCGACCGCGCCCAGGCACTGGCGCTCGCCAGCGAAGTGCGCGCAGCGGCCCAACGCTATGGCACCAACGCGGTTCGCGCCCAGGCCGTGGCCGTCGCGGAGCGGCTCTCGGCGGCCGGTAGCGCACGCTTGAACCGAGCGGCTTTGTCGCGCGCCCGCACGCGCAGCACGGCGCCGCGCAAGCGCGTGCGGTTGCGCTAGCGACTAGCCGGCACGCAGCCGCGCGGCGAGCGCCTCGGCCTCGTCGCGCAGGTCGTCCTGCTTGTGCGCGAGGCGCAGGCGCAGCATCGCCTGGTCGAAGCGACCCGGCGGGTGCTGGTCGTAGCTGGTTCCGGAGTCGAACACGGAGAAGCTGCAGATGTCGGCGTAGTGCTCGGCCGCGCACAACACCGCGACCAGCGCGGGCCCGTCGCTGACGTCGCCGCCCCGTTGATGGTGCCGCTCGATGACCTTCGCGATCTCGGGCGACAACCCCCAGAGCTTCGCCATCTGGCCGCCAGCCTGATCGTGCATGCCGTCGACCGCTTCCAGCAGCGTGCCCAGCTCGGGCAGCTTCCGTTCCACCTCGGCCAGCGCGATCAGCGTCCCGCTGATGCCGACGTCGTGCAGCAGCCCGCACAGGAAGGCGTGTTCGGCAGCGATGCCTGCGCGCGAGGCGATCGCGCGCGCCATGTACGCCATGAACATGCTGTGGCCCTGCAAGCGCTCCATGATCGCGGTGTAGCCCTTGACCCGGAACAAGCGCAGCCCAGCGACCACTTGCCAGACGATGTCGCGCAGCGTGTTGATGCCGAGGCGCGCGATCGCCTCCTTGAGCGACTGCACCGGCCGACCGCCGTAGACGGGCGATTGTGCGACCTTGAGCACGCCCGCGACGATCATCGGGTCCTTTTGCAGCACCGAGACCACTTCGTCGTACGAGACGCTGGTCTTGCGCGTGAGCTCTGTGAGCTCGATGGCCACACTGGGCAGGACCGGGGGCCGGTAGCTCGGCCCGCGAAAGATGGTCAGCAGCGTCGCCTGCAACTCCGACGGGCCGGGATTGGTGGGCGGTTTCGCCACGTTCGGCTTTCGACCCATCGGGTTGCCGGCTTGAGCCCCGAACCCGCAAAGTTCTTGACGACCCGGCCCGCGACGCCCGACCTTAATCAGTCCGCGTGCTGGATAACCCGCTCTACGCCGAGATCTCTCAACGTTTGCTCCTGGCGCTGCTGTTCGGTGGAGCGATCGGCATCGAGCGCAGCTATCACGGCCGACCGGCCGGTTTTCGCACCCACGCGCTGGTCTGCCTCTCGACCTGCCTGTTGATGCTGGTCAGCGTGTACGAGGCGCTGTGGTTCACACCCACCGCGACCACGGCGGCGCGTGTGACCTTGGACCCGACCCGGATGGCACAGGGCATCATGACCGGCATCGGTTTCATCGGTGCCGGCGCCATCATCAAGGAAGGGTTGACCGTGCGCGGCCTCACGACGGCCGCGTCGATCTGGATCACGGCGGCGATCGGGGTGCTGATCGGCATCGGCTTCTACTTCCCCGCGGTCCTGGCCGCCGCGATGACCCTCGGCACGCTCTCGGTGTTCCGCTGGGTGGAAAGCAAGGTGCCGGCCCAGTTCTACGCGCAGTTCGTGGTGCGCTTCGCCCCCGACGCCATCCTGCCCGAGACCGAGCTGCGCGAGATGGTCGCCAAGCATTCCTTCAGTATCGCCAACCTGAGTTATCGGTTCGACAAGAAGGACGGTTTCTTCGAGTACCGGATGATCGTCCGCAGCGGCCGGCGAGAGAACGCGCGCGCCCTGTCCGAGACGCTGAGCGCCCTCGAATCCGTGCAAGAATTCCGGCTGTCGCCGGCCGGCGACTCCTGACACTACTGTCAGTCGAATCACGGGCTTGCGACCTACGGAAGACGTGCACTTCCGATTGACGCCCCCAGAAGTGTCTACTAAAGCATGCTAGGCAACGACTGACTATACGCGGGCAGTCAGGCGGGGACGCGCGCGCACACGCTGCCGGCGCAAGGATTCGAGCGGTATATGCTGCGGGGTTGCATCTGGCTCTTGTTAGCTTGCGTCGTAGCAAGCTGTACTTCCTCCCATGACATGGACCGGAAGCGCGACTCACCGCGCAATGGATCCCATGACGACGACCACGAAACGCGCGGCGCCAAGGACGACGACGATGATCTCGGTGAGCCGCTGACGTACTACGCGGACGTCAAACCGATCATCGACGCCAAGTGCACGGCCTGTCACGTGGACGGCGGGATCGGCCCGCTGCCGCTCACCAGCTACGACGAAGTGAAACTGGTGAAGGACCTCGTAGCGCTGGATGTGTCACAGGGCAAAATGCCCCCCTGGCGCGCGAATGCTGCGATGAACTTCTATCAGGCCGAGCGCAGGCTCACGGCTGATCAAAAGGACAAAATTGTCCGCTGGGTGAAGCAAGGCGCCGAGGAAGGCGATCCAGGGGACGAGCCCGAGCCCGAACCGGCTGCGCCCCGCGGGCTCACGCGCATCGACGGCACGCTGAAGTTCGAGCGGCCGTTCACGCCGACGGTCAACGACGAGTATCGCTGCATTCCGCTCAAGTGGCCGTACGAGGAGACCAAGTACGTCACCGGTCTGAGCGTCGAGCCCGATCGGCGCGAGATGGTGCACCACGGCGTGTTGTACTTCGTGCAGCCGGACGGTGCGAAGGCCATCCTCGATCGCGACGCGCAGACGCCGGAGCTCGGCTATCCGTGCACCGGAGTCACCGGTGGCGGCGGCGCTTGGCTGACTTCGTACGAGCCGGGCGGCTACGGGCAAGACATCCCGGGCGGGCTGGGCTTCGAGGTCAAACCCGGCTCGCTGTTCGTGCTGCAGATGCACTACACGATCCTGAACGGTGCGTCGCCCGATCAGTCGCGGGTCGACTACACGGTCGAAGACCACGTGGATCGAGTGGGCCGCGTGTCGCTGTTGATGAATCCGGCCTGGCTCGCAGGCGGGATGCCCATCCCCGCGGGCAAGTCCGACGTCATGCACGCGTACGCGACCACGCCCGTGGCGGTCGGCAGCGCCAAGCCCATGAACGTCTACTGGGCCGATCTGCACATGCACGTGCTCGGCAGCTCCGGTTCGATCGGCATCGTGCGCGCAGGCAGCGGCAAGCGCGAAGGGCTCCTCGACATCCCCAAGTGGGCGTTCGAGTGGCAAGAGACGTACATCTTGCGTCAGCCGATCCAGCTCAACCCGGGCGACCGGATGTACGTCGAGTGCCACTACGACAACTCGGCGGAGCATCAGCAATTGATCGACGGCGTCCGACCCGAGCCACGCGACGTCAACTGGGGGGACCACACCTCGGACGAAATGTGCCTCGGGGCCGTGCTGATCGGACCGCAATAGGCGGGCGCTCCGGCGTACAGTCGACGCATGCCAGGCAAAAAGCGCATCCAGGATGCCGCGGTCGCGGCGCTGCGGAAATTCGGCCTCGCCTACCCGCAGGCGCACACCAAGAGCCCGTGGCCCGGCCACCTGGATCTCGCGGTCAAGGACAAGACGTTCGCGTACCTGAGCGCGCCGGGTGAGCCGTTCTCGATCTCGTGCAAGCTCCCGTACTCGAACGTCGCGGCCCTCAGCCTGCCGTTCGCCGAGCCGACTGCCTACGGGTTGGGCAAGAGCGGCTGGGTCTCGGCGAATTTTCAGGATGGCGAGCAGCCGCCGCTCGAGATGTTCAAGAGCTGGATCGACGAGAGCTACCGGGCGATCGCACCGAAGAAGCTGATCGCGGAGCTGGACGGCGCTGCGAAGCCTGCGGCCAAGGCTCCGGAACGCAAGAGCCCGAGCAAGGCCAAGCCGGCCAAGCGCAAGAAGGCGGTCACGCGTCGTTAATTGGTGCAGGGCCCCGCGCCGCGGCTCATCGCGGGGTACAGGCCCACACCCGCGAAGCACATCTCGTCCAGCGTGCTGTCACCCCACGTGACGGTGCGGTCGGTCGTGTTCTCGTAGGTGCATTCGATGTCGATCTTGTCGCCCTTGGCGAGCTTGATCGGTTCGACTTGATAGACGAGCTGGTGGGTGAAGTCGTACGCGGCGTCGTGAAGCACCCGCTCGCCGTCGATCGAGCTGTGGGCTGTCAGCTTGGCGTGCACACCGAGCTGGTGCATGTGCGGCCCGACCGAGAACACGGTGACGTCGCTGCCGAAGGTGCAGCTGCCGCGCTGCACCACGTGACCGCGCGGAATCGACAGGCCCAGCGGCCCCGCCAGCACCACCTCGGCCTGGAACTTCACGTCGGGCGCCGCGACGGTATTGACGCGCATGCCGCTGGTGCCGCGCAGCGGCTGGTCGCCGGGGTTGAACAGGTGCAGGTTCATCAACAGCTGCTCGCCCTTGCCGATCTTCATCGCCACGCCTTCGGGCAAGCTCGCGCTTGGCGTGCCTGCACCCGCACCCTGCAAGCGCCTCTCTCCATTCGTACCCACGCTGCACACGGTCACGCCGTCCGGAGCGTCCGGATGACTGGCGACCACCAGCACGGTGTGATGCGTGCCGCCGGGCAATAGCGGCGAGAACGCGGTCACGAACACGTCCTGGCTCAGCGTCCTGCGCACGCAACGGTAGCCCTCCGAGCCCGGCGCGAGCTCCCAGTCGGCCTCGATCAAGCGCTGCCAACCGTCACCGGCATCAGCCAACAGCGGCACCTCGGGCTGCACGGGCAAGTGCGGGGCGATGCAAGGCGGGGTGAGGCAGCGATCGCCATTGGCCGGGCCGATCTCCTCGACCTCGCCAGCGGCTCCGCCCCCGCCCCCACCTCCTCCGTTGCCGCTGCCAGCGGCACCGCCGCGCCCCGCGAACGGTACTCGGTCTGCGGCCGAGTCGCTGCAGGCGCCCGCGACCCACAGGCCCAGACCGATGAACGTCCACCTGATCCAGACACCCTGCGCCATGGCTGACCACCCTCCCCTTGCTGTGGTGTGTCGCTCCCAGCTGCAGAGTTTTTCGGATGTCGGGGGAACCCGGACAGGCGCTCGGCGAGACGCAGAGCGGCTCGATGTTCGACTCGATTCGCGCTGCAGCTGATGGCTGCAAGGATGCGTGCTCGCGAGAGCGCGTTGCGCCACCGCCGCGCGCGGGGGTCGCGTGCGCTCGGCTTCTTGCTACGCAGCCGCATGCGCCGCCCGAGTTGCGCGCCGGGTCGGAGTCTGCTTACATGTTCAGTATCGCGATGAAAACCAGGCAATTCCGCAGCTTGCACAGCGCATTCTGCGGAGCTTTGCCCCTGCGCAGCGCACGGCCCATGCTAGGTGGCTCGGTGCATGCGATGCGGCCGCTTCCGTTGGTGCGCCGCGACGAGTGACGTAGAGTGCCTGGATGATGATGGACGGCAGCAGCATGGCCGCGGCTCGCAGCGAAAACCCGGCTTCCGATGAAGTCGCGGTGGTGGCCACGTACACGGGTTGGTTCCGGCAGCTGGTGTCGGTCGCGATCTTCCCGCTGACGTTCAGCGTCTTCATCGGCGTCGGCATCTGGGCCATGCGGCAAGGCCTGCCGCCGACCTGGCTCAGCCCGCTCGCCGTGCCGCCGTTCATCCTCTGGGTCGCGTTCCTCGAGCGCTACCACCCGTACGTCCGCGCCTGGAATCGCGATCACGGAGATTTCCGCCCGGACCTGGTGCACATGCTCGTATCTGCGTTGCTCACGCCGCAGATCGTCACTTGGCTGCTCACGATGGCGTTGGTTCCGCTCGGCGGCATGCTCGCTGCCAAGTTCGACTGGTTCGTCTGGCCGAGGCACTGGCCGATCCTCGTGCAGCTCGTGCTCGCGCTGTGCATCAGCGAGTTCGGTGGCTACTGGGCGCATCGCCTGCAACACGAGCTCCCGCTGCTTTGGCGCTTGCACGCAGCGCACCACGGCGCCGCGCGCCTGTACTGGCTGAACGCCACGCGCTTTCACCCGCTCGACATGGCGATGCTGGCCGGTGCCGGCTTCGCTCCGCTGATCCTGCTCGGCTGTCCGCCCGAGACCATGGCGATCACGCTGATGTTCGCGGGCATGCACGGCACGTTCCAGCACTGCAACATCCACGTCAAGCTCGGCTTCCTGAACTGGGTGTTCAGCGCGAGCGAGCTGCACCGCTGGCACCACTCGCGCAGCATCCAGGAGAGCAGCACGAACTACAGCGGCCACGTCCTGCTCTGGGACATCGTCTTCGGAACGCGCTTCTTGCCCAAAGATCGACTGCCGCCGTGCGACATCGGCATCGCCGGCATGCCGACCTTCCCCAACGACTATATCGAACAACTGAAGTCGCCGTTCACGCTGGACCGGCTTCAAAGTCAGGCGGAGTCCGCGCCGATGGTGCGGCCCCTTTCGAGTACGGAATCCTCGTGAGCGCAGCACTGCACTGCAACATCTGCATGAGCGACGTGACGGGTGAGGTGGAGCGGACGAAGGCGCGCTCCAACGTCCGTCGCTTCAAGAACGAACAATTCACCGTCTGGCGTTGCCCGCACTGCAAGAGCATCCACGCCCAGGACGAAGTCGACCTCGATTACTACTACAAGAGCTATCCGTTCCACGGTGGCACCGAGCTGGACGGCGCAGAGCGCGCGGTCTACCGCAACCTGAGCCGGCGGCTCGAGCGCGCCGGGCTGCGGAAGGACCACGCGGTGCTCGACTACGGCTGCGGCAGCGGCGCACTGGTCCGGTACCTACGTGAGGCGGGCTACCAAAACGCTCAGGGCTACGACCACTACTCGCCCGAGTTCCACCATCCGGAGCGACTCGAGCAGCGTTACGACTGCATCGTCAGCCAGGACGTGATCGAGCACGTCGCCGAGCCCTGGGATCTGCTGCGAACGTTCGATCGCCTGGCGAACCCGGGCGCCTTGATCTCGGTCGGCACGCCCAACGCCGAGGGCGTGGACCTCAAGGATCCGGAGTGGTTCGTGCACGCGTTGCACCAGCCGTACCACCGGCACCTCCTGTCGGACTCGGTGTTGCGCGACGCGGGCATCAAGCTCGGCTGGGAGGTCGCGCACTACTACCCGATCGAGTACGTGAACACGCTGGTGCCTTTCATCAACCTGCGCTTCGTGAGGCACTACATGGAGTGCTTCGATAACACCATGGACGCCGCCTTCGAGCGCAAGCTCAACAGTTGGCGGCTCTTCAATCCGCTGACGATCTGGTACGGGCTGTTCGGCTACTTCCACAGCAATGACAACGCGGGCATGATGGTGGTGTTCCGCAAGCCCCGAGCGGCGCTGCTCACGGCCTGAGCCGCCGTGGTCGCAGGCGCTGCGCGGCGGCTCCCCCCCTACCGGCGCACATCGCACCAGACCACTTCAGGCTAGAGCTGAAACGCTGCAGGGTTGGCGCTTTCGCGTCGAACGAAATCCAATAAGCTCTCCGTCGCATGGCGGTGTCCAAAGAGCTCTGGGGTGCCCTCTTCGAGCATCTTCAGCTGGGGATCGCGATCTGGCGGCTCGAGGATCTCGAGGACCTCGCGTCGCTGGTGTTGGTACGCGGCAATCGTGCCGCGAGCCGGTTGCTCGCTCGCGAGCTCGAGCCACTCTACGGGAAGCGCATGGGCGAGGCGTTCCCCGGCACCACGATCCGCGAGTGGACTGCGTATGCGAGCGTGGTCCAGACCGGCACGAGCCTCGAGCTACGCGACGTGAGCTACGGCGACTCGCTGCTGCCGGAGAGCAAGTTCGCGCTGCACGTGTATCCGTTGCCGGATCGACACCTGTGCATCGCGTTCGAGAACCTCACGCAGCTCCACATCGCCAAGGAGCGAGCGGCCCAGCAGAGCTCGTTTCTGGACTCGATCCTCGAGCACATCCCGGCGATGGTGTTCGTGAAGGACGCCGAGCACCTGCGCTTCGAGCGCATGAACAAGGCGGGCGAGGAGTTGGTGGGTCTGTCGCGCGAGGAATTGTTGGGCAAGGACGACTACGCGTTCTTTCCGCCCGCGCAAGCCGCGTTCTTTCAGGCCGCAGACCGCGAGACGCTCAGCGGTGGACAGATCCTCGAGATACCGGAGGAGTCGATCCAAACGCGCGACGGTCAGCGCTGGCTCTACACGCGCAAGATCCCGATCCATGGCGAGCGCGGACCCGAGCACTTGTTGGGCGTCTCGATCGACATCACGACGCGCAAGCGAGCGCAGCAAGCGCTGGAGCGAGCCGAAGCCAACTTCCGGACCCTGGTCGAGCACTGTCCAGACGCGATCTTCGCCCAACGCGCGGGGCGCATCGCGTTCGCCAATCCAGCCTTCGTGCGCCTCCTGGGCTTCGGGCAAGACGAGTCGGTGATCGGCCGTCCGGTGGAGTCGATCCTGCACCCGGACGATCTGGATCAGCCCAATACACGCCACTTCGCCGCCGGCACCGAGGCCTATCCGGCCATGTCGCTGCGCTGTGTGCAGCGTAGCGGCGAGGTGATCGACGTCGAAGCCACCGGCGTCGCGTGTGAGTTCGACGGCGAGTCGTCGATCGTGTCCGTGCTGCGCGACGTCACGCAGCGACTGCGAGCCGACGCCGCGCTGCGCGAGAGCCAGGAAGAGCTGGAACGCCGCGTGCAAAACCGCACGGCCGAGCTGCTGCGCGCGCGCGCCGTCTTGCAGCAGGAGGTCGACACGCGCGGTCGCGCCGAGGCTGCGCTGCAGCAGCGCGAGGAGCAGCTGCGCCAGGCGCAGAAGATGGAAGCCGTCGGCCGGCTGGCAGGTGGCATCGCGCACGACTTCAACAACCTGCTGTCGGTCATCCTGAGCTACAGCCACTTGCTGCTGCCGCAGGTCGCGCAGGCGGATCCCGTCCACGAGGGCCTGGACGAGATCTCGCGCGCCGCGACACGCGCCGCCGATCTCACGCGTCAGCTGCTCGCCTTCAGCCGCCAGCAGGTGTTGGAGCCGCGGGTCGTGGACCTGAACGCGATCGTCTCCGGGACACAACGCTTGTTGCGACGCGTGATCGGAGAAGACCTGGAGCTGCGCGTGCTGCTGTCGCCCGACTTGAAGCGCACGCGCATCGACCCCGGGCAGATCGAGCAGGTGCTGCTGAACCTCGCGGTCAACGCGCGCGACGCCATGCCGCAAGGCGGGGCGCTGACCATCGAGACCCAGAACATCCTGATCGACGAGATGTACACGGGCAGCAACGCCGGCGTGACCTCGGGCTGTTATGTCGTAATCGTGGTCAGCGACACCGGGCACGGCATGGACAAGCAGACACAACTGCGCGTGTTCGAACCCTTCTTCACGACCAAGGAACAAGGCAAAGGCACCGGCCTGGGCCTGTCCACGGTGTACGGCATCGTGCGGCAGAGCGGCGGGAACATCTGGCTGTACAGCGAACCGGGACGCGGGACGACGTTCAAGCTGTACTTTCCCAGCGTGGACGACGAGCCGGAGGCGCTGACGCCCGCGGCGCCCAAGCCGGACCCGGGGCGCGGCAGTGAGACAATTCTGCTCGTCGAAGACGAAGATCAGGTGCGTACGCTGGTCCGCGGCGTCCTGCGGCGGCACGGCTATCGCGTGCTCGACGCACGTACACCGGCCGAGGCCATCGGCATCAGCTCGCAGCACGAGTCGCCGATCGACTTGCTGCTGACCGACGTAGTCATGCCGCAGATGAGTGGACACAAGTTGGCCGACGTCTTGCTGCCCCAACGGCCGAAGATGCGCGTGCTCTACGTGTCGGGCTATACGGACGACACGATCGTCCACCACGGCGTGCTCGATGCCGGCATCGCGTTCCTGCAGAAGCCGCTGACTCCGGCCGTGCTACTGCGAAAGGTCCGCGAGGTACTGGACGCGACGAACTCGGTCTGACGCCACCTATACCCATCTGGGGTATGACTTGGCTGCCCGCGTGCGTCGTAGTCGCCGCCGCAGCCAATAGCAGCAAGCGTGATGCCTGCGAGCCTACACTCGCTGTGCGCGGTCACGCCCAAACCCTCTTGCTCAAAGCCCGTTCAAGCTCTATCGCATAGGTGTCGCGCCGGACGCATTCACATGACTTAGGCCGCCCGCTGGTGATGCCGCGCGGCTTCTCGGGGACGACACTATGGATAGTCTCGCGGACGCGCTGGTTGCGGGGAAGTACCGCGTGCTTCGTGCGTTGGGTCGAGGGTCGCTCGGCACGGTGTACCTGTGCCGCGAAACCAGCGAAGGCCAGCTGATGACGCTGAAGCTGCCGTATCCGCAGCTGATGGCGTCGGAGGTGTTTCGCACGCAGTTCTGGCTGGAGATCGCCGAGGCGGCGCGGCTGCACGGACCGAACGTGGTCCCGATCCTCGAGTTCGGCGACGATCTGGAGCTCGGCGCGTACTACCTGGCGATGCCGTACGTGGCGCACCCGGACCTGGCGACGGTGCTGCGCGAGAATGGGCCGCTGCCGGATGAACGCAGCGCCGAGATCGCGATGCAAGTGCTCGAAGCGCTCTCCGCCGCGCACGCGGTGAATGTGGTGCACCTGAACCTCAAGCCGAGCAACGTGTTCGTGCAGACCGCGAGCGAGGGCGCGAATCACACGCTGGTCGCCGACTTCGGCTGCGCGCGGCTCACTCCGGGCGGCACGTGGCCCGCGCCTCGCCCGATCCCGGCGGCGATGATCGGCACGCCCGAGTACGCCTCCCCGGAGCACGCCCGCGGCTGGGCGCTCGATGCCCGCAGCGACATCTACGGCGTGGGCGTGATGCTCTACGAGATGCTGGCCGGCCGCCGTCCGTTCGAGGCGCCGAGCGCGTTCGATGTCGCCCGCATGCACTGCGGAGCACCGCCGCCGCCGCCCTCCGGGTTCCGGCGCACCGATCCGGAGCTCGAGAGCGTGTGTTTGAAGGCGCTGAGCAAGACGCCGGACGCGCGCTATCAATCCGCGGCAGAGATGCGCGATGTGCTCGCGTCCGTGCACAAGCGCCTGGCGCGCGGCAAGCGGCGCGTCGCGGCGAGCAGCGCGCCCAAGGTGCAGCACGACTCCCTGGCGCCCTTCGAGCGCGCCGCGCCGGAGATGCCCGTGACCATCCCCAAACGCCGAGCCGCCCTGGCGTGGGTGGCGGTGGTCGGCCTCGCCGGCGCAGGTTGGGCGGGCTACGGCGCGTTGACGCAAGTCCAGCGCAGCCTGGTGAAGGCAGCATCGGTGTCGCGCGGTATCCCCGCCGCCTCCCAGCCGCCGCTCGAGCTGCTGATCCCGGACGAGCAGACGGGTCCAGCGCTCGAGGCACCGGCGCCCGAAGCCCCGGCGGGCGGAGACGTCGAGCCCGCAGACAGCGCGGAACCCCCGCAGCTCGTGGCGATCCAAGCGCCGGCGGAGGCGCCGCCATCAGCTGCAGTGCTCAGCCAGCCGACGCCGAGCAAGCTCAAGGGCAACGTCGCGCTCGGCGCCGCCTGGCCGCGTGCCCAGACGAGCGAAGCCTTCCGCAGCGCGCTCGACCTGGCGGCGATCACCGAGTGTTATCGCAAGGGGTTGGCGTTGCCTGGAGTGGCCGCACAACCTTTCAGTGCGCGCCTCGACCTGGAGACCGGGATCGATGGCCGCGTGCACTGGGCGAAGCTGCGAGCCCCTCAACTTCCGCCCGTGGCTCGCCGCTGCGTCGAGCACGCAGCGCTCACGGCGCGGGTGTCCGACCCGGAGCGCGTCACGCTCGAAGCGAGCGTCCTGGTCGAGTTCTCACCCTAGCGTCCGATTGTGAATTCTGCCTGCACGTGGCACGAGACCACCCGAAGGGGGTCCCGTGGAACAGACAGGCCGACCAGCACAGTTCGATCCCAAGGCCCGCACGGTCGTCGTCATCGCCGGCGCTGCAGCACGCGGAGCTTACGAGGCAGGGGCACTGGCCAGGGTGTTGCCAGCCCTCTTCGGCAATGATCTGAGCAACGTGGTGCTGCTCGGCACGAGCGCGGGCGCGATCAACGCAGCGCTGTGGGGCGCACGGCTCGCGGGGAACGTGACTTCGCAAGACGTGGGAGAGCAGGTGAAGGGCGTGTGGGAAGGCATCACTCAACGCAGCGTGTTCGTGACCAGCTCGGCTGCATTTGCGCTCGGAAAGTTGTTCGTGCGCGGGCTCTGGTCGTTCGTGGTCGAGTGCGATTGCGACTGGCTCGCGACCTATCGCCTGCTGAACACCGATCCGCTCAAGGACACCGCACAGAGCGCGCTGGATGTCACCGCCCTCAAGCGCAACATCGACGAGGGTCGATTGCTCGGCGTCGGCGCAGTCGCCACCAGCTGCCCGAACGATGGCTCAGGCGGGCGCAGCCGCGTGTTCCTCTACGGACAACCGGCCCTCATGCAAACCAGGGGCTTGGCGCAGTCGCCCGCGGGGAGCTCGATCGACTACGTGCCGCTGGCCGATGGGCTCAAGCACGAACACGTGCTGGCCTCGGCGGCGATCCCGGCCGCGTTCCCGCCGGTTCACATCAACGAGCCCGCGGAATACGCCGGTTGGTACACCGACGGTGGGGTCCGGCTCAACACGCCGATCCGCCCTGCGATCGACATGGACGCGTCGCAGCTGATCGTGATCTCGAGCCTGGCCACCGAGTACCCGGAGCCCCGCACGAAAGACCGCCAGCCGCACATCCTCGACGTGAGCGCGCAGGCGATCCACACGGTGCTCGGCGACGGCACGATCGAAGATCTGCGCTCGCTGCAGCGCGTCAACGACATGGTGTTGCAAGCCCAGGGCGGCGGCGTGACCCTCAAGGCATCGGAGGACCGCGACTACAAGGTGATCAGCTTCCTGGCGATCTCTCCGGAGAACGGGCAGCTCTCGGCCCTTGCAGATGAGCAGCTCGAGAATGCGCGCCGTTCGTCGCTCGACTATCGCGCCTTGTCCGCCGTGTTGAGCAGCGCCGGGCCGCGCGACGGAGGGAACGAGCTCGCCGGCTACTTGCTGTTTTACCCGCCTTACTCCCGAGCACAGTTCGACCTCGCCGCCTCCGACGTCGATCGCAAGGGCGCGCTGCAAGACGCGTTCACGATGTAGCCGTGTTAGCCTGCACGTATGTGGAAGCTGACACTACTGGTCATAGTGCTCGCTGCGTGTGCGAGCGACCCCGAACCGGGTCAAGCGGGAGCGACCGCACCCGGAGGAAAAGTCGCGGGCCGCTCCGGATCCGCAGGCGCGAGCGGCGCGCCGGCGACGACACCGGATGATCCCGGGGAGCCACCGCGCGTCGGCACCATCCTGCCGCCCGGCGATCCGGGTAGCGTCGACGTCACGCTCGACGTGCGCACCGATCGCGATGCGCGCGCCATCTCGCCGCTGATCTACGGCGCGAATAGCGCGCCCGAGCTGGAGAAGAACCGCTTCACGGTCGTGCGCTCCGGCGGCAACCGCATGACGGCCTACAACTGGGAGAACAATGCGTCGAACGCCGGCAAGGACTACATGTTCCAGAACGACGGCTACATCTCGAGCAGCAACGAGCCCGCCAAGCCGATCCTCGACGGGCTGACGAGCGCGGCCAGCGCGCAAGCGGCCGCCATCGTCACCATCCCACTCGTCGACTACGTGTCGGCGGACAAGAACGGTGGCGGCGACGTCCGCAACAGCGGCTCGAACTACTTGATGACGCGATTCAAGCAGAACAAGGCCGAGAAGGGCTCGTCGTTCGCGGACAAGCCCGATGCGAGCGACATGTTCGTGTACCAGGACGAGTTCGTGGCCTACCTCAAGGCGCACGGACCCAAAGACACGCAGGTCATGTTCTCGCTCGACAACGAGCCCGACCTCTGGTCGGCGACACACGCCGAGGTGTTCCCCCAGAAAGTCACGTACGCGGATCTGTGGGAGCGCTCGCAGCGCTTCGCGCGCGCCATCAAGCAAGCCTGGGCCGAGGCGCCCGTGCTCGGCCCCGTGAGCTACGGCTGGAATGGCTTCCTGAACCTGCAGAACGCCACGGATGCCAGCGGACGCGACTTTCTCAACTGGTATCTGGATCAGGCGGCGGCGGCTGAAGCTGATGGCGGCAAGCGACTGATCGACTATCTCGACCTGCACTGGTACCCCGAAGCTCGTGGCGGCGGCACGCGCATCACGGAGACCTCGACGGCGCCGGCCGTGGTCGAGGCGCGCGTGCAAGCACCACGCTCGCTCTGGGATGCGAGCTACGACGAGCAGAGCTGGGTCCACGACAACCTGGGCGGACCGATCGATCTCATCCACCGCATGCAGAAGAAGATCGACGCACACTACCCGGGTACGAAGCTCGCGTTCACGGAGTGGAACTATGGCGGCGGAGCCCACATCAGCGGCGCCCTCGCCTGCGCCGACGTCCTCGGCATCTTCGGGCGCGAAGGCGTGGCGCTCGCGACTTACTGGCCGCTCTCGGGCAACGAAACCTACGCCTACGCCGCATTTCGCGCCTTCCGCAACTACGACGGCAACGGCGCTGCCTTCGGCAAGCAGTCGGTGAACGCCACCAGCAGCGACACGGTCAACGTCACGGCCTACGCCAGCCTACGCGGTGAGGCGGGCGACGTGGTGATCGTGATCATCAACAAGGCGACCGCAGCCAAGAACGTCGGGCTGCGCGTGTCCCACGACAAGCTGTTCAAGACGGCCACGATCTACCAGCTGACAGCAGACAAGCCCGAGCTGATCGAGCAGCAGGCGCAAACCAGCATGGCGGACAACGCCTGGCGCTTGATGTTACCCGCGCAGACGGTGAGCGTGGTGGCATTGAAGAAGTAGCTCAAGGCGAGCCGAGGAAGTCGCTGGCGAGCGCAGCCATGGCGCGAACGCCGACGATCAACGCGCTCTCATCGATTTGAAACTGTGGACTGTGGTTGGGCGCGGCCGTCGCGGGATCAGGCGTTCGAGCGCTCGCCCCCACGAAGAAGAACAGGCCGGGGACCTGCTTGGCGAGGAACGAGAAGTCTTCCGCCCCGGTCCCCAGCGGAGCGGGCCCGACGTCATCGCGTGCGGCCCAGCGCAAGCTCGGCAGCGAGCGCTCGGTGAGCGCGGCGTCGTTGATCGTCGGATCGTACTTCTCCACGATCGTGACCTCGGCGCGGGCGCCTGCCGAGAGCGCGATGTTGTCGAGCGTACGCTTCACGCGCTCGTGCGTGGCACGGCGGATCTCCGGGTCGTAGGCACGGATGGTCCCTTCCATGTCGACGAAGTCCGGAATGATGTTGTAGCGCACGCCGCCGTGGATCGTGCCGATACTGATCACGGTCGGCGTGCTGGTGAGATCGGTTTGTCGGCTGACGATGGTCTGTAGGCCCAGGATGGCCTGTGAGCTCACGACGATCGGATCGACCCCGCTCCAGGGTTTGCCCGCGTGCGTTTGCTTGCCGACGATGCGCACGCGCAGGTCATCCGAGCTGGCCATCGTGGGGCCTGCTCGGTAGAGGATGCGGCCGGCGGGCACTCCAGCCCAGAGGTGCAGACCGAACACTGCCGCTGGCCGCGGCGAGCTCATCACACCCTCCTCGACCAGCATGCGCGCGCCCCAGGTGTTCTTGCCGTCGGGAATGAAGTCGCTCGGGCCCTCTTCGGCGGGTTGGAAGTAGAACACCACGCTGCCCGGCAGCTTCGCGCGCAGCCCGGCCAGGATCTCGGCGACCGCCATCAGCACGGCCATGTGTCCGTCGTGCCCACAGGCATGCATGACGTCGACCTCGGCGTCGCGGTACTTGCCCTTCACGCGCGAGGCGAACGGCAGCGGCAGTGCTTCTTTGACCGGCAGCGCATCCATGTCCGCTCGCAGCGCCACCACGCGGCCCGGCGCCCCGCCCGACAACACACCCACCACACCCGTCCGCGCGACTCCGGTCCGCACCTGCATGCCCAAGCCGCGCAGGTGCTTGGCAATGATCGACGAGGTACGGAGCTCGCGGTTGCCGAGCTCGGGATGTGCATGAAAATCACGCCGCCAGGCGATCAACTTGGCCTGGAGTTGTTCCGCGCGCGCGGCGATGGCCTCGCGCAGCTCGCTCGGGAGATCCGCGGATGCAGTCGCGGGCAACAGGACCAGGCACAGGGTCAATGAACACGAGCGAAGCATCGCGCACGTGTAGCATGGCGCGACCACTTCGGAAGGCTCGCGCCTAAGAGGTCGCGACCCTTCCGCTGACAATCGGTCGCCGGCGCTGCGCGGCGGCTCCGTCGTAGCGGCACGCCCTTGCCGCCGGCTCGGAGGACGGCCGATACTACGCCGGTGAGTTCCAATCCAGTGCTGCGCCGCGTCCGCAAGCTGTCGAACCAGTGGCTCGACTTCGCCGCAGACGATCGGCCGCGCGTGCTGATCTGGCGCCTGGCGAGCGACGAGCAGCGCATGCTGGAGGGCTTCTTCGCGCTCGAGCTGGACGAGCGCACGTCCGAGCACGCTGACCTGTTCATCCCATTCGAGAGCGCGTTCGAGTCGCCGGCCGACTACGGCTGGGTGCTGCGCGACGAGTTGATCGCCCAGTACCAGCACGACCAGGAAGGTCTGCGCGCCGAGGGCTTGTCCGCCGAGTGGGTTGCGCCGGAACCGCTGCCGAAGGAAGGCGATATCGGGGCTCTCGTGCGCAGCTGCTCGTCGTTCGCCAAACACCACGCGCTGCCGCGCCACCTGGTACTGGTGCTGCAGCCGCGCTCGCTGGGCAGTCCGCAGGCGCTCCGCCAGTGGCTGCTGGCGTTCGCGCTCGCGGCGCCGGCCGAGCTGCGCGTGATCGCGCTCGATGCGCCGGGCGCGCCGCTGCCCGAAGAGCTGCTGGAGAAGTCGAAGGGTCGCGTGGTGGTCTGCAACGCAGAGCTGGATATGCCCGGCGCCTACGCCGAGGTGAACGAGAATGCAGGCCAGCGCGACTCGCCCGGCGCCCGCTTCCGGGGTCTGTTCCTGCAGCTGACGGCTGCCATCGGGGGCGGCGAGCTCGATGCCGCCCTACAGCTGAGCGGCGGGCTGTTCGCGCTCGCTCTGGCGCAGAAGTGGTTTCACTTGACGGTGCCGGTGCATGCCGCGCTGGGCAGCGCGCTCGCCGCCGATGGCCGCCACGCCGACGCCAAGGCGCAGTACCTGACCGCGGAGCAAAACGCGCTGCGGGGCCAGGCGGAAGGCGCGCCGACCGACCGGGAAGCCTGCAAGAAACTGCGCCTGCAGAGCCGGCTCGGGCTGGGCTCGGCGCTGATGTCGGCCAAGGAGCATCGCGAGGCGGCGCAGGTGTTCGCCGACACGATCCCGCTCGCCGCCGAGAGCGGCGAGGATGGCACGCGGCTCGATTGCTATCGTTTGGCCGCGCTGTGCCACGCGCTGGCCGAGGACCCGCCCCTCGCGTTCCGTTGGGCGCACGACGGCCTTCTGGCCGCGAAGACCATGTCGGCCGAGACGCTCGCCGTCTCCAGCTTGCCGTTCCTCGGCGATGCGCTACTGCAGCTGTGCGAACCCGCAGGCCAAAAGTCGCAGCACGAGGAGCTCGAGCGCGAGATCGAACGGCTCGCGGGCAAGCCCGACTGGCGGCCCGCGCAGCCTCCCGGACCGGAGGCTGATGCCGCATGATCCCCGCGGCCAAGCACCTGGACCTGATCTTCGGCGTCGACCTGCACGTCGCGACCGTGCCGCCGTCGCCCGTGCCGACGCCGTACGTCGGGATCGTGTTCGATCCGTTCGACTACCTGCCGTTCATCGGCTCCACCGTGACGGTCAATGGCCTGCACCGCGCGCAAGCGGGCACCGGTGGCGTGGCCTTGCCGCCGCACCTTCCGGTGCCGAGCCCGTTCGCGCCGCCGCCCTCGAACGAGAGCGAGATCTTCATGGGCAGCGCGACGGTCGACCTCGACGGCGACGCGGGGTCGCGCATGTCCATGCCCGTGCTGAGTTGCCAGACCGTGGGCATGCCCGCACCCACGCGCAAGAAGGGCTCGCCGCCCAAGTCGCTGGTGTTGCCGACCAGCATGGTGCTGCCGATCCCGGCCGGTCCTCCGGTGGTGATCGGCGGGCCGCCGACGATCTCGCTGATGTCGCTCGGTCAACGAGCGGCCTTCGCGGCGCTGGGCAAGCTCGGCAAGGGCCTGCGGAAGCTGCAACGCGGCTCGGGCCGCATCGGCGACGCCATGCGCGCGGTGACCAAGAAGCTGAACAACGCGGGCGACGCGCTGGCGAAGGCGCTGAAGCTCGGCGACAAGGGTCGCAACCGGGTGAAGCGCGCGATCTGCTCGGTCACGGGTCACCCGGTCGATGTCGCCGCAGGCAAGGTGTTCACCGAGCAGCTCGACTTCGAGTTGCCCGGGCCGCTGCCGTTCAAGTGGGAACGCGTCTGGTACAGCACCAGCACGTACCGCGGTCCGCTCGGCCACGGTTGGCATCAGCCGTACGACGCCGGCCTGTACGTCAGCGAGGAGGTCGTGCTGTATCGCGCGCCGGATGGCCGGCTGATCTCGCTGCCGGTGCTCGAGCCAGGGGCGGAGTACTTCGACGAGACCGAGCAGCTCACGTTGTTCCATGACGGCCAGTCGTACGCGCTGCGCACGATCGAGCGGACGTTGCACCGCTTCCAGGACATCGGCCGCGAGCACGGCGAGCACGTCTTGCGCTCGATCTCGGACGAGGCCGGCAACGTCGTGCAGCTGAACTACGACAAGCACACGCGGCGGCTCAGCGAGATCGTGGACAGTGGTGGGCGCTCGCTGCAGTTCACGCGCGACGTCCAGGGACGCATCACGAGCCTGACTGCGCCCCACCCCGATCAACCGGGACAGCGCTTCGTGGTGATGCGTTACGCCTACGACGCTGCCGGCGACCTGGTGCAAGCCGCGGATGCGCTGCAGCAAGCATTTCGCTACGAGTACCGGAAGCACCTGCTGACGCGCGAGACGAACCGCAACGGTCTCAGCTTCCACTTCGAGTACGACGGCGCGGACGAGACCGCGCGCTGCGTGCGCACCTGGGGCGACGGCGGCATCTACGATCATCGACTCCACTACGACCTCGAGCGCAACGTCACGACCGTCACCAACTCGTTGGGTTTGAAGACACAGTACGAGCACGACGGCTCGCTGGTGCTGCGGCGGATCGATGCGCACGGCGCCAGCTGGCGGACCGTCTACGACGAGCTCAACCGTCTGATCAAGGACATCGATCCGCTCGGGCACAGCACGAGCTTCAGCTACGACGCACGCGGCAACCTGACTGAAGTCCTGACGCCCGACGGTGGGGCGCTGCGCGTGAAGTATGACGCGCAGGATCGGCCGATCGAAGGCACGGACGCCAATGGCGGCGTCTGGCGGCGCGCGTACGACGCCCAGGGCCAGCTCGCCCAACAGACCGATGCGCTGGGTCACGTCACGCGCTACGCGAGCGCGAGCGGACAGATCAGCGCGCTGATCGATCCGCTGGGGAACACGCTCGGTCTGAGCTACGACGCTCGCAAGAACCGCAGCGGCCTCCAGGGTCCGGATGGCTCCGCGTATCGCTGGGAGTACGACGTGCTCGGCCGCGAGATCGCCGAGACGAATCCAAACGGCAGCGTGCGGCAGCAGGTGTACGACTTGCTGGGCCGCGCGATCCAGGTGATCGAAGCGGATGGCAACGTTCGCAAGCTGCGCTACGACCCGGAAGGCAACCTGGTGCATGCCAGCGATGCCCAGGAGGAGGTCAGCTTTGCATACCGGGGGCTGAACAGCCTCGCCTCGCGCAGCTCGGGTGGCTCCACGGTTCGCTTCGAGTACGACAGCGAAGAGCGTTTGACCGCGATCACGAACGAGCACGGCCGCGTGTTTCGCTTCGAGCTCGGCCCGACAGGCGAGGTGCTCGCCGAACACGGCTTCGAGGGCGTCCAGCGCGCGTATCGTTACGATCGCGCCGGGCGCGTGACGTCCACCGTGCGCGCGGGCGGGCTGACGACGGTCTACCGCTACGACGAGGTCGATCGGGTGCGCGCGGTCGAGCACTCGGACGGGGCGCGCGAGCGCTTCGCGTATCGCCGCGACGGCGAGCTGGTCGAGGCCGAGAACCAGACGTGTCGCGTGATCTTCGAACGCGATGCGCTGGGCCGGGTGCTGCGCGAGAAGCGCGACGTTCACTGCGTCACCAGCGCGTACGATCCGCGCGGCCATCGCGTGCGCGTGCAGAGCACACTGGGAGCCGATCAGCGGCTCGAACGCAACGCGGTCGGCGATGTCGTCGGGCTGACGCACGACAACGGCGCGTTGAACAAGCCGTTTGCGGCCACCTTCAAGCGCGACCTGTTGGGGCTCGAGCTCGAACGACACCTGCCTGGCGGCGTGCAGGTGCGTTGGGGGCGAGATGCGCTCGGCCGCCCGCTGCAGAACGAGATCAGCGTGCGTGGACGCACGCTGCGCGCGCGCACCTACCGCTGGGATCAAGGCGATCGACTGCGCGCCATCGTCGATGCGTTGCGCGGACCGGTGGAGTACGCGCACGACGCGCGCGGGCGCCTCGCGCAGGCGAGGTACGCGAACGGCAGCGTCGAGCGGCGGCTACCCGATGCGATCGGCAACCTGTTCCGCAGCGAGGATCGCCGGGATCGCAAGTACGATCCGACGGGGCGGCTGCAGGAGGCGACCGATGCGCACGGCATCGTCACCAGGTACACGTACGACGCCGAGGGCAACCTGATCGAGAAGGCCAGCTCGGACGGGCAACACTGGCGCTACCAGTGGGGCCCCGACGGCACGTTGCGCGAGGTCGAGCGGCCCGACGCGGCCAAGGTCACGTTTGCGTACGACGCCCTCGGCAGGCGCGTGAGCAAGACGTTTGGCAGGCGCACGACGTGCTGGCTGTGGGACGGCCACGTGCCGCTGCACGAGTGGCAGGAAGGCGACGTCGAACGCGCGCCGGAGGACGAGGAAGAGTGGGCGGAGGACGCGACGCTGAAGAAGAGCCCGGTGCTGGCGCGCGAGCTCAACCGCGATGCGCGCGAACGCCCCGACGGCAGCCCGATCACCTGGCTGTTCGAACCGGGTACGGTCATCCCGCTCGGCAAGCTGGTGGGACGCAATGCGTACGCGATCGCGAGCGATCACCTCGGCGCGCCGAGCGCGATGCTCGATGAGCACGGCGCGGTGGTGTGGAGCACGGAGCTCGGCATCTGGGGTGAGCTGAAGAACCTCGAGGGTGATCGGCAAGCGTGTCCGTTTCGCTGGCCGGGCCAGTACGAGGATGCGGAGACCGGGATGTATTACAACCGGTTCCGATATTACGACCCGCAGGCGGGCGAGTACGTCAGCCCGGATCCGCTGGGGTTGTTGGGAGGGTTGCACCCGCGGAGCTACGTGAAGGATCCGGTTACGCAGGCGGATCCGTTCGGCCTCACCGCGAGGCAGCTGGCCGCGGCAATGGAGAAGGCGCGCCGCGCGCCGGACGAGGGACAGACCGCCCACCACATCGTCAAGGAGAGGGCGAAAGGCTATCCGGAGCACAGCCGGGCGCTGCTTCAGCGACAGAATGTCGACGTCAACAGTGAAGCAAACGGCGCAGCGTTGTGGGGAAGCTCGAACAGCCAGGTCGCGACCAGCGGCCATCCAGGGCGGGAGGCCGCAAGGGAGACTGGCAACTATCACGGCGGGGCGCACATCCACGGCAAGGAGAACGACAAGTTGATTTACCGCATCCTTCGCTCCGCGGAGAAAAAAGGCATTCCCATCAAGGGCGTACTGAATGACATTGGAAACCGCATGGAGTCCGGCGACTGGAAGAAAACCGTGCCGGAGAAGGGTTGTCATGGCTAGTGATGGTGCTCCCCTGCTGAGCAAGGAGCAGGTACAAGCGATCGCCGAACGGCTCCGGCCACTACGACAGAGCGATCCGAAGGACCTCCTGCGCGAAGCCGAGGCTCGAGTCGTGTCGCAGCGCCGAGCCACCGACCTGCTGGAGTATCCCGTGCCCTTTTTCTTCGAGTTCAGCAGCCTCGAGCGGGGCAAAGAGTCGACCAAGGGCAAGACACTGCACGGCTACGATGAACACAACCGGCTTGCATTGATCGAGTCTGAGCAAGACAAGCCGATCAACGTGACCGTCTTCGACTACACCGGAAACGGGGCAACGTACGCATCGATCGACAAGTTCCCTGACCGCCTCGACATGTCGTTCGTCGGAGAACGCGGCAAGTTCGAGGGCACGAACTACGACATCTCGCTCGACACGTTGGGTCGAATCGTCGCGTACATGTGGCCTGACCCGGCCGCGGCGCCTCGCATCATTCAGTACTGGAACCTTGCGAGACAGCAGCTGTCGATCATGCACATCGAGGTGGACGAGCGCGGCGCAGCCGCGCGGATCGAACGGAACGGCAACCTGATCTTCCCCAAACCCCGGCCTGCGCCAGGTCCAGTCAACCTCGACAAGTGCGCGAAGCAGCTGCTGGCCCTCGTCCGCAAGCGCGTGCCCAAGAAACACGAACCCATCGTGCTCCTCACCGCGGCCATCCAAAGCGACGATCTGGAGAGCATCCCGCCGAGCTTCGGCGTGGTCTTCCAGCGCGATGCGGAAGCGTTCGCGCGGGATCCCGGTGCCTACAACGACGATCTCGACAAGTTGCTGAGTCCGACGCTACAGGAAGACAGCGACTTTCCCACTCGCACCAAGTACCCCTTCGTCGACATCAGCAAGGAAGATGCGCCCGCATTCGACAGCTGGAGCGACGAACAGATCCTCGAGCTCGCGCCGCAGCTGGTGGATCGCATGAACGCGCAGCGCAAACCCACCGACCCGCCGTTCCTGCTCGTGGACATGGAAGACGACGCGACGAAGTATCTTTCGCGCCTCTCCGAGGACGATCGCAAGAAGCTCGAACCGTACGGGATCGTCAGTCCCCCATCTTCCTGATCGTGCTCAGCCCCGAGTGCATCACGCCGGACTGCAGCGGCACGTTGCAGACCTCGATGTGTCCGGCCGGCTGCTTGAACCAGGACTCGGTACGGTTGCGCCTCGATTCGACCAGCGCGTCGAAGGTGGGCGAGTCGGTGCGAAGCAGCAGGAGCTTCTTGCGCTCCTGCACCGGCACGTCGGCCGCCACTCGCACGCGCGCGATGATCGGCTTCTGCTCCGACGCTTCGTAGAAGCCCATCTTACCGTGGCCTCGCGGCAAGGCGCTGAGCAGCTCCATGCCGAGCAGCACCCTGCCCGCGAGCGTGACGTTGCGATCCAGGTGCCGCGGCGCGTGGCCGCTCACAACGTAGAGCTCGGTGCCGCCGCCGCTGTCCGCTGCATCGTCCCTGCCGACTCCGAGCATGCCGTAGCAATGTACCGCCCACGCGGTTCCGCTCGCGCGATCTCGCGCGGCCGGGAAACCATCCACGAAGCCGACCTCCGGCGCGTAGGTGTCGCGATCGGGCAAGGCGTGGAACGAAAGGCCTTCGGCCGCGCGCGTGAACTCGGGCGCGAGCGTGCGCTGCGCCGTCCCGATCGGCTTCTTGCCCTCGCTGTCGCCCCACTGCACGACGTAGTTGTCCTGCACGCGCACGATCGCCAGGCCATCGAAGAACTTCTCGCGCACGAGCGTTCGGATGTTGGCGACGTGGCGCGGCGCGAACTGCGGCGCGAGCTCGATGACGATCTCGCCACCCGGAAGCTCCATGTACAGCGTGTTCTCGGGATCCGGGCTGCGCCAATCATCCGGTTTTGCAGCCGCGAGCACTTGATCCATCGTGAGCTTCGGCGCAGCCGCCTGCGGCTCCGGAGACGGCGACGGGCTGGGGCCCGTACACGCCGCGAGCAGCACCGCGATCGAGCCAGTCCAGCAGCGTGAAATCGGCATGTGACCTCGTCAGGGCGCGGCTACCGGCGGGGCGAGCAGCGGTCGCACGCGGATCTGAAAGCCCTGCGCGAGCGCTTTGCCCCAGGCAGCGTCGCGGTCGTAGATGTCGCGCCGGAAGTTGAGCCGGTCTTGGCCGTCCACCCATGCGGTCCAGTACGTGAGCAACACCGGCAGGGGCCGCGCGAGTGTGACGTTCTGCGTCCGCTCCGTGGCGATCACGCGTGCGGCGCGTGCTTCGTTCCACTGCGGGTCGTCGAGCGCCAGCAGCGCGAGCTCGCGCGCCCGCTCGACGCGCACGCAGCCCGAGCTCAAGCTGCGATCACCCGCCTCGAACAAGTCCTGCGCCGGCGTGTCGTGCAGGTACACCGCGTGCGCGTTCGGGAACATCAACTTGACCCGACCCAGAGGATTCTTCGGGCCGGGATCCTGACGCAAGATGAACGGCACCTTGTTGGGCCGTAGCTTGCGCCAGTTGATATCCAGCGGATTCAGCTCGCGCCCCTTCGCGCCGATGACCTTGAGCCCGCGGCGCTCGATGGCTCTGGGATCGCGCCGAGCTTCGGGCAAGATGTCCTTCGCCAGGATATTCGGCGGCACGGTCCAGGTCGGGTTCCAGACCAGGTAGCGGATGCTGGAGCGAAAGATCGGCGTGCGCCGGATCGGCTTGCCCACCTGCACGCGCGCGCGCCACACCACCTCGCGGCCGCGCACGAGGTAGATCTGGAACGCCGCGACGTTGACCAGGACGAAGCTCTCGGGGAGATCGTGCAAGAGCACGCGGCCTTGATCCAGGTTGACGCGGATCTGCTCGATGCGCGCCTGGATCGGCACGTTCAGCTCGGCGAGCGTGGACGCGTCGACGCTGCCGGTGGCCGGCAAGTCCATGCGCTCCTGGAACGTGCGCACCGCCTGCTCGAGCTCGGAGTCGTAGGTGTCCGGCTCGGCGCTCGCGAGCAGCCGCGCGCGCAAGGCGGTGACGCGCGGTCCGTTCGCACCGGGCTCGAGCACAGGTCCCGAGGCGATCGGCTTCCAGCCCCCGGCGCCGGCGAGCTCGCGATGGCGCGCGAGCTCGCGCTTGAGGCCGGTGTAGAGGTAGTGGCTGGGCTTCAGCGCTTCGATGCGCGCGTACAGATCGGGCGCGCTCACGAAGCTCTCGAGCTCGACCGGGAACGGGCGCTCGAACTGGAGCGTTCGGCCGTAGTTCCACTGCGCGTCGTACGAGCTCGGATCGACCTTGCCGAAGCTCAAGTGGTAGCCGAGGCGCAGCAGAGCCTCGGTGCACAACACGTCGAACTCTGCGCGCAGCCCGTCGTCGCTCTCGGGCGCACGCTGCTCCACCGCCAGTGCACTCAGCGTGGACAGGTAGTAGTCCTCGGGATCGAGTCCATCCTCGTGGCTCGCGGCCAGGGCACGCAGCAGGTCAGCGACCGCGGCTTCGCGATCCCAGGCCGGGCGAAACTCGCGCTGCGCGTAGAACTCCTTGATCACGCCCGGCCAGGCGATGCGCAAGCCGCGGATCGCCAGCGCCTCGGGCTCGATGCTGCCGTAGATCAGCGCCTCGATCGCCGACCCGATCGCATCCGAGCCATCGGCGGCGCGCACGCGCGCACCGGGCAGGAGCAGACACGCGAGGAGAACCAGGACCGACAGACGACGGAGCACAGGCGCCGCACGGTAGCGCGGCGCCCGGGACACGTCACGCGCGACTGTCGCGCAGCCCTTCTGTTTCGGGCGCCCAGCTGACCACTTGGCTCGTGCGCGCAGGCGCCGGCTTCCACAACGTGCCCGCGAGCGCGAAGACGGCCAGGGCGATCACCGCGAGACCGTACTCGCGCGCGGTCGCGAACAAGCCGTCGCCGTAGACCACGCCCATGCCTCCGAAGACGGCAGGCACGCCCATGGCGAGGTACGCGACGACGTAGATGGTGGACAGCACGCCGGCCCGTTCGTGCGCCGCTGCGAGCGGCACGACGCTGCGGATTGCGCCTTGCAGGCCGGCGCCAAAGCCGACGCCGGCGATCGCCGCGCCGACGAAGAACAGCACGACCGAGCCGCTCGAGATCGCGATGGTCGTGATCGTGACACCGACCGCCAGCGAGAGGCTGCCGAGCGTCATGATCTCGCGCGCCGCTCGCGTGTGCATCACCGAGACCGCGAGCGCTCCACTACCCGCGATCACCAGGATCACCAGGCCCCCGAGCGTGAGCGAGTTACTGTCGGCGAGCTTGCGCACGACCGTCGGGCCGAGCGAGGCGTAGAAGCCGGCCAGTGCCCAGGAAGCGATCAGCACCGGGACCGCGAACAACATCGTCTGCCTCACCGCGGGTGGAACCAGGAAGTGCGGTTTGAGCGACGCCAGTGCGCCAGGCTTGGTGCTGCTGGTCTCGGGCATCGCGAGCAGCGCGGCGGCTTGCGCGAGGAACACGGCGCACAGGATCCAGTACACCAGGTGCGTGGGCGCGGGTAAGTACTGCGCGACCAGGCCGGCGAGGATGCCGCCCAGCGCCGTGCCGCTGAGCGGAGAGACTGCGTTCGCGAACGTGCCGCGCTCGCGGTCGATGTCGAGCATCGCGGCTCCGATCGCGCCGACCGCGGAGCCTGTCGCCAGCCCCTGCACGATGCGCGCAGTGATCAGCGAGCCCACGCCACTGGCGCTCGAGAACAGCAGCATCGTCAGCGCTTGCGCCAGCGTCGCGATCACGAGCACGGGCTTGCGCCCGACGTAGTCCGACAGCGAGCCGACCGTCAGCAGCGCGCCGAGCACGGCGATGGCGTAGATGCCGAACACGACCGTGGTCGTGATCGGGCTGAAGCCCCAGGCCTGCTGGTACAGGCCGTAGAGGGGAGACGGCGAGCTCGAGCCCGCCAGGAACGAAACTGCCAGCGAGGCCAGCAGATAGAGGGACGCGTTCTTCGAAAGTTGCATCGGGAGGGCTCCAGGGCTGGTTCTATACAGACAGGTCTGTCTGCTCGCTTGACTATGAACAGACAGGTCTGTATGGTCAAGCCATGTCTGCATCAAAAATCGAAGGCACGCCTCGGGAGCGGCTCCTGGCCGCTGCGCACGAGCTCTTCTATGCAGAAGGCGTACAGACCGTCGGCATCGACCGCGTCATCGAGCGCGCGGGCGTAGCGAAGGCCTCGCTGTACAGCACATTCGGCAGCAAGGACGAGCTCGTCCGCGCCTATCTCGAACAGCGCTACATGAGGCGACAAGCCAAGCTGATCGAGCGCATCTCTCGGTACGACGACCCGCGCGACAAGATCCTCAGCATCTACGACGTACTGAGCGAGCTCTTCGCAGAGCCCACCTTCCGCGGCTGCGCCTTCCTGCGAGCCAGCGCCGAAGCCCCCGACGGCGGCAAGATCCAGGGCGTCTGCCACGAATACCGAACCTGGCTCGCCGACCTATTCATCGCCCTATCCCGCGAAGCCGGCGCCCGCGACCCCGACCAACTCGGCCGCCATCTCCTCGTCCTCTACGACGGCGCCACCATGGGCGCCTCGATGGACGGCGACATCAACCGCGCAGCCGACTCCCGCGCCCTCGCCGAAACCCTACTCGCCGCCCACACCCCCGCGCCCAGAAAACGCGCCGCAACGCGCACCAAGCGCTAGCAGAAACGCTCTAGTGGGACCGGCACGCTTCGCTCAGGCCGGAGACGAGAAAAATCAACAGGAAGGCGCAGAAGCCGGGAAGCCCACGCCGAGATTTTTTGTGCTGCCGCCGGCTCGCAAATCAGGTCGATGCAAGCGCGCGGCAGCAAAAAAAATCTCGCTTCCCGCCTTCCCGCCCTTCCCGTTAAATCCCTCTGCCTCTCTCTTCTTCAGCGAGCTAGTTCAACGGTACGAAGGCGCAGAAGCCGGCGATGCAGGCGTTCGGGGGTTCGTTGCTGGCGGGCGGGCAGCAGTCCGCGTCCTTGGTGCAGCGTTCGTCGCGTTTGGCGCAGCTGTCCATGGGCGGCGGCGAGCAGGTGCCGACGGGGTCGACGAGCTCGGCGGCCGAGAGGATCGTGCAGGTGCCGCCGCAGCAGTCGATGCCGCTGGTGCAGGAGTCGCCGTCGCGCTTGCAGGGGTCGAGCGCGGCGAAGGCTCGGTGGTTGCCCGCGCCGAACTCCTGGCCGGGCAAGTAGAACGCTGGATGGCTGAGGTCGGTCGTGTAGCTGCCGTTCGCCTGGATGTCGATCGCGAAGCCCCACAGCTGCCGCTGCATGCCGAGGTTGCCGTAGTTGCGGATCGCGTCGAAGAACACCCAGAAGTACCCGCCCGCGGCGATCGGCGCGACGGTCGGAAAGTAACTCTGGTTCACGTCCTCCGGAAACGGCAGGTAACTCTTGTTTGCTGCGGCATCCTCCGGCGTGTTGAAACCCATCGCCTTCGCGAGCAGCGTCACCTTGCCCGTCTGCACGTCGGCCAGGAACAGGTTCGACAGCGGGCCTGTGACCGGCAAGCTCGCGAGATCGGCGAATGGCCCGGCGAACGCAGCGAACGCGCCCGCACCGATGAACGCACCGTTGGCAGAGAAGTCCGGGCTGATCGTGCGCACGAACACCACGCCTTTGGAGTCCGGCAGGAAGAACGGCCAGCCTGGACGCGTGGCCTCTTCGTCCTTCATCAGCACGCGATAGTTCGTCGCCTTGTTCGCGCGCGTGTCGTAGTCCATGACGGCCAGCGCATCCGCACCCATCGCCACGTCGTTGAACACCAGGCGCGTTCCGTCCGGTGAAAACATCGGCATGCTCGCGCCCGCAGCGATGCCCGTGTCCGGAACCACCTGCCCCGTTGCCGTATCGAACAGCTCGGCTTGCGGCGCCGCAGTCACCGGCTGCGCGAGCTCCGCATGGCCGACCGACACCGAGGTCGACGTCGACAGATACTTCGAGCCGTCCGGGTACAGCGCGCCGTACGACGCGCGCGGCCCGGCCGGCTTGGCCGGTGGGTTGGCTGCGCCGCCGGACACGAGCGTGAACGCCTGGCCGCCGCCCATCAAGTCGACCTGCGACAACATCTTCGAGCCGTCCGCCGACACCGAGTGGCAGCCGTTACACTGCATCGAGCTGAACAACTCCACGTTGCCGCCCGCCGGGATGCGCAGCACGTTGCCGCCCAGAGCGGCACCCGGAAGCTTCGACGCGTAGCTGTTGTAGTAGATCGAGCCCTTCACCGTCGCTTGCGCGAGCGTGAACTTCAGCGCGATCGGCCCCTGGACCTGGCCACCTGCGCGCAGCGTAAGCTCGAGCGTGAACGGATCGTTCTTGCCGTTCGTCTGCTGCCCCGCCTTCACCCAGATCTCTTGAGGCAGCGTGATCTGCGGCTGCATCTTCACCGGATCCGTGCCGACCTTCAGCACTCCCTTGTACTCGAAGCTCTGCGACTTGATCTTCACGTAGGCGATGTCGCCGGCCGTGCCCTGCCACATCAGCAGCGGCGCGAGCAGCCCGCGCGGAAACACCGTACCGTCGTACGGATACAGCCAGCGCAGCGCGCCCGGCGGCCCGCCCGCGGCGAGCGCCATCACGTCTGCCGCACTCGCGCCTGCCGGATTGCCCGCGCCAGTTTGATCGATCGCGATCGGCTCGTGAGGCTTCGATGACACGCCGGTGCTGTTCGTGCTCGGCGCGCCCCCTTGAGGCACGTCAGCCACCGGCATGATCGGGACGATGCTCGTCGGACCGCTGCTCATCGGCAACGCCGAAGTCGGGTTGTCCACCTTGCCGAGCGATCCGGCCTGGTTGCCGTTCGAAGCTGACGGCGGGCGAGACATTTCCTCGCCACTACAGCCCAGCATCCCCGCGAGGAGCAGCACAGTCCCGATCCAGGCGACACGACCCATGATCACCTCTCGCCAAATAATGCAAAGCCGGGAGCGCCCGTCGGCCTGTGCCGATCCTTGTGCGCCTGTCGACTCCGATCGGCTCAGCCGGGCGATGTACCGGCGACGCCAGCGCGTATACCCGGTTCGCCGAACGCCTCCGCAGCCCCGGCGGGGCGCAGACAACCCTGGCGTTGCACTCCTGACGCGCCACTCCTGATAGCATCCGCCGGCGTAGGCGGGCGGCTCCGGATGTCCCTTGGTGGTGCTAGACTCGACGCGAAAGGGGCCACATGGGAATCGAAGCAGAGCGGCACCTGGAGTTCCATTGTCCTTTGGGACCGGACGTCCTGCTGATTCAGCACCTGCACGGGACGGAGCGGCTGGGCGAGTGCTTCGAGTACGTCCTCACGCTGTACAGCAAAGATACCGATATCAAGGCGGAGGATTTGCTCGGGCAGCACGCCACCGTGCGCGTGAAGGTCGGGGCGCATCCCGAACGCTTCTTCGATGGCATCGTGTGTGAGTTCGGCGCGATCGGCTATCAGAAGAGCTACGCGCTGTATCGCACGGTGCTACGACCGTGGTTCTGGTTGCTGTCGCGCACGAGCGAGTGCCGCGTATTCCAGAAGAAGACCACGAGCGAGATCTTCGACGCGATCGTCAAGGAGAAGTGGGGCTTCACCAAGGTCGATCGAAAGCTGTTGTACGCGCTGCAGCCGCGCGAGTACTGCGTGCAATACCGCGAGTCGGATCTGAGCTTCCTGATGCGTCTGATGGAGGAAGACGGCATCTACTACTTCTTCAAGCACGAGCTCGGCAACCACACCATGATGCTGGCCGACTCGATCAGCGCGCACGACAGCGTCAGTGGCTTCGAGGACATCCACTTCCGCCGCGTCGAGGAGGTGGACTTCGAGAAGCCGCAAGGCGCGATGCTGACCTGGATGTCGAACAACCGCGTGCAGCCGGGCCGCGTCGCGCTGCGCGACTTCGACTTCGAAAAGCCGATGGCCAACCTGGACGCGCTCTGCGACGATCCGAAGCCACATCAACACGCCGATGGAGAGGTCTTCGACTGGCCGGGCCACTACGTCCAGGCACCCGTCGGCCAGGATCGCGCGCGCGTTCGCCTCGAGGAACTGCAAGCTGCATACGCCCTCGGCGAAGGCTCCACCGATGCCAGCGGCCTGTACGCGGGCGCGCTGTTCAACCTCAAAGATCACCCGCGACAGAGCGAGAACCGCGAGTACCTGATCGTCTCGGCGACCTACGAGACCGACTCCGGCACGTTCGAGAGCGGCGCGTCCACCGTGCGCTTCGTCATGCAGATGCTGACGCTCGACAGCAAGATCCCTTTCCGGCCGATGCGCCGCACACCCGCGCCGATCATCCCGGGCGCGCAGACCGCGACGGTCGTCGGCCCGAAAGACAGCGAGATCTGGACCGAGAAGTACGGGCGCGTGAAGGTCCAGTTTCACTGGGACCGCTACGGCACCAGGGACGAGAACAGCTCGTGCTGGGTGCGCGTCGCTCAGGTGTGGGCGGGCTCGAACTGGGGTGCGATCTTCATCCCGCGCATCGGCCAGGAAGTCGTGGTCGAGTTCCTGGATGGAAACCCGGACAAGCCGCTGATCACCGGCTCGGTCTACAACGACCGCCACAAGCCGCCCTACGAGCTGTCGAAGAACCAGACGCAGAGCGGCTTCAAGACGCAGAGCAGCAAGGGCGGCGGCAAGGCCGACTACAACGAGCTTCGCTTCGAGGACAAGAAGGGCGCGGAAGAGATCACGCTGAACGCCCAGAAAGATCTCTCGATCACCGTCGAGCACGACGAGACCAAGAAGGTCCAGAACAACATCTCGATCAACGTGGCCGATGGCTTCTACGCCACCGTCGTGGAGAAGGGCTTCAAGTCCACCGAGGTACCCGAGAACAAGTACGATCTGTCGGCCAAGCAGATCTTCGAGCTGGCCAAGGAGATCATCCAGCTCACGGTCGGCCCGTGTGAGATCGTGATCGATCAGCAGCAGATCAAGCTGACAGCATTTGCCAACACCATCACGCTGAACGCGGCGGGCGTCAGTATCTCGGCCGGCGGCGGCACGGTCGACGTCAACCCGGCAGGAGTCTCGGCGGCCGGGCCGATGGTCAAGCTGAACAGCTAGAACTCGATGCGGAAGGCGTTTGCGCGGCGATTCGCGCCGATCCAGGCGATCAGATCGAAGGCGAGCAAGAACGCGCCCTGCCCGATCACGCACAGGCCGGCACCTTGCAGCCACTCGACCTCGGGATCCATCTCGCGCCCGAGTGAGTACATGAAGATGCCGGCAGTGACGTACGCCACGTCGAGCCCGAAGTTCACGGCGTAGAACTGCCCGGTCTGAAGCTCGAAGGCGAGCTGCTCCTCGCGCAGTCGCTCGAGCGTCCTGGGATCGGTCGCGTCGAGCGACAACGCAGCGCGGCGCTTGTCGCCGGACAGATCGAGCAAGCCGAAGGCCAACAGTGCGTTCACCACGCCGAAGCCAGCAGCGGCAATGCCCGCACCCAGCCAGCGCTCGTCGTCGTGTCCAACTGCGAGGATCGTTCCGCCGGCGACCGCGTTCGCGGCACCCCACGCGAAGAGCCAGATACCCTCGGTGTGTCGAACCTCCGCGCCGTCCAGCCGAAGGTGCCGAAGCCGCTCGGCTCCATCATCGGCGCGTACGCTCGCCGCACTCAAAGTGAGGACAATCGCCAATCCGATTTTCATATGTCTCGTATGGTGGAACGAGCCGCTCGACTCCGTCCACAGCACTATGCAACATGGCGGCCTTCCGGGGAGGGTTCCATGAGCGAGTCGACCGCGCGGTTCTCGGGGCTCACGATCGAGCGCGACGTTCACGTGCCGCTGCGCGACGGCAGCTACGTCGTGGCAGACGTATTCCGGCCGGACATCGCCGGCCGATTCCCGGGCATCATCACGCTCGGGCCCTACTCGAAGGACATTCACTTCCGCGACTGGAACCCCAACTACGACTACGCGCGGCTGCCCGAGCGCGGCCCGTACATGCACTGGGAGACGGTCAACCCGGAGTGGTGGGTCCCGCAAGGTTACGTGGTGATCCGCGTCGACGGCCGCGGCACCGGCAAGTCGCCCGGTCGCGTGACGCGGCTGTCGCAGGATGAAGCGCGCGACTTCCACGACGCGATCGAGTGGGCTGCCGCGCAGGACTACAGCAACGGGCGCCTCGCCGTGATGGGCATCTCGTACTTCGCGATGAACGCCTGGCGCGTCGCGGCCGAGCAGCCTGCGCACCTCGCGGCGATCGTGCCGTGGGAGGGGGCGGTCGATACCTACCGCGACGCGGGGCGCCACGGCGGCATCTACTCGAACGGCTTCAGCCGCGCCTGGGCGCGCAACCTGCGAGCGAAGTCCGGGCAGGCTCCCAGCGTCGTGCAGCGCGCGCCCGCGGAGTTGATCGAGGATCCGGCGGAGCACATCCCGGACCTGTCTCGCGTGCGGATTCCAGTGCTATCTGCCGGCAACTGGGGCGGACCCGCGCTGCACTTGCGGGGCAACGTCGAAGGCTTCCTGGGCGTGAGCTCGGAGCAGCGCATGCTGCAGATCCACAGCGGCGATCACGTGCTGCCGTTCTACTCCGAGGAAGGGCGCTTCTTGCAGAAGCGCTTCCTCGATCGCCACCTGTGCGACATCGACACGGGCATCGATCGCGAGCCGCGCGTGCGCCTGGCGATCCGGCGCGGCGGCGACGACTACAGCTGGCGCTACGAGGATTCCTGGCCGATCGAGCGCACGCGCTGGACTCCGTATCTGTTGAACGCCGGCAACAAAGGCCTATCGGTAGCGGCGCCGGCGCGCGCAGCCAGCGCGAGCTTCGCAGCGGCGATGGACGTCCCGCGCGAGCAGGCGTGCGTCGCCTTCTCGACTGCGCCGTTCGAGGCCGAGACGGAGATCACCGGCCCGGTCAAGCTCAAGCTCTGGATCTCGTCGACCGCGCGGGACGCTGACCTGTTCGCGATCGTGCGCAAGCTCGCTCGAGACGGAAGCGAGGTGCGCTTTCCCGGCCAAAGCTCGCCAGCGATCGCAGCGGCGTACGGCTGGCTGCGCGCATCACACCGCAAGCTCGATCCGCAGCGTTCCTCGCCGCACCGCCCGTACCACACCCACGATGAGCTGCAGAAGCTCGAGCCCGACGCGATCGTCCCGGTCGAGATCGAGATCTGGCCGACCAGCGTGGTGTTCGAGCCGGGCACGCGGCTGGTGGTCGAGGTCGCGTCGCGCGACGACGAAGGGGTATCGCCGTTCCTGCACGATCATCCCGAGGATCGTGTGACCACGGGCACGACGACTGTGTACACCGGCCCGCAGCACGACTCCCACCTGCTGCTGCCGATCATTCCCAGAGAGCAGCGCTGACGTCCGTTCAAGGAACCGAAAACGGTTCGGCCTACTTCCAGCCGCTGATCGTCGGACCGACTATACGCACGAAGCCTCGGCCCTCCACGGCGATGCCGATGAAGCCTGGCGCTACGGCCGGCGCGTCGAATTGCAGCTGCTTGCCGCCGATCGCGACCGTGATGCGGTTCGACTCGCGCGTGACCTTCACGGGGATCAAACCCTTGCGCGACAGCTCGATCGGCGACGCCTTGCTCCCAGTGATCTTCAGCTTCTCGGGCTCCCTCGAGTACAGCTCGGCGCGTACGTCGGCCAGCGAAACGCGTCCGGCGCCGATCGTCACGCCGGTCGCGCGCATGGGGATCTCATTGCCATCGCGGTCTCTGGCCTTCACGTTGCGGGCACCGAAGAACACGCTCACGTTCGGAATCTCGGCAGGGACGCCCGTGCCGGCCCCTCGCGCCATGTCGGCGGCCATCGGCGCGTCGTCGGTTTGCTCGTACCCCAAGCTGAACTGGAGCTCGGCCTGCGCGCGCGGAATGCCCCCGAGCATGATCACCGACCAGGCGTCGGAAGGCGCGACGTAGCGCAACTCGAGCGTGCGCAACGCATCGGGCCGCGGCCCCGACCACACAGATGCCTGCTTCACCGTCACGACCCAGGCCTTCAGTTCGCCGACCATGATCGACCTGTCGTCATGCAGCAGGCGCTCGGACACAAGGTCGCGCGCGGTGCATGGATTCTTGTCATTCCGTGACCGCGACCAGGTGTTGCCAACGGCCAGCTTGAGCATCAGCGCCTCGCGCAGACAAGCGTTTCCGCCGACCTGCGCGAGCTCCTGAGCGATCTTGCCATTCTCCTCGACCTCGCGGGCGAAGCTGCGCACCGCGTTCGAGTCGCTGCTCAGGTTGGAAGCCTCGCGCAGCAGGCGCGTGCTCTCGGTGAGCTCGAGCGTCCCGCGCCGGCGACGCGCGATCAATGCCATGGCGTCCGCGCGCCAATCACCCTGCACGTTCTTGGCGCCGAGCTCGTACAGGCGCTGCAACGCATTCGTCTGCCCCTTGAAGTCCAGAGGCAAGAGACCGACCAGCTCCGGGAACACGCGCTTCCAGTTCGACGACACGGACTCATCACGCATCTCGCGGATGTTCTCGGCTGGCCTCGGTGGCTGGAAGGTGATCGCGGCTGCGGCTTCGCTTACCGCCGAAGAGACCCGGCCCGGTGTCTCGGGCACGTCCGGCGGCCCATAACGCTCGCCGAACGGCCGCAGTGGTGTGATGGCGAACTGCGGGAACAGCGGCGAGAACTCGAACATGTAGCGCGAGATGAACAGCTCGTGCATGCGCGCGTCCGCAAAGCGATCGTCGCTGACGTCCTGCATCGACGAGAGCAGCACGAGCGCGGCCGCACGCTCGCGCTTCGGCGCCGAGGCGCGATCCGCGATCGCCAGCAACTGTTGCTGGATCTGTTGGTTCGTGGACAGCTCCTCTTGCCGCACCCGCGCGCTGTCGGCGGCCGTCTGCGCGTCGATCAGCTGGGCCTTGGCGCGCATCTCGGCCGACAGGCGCTCGTACTGCTCCAGCGTCGCGCGGGCGAGCTTGAACTCTTCGTCCTTCTGGGACGCTTCCTTCAACGCCTCGAACGCGCGCTCGTAGTGCTGCTCGTCGAACAGGACCAGGCCCTGGCTAAATTTCTGGAACGCACCGAGGTCCGCGGTGTGCACGCGCCCGAGCACGCTGCGCTCTTTTGCGGACGGGTGCACGCCCACGCTCTCGATCACCTTCGCGGCGAGATCCTTCTCGAGCTCGAAGAACGCGTCCTTCTCGCCCTCGATCTTGGCCGCGAACGCCACCTTGGCGGTGGCCACGTCGATCACGCGCGCGTCGAGCCGCATCTTGTTGCCGACCAGCGTGAAGCTGCCCGTGAGCAGGTGCGACGCGCCCGCCAGCTTGCCGATGCGCAGCGCCGTCTTCGGATCCGCCAGCGCCGAACGGCTGAGCTTGAGCTCGCGCTGCAGCGCCGACAGCTGGGCGCGCTCGACCACGGTGAGCGTCGAGACCGCGGACAGGTCGGTGGTCAGCATCGACTGCAGCCCGGCGCCGAGCGTCTCGTATTCGCCCACCACCCCGCTCGGCTGGAAGTCGACGACGGCCAGGCGGATCTCCGAGCTGGCGTGCACCCAGGGCGCGAGGCTCAGCACGATGGAGATGAACAGGATGCGCTTCATTTGGCCAGGTCCTCCAGCTGCAGCTTCGCGAGGCGGAAGTCGGGTTGATCCTTGAGCACCTTGTTCAGCCGATCACGCGCGTCGGCACGATCGCCGCGGTCGATCGCATCGAGCGCGCGGCCGTACTCGGCGGCCGTCTTCACCCTCAACTTCGCGGGGCGCTTCGGCGCAGGCCGCGCAGGTGCAGGCGGCGCCGCACGGCTCGGGACCTGCGCGGACAGCGCCTCGCTCAAACCTTTCACCAGTGTCTGTTCCAGCTCGAACACGTCGTCGGTCTTGCCCGTGGCGCCGACCGAGCGCAGCACGCGCCCCGTCTCCACCTCGACCACACGTGCATCCGCGCGCAGCTTCCCGGACACCGCGAAGTACGAGCCCAGCACCAGGTAGCGCGCCCCCAGCAGGCGTCCGAGTCGCGCGCGCGTCGCCGGATCGACCTGCGCGCTCCGGGCCAGCTTGAGCTCGCTGACCACCTCTTCGAGGCGCGTACGCTCGACCAGCTGCAGCTGCGAAACCGAACCCAGGTCGGTGATCAGCAGCTGCGCGAGCCCTTTGCTGAGCGACGACAGCTCGGCGTCCTGGCCCGAGTAGTCGAAGTACATCACCGCCACCGTGACTGGAAGGCGCGCGGGCTGCGCCGACGCCGACAACGCGCAGCCGAACACTGCGATCCACACCGCTGCGCAGCCGATCGAAAGCCTCATTCAGGTGCCCCGTACGGCGAGCATAGTAACGGCCGCGCGATGCCCGCAACTGCGCTGTCAGGGTTTCGACTTGGTTCTGCTGCTGCGGATCAGCTCGAGCAACGCGTGCGCCTTCGCATTGTCCGGCTCGCGCTGGATCGCAAGCATGGCGTCACGCGCGGCGGCTTCCACTGAGCCCGCGATCCAGTGAGCCTGCGCGCGCGCCGAGTTGAGGCGTGGATAGTCCGGAGCACGCCGCTCGAGATCATCCAGCACCGCCACTGCCGAGGGACCCTGGCCGCGCTGCATCATGCTGAGCGCGAGGTTGAAGCGCGCGGCGTGGTGCTCGGGATCCAGTCGCACCGCAGCCTCGAACTCGCGCGCCGCCGCCTCGTAGTGTTCGCCCTGGTACTCGATCGAACCGAGCGTCGCGTGCGCCTGCGCGTAGCTCGGACAGCGCTCGAGCGCCGCCGACAGCAACTTGCGGCTGTCGGCGAGCGAGCCCGCTTCGCGCAGCTTGTCCGCGACCCAGACCGATAGCTCGGGATCGCGCTCGCCCGCCAGCACCTGGGGCGCCTTCGTGGCCTCGGCCCGCTCGACGGCTGCCTGCAGCCCAGACGAATCCGCAGGCAAGCAGTCATCGGGTGCCGCCCGCAGCTGCGCGGCAGCCAGCAGCGCCCGCACCCGCCGCCGGGCTTCGGAGGGCGCTTCGGCGGTGGCGCCGGCGGGAGTCGGCACCTCTGGCTGCGTCGGCCCGTGACCA
>DATEOF010000225.1:0-8441 GCA_035274465.1 Polyangiales bacterium
CCTGGCCTTCGATCCACCGCGCAATTTGCCCGAGCTGCCGCGCTGGATCGCGTACACGGCGGAGCACGCGAGCAGCGAGTTGCTGCGCGTCGCCGAGGCCATCGAGCACGAGACTGTGCTGCCGCCGATGGCTGCAGGTGATCAGATGCTCGCGCAGGCCATCCAGGCCGCAGCCGCCTCGCCCGAGGATCACGAGCCGCTCATCCTGTCGCGCGCGCTCGAACGCATCGCGCGCCTCACGGAGTTGGCGCGCGAGGTCGACGACCCCTCGGAGCCGCTGCGTGCCAGCCTCACCGAGCCCAGCGAGCTCTCGACCCGCGCATCCAGGCTGTCGCTGGCGCGCGATCACCTGACGCTGGACTCGGCGATGTTTCGGCACTCGCTGCGCAGCACGCTGGCGACCGGCGCGACCGTGCTGCTGGTGCAGCTGCTCCAGCTCGATCACGGCTACTGGGCCACCCTCACCTGCCTGGTGATCATGCAACCGCACGGCGCGCAGACCTGGGCCAAGGCGCTGCAGCGCGTGGGTGGCACGGTGATCGGCGCCGGGCTGGCGCTGCTGGTGGCGACCTTCGTCACCGACCCGCCGCTGATCATCGCCTGCGTGTTCGCGTTCGTGGCGCTGGCCGTGGCGCTGCTGCCGCTCAACTACGGCGCGTTCGCGGTGTTTCTGACGCCCGGCTTCGTGCTGCTGGCGGAGACCCACGCCGGCAACCCCGAGCTCGCGGGCGTGCGCGTGCTGAATACCCTGCTCGGCGCGCTGATCGCGCTGCTCGGCTCGCGCCTGCTCTTCCCGCTGTCCGAGCGCGACCAGATCCGGCCGCTGCTGGCTGCAGCCCTCGGCGAGCTGTCGGCGCTGGTCTCCGTGGTGGCAGTGAACCCGCTGACGATCGAGCGTGTGCGCGCCACGCGCCGCAACCTGGGCATGGCGCTCTTGAACGCCGAGGCGTCGTACCAGCGGCTGCTCACCGAGACCGGCATCCCGCCCGAACAAAGCGAAGCGGTGCTGTCGCTGCTCCTGTACGCGCACCGCATGGCCTCCGGCCTGATCGCCATCGCGTTCGCGCGCGGCACCGTCCTGCACCTGCGCCTGTGCGAACGGGCGGAGGAACTGCGCCGCGGCTTGACCGATCTGCGCGGCGCCATCGCCGAACGCAGCGATCCCGGCCCTGCCCCGGACCGCGCCAGCCTGACGGACTCCACCGAGCGCGTCGAAATCCTGTTCGAACAACTGGCGATCCTGCGCACCGCCACGCTGCGTTTTCGGGTCTAGGGGCCTGCGCACCCCGCAGATTGTCTACCTCGGAAGTTCAGCGCCTACCGTGACGGATTGACACAGCGCCTCGCTCCGCTGAGTGGCTGAGACCTCCAGCTCACGCGAACCACATGCCAGACACTCATCCGACGGCAGAGCAGCTCGCTCCGCGGCACGCATCCTGCGGAGCTTGAAGTACGGCAGCAAAATCGCCGTCGTTCGCGGCGGCTCGGCACGTCACTCGGCGTACGCGCGCGTGGCGTGGTTTCCCCAGGTTGATTGAACACAGCATTGGAGCTAGCACGGAGGCCGAGCTTGAATGCAATCCGCGCACCCATTTACCGCTCGAGACTCGGTGAGATGGATCGCGGTCGCGTGCGCCGCAGGTCTGCTGAGCTGCACGACGCTGTCTCCCCAATACTCGCAGAAGCAAGCTCGAGACGATGGCGGCGCTGACGGTGTCGGCACGGGAGCTGCCGGGGCGTCCGCTGCGGGTGATCGTGATGGCACTGGCGGCAACGTCGACAGCCGCGGCAACGGCGCGGCCAACGCGGCGGGAACGGCTGAAACGACTGGCACAGCCGGCAAGGCCGGTACTGACGGCAATGCGCCCAGGAACGGTGGCTCGGGCATGGGCGAGGCATCGCAGCCGGCGACGCGCTGCACGCCGCCGGTCAGCGGCGGGCTGTGTGATCCGAGCGCGCAATGCGGTTGCCCGGCAGCCGAGAACTGTGTGTTCTTCAACGCGGAGCTGACATGCGTCGCAAAGGGCGACGTTGCACCTTACCACAAGTGTTCCCAGCACGCCGATTGTCAGCTTGGCTATCAGTGCGTGCGCGGCGCGTGTCACAAATCCTGTAAGAACGCGGACGATGACTCGTGTGAGGGCAGCAATGCCGCGTGCATTCAGCTCGATCACCTGGACCGGCCCATCTCCGGCGCCTACGTCTGTACGCGCGACTGCAACCCTGCCGATCCCAAGCGTGAGGATGCACGCTTCGACGCGTGCGGACCGGGTCTCAAGTGCGAGGTCACCAACTCGCGTACGGGCTGCACGGGCCTCGGCGGGATGGTCGCTGCGGGCCAAACTTGTACGAACACCTCCGACTGCGCGCCGGGGCTACAGTGCATCGGCACCCGCTGCCAGCCATGGTGCGAGATCGGCGCGAACGACTGCACCGGCGGCGGAACCTGCGCTTCGCTGGCGAGCAAGGTGACCGTGCAGTCGGGCATCGAGTTTGGATACTGCTGCAGCTCACCGTCGGGCAGAGGTCCGTGTGACACGGCGCCGCAATGTGGCTGCCCGGCAGACCAGAGCTGTCGCGTGATCGACGCCGATGGCACCACGGCTTGCAGGCCGATCGGCAACGCGGCCCCGTACTCGAGCTGCGAGCACGGCAATGTCTGTCCGAAGGGGTATGCCTGCGTGGGCGACCTCTGCAAACTGCTGTGCGACGGCAGAAACCCGGAGACGTGTCCGAGCGGACGGTGCGGCGCCTTGCACTGGGATGATGATCGAGAGGTGCCGGGGGCCTTCGCCTGCGCGGTCGACTGCAACCCCGCGAATCCGAACGCGCGCGGAAACGGCTACGAGGCGTGCGGCAACGGTGCGACGTGCCACTACTTGGACGACCGCACCGACTGCACCGCGGTCGCGCCGAACGCGAGCAGCAGCGGCGGGTCGTGCGCCGACGCCGCTGGGAACGCGGACGACTCGCTGTGCGTGGCTGGCTACAAGTGCCTGCCCACCACGTTGACGTGCAATCGCTACTGTGAGCTCGGCGGCGTCAACACCTGTCCCTCCGGGCAGGCCTGCACGTCGTTCACCGAAAGGCCGCGCATCGGTTCGTTCGAAATCGGCTTCTGCAACTAGGCGGCGCCGCGCTGGCGCAGTCCACGCAGGTACGGCTGACAGTGGCATCACCGGGTCTGATCGATGAGTGTCACATCGGCGACCCCCGCGCACGCGCACTGGCACATGCCGGCACAAACGCTCGACGTCCTCAGGCAGCGGTATCGCGCAGCCAGCCTCGCTCTCTCGATGAACACCACGTGGTCGCAGACGGCTTCCAGATCCGAGAGCACGTGCGAGCTCACGAGCATGCTGCAGCATGGCGACGCCTGAATGCATGCTTGGCACACTCCGGCACGCTGGCGCGTGATCATCGCGTACGAGATGTTCACGCGCTCAGCGTTGACGCAGCTCTGAGCGGCCATCTATCGTGCGCAGTCCGTGAGGTGGAAATGAATATTCGACGCTTCAGAGTGGGAAGTATCAGTGTCTTGGTCTCATTGGTCTGGGCATGTGCAGTGCTCTCCCTTCCGCAGCGCGCGTTCGCGTTGCCATCCCCGCCACCACGCGTGATAGTTGTCGGTGCCGGCATGGCCGGCTTGGCGGCCGCAACACGACTAAAAGCAGCTGGTTTTGAAGTCAAAATACTCGAAGCGAGAGATCGCGTCGGCGGGCGGATGTTTACGAGCACCAATGCGCAGGGCACCACGATCGATCTCGGAGCCAGCTGGATTCACGGCGATCAGGCCGAGTTCGAAACCCTCGTCGCAGGCATGAACCTCACTACGAGGAACACCGACTTCAAAGCGATGCGCTTCCACAACATGGCCAATCAGGCCATGGATGTCACCGCGAGCATGTGGAACGACCTGAAGTTCCGCCTCGCCGACGCGATGTCATGGAACGCGACCTTCTTTCCCGACAGGACGATTCAAAGCGTGCTCGACATCATGTGGACGACCGGCAATTTCCCGGGGTACACACGTGAGTTCGTCGACAACTTCACGACGGCCGCGTTCGACACCGAGTTTGCCGCCACGGCCTCGAAGACCCCTGTGAAAATGTTCTGGGAGCTGATCCCAAACCTGGACGATGACCAGGCATGGGACGCGTTCCTCGGGTCGTCGGAGAGCGACAACACGGCATTCCCACTGGGCTTCAACCAGGTGAGCGATCGGCTCAAAGCGGGCCTTGACATCCGGCTCAACTCCGAAGTCACGCGCATCGACTACCCTGCGAACCAGAGCTTGGTGACGGTCACGATCAAGGGTGGAACGCAGTTCACCGCGAATCACGTGATCGTGACCGTGCCGATCGGCGTGCTCAAAGCGGGGACCATCACGTTCGCCCCAGCCTTGCCTTCTCAAAAGACGGGAGCGATCCAACGCTTGGGCAGTGGCCTGCTGAACAAGATCTACCTGGAGTTCGGCACACAGTTCTGGCAGAGCGGGCCCACCGCGCCGGATGTCCTCGGCATGAGCAGCCCCACGAGAGGTGCCTTCTCCATCTGGATCGACATGAAAGAGATCACCGGCAAGCCAGTCCTCATGACTTACACTTCCGGGGATGCTGCCCGCACGATTGAAGGCTTTGACGACACCAAGACCAAGAACGAGGCCATGCTGCGCCTCCGGGACACGTTCCCCGGCACCGTACCCGATCCTGTCAGCGTCACAGTCACGCGTTGGAATCAGGATCCATTTGCACGCGGCTCCTACTCCACCTTCCAGCAAGCCACCCTGCTCGGCGACCGCGCTCTTTTGCGCGCACCGGTAGCCAACAACAAAGTACTGTTCGCTGGCGAAGCGACCCTGGATACCGGCTTTGCCCAGGTGCCAGGCGCGTACAGATCCGGGCTCCGCGAAGCAGACCGCCTGCGCCAAGCATACCCGTGATCAAGCGAGGCAGCGACGTGGAACAACAACGGCTCATTAACAAGAAGCAGTTCGCAGTCCAGAGTTGCCCGGTGAGCGGCTAACCACGAGTTGCACGTTCGACAACACCCGCGACTACGGCGTCCCCTACGGAGCCTCGAGCGACGCTGAGATGTGCTATCAATTCGTGTTCGCCTATCCCGCGCACGCGCTCTCGAACGAAGCTGCCAGCCTTCTAGGTGTGAACGACGGCTGCTGGTGAGCGAGACGCGCCTGCATCATTGGAGAGAGTTTCCGGAGTATCGGGAGAGCTGGTTCGCGCGCCCGCTCGAACAGAAAACCAGCTCAAGCGAAGTGTCGCAATATTCGGGGACAGACCCTAAGGTTGGGGGCGATGACGGGCGGTCTCAGGCGTGTGTTGATCTCGGCGAGCCGTGTCGCGGCCGCGCTGGCCGTGATGGCTGGCTGCAAGCGGGATGCGTACGAGGCGCGGGCGCTCGCGGATCGCATGCTGGCCGGGCGCATCGCGCGGCCGGGCATGGCGTACGAGATCGTGTATCGGTTGCTGGTGCCCGCGGGCTACGACAAGGCGCGGCGCTATCCGTTGATCGTGTTCCTGCATGGCTCGGGGGCAAATGGAGACGACAATCGGGCGCAGGTCGCGCCGGAGCTCGCGCGTCTGAACCAGCGCGCGCAGGCGATGGAGCCGGTGTTCTTGTTGGCGCCGCAGTGCCCGAAGGGAGACAAGTGGATCACCGGGGATCGCGGGGCGCCGCACTTGAACCATGACCAGTCGCAGCGCGTGGAGGCAGATGCGATCAAGCTGGTGTTCGCGTTGCTGGACGAGCTGGCCGGCAAGTACTCGATCGACCAGGATCGGATCTACGTCACGGGGCATTCGTCCGGCGCTGCAGGGACGTGGGACATCATCAGTCGGCGGGCGGATGGGCGCTTTGCAGCTGCGGTGCCCGTGACGGGGACGAATGATCCTTCGCGGGCCAAGGTGATCGCGCGGCTGCCGATCTGGGTGTTTCACGGGGCGCTCGACGACGTGTCGCCGGTGCAGAACGCGCGCGAGATGGTGACGGCGCTGCGCGCGCTGGGGAGTCCGGTGCGGTATACGGAGTATGCCGATGTTGGGCACGGGACGTTGGGGCGTGCGTACGATGAGCCGGAATTGTTGCCGTGGTTGCTTGCGCAAAGGCGGCAGCGGTGAAGATGTTCGGGCGGCGAGCGCAGGTGATCGGGGTGCTGGTTGTGCTGGCGGGTTGCGGCTCGCAGCGGCGGATGCAGGCTGGGGATGTCGTTGCCGCGGGGGCTGGCGCGATGGAGGCTGCCGGTCAGGGTGCTACCAGCGCAGGCGACTCGGGCGCGAACGGTGGCGCGGGGGCGGCGAGCGCGGGCGCTGGCGCTGGAATCGTCGCAGCTGGTAGCGGCGGGGTGAGCGGCGGAACACCTGCAGCCGGCAGCAGCGGCAAACCCAGTTCCGTGCCCGCAGCTGGTAGCGGCGGAGCGGCTGGCGCTCTGCCTGCCGCTGGTAGCGGTGGGGCCGCCGGCGTTGCCCCCGCAGCTGGCAGCAGCGGATCGGGCACGGGCACGGCCACGAGTGGTATGGGGGCGGTGACGACGCCTACCCTCGCAAACAACTCTCTCGCCCGGCGCTTCGCTGATGCCGTCATCACTCGCTGGCCCGATCCCGCAGCCATCGCCAGCAACGTTCCCTCCTGGGAGTACAACCATGGCATCGTGCTGCGCGGCATCGCCCAGGTGTATCTGCGCAGCCAGGACGCTCGCTACCTCGACTACATCCGAAAGTTCGTCGACCAGTCCGTGCGCGCGAACGGTGGGCTCGACATCCCCGCCGCGCACAGCTTCGACAACTTGCAGCCCTCGGTGCTCTTGCCGCTGCTCTTCGAGCGCACGGGCCAGGCGAAGTACAAGACCGCAGCCGATGCCGTTCGCGCGCGCTACGACTCGATCCCGCGCAATGCCGACCGCGGCTTCTGGCACAAGCAGCAGTATCCGAACCAGATGTGGCTCGATAGCGCGTACATGGGCATGCCGTTCCTGGCTCGCTACGCGGCGGTGTTCGGCGGCTGCGACGGGTTCTGCTACGACACCATCGCCGAGCAGATGCTGCTGATGGCCGAGCATCTGCGCGATCCCGCGACCGGCCTGCTCTATCACGCCTGGGATGACAGTCCGCGCGGACAAAAGGCCAGCTGGGCCGATCCCGACACCGGCCGCTCGCCCTCGGTGTGGGGCCGCGCGCTCGGCTGGTATGCCATGGCGCTCGTCGACCTGCTCGTGGATCTGCCGGCGACGCATCCGCAACGCCCGCGCATGCTCGAAGTGCTCGGCGCAGTCGCGGCCGGAATCGCGAAGACCCAGGACCCCGCGACCGGACTCTGGTTCCAGGTGGTCGATCAAGGATCGCGCAGCGACGACTGGCTCGAGAGCTCCGGCAGCGGCATGTTCGTGTACGCGCTGAAGGTCGGCGTGGATCGCGGCTACATCGACAGCAAGTATCGCGCGACGGCCGACAAGGGCTACTCCGGGTTGATGAGTCGCATCAGCACAGATGGCAGCGGCCTGCCCGTGATCCGCGGCGCAGTGCAGGGCATGGGCGTGCAGGAGAACTACGCCGCGTATCTGAACCAGATGACGCTCTCGAACTCGCCGCACGGCCTGTGCGCGATCCTGCTGGCAAGCGCCGAGATGGATCTGCGCTGACTACTTCTTCTGCCAGATCTTGCACTTCGACGGAGCGCCCGGCAGCGCGCTCGCCCAGGGCGAGGGCTTGGTCTTGAACGGGTGCGCCATCAAGAACTTGTAGCCGAAGTCCGCGACCGAGAAGCGGTTCAAGATGTCGATGTGCGAGCCGCCGTCGTTGCAGTCGACCGCGAAGCCACCCTTGGTCACCGTCTGCGTCTCCAGGTTCTCGCAGCCCATCGCGAAGTCGAGCCCGAGCGAGTCGCTGCCCACCGCGCCGTGCGCGCACATCAGCGACGGGATGTTGCTCGGATCCGGGTTGGGCGCCCCCGCGATCACGCCGCCGGAGTAGATCAAGCCGGCGGCCATGTAGTTGGAGCGCTGCGCGAGCATGGCGCCGGTCTGCAGCCCGCCGGCGCTGTAGCCCGACGAGTAGATGCGCCGCACGTCGACCTTTTGCTTCTCGATCGCGCACGCCACGATCTGATCGGCGACCGGCAGATCTTCGGCGAACCAGATCGTTCCACCCGAGACTGCACCCTTCGACGTGGTGTCGATGAACGAAGCCACGATCCCGCCCTCGGCCGTGGCCATGCCGATGCCCTGGCCGAACGCCGAGCTGGCTTCGCTCGAGCTGGTGCCGGTGCCATGCCAGTAAAACAGCAGCGGCCCCCCCGGTGCCGCTGCTGGCGCCTTCCCCGCCCAGATCTGCACGTTGAGTCCCAGGAACTTCATCGTGCCGGTCTTGAAGTCCTGACAGGGCTCCTTCGCCACAGGCAAGTTGGTGGGCATGTTGCCGCCCGGCATG
>DATEOF010000226.1:0-8029 GCA_035274465.1 Polyangiales bacterium
GCGCTGGACAAGCTGGCGCTGCAGACGAACCTCTCCGAGCTCGGCCGCTTCACGGTCTCGCGCAACCGTTCTGACATCGGCGCCTTCAAGACCTCGCAGCTGCGCAACGTCGGCGTCACGGGCCCGTACATGCACGACGGCTCGATGGCGACGCTGTGGGACGTGATGGATCACTACAACAAGGGCGGCGAGGTCAATCCCTACCTCGACGGTGGCATCGAGCCGCTCAACCTGAACGAGACCGAGATCGCACAACTCGTCGCGTTCATGTTCACGCTGACCGACGTGCGGTTGGACGCGCAGAACCGCTCGGAGATGGACCGCCAGCGCGGCATCTCCACGCAGCGCCGGCCGTTCCGCGACGAAGCCACTGCCACCCGCAAGGTCCTGCCCTTCGAACCGCGTGCCACTGCCAAGAGGTGAAACCATGAGCCCTCGCCACAAGAGCATCGAAACCAAGCACATGGAAGAACGCGCCGAGTTCTACAAGGCGCTCAAGACCCTCGACCGGCGCTCGTTCCTGAAGGTTTCGGCGGCGGCGTTCGGCGCTGCCGCTGCCAGCGGCATGGTGACGCCGCACTCGTTCCAGCCGGTGAAGGTCGAGGCGCAAGCCGCGGGCGGCAAGCAGCAGCCGTTCACGTTCGCGTACATCTCGGACTCGCACCTGTACAAGCGCACGGTGAACGATCGCTTCATCAACGCGCTGATGCGCGCTGTGGACGACATCAACGCGATGGATCCGCAGCCGGACTTCGTGTTCTACGGCGGCGACCTGGCGCAGCTCGGGCAGCCCGAAGAGCTGGAGCTGGGCTCGCAGATCCTGAAGAACCTGAAGGCGCCGTTGCGCGTGATGGTCGGCGAGCACGACTGGTACCTGGATCTCGGCGAGAAGTGGCGCAGCTTGTTCGGCCAACCCACGTACTCGTTCGATCACAAGGGCGTGCACTTCGTGGTGCTGAACAGCGTGGTCGAGAAAGACTTCTGGACCGCGCGCAAGCTCGACCCGATGCAGCGCATGAAGACGGTCGCCGGCCTCGACAACGGCGTGCAGAGCCCGTTCTCGGTCGGCGCCGAGCAGCGCGCCTGGCTCCAAAACGATCTCAAGGGCAAGCCGGCGACGACGCCGCTCGTGGTGTTCTCGCACTCGCCGCTCTACAAGCTCTACCGCAACTGGAACTTCTGGACCGACGACGCCGAAGAGGTTCAGGCGATCCTGCGCCCGTTCAAGTCGACCGTGGTGTTCCACGGCCACACGCACCAGATGCTGACCAACCGCATCGGCAACATCCACTTCCACGGCTTCTTGTCGACGGCCTGGCCGTGGCCGTACGCGCCGGAGGGCATGCCTGCGCTCACGATCCAGATGGCGCGCCCTGATCCGTTCAACCCGAACGACGGTTGTGGCGACGGCTCCGCCACCATTCATCCGGACGGGCTCGCCGACATCGCGCAGAACCTCTGGAACCGCAACCCGGTCACGATCACCCGCCAGTACATGGCGAGCAACGGCAAGCAGGCCAAACCGGACGTGCCTGCCTTGCGCAGCTATTGAGGACAGCCATGGGCATCAAGCAAACCATCGCACGTTCGAGCTACTGGGCCATCCTCGCCATCCTCGGGAGCTGTGCGCACGACCCCGCGCCGGCTGCCACGGCAGCGAGCGGACCCAACCCCGCGCCGTCCGCAGCGAGCAGCACCGGCGGATCGGCCACCGCCGCCGACACGGCAGTTGCAGCCAACAGCGGCACCGAAGTGCTGCTGTGCGACGGCAAGACCAAGATCAGCGTCCAGCCGGGCACGGCAGGCACCGCGGTCGCGGGCGCGCTGATGACCGAATGGCTCCGCAAGAACCCCAACTCCAACTGGGAAGCGGAGGAGCGCGAGCGGCATACGCTGCAGACGGCGGCCGACAACTCGAACTTGATCGGCCAGATGCAGGGCCAGACGTACGGGCAGATCACCAGCCAGGACGTCGCGCTGTGGAAGACCGAAACCGAGCGCGTCGCCACGGCGGGCTCCGACGTCTTCCACAACGCGGATCAACTCGGCAGTACGGTCGGCGTCTCGTGTGACATGTGCCACCCGCACGCGGCCAACACCCACCCCGAGACCTACCCGAAGTACCAGACGCAGCTGGGTCGCGTCGCGCTGCTCCGGGACATGATCAACTGGTGCATCCAGCACCCGGTGCGCGGTCAGGTCATGGACTCCGAGGATCCACGGATGCGCGCCCTAGAGGCCTACATCCTGGCGCAGCGCAAGGGCAAGACGCTGGAGTACGGCAAGCACTAGTCGCCGGGCGCGCCGCACGCCAGCCACTGTCCCAGTCGCTGCCTCTGTAGCATTGCGGGGAAGGGCTCGTTCGGCGGCATGCTGTTGTGGTTACCCAAGGGGCCGGACGCTGCTTGCTGGTCGATGGCGTGCGCGTTCGTGCGGATCAACGCCAGGTCGTCGAAGTCGCGGCCCTCCGGCGTGACTCGATCGGGGGCTGTCAGGCTGACGGTATGGCAGCGCAGGCAGTACTTGCCGATGAACTCCTTGCCGAAGCTGTCGTAGGTCAGCTCGCTGTCCTCCGGGCAGCTGGCGCCGCTGCTGAGGTCTTCGATGTGGGGGAGTTCACTCTCGCTGGCCTCGGAGGGCTCTTCGTTGCTGCAGCTGAGGGCGGCCAGGAGCGTCAGGCAGAGGAAGGCGTTGCGTTCGAGCACGACTTCCATATTTGTACGCTGACAGGCCGCTGCGCAACTCGAGGCAGGTTGTCCTCGAAATGGTTACGTTCAGAAGCCCTGCAGCGCGTCGTCGACGAACGAGATGATGGCGGGCGAAGCGTCGGTGATGTTGCGCAACCAGTTCTCGTGCGGTTGCGCGGCGGCTTCGCTCAGCTTGAGCTGCGTGACATCGACGAAGGTGATCACGAGGCCATCTCCGGCGTACTGCGGCAGGCTGCGGCGCAGGTACCAGCGGTCGCGCGTGACCACGTCGTCGTCGCGTGCAGCGCCGTCGTCGCGGAAGTCCGCGAGCCTGGGGAGCGGCGGCATGTCGTGCGCACGGTGTGGAATGATCTCGATCGGCTTTCCGATGTCGGCCGACGACAGCGTGTAGATCAACTCGATCCGACCCGAGTACGAGCACACGCGGCCCTCCGCATCGAGCTGTAGCACGGCAGTTACGCCTTCGCTCAGCAGCTCACACATCTGGGTCTGCGCGCCAGCCAGCTCCTGGTTGCGTTGCTCCAGCTTGTCGAGCGCGGTTTGCAAGCGCTCGATGCTGGCGTGCAGCTGGCTGTGGATCGCGAGCAACTCACGGTTCAAGCGACGCAGCTCGGCGTTGGCCTGGGTGAGCTCGTCGACCGTGTCTTGAAGCCCGTGGCTCGTGCCCGCCGTTCGCTCGAGCGCCACCGCGCTGTTGCGCGCCAACAGCGCCTCGGGCATCTCGAAGGGAGAGAGCACGCGATCGATCACGCCGCTGGCGAGCGCGTTCCTCGGCATCTCTCCGCAGCGCGCTCGTTCGGGATCGCTGACCAGCGTCAGGCCGCCGGCGCGCGCGATGGCCTGAACACCTTCGGTGCCGTCGTCGCCCGCGCCGGAGAGCACGATACCGACCGCGCGCGTCCCGGCGGTGCGCGCCAGCGAGCGGAACAGCGTGTCCAGGCCGATGCGGTTGGCGCCGGAGTCGAGGCGCGGGCTGAGCGAGAAGTGGCCCTCCTGCACCTCGACGACGTGACCCGCCGGCACGACATAGATGCGATCGGGCTCGACCGCGTCGCGATCGCGGATCGGTTGCACCCGCAGCTCGGTGAACTGCTCGATGATCTCGCTCAGCGCAGCCGTGCCGTTGCGATCGAAGTGCTGCACGACCACGAACGACATGCCCGCGCTATCGTCGATCGCGATGAACAACGCCTTGAGGGCCTCGAGCGCACCGTCTCCGCCGCCGAGACCGACGATGAGCGATGGCTGAGCAGTCACCGCGCCCTCGCGGACCCCCGACGCGCCAAGCCACTGCTGCTCCTCGCTCAACACAAAAACGCCGCCCTGCGAGCGCCCAATCTACTCAAGCACCCCGTGAAGGCCAGAGCGGATCGCCCGAAACACACACTTGTTTTCCTCGCGCGGCCAACCCGCTGTGATCGCCGCGTACCAGCAAGGGTCACGGATTTACCGTGTGGCGAGAAGTCCGAATCCCGGGGACGGTGCTGGGGTAGGGCGCGTAACCGCTCTGTAACGCGCTCCCCCGGCTGGCACCCTCCGTGCAACCCCGGGCAGGCTTGTGCAGGCGAATCCGCTGTGAGCAGTGCCAGAAACCGACGTACGCGGGCCGCGGCAAGCACGTCGAACAGGTCCTGCGAGACATCGCGCAGGCCGATCGCTGTCAGTGCCGCGAGCTCGTCGCCAAGAGCGCCCCGCCCGCCAACGCGCATGCCGCTCACGGCGGCAGCGGCCAGTCAGCCTACGGCTCGTCGTAGTAGTAGAGCCACATGAAGCACATCTCGTCCTGCGCTTCGACGCCGAAGTGCACGGCTTGATCGGTGTCGTTGTGGTAGCGGCAGATCAGCCGCAGGCCATCGCTGCCGTCGAACTGCAGCGGCGGGTCGAAGAAGGTCAGCGGCGGCTCGGACCAGCTGCTCGACTCGTGCAACGGCGTGGCGCTCGGAGCGTTGGCGCTCGCGACTCGCTCGATCGTGCTGCGCACGCCCAGCCGGTGGGTGTGCGAGGTCAGCCCGAACACGTGCCGCATGCCGCGGCCGGCCATCGGCATGAAGTACGCGCTCGACTCGCTGTCGGCGTGCGCCGGCACGGTGATGTTGGTGCTGCCCGTGAAGATGTTCTTGGCCTCGATCGGCTGCTTCGCGCTCGAGCTCACCACCGACAGCTCGACATCTCCGCGGATGTCGTGCGCCGCGTCCGAGACGTTCAGGTAGTGCAGCTGCATGAACATGCGCTGGTGGGCTTCGAGCTTGAAGGCCACGCCGGAAGGCAAAGTGACCGCCGTCTTCGCCTGCTGCGCGATGATCAGGCGCGAGGCGTCGCTGGCCATGGTCGGCGCGCACACCATGGGCTCGGAGTTGAGAGCGGTCCCCGCCGGCTTGCGGTCGACGATCAAGTGGTGACTGCCGCCGCTCAGCACGGCGTCGATGCGATCGACCCAGATCGGCGCGGAGTTGGGCAGCTCGACCACCACGCACACGTGCTCCTGCCCGCCGACCGGCACGGCGCGCGCGATGATCGACATCTTCAGCTTGTCCGAGCTCGCCGCGGTTCCGCCGCTGCCTGCCTGTTCGCTGCCGCCGCTACCAGCTGCGGCTTGCCCGCCGCTGCCCGCACCGGCAGCTGACGGCTGCGAGCCGCCGCTACCAGCAAAACCATCCAGCAGACCGCCGCCGTCGTCACCCCCACATCCGACCAGCGCGGCACACAACCCGAGTCCAAGCCAACTCCAGCTTCGCATCCACTCAGTTTAGCGCGCTACGGCAGGCACGCGACGTCAACGTTGGCCTCCGGCAGCGGCTGGCTGCCGCCGAGCAAGAAGCTCGGATGCGGAGGTTGGTTGTAGGCCACGTTCTGCCAGGCGATCGCCGCGCGATATTGCGGGTCGTGCATCAACGTCCGCACGCGCAATGTAGTCGGGATGGTGCTGGTGTAGATGCGCAGCGACTTGTTGTCGGTCGTGCGCAGCACCAGCTCCTCGCGAAAATCTCCGAACAGGTCGGCGCTCAGGGCAGGGGTCGATTTCGTGCCATTGTTCGAGGCGCAACCGTCCGCGGTGAGCAAGCGCATGTCGCCGCTGGTCCCGTACTTGTCGATGTGGTTGCCGTCGAGCAGCTCGCGCTGCGCGTCGCCGTCCCAGTAGATCACGAAGTTGCACGAGCTCGGCTGGCGGCCGATGTTCTCGCCCTTGCTGTTCCACAGCTGCGCGGGCACGCCGCCGCCCACGGCCCACATCTCGTAGCCCGGGTTGCTGGCCAGGATGTCCGCCGCGACGCCGCGACCCGGGCCTTCGTCGTTGCCCGAGCTGGCCTTCGCGAACATCAGCTTGCCGGTCGCGGCTTCGAGCAAGTGCGCGCCCTGCGCGTCGACGCGCTCCTGGATGCGAAACACCTCGAGGCCCTTCCTGCTCTCGTCCATCTCCGAGACGTGCAGCGCGTCGCCGTGGCCGTAGCCGGTGCTCCACATGCCCTTGCCGTCGTCATCCACCGCCATGCCGCCGAACACGATCTCCTGTTTGCCGTCGCCGTCGATGTCCGCGACGCTCAGGTTGTGGTTGCCCTGGCCGGCGAACTTGCCGTTGCCCGAGGCATTGCTGTCGAACACCCAGCGCTGCACGAGCTTGCCAGAGCGCAGATCCCAGGCCGCGAGCACGCTGCGCGTGTAGTAGCCGCGCGTCATGATCAAGCTCGGACGTTTGCCGTCGAGGTACGCGACCGCGGCCAGGAAACGATCCACGCGGTTGCCGTAGTCGTCGCCCCAGTCGCTGACCTTTCCGCGCGCGGGCACGTAGTCGACGGTGGAGATCGCCGCGCCCGTCTTGCCGTCGAACACGGTCAAGAACTCCGGGCCGCTGAGCACGTAGCCGTCGGCGTTGCGGTGATTGGCACTGGCGTCGCCGATCACCTTGCCCATCCCGTCGCGCGTGCCATCGGCGGTCTTGCACGCGACCTCGGCGCGACCGTCGCCGTCCAGATCGTAGACGATGAACTGCGTGTAGTGCGCGCCCTCGCGGATATTGCGCCCGAGGTTTATGCGCCAGAGCAACGTGCCATCCAGCTCGTAGGCCTCGAGCAGCGTCTCGCCGGTGGTGCCAGCTTGCGAGTTGTCGCGCGGCGTCTGCTCTTGCTTCAGCACCAGCTCGTACTCGCCGTCGCCATCCAGATCCGCCACGCTGGCGTCGTTGGGCACGTAGCCGGCCATGGTCTGCAGCGGAAGCGTGCGATAGTTCTGCGCTTGCACCACGACCGCTTCGGAGCGCGGCTCTTCGCGGCCTGCGATGACGCGTGCGACCGAGTACTTGGCGTTCTTGTCGCCGGGCTTGTCGATGAACTGCGTCGCGCCGGTCAACGCTTCGGTCGTGACGCGCATGTCGCCGCGATAGACGTGGAACGCGCTGTCCTTGGGATCGGTGCCGAGCAGCCGGAACCCGACGAACACGCCGCCTTCGACCGCGACTGCAACCACGCCGCGCGTCAGCTTCTCGAGCACGGGGCCGGCGGGCGTATCCGAAGCCTTTACGCACTCGGTCGCCGGTTGCTCGGGCGGCACGCCGGCATCGGGTGCCGCTCCCGCGCCGCCGGTCTGTCCTGCGCCGCCGCTGCCGCCTCCAGCGGCAGGACGACCCGCGCCACCGCCGGCGATCGCGCGGCCCGCTTCACCACGGGTGCCTGCGCCGCCGACAGCAGCAGTCTGGCCCGCTTTTGGGACATCGCTCGGCGTGCCGCTGACGCCTGCGCCAGCACCCGCGGGTGGCGTGAGCATGGGCCCGCTCATTCGGCCCGAGCTCGAGCAGGCGACGAGCAGCAGACCGAGCGTGGAAAATCGCGTCGCGCGGGAGGAAAGCATGGTGAAATTCAGCGCGATCAGTCGATTAACGCGGTCCGAAAGCCCCTGATGGGAACGGTGTGCGCGGCTCCACGGGCGCCGTGGCGGGGCTTTCGGACCTTTTAGACAAGTGAGTCAAAAGGTTGGATCCGGGTCAGACACCGCCAGTTTCGCCCGCTGCTGGCAGCTGCGGCGGCTGGCTTGGCACGTGAGTTGTATGTATACCTTCACTGCTCGCATTTCCTTGCGGCGCGATGAACATGGCCGGCGGTTTGCAAGAGAGCAACGCGCGTATTCGTGCCGGCCTGCGGGTCGCCGCGGTGGGCTGCGCTTTGCTGCTCGCGAGCTGTATCGGCGGGCCGCATCCCTTGCCACCCGGTGGGAACCCCGTCTCCACCTCGCCGTCGTCGACCCTGCCCGTCTCGCCCGGCAACAACACCACGCCGACCACGCCGACGACCGGCATGGCGAGCTCGGCCGCGGGCGCCGCGGCCGCGACT
>DATEOF010000227.1:0-19374 GCA_035274465.1 Polyangiales bacterium
AAGCCTGCAGCGGCGAAGCCCGCGTTCGTCGCGCCGCTCGCGCCGCCGCCGCCCAAGGCTGCAGCGCCCGAGATGCCGATGATCGACCTGCCGGCGCCGAAGCCGGCGCTGCCCAAGCCTCCATTCGGTGCGCCGCTCGCGCCGCCGCCGCCGAAGGCCGCGGCACCCGAACCGCCGATGATCGATCTGCCGGCACCGAAGCCGACAGCTGCCAAGCCCGCATTCGGTGCGCCGTTGGCCCCACCGGTGCCGCAGGCGGACGAGCCGCTGATCGACCTGCCTGGACCGGTGCGGGACAAGGTCGGCGTGATGCCGAAGCCGCCCGGAGCCGCGGCGCTCGCGCCCGACATGCCGCTGATCGATCTGCCCGGCGTCAAACAGGTCGACTTGCCTGCGGTCAAGAAGGGTGCCACCGCGTTCGGCTTCGGCGAGGTCGACCTGCCGACTCCGAAGGGCAGCGTCGATCTGCCTGCGCCCAAGCCCTCGCCCGCGTCGATCGGCGAGATGGATCTGCCGGCGCCCAAGACCATCGCCGATCTGCCCGCACCACGCGGCATCGCCGATCTACCGGCGCCCCTCGGCGTGACCGATCTACCGTCGCCGCAGCGCGGTGGGTTCGGCGAGCTGGATCTGCCGATCCCCAAGGCCTTCGCGCCGCTCGGTGACGAAGAGGCGAGCTTCGGCAGCCTGGAGCTGCCGTCGGGTCCACCGGGTCGACCTGATTCGAGCGACTTCGGCGACATTGAGTTGCCGCCGCCGCGCGCAGCTGCAGACCTCGTGCCGCCCAAGGCCCGCACCTTCCAGGGCGTGGGCGTGCCCGGCCGCGCCGAGGACGAGACCAGCTTCGGCAACCTCGAGCTCGGCTCCCCGATCCCGCCGTATCCGGACGACGAGATGCGTCTGGACGACGTTCGCTCGGATGATCTGCTCAAGCTCAAGTCGGACGGCAACTCGATGCCGGCGATGGACCTCGGCAGTCTACCGCCGGCGCTGCGCGGCGGTCCTCCCGATGGGGATGTCGACGCGTATGGCGAAGCCGGCCTCGACGCCACCGACGAGAGCATGGAGTTCGGCATCGCGGATGCCGAAGGCGAGGGCTTCGCGCTGCCGCCGGAGATCCTGCGCCGCCAGCGTGGCGAGGACGTCGACGCGACGCCGGTCGACAAGAGCAAGCGCGCGCTGCACGTGCTGTTGGGCGTGGCGCTGCTGCTGGTCGTGGTCGGTGGTGCGGGCGCCGCCCTCGGCTTCACTGACTACGGCTTCTTCGGCATCTACGTGCTCGAGCAGTACCTGCCCGAGGCCGGTAGCCCGAAGTTCGCGCGTGAAGCCATCGAGCGCGCCGAGAAGTCGGCCGCACCCGATACCTACAAGGGTGTGCGCAGCTCGCTGGTGGTGCTGGGTGAAGCTCGGCGCAACGCCGGCTTGAACCGCGAATTGCTCACGCGTTCACTGCTGCACGAGTCGCTGTACCTCGTGCGCTTCGGCGCGGACACCGGCAGCTCGGCGCACGTCGCCGCCATCATGCGCCGGCTCGAGGAGCGTCACGGCATCGCGCCAGGCATGGCGTTGGCGCGTGCCGCCGATGCCGCTCGCCGCGGCGACTACAAAGAAGCCGAGGCGCGCCTGCGCGATGCCCTGGGCCAGACTCCCAACGACGCTTACGCGCACCTGTTGGCCGGCGAAGTCGCCATGCACCAGGCCAAGCTCGCGGAGGCCGAGAAGGCGTTCCGCCAGGCACTCAAGCACGGCGGATCGGCGCGCGCACAGTGGGGCCTGGCGCGCGTGGCGCTGGCGCGGCCGGACGAGGCCGCGCAGCAGAGCGCGATCGAGGAGACGCTCAAGCTGTCGCCGATGCACGCCGAGGCGCGCATCGCCGAGTCGCGCGTGTTGTTCCAACAGGGCAAGGAGGAGCGCGCAGTGCTGGGCTTGCGCCAGGCGCTCGGCCTCGAGCCGATCGACGACCAGTTCTTGCAGAGCTCGAAGCTCGCCAAGGCACAGGGCCACAGCTTGCTCGGACACATTCACGAGCAGCGGGGGCGCCTGCACCTGGCCCGCAAGGCCTACGAAGACGCGCTGGCCGCCGATCCGTACCTGATCGAGGCGTTGCTGGGCTCCGGCCGTGTGCTCCTGCGCGAGCGCCGCTTCAACGACGCGCTGGCGCGCTTCGAGTCGGGCCTGAACATCGCGGCGAAGTCGCCGAGCAGCGTCGTGTTGAGCGGCCGCAAAGCCGAAGACGAAGCGCGACTGGGCCAGGCCCGCGCCGAGCTCGCGGTCGGGCGTTCGCAGGAGGCCAAGGCCAACCTGACGAAGCTCGCGACCGCGAACCCCAACGACTCGGAAGTCACGCTGGCGATGGGTCAAGCAGAGGAGGCGATCGGCAACCGGGAGAGCGCCGAGAACCTGTTCCGCAAGGCGATCGAGCTCGCGCCGACTTCCTTCGCGGGCTACCTCGCGCTGTCGCAGTACTTCTTCAAGCAGAACCAACCGGACAAGGCGTCGGAGACGCTGAACGACGCGGCCGGGAAGGTGGAAGAGAACGCCGAGATGCGGCGCATGCTCGGCCAGTCCGAGCTCGCGCGCAATCGCCTGGACAGCGCCGTGCACGAGTTCAAGCGCGCGATCGAGCTCGATCCGCAGGATCTCGAGGCGCGCTTCGGCCTGGCGATCAGCTTGCGGCGCTCGAATGAGCTCGAGCAGGCGCGCACGCTGTTCGATGGGATCGCCCAGCGCGACCCACAGTATGCGGGACTGACTCTGGAGCGCGGTCAGCTGCTGGAGGCCCAGGGCGAGTACGACAAGGCGATCGAGAGTTACCGCGCGGCCCTCGAGAAGGATCCGGAGGATAACGCGCTCAACCTGCGGCTGGGAGCGGCGCAGGTCGAAGGTGGCAAGCTCGACGACGCAGAGCAGACGCTCGACAAGGTGATCCACCGCATCCCGAACTCGGCCGACGCGGAGTACTACATCGGTCGCGTGGCGTTCGCGCGCGGCCGCGGTCCGGACGCGCTCACGCACTTCGACCGTGCACTCGCGCTCGACATCACGCAGGCCGCCTATCACCTGTACGCCGCGCGCGCGGCGCTGGAGATGAACAACCTCGGCCGCACGATCGAGGAAGCCGAGGCCGCGCTCGCGCGCGATGCCAAGCTGGGCGATGCCTACTGGGTGCGCGGTGTGGTGCGGCTACGCAGCGGCGCGGTCAAGGACGCGCTCAAAGACGCCGCGCGTGCGCTCGAGCTCAAGCCGGGTCGCATCGAGGCCCATGCGTTGATGGCCGAGTGCTACGACGAGCTGCGCCAGCTGCCGCAGTCGATCGAGGCCTACCAGATCGCGCTGAGCCACGACGCCAATCGCGGCGAGTGGTGGTACAAGCTCGGCCGCGTCTACCTCGACAAGGGCGCTCGAAACGAGGGCGAGAACGCCCTCGAGCGCGCGATCAAGCTCGGCGACGCCCTGGATCCGCCGCCGTACTGGCTGGCAGACTCCTACCGTCTGATCGGCGAGAACGCGCGCAACAGCAACCGCAAGCTGGCCATGGCGGCGTACAAGAAGTACCTGCAGCTCGCGCCGCACGGTGCGCTCGATCGCGCCGACGTGCTCAAGCTGATGCGCTCCTGGAACGTGGAGCTCGACCAGTAGTCAGGGTTTGAGGTCGGTGTCGCTGAAGGCGTGCGGCAGCAGGCTGTCCACGCTGTGCCGCACCTCACCCTGGCTCTGCCCGTAGCAGCGGACCTCGAAGCTCGGGCGGAACTCCGCCAGCACCTGGCGGCAGGCCCCGCAGGGCGTGACCGGGTCGTCTGCGCTGCTGATCACCGCCAGCGCCTGGAAGCCGTGCGCCCCGGCCGCGACGGCTGCGAAGACCGCGTTGCGCTCGGCGCAGATGCACAGGCCGTAGCTGGCGTTCTCGACGTTGCAGCCGCTGACGATGCGCCCATCGTCGGTCAGCAGCGCGGCCCCGACTCGAAACTTGGAGTAGGGCGCGTAGGCGCGTGCCTGCGCCTGCGCAGCTGCGTCGCGCAAGGCTTGCCAATCGATGCTCATAGCGGCAGCTCCTCGATCACGGTGCGCAAGAGGCGTTCGAACTCGGCGCGCGTGGCGAGCGCCGTGGCTTCGACTTCGGCGTGACTCAGCTTGTGCTCCGACAGACCCGCGGCGAGGTTGGTGATGCACGAGATGCCGAGCACGCGCGCGCCCATGTGACGCGCAGCCAGCACCTCTTGCACCGTGCTCATCCCGACCGCGTGTGCGCCCATGCCCGCCAGCATGCGGATCTCCGCCGGTGTTTCGTAGTTGGGACCGAGCAGTCCGGCGTACACGCCGCTGCTCAGCGAGATCCCGAGCCGCGCGCCCACCGAGCGCACGAGCGCGCGCAGCTCGGGATCGTAGGCGTCGCTCATGTCGGGAAAGCGCGGACCGAGGCGCGCGTCGTTGGGACCCGCGAGACAGTTGTGGCCGGTCAGGTTCAGGTGATCCTCGATCAGCATCAGCTGTCCCGGCGCGCCGGCCCGGATCCCTCCGGCCGCGTTGGTCACGAGCAGCGTGCGCGCGCCGAGCGCGATCATCAGCCGCACGCCCATGACCACCTGCTCGGCCGAGTAACCTTCATACATATGCACACGTCCCTGCATCGCAATCACTTCGCGTCCCGCGCTGCGCCCAAACACGAAGTTGCCGGCGTGTCCCGGTACTGCGGATCGCGGCATGTCGGGAACCTGCGCGTACGGCACGCGCAGGGTGTCCGAAAGTGTGTCTGCGAATGCGCCCAAGCCCGAGCCCAGCACCAGTGCGATGCGAGGTTCGCGCTGCACTGCTCGCAGCGCGCGCAACGCACCCTCGAGCCGATCGACTGGAAGCACATGTGTCATACGCAACAGTAACGTCGGAGACACGCACCGCGTGTCAAGATCCGCGTGCCGTCATGCGTATCCGGTGTTAGGCTAGACAACAGTAGTTTGAGGAGACCGTGCATGAGCGAGGGTCTTCATCGCTCCTTCCGATTGTTGCCGTCAGAGCGCGTTCTCTGGCACGGCAAGCCCAAGCTCGGAGTCCCTCGCCAAGGCGTGTGGGTCGTGGTGCCCGCGTCCTTCGTGATCCTCGCGATCATCGTGGCGTTGTTCGCGGGATTGATCGCGGCCGCCGGCATCCCCGCGGTGCGTTCGACCGCGTTCCTGGCCTTCTACCTGCTGGCCACCGGCGTCGCGGCCTGGTTCGCGCCGCGCGCCTGGCTCGACCGCTGCGAGTACCTGATCACCGATCGCAACGTGATCTGGAAGCGTGGCCAGGTGCGCCGCGTGATCGAGCGCGGCGCCATCACCTACGGCCGCATCCGCTGGCATCGCAGTGAGCCCGGCGTGGGCAGCCTCGAGTTGGTGCGAGCGGCGCCCTTCGGTCCGCTATCGCGTCGCCAGCGTTTGCTGCTGCATGACGTCGAGGCACCGGACCGCGTGTTCGCGCTGATCCGCGGCGCCGAGCCGACCGACTTTGCCGGCTACGGCGACGTGCTGTTGACCGATCGCCTCGATCAGGATGAGCGCGTGCTCTGGGGCTCGGCCCCGGCGGGTTATCGCCTCGGCCGCTCCGAGCTGATGATGGCCGGCCTCGGTACGCTGGTGCTCGGCGTCGGCTCGTTCTACGCGTATCGCATGGCACACCTGCTGCTCGAGCTCGAGCGCGTGGGTTTGCCGGTGCGATCCTGGACGTGGCTGTTGCTGTTCCTCGCGATCGTGATCTCCGGCCTGGTCATCCTCGGCATCGGCGCCACGCTGGTTTGGCGTTCGTTGTGGGGGGCGCGCGCCGCGGGCTCCTCGAGCGAGTACATCCTGACCAACACGCGCGTGTTGATCCGGCGCGACAACACCGAGCTGTCGGTCGATCGCCGGCGCATCGTGGACGTCGCGGAGCTGCCGTGCACCGGCGACCTGCGCAACCTGTTCTTGATCTTGGACGGTATCGGCGCGACTGCCCTGGATGACAGCGGTGCGCTCAGCCTGCTGCCGCCGCCGCGAGCTGCCGTGCTCCCTGTCTTGTACGAGGTTAGGGACCAGGAGCTTTTCCGCAGCCTGCTGTTTGCGCCAGATCAGCCGCCGATGCGCGACGCGGCGTGATTCTTGGGGAAATTCGGACGTTTGACCCTGCACACCGCCCGGACTAGGCTGTGGTCTTGCGGCTGCGGTGTCTATGTAGAGCCCGCGCGCGTATTGTCCGCACGGGAGCAGCCAGGATGTCAGACAAGACGCAAGAGATCGCACTCGAAGAGCTTGAGGCAGCGGACCCGAAGGACGCGCCGACGCAGGAGCTCGCGACTGCGGATGTCGAATCGGCGATCGCGGCCTCGCTCGCGGAGAGTAAGGCGGAACCCAAACCGGGCCCGGTGCGCTCGTCGGCCTTGCCGCCAGCAGCTGCGATTCGCCAGCGTCTCTCCACCAGGCTGACGTCCTCTGTCCCGCCCCCGCCCCCCGCGGCAGCGCAGGCCAAGGCCCCGAGCGGCGCCCCTGCGAGGCGCCCGATCTCCTCGCGTCCCGCGCCACCGCCCGAGGCGCTCGCGCATCGCACGCCTTCTCCCGTGCCGCCGCGCAGTGCATCGGCGAACGCCATCGCGGCAGCCATGCGCAAGGGCATTCCCTCGCGCAAGACCACCGAGATGGGCATGCCCGCAGTGAAGCCCGGTGATCTGGCGCGGTCCGTCGCCAAGCCCAAGAGCACGCCGCCCCCGCCCCCCGCGGAGGCTCTGTTGTCGTCGCGCCCGCAGTCTTCGCCCGGGGCGACGACCTCTCCCGGCACGGTCGCGGCAGCCCGCAAGGTGGCGAGCGTAGCGCCGCCGCCCGCGGCGTCCGTGATTCCACCGCTCAGCACACCGCCGCAGCCGTCAGCTGCAAGCGTCGCGGCTGTGGTGCCGCCCGCCGCGGAAGTGATCAAAGCGCCCGCGGACGAGCCGACGGTGATCGACGAGACGCCCTTTGGAGCTACAGCCACGGTTACGCAGGAGGCAGCCGAGACCCCGAGCGTCGAGCACGTGGAGCCCGAGGCAAAGGCCGCCGCAGCGGTGGAGCCCGAGGCAAAGGCCGCGGCGCCCGAGCCGACGCCGCATGTCGCGCCGGACGCGGCAGAGGAGACCGCGATCGCTGCACCGGCCACGCCCGAGCCGACGCCGACCACCGAGCAGGTTGCACCCGAGCTGACCGCGGCACCGCCCGAGATCCCGGCGCCCTCCGCGCTCGATCCGCACACGCCACCTTCGCTTCCGGGCGCGCGTCCTGCGTTCGATGTCGAGTCGTTGTTCGAAGACAAGCTCGAGCCCGAACGCCCGCTGGCCGCCGCGCCGCCGGGGCCCCCGAAGTCCGACGCGCCTCGCAGCAGCTATCGCGTGCCGCGCAACTCACGAGCTTGGCCGCTGTTGGCTGCAGCTGGTCTGCTCAGCCTGACCGTCGTCGGCTTTTCGGCGCGCGCCTGCAACTCCGGAGGCGCGCCCGTCGCGCGCACGCAACCGGCACCGCGCGTGGAGCCCGCGCCCCCGCCGCCAACAGCTGCACCCGCCCCGAGCAGCGCCGAGCCCGCAGCGCCTACCCAGGTCGCCGCGGCCGAGCCCGCGAAGCCGGAGGAGCCTGCTCCGACTGAACCAGCCGCAGCCAAGACCGAGACCGAGACGGAGGCGTTGGCCGCGAACACCAAGTCCGAGAGCGAGTCGCGCACGCTGACCGCGGCGCAGGCGCGCCCGCTGCCGCTGTCGAGTCGCGGCGGCGTGGTCGCGTACCACGCGTCCGACGAGCCGGACGTGGACTACAAGGCGCGTGGGCGCACGCTGTACAGCACCGGCAAGTACCGTGAGGCAGCCGAGGCCTATCAGCGCGCCTCGCAGCGCTCGCCTTCGGATGCCGGGGCCTACGCGGGTCTCGGCGCTTCGTGGTTGGCCGCCGGCCAGTCGGAGAAAGCTATCACCGCGTATCAACGCGCCGTGCAGCTCAAGCCCGACGTCTCGGGCTTCCAGGCCGCCCTCGGCCGCGCCTATCTACAGAAGGGCGACCGCGGTCGCGCGAGCGCGGCCTACCGCAAGGCGTTGGACCTGGATCCGCAGAACCCCGCGGCCAAGACCGGGCTCGAGTCACTCAAGTGATTTAGGGAGTGTCTTCAACCTCCCTCGGTCGCATCTCGGCCGCTTTCACGCCAGCTTCCCCGCAAAAAATGCTCGAAATAGGCACCACTATTCCTGCGCTTTTTGCAGGGAACCTGACGCGAAATCGGCGCGAGCTGCTCGGTCGGGAGATTGAAGACACTCCCTAGCGCAGCAACCGGCCGAGCCCGGTGACTGCAGGTCCGAGGCTCTTGAGGGTCTCGACCACCTGCGCGACGGGCTGCGTCGGCAGCTCGAGCTGAAGCCGCGGCTCCTCGGTCGTACCCGCGAGGCGCACCACGGCCGTCGGGCACAGGGCAACGGCGGCTGCCTCCATGCGGATCCAGAGCGCGACGACCTCGGCCGGCAGCGGCTGCGGCGCGGGCGTGGCCTGGGCCAACAGCGCGCGCGCGGCGGCCGAACCGACCGCCAGCACGTGCTCGGCGAAGGCGTCGAAATCAGTGATATTTCGCGCCCGCCACAGGCCCAGACACACGGCTTCGCACAGGCCACTGCGCAGGGCTGCTTCGTCGCCGCGCTCGTGGGCAGCCCGCAGGCTCTGGACCCTGCGGTCGTAGACCGTGCGAGCCTCGCTATTGCGCACACCCTGCATCACATGCCCGCCGCGCTCATCGTCGAGCTGCCCGTCGCGGGCCTTCACGGGCCGTCGTAGGCGGTCGACCCGACCGGAGGCTAGGTCATTGAGATCGTTGGGGAGCTTGCGCAGCCCCGGGCGCTTGGGTCGGGCTTCGCCCCGCTCGTTCGAAGCGCGCCGCTCGCGCTTGTAAGGATTCTTGCGCTGCTCATCCATTTCGGTGGCCGATGGTTCGTGAAAGAATCTCGCCCTCGTTCGGGACGGTTTTTACTTGCAGCGGGGCAGCGCATCCGTACACTGCCACCCCCTGCAGACCGGACGCGAGTACGTCGCAGCTCGGAAACCAGCCCAGAGACAAGGACGAGACGGATGTACGCGGTCATCAAGACGGGTGGCAAGCAGTATCGAGTGAACGAGGGTGATCGGCTTCGCGTCGAGAAGCTCGAAGGTGCTGTCGGCGACTTCGTCGAGTTTCCCGAGGTGCTGATGCTCGGCGGCGAGTCCGTGTCGATCGGCAAGCCGCTCGTCACGGGCGCCAAGGTCAGCGCTCAGATCACGAGCCAGGGCCTCGGCAAGAAGATCATCGTGTTCAAGATGCGGCGCCGGAAGCGTTATCGCCGCAAGAACGGCCATCGGCAGCCGTTCACCGAGCTCAAAATCACGGCCGTCAGCGCCTGATCAGGAGAACCAGCCATGGCGCATAAAAAAGGTCAGGGATCCTCTCGCAACGGTCGCGATTCGAGCGCGCAGTACCGCGGAGTCAAGGTCTTCGGCGGTGAGCGCGTGACGGCCGGCAGCGTCCTCGTGCGTCAAGTCGGTTCGACCTTCCACGCCGGGCAGAATGTCGGCGTCGGCAGGGACTACACGCTCTGGGCCCGCATCGACGGCGTGGTCAAGTACGAGCGCGAAGGTAAGAACCGCCGCCGCATCAGCGTCTACCCGCTCGAAGCAGCCTGAACAGGCTGTCCCAACACGGGTGAGGCAAAGTCGCCGGCCCGTGGTAAGCTCGGAGAGTGCGTTCTGTAGGTGAGACGCTCTCCGAAGGGACGGAGGCGGGCCGCCCGGTCTCTGATCCCCGCCAGCTACCCCTGCTCTCAGACCTGGGGGGAACGCTGGAGGGCCAGCCGCCCAGGGTTCGGCGCATCTACTGCAACCGCAACCTCAAGCTCGACCACATCCAGATGGTCGGCTTCGACATGGACTACACGCTCGCCGTGTACAACCAGGCGGAGCTGGACCGGCTGAGTATCGAAGCCACGGCGCGCAAGCTCGTGCAGCGGGGTTACCCCGAGTCGCTGTCCACGATGAGCTATCGCACCCACTTCCCGATCCGCGGGTTGTTGGTCGACCGCAAGCTCGGCAACGTGCTCAAGACGGATCGCTACAAGTTCGTCAAGAAGGCGTACCACGGCACGCGCGAGCTCACGAGCGACGAGCGCCGGCAGACGTATCAGCAGCGTCCGGTACGCCCGGATCCGCGGCGCTTTCACTCGATCGATTCACTCTTCGCGCTGAGCGAGGTGACGGTGTACGCGGCGGCGGTGGACGAGCTCGATCGGCCGTTCACGCAGGTCGACTACGCGCAGCTGTTCGACGACGTGCGCGCCAGCATCGACGAAGCGCACCGCGACGGCAGCATCAAGGAGACCATCACCGCCGACATCGGCCGCTACATCGAGCGCGATCCCGATCTCGCCGAGACGCTGCACAAGCTGCGCAGCGCGGGCAAGCGCCTGTTCCTGCTGACCAACTCCGAGCCGTCGTACACCGACGCCGTGATGAGCTTCCTGCTGCGCGGGGAGCTGAACGAGTATCGCTCCTGGAAGAGCTACTTCGACATGATCATCACCAGCGCGATGAAGCCGGCGTTCTTCATGCGCGATGCACCGTTCGAAGAGCTCGTCGCACCGGGCCAGCTGCAGCTCGGCAAGGTCAAGGAGTTCCATCGCGGCCGCATGTACCTCGGCGGCTCGCAGACCGAGTTCGAGAAGCTCACCGGGGTGCCCTCGGATCGCGTGCTCTACGTGGGCGATCACATCTACGGCGACGTGCTGCGCGCGAAGAAGACCAGCCAGTGGCGGACGCTGATGATCATCCAGGAGCTCACCGACGAGCTGTCCGCAATGGAGCGCCTGGCGCCCGACATCGCGCGCGTCGACCGGCTCGAGCAACGCCTGTCCGCGCTGCACGACGGCCTGCGCGAGCGGCAGGGCATGCAGAAGTCGGTGCAGAAGCTGCTCGAGGCCGAAGACCTGAGCCCCGAGCGCAAGGTCGAGCTCGAGGCCGCGCGCCAGCGGCTCAAGCGCAGCGTCGATCGGCTGCGCGTGCAGGCCAAGAGCATCGACGCCGAGCACTGCGCGCTGGAACGCGAGATCGAGCACGCATTTCACCCGTTTTGGGGTTCGGCGCTCAAGGCCGAGAGCGAACCCTCCAGCTTCGGCGAGCAAGTCGAGCGCTACGCCTGTCTGTACACCGATCGCGTGACCAACTTGCTGGGCTACACCGCCGCGCACTACTTCCGCGGCCCGCGCCACCGCATGGCCCACGAGTAGCCCGTGGCCTCGTCGGATTGACCGACCTGGGTCCGCGACGTTAGCGTCCAGCATGCACTTTGGTCGTGCCCCCTTTTGGTTTGCGTGCGCGTGGATTGCTGGCTGCTGCATCGCGCTCGGCGCCTGCGGCGATGACGACGGCGACAAGCCCAAGCCTGACGACGGCGGCGTCGACGCCTCGACCGACTCGGGGGGCAACTTCATCCCGCGACCGGACGCCTCGGTCGCGACGACCGACCCCATCCGCACCTGCGACCGCTTCGACCCGAACAGCTGTCCCTCGGGCCAGACCTGCGACTTGATCGCGCGTGTGGTCACCGATTCGAGCGGCCAGCAGGGCCTCTCGGTCTACACCGGCTGCGTCGACAAGGCGCGTGAGCGCGGCCTCGGGGATCCTTGCGATCCCGACTTCACCACCACCCCACCGTACCGAACCAAGGGCCTGACCGACCTGGTGTTTCGCGACCAGTGCGGCCCGGGGCTGATCTGCGGCTCCGATCCCAAGGTTCGCGGCGGGACCAGCTGCCAGCCGATGTGCTCGAGCGGTGCCTTCGAGGCGCCGGTGTTGTGCTCGGACCCCAAGAGCTTCTGCGTGGGCAGCGACCAGTTCATGGAGTTCTGCCTGCCCAGCGACGGCTGCGACCCGACCTATCAGACAGGCTGCCCCACCGGTCAGGCGTGCTACCTGCGCCCGAAGGACGACCTCTCCGGCTTCCTGAGCGTGTGCTTCCCGCCTGCGGCCAAGCTCTTGGCCGACGGGGCCGCCTGCAACGCGTACAACGTCTGCAAGCCCGGCAGCTCGTGCAATGGCCCGCTGCGCCTGCCGCTCGACCAGTGGCAGCAAAAAGACCTGGCGTGCCGGCCGTCCTGCACCGCCGACGGCGTCGTGCCGAACGCCGAGCAAGACAGCGATGGCGGTGCGGACGACGGCGGTACCGCGACTGGGGGCTGCCCGTCGCCGACGAAATGCGCCCCGTTCAGCAAGTCCGGCCTCGACCTGGCCGGCATCAGCAAGGCCCCCTACGGACAGTGCGAATAGTCCGTCCGACCCACAGGTAGGGGTGGTGCGCCGTCCCCATTTAGGGTATTGCAAACTCCTACCTCGTGTACCACGGTTTCACACCACAGCAGCGCCGTGAGCCAAGGCTCGCGGGACGGGAGGTCGAATGACGACGCGATCGTGGATTTGGGTTTTGGCTGCATGTCTCGTCTGGACCGGCTTCTCGGGTCGAGCAGCTGCTGGCGGCAGCCCGATCGTCGTGTCGATGGGCGATCTGCGTTGGGGGATGACCGAAAGCGAGGTCGCCACCTTCGCCAAGCGCAAGATCGCCGACAGCTACGGCGAGCAGATGAAGAAGGCCGACGCGGGCAAGCAGGCCAAGCTGAAGGACGAGATGAAGCGCGCGCAGGCCGAGGTCGAGAAGAGCCACGTCGCGTTCGAAGGCTCGAAGTCGCGCTGGGACTCGAGCCCGATCGCCGGTGAGTTCAACTACGGCGAGGACGAGTCGATGCTCGTGGCCAAGGGTGGCGACGGCTCGACCAACTACTACTTCTTCCGCGATGGCCGCCTGTGGAAGTGGTACAAGGCCTACGATCAGGCCTCGATCAGCGGTGGCTGGAAGAAGTTCTCCAGCTCGGCCGAGGAAAAGTTCGGCAAGGGCCGCGCCAAGAAGGGCGCCCTGAACAACGCATCGGGCGACACGCAGTGGCTCGAGTACCTCGATCGCTCGTCGCGGCTGCGCGCGGCGGACAACAGCAAGCGTGGTGTGTTCGCGCTCATCTTCGATGACATGTCGGTGGTGCGCGAGTTGGCTGCTGCCCATCCGCAGAAGCCCAGCCGCCTGGCCGGTGCCGACGACGACGACGAGTCGGTGCAGAAGTCGTCGGCCAAGAACGAAGAGATCGCGCGCGCGCAGACCAAGAAGAGCGTGTTCGCGCACGAGCAGCGCCAGGAGTCCGAGACCGAGTACCAGGCGCGTCAGGCGCAGGAAAAGGCCGACGCACGTGAGCGGCAGGCGCGTGCACACGCGAAGAAAGAAGACGCGAAGCAGGGCCAGGTGCTCAAGCAGCTCGACGGACTCGACGATAAGGATCCGCTCGGCGGGCTCTGAGCCGGTCTTATCAGTCGCCGGCGCTGCGCGGCGGCTCCGCTGTTATGCTATAAGCCGCGCCGGGTTTGCCGCCCCCATCGAGTGTGATCGATCGGAGGCTGGCGACCCAAGGGCTACGGCATGCGTTTTCCCATCGATCTCGGCACGTACCGTCCACTCGCCATCGACCCGCTGCATCACAGCGTTTTGAACGCTGAGCAGCGGGCCGCGCTCACGGCCAACATCGCGCTCTGCCGCGACGTCATCATCTTCTTCACCGCGGTGGCCGAGGCCAAAGGGCTCGGCGGGCACACCGGGGGGCCGTACGACATCGTGCCCGAGGTCCTGATCGCCGAGTCCTTCATCAAGGGCGGCGCGCCGATCGTCCCGATCCACTTCGACGAGGCGGGCCACCGCGTGGCCATCCAGTACTTGATGAGTGTGCTGCGCGGCCACATGTCGGCGGAGCGCCTGCTGCACTACCGCGAAGCCGACTCGCACTTGCCGGGCCACGCGGAGCGCGATCTGACTCCGGGCGTCGACTTCTCGTCGGGCCGGCTCGGTCACATCTGGCCGTACTTGAACGGCGTCGCGCGCGCGAATCCGGACAAGGCCGTGCTGATGTACGGCTCGGACGGTTCGCAGCAGGAAGGCAATGATGCCGAAGCCGCGCGCATGTCCGTGGCGCACAACTTCAACATCAAGCTGCTGATCGACGACAACGACACGACGATCAACGGTCACCCCAGCAAGTACATGCCGGGCTTCGACGTGGCCAGGACCCTGGCTGGGCACGGCTTGCCGGTGGACGTGGGCGACGGCGAGGATCTGGATCGCCTGTTCTCGCGCATGGCCAAGGCCATCGTGCAGCCCGGGCCGATCGCGCTGGTCAACAAGCGCAAGATGGCGCCCGGCGTGCCGGCGATCGAAGGCACCGCGAAGGGCCACGACGTGATCAAGGCTTCGGACGCGATCACGTACTTGAGCGCGCGCGGCCACGAAGCGGCAGTGGCGTTCCTGAAAGCAGTCGAGAAGCCGAAGCGTCCGGGCGGCTACCGCGGCAGCAGCACGAAGATGGGCAAGAACCGCGAGGTGTTCGGCCAGGTGGTCTGCGAGATCCTCGATCAGCTCACGCTGGAGCAACGCAAGGAGCGGGTCGTGGCGATCGACAGCGACCTGGCCGGCTCGGTCGGACTGTCGTTCATCCAGAAGGCGCACCCCGAGATCTTTCTGTCCGGCGGCATCATGGAGCGCGCGAACATCTCGGCCTGCGCCGGCTTCGGCATGCAGCCCGGTCGCCAGGGCGTGTTCTCGACCTTCTCGGCGTTCCTCGAGATGGTGATCAGTGAGATCACGATGGCTCGCCTGAACCACGCCAACGTGTTGTGTCACTTCTCACACGCCGGCGTCGACGACATGGCCGACAACACGTGCCACTTCGGCGTGAACAACTTCTTCGCCGACAATGGCCTGGGCGGCGAAGAGGACAAAACACGTCTGTACTTCCCCGCCGACCAGCATCAGATGCGCGCGGTGGTCAAACGGGTGTGGGACGATCCCGGCTTGCGCTTCGTGTTCTCGACGCGCTCGGAGACGCCCGAGATCCTCGACGAGACCGGCAAGCCGATGTTCGGCCCCGGCTACGACTTCGCGCCGGGCAAAGACGAGATCATCCGCCGCGGCACGCGCGGCTACATCGTCAGCTACGGTGAGATGCTGTATCGCGCGCTGGATGCGGTCGAGCGCTTGCGCGGCGCGGGCGTCGACGTCGGCTTGATCAACAAGGCCACGCTCAACGTCGTAGACGAAGAGGCTATATTGCGCGCCGGCGAGACCTCGTTCGTGTTGGTGGTCGAGAGTCAAAACGTGAAGAGCGGCCTCGGCGTGCGCTACGGCACGTGGTTGCTCGAGCGCGGCCTGAGCCCGCGCTACGCCCACATGGGCACGCACCGCATCGGCGGCGGCGGCCTCTGGGAGCACATGGCCCACCAGGGCCTCGACGTCGACAGCATCATCGCGAAGATCCGCGCGTTCGTGTAGCGGCGCCTCTCACTTGCAGCTCTCAGCTGCAGGAAGGTGCGAGCGATGTGCGGGGGCCCGGCGGGAGTTAACGCCGGGCCTGTACCAGCCTGGGCTACGATCGCGTGTATATGACGCGAGTTTGGGTGGCCCTGGGTTTGATCGGAGTGCTTGGCTGTGGCGGCGGGGACGATAAGCCGCAGTTTCATGTCGGTCCGACAGACGACGAAAAGCGAGACGCGTCCGTCGAGGAGGAGGTCCCGGGCGATGCGGGTGTGGCCAAGCTCCCGCAGAATGGCCCGATTCTCGAGTTCACGACGCCCGAAGCCGTGGACAGTCCGACCGATGACAACGTGATCACCACGCGCGACGTTACGGTGCGCTGCCGGGCGCGGGAGCGCTCCAAGGCCGGAATCGATCGATCTTCGGTCAAGATCAGCCTGGTGAAGAATGCTTCAGGCCCCACCATGATGGCGGGTGCGACCAATCAGCTTCCGGACGATGAGTGGGAGGCGAAGTTCGACGTGGGCACGCAGCCCAATGGTCTGTTGCGCTTCCGCTGTGAGGCGAAAGACACGACGGCCAAGGCGGGCACCACCATCATCGAGCTGGACACGCTCCTCGATCTCGGGCCGACGATCGAGGTCTTCGATCCCAAGGACGACGGCGTCTACGCGCTCAACTCGGCGGTCGTGATCCAGTTCAAGGTCACCGCAGCGCCTTTGAAGGAGGATGACTCGGAAGCCGAGGTCGCGAGCATGAAGGTGCAGGTCTCCGGTGTCGAGTTCCCACTGGCGGCGATCGAGGACAAGCCGGGGACGTACCAAACCAGCGTGAACTTCAACGACCGGAACCGCTTCAAGGTTCCCCCCACGACGGCCGAGGTGCTAATCACGGCGACCAACGGACGTTCACCAGCAGCGACGCGCACCGCCAAGTTGAACATCGGCATCGACGGTGACGGCCCGTCGATCAAGGTGGAGTCGCCCAAGTTCAACTCGATCAGCCGCGGAGAGGTAGAGCTGCGAGTCAGCGTCACCGACCCCGCCGGTGTAGCGCCGCGGTCGCTCAAGGCGGAGATCAACGGCGACCTGCTCGTGATCACGGATTGGGAAGTGATGGGGTCGGTCTACACGCAAAAGTTCGACACGCGAAAATTCGATCGCGAGCTGGTGCAGATCACCATCAGCCTGACGGCCGCAGATGTCGTGGGCAACGAGAGCATGGGAGTTTCCCACATCCTGAATCTCGACAACTTGCCACCCGTGGTGAGCCTGGATCCTCCGAACATCCGCGAGTGGAAGAACGTGGGCGATTCCACCTACTGCGGCGAGGAGTTCGATCCGGTCGGCGAGGACGCGATCTCGGACCTCGATACAGCCGTCGACTTGTCGCTGTATCGCGTGTTCGTGGAGGACCGCACGATCTTCGCGCCGGGCGCGAACATCGCGTACTACGCGGGCGTGAATCGAACGTCAGTCACGCTCTACGCCCAGCCGGATACCAACATTCCGTTGCTCTACGACACCAACGGCGATGGCAACTGCGACGAGATCAACTTTCTCGACTTGCCGTCGGGTCAGCGGCCAACGCCATTGACCCTCGGGCCGGCCAACCCCCGCGGAGCTTCGTGGTTCCCCAAGCCCGCGGACGTCAATTTCAGCACCGCCACGCACATGGCTCCAGGCTGCGTCGCGGATCCGGCGGGAGCCGTGAATCCGCCCAACTCCCTCTGCCCCGGCTCTCCGCGGCGAATCGTCGCCGGCCGCGGCGCCGACAAGCCACCTGCGGTGTATGGACTGACGCCGACCAATGGCAGCGGCGCGGCGTGCGAGGGCATGACCTGGCAGGTGCTGCCGATCGTCGGCGAAGGTTGGGCGTGCTTGGCGGCGCGCGCCGAGGACAACATCGGCAACATCGGCGTCTCGGAGGCGATCCGGGTGTGCTTCGACAAGGATCCGAACGACGGCAACCTGTGCACGGGTGCTCCGCCGAACTGCAACAAGAACAACTGCAAGATCACGGACGCGCAGCGCTTCGAAGCGAACACGGTCTGGCAGGTGCGGTAGTAGCCGCACGCGCCAAGCCTGGGCACCAGCTGCGCCCCCGATCTGGCTTTCCCGGAAAACCTGGATCGGCCGAGCGGGCTGTCCCCAATTGTGAGCACGCCGTGGCTTGACCACACCCCCACTGATCGCCTACTTGTTCACACCGGCCACAGCGCAATTTTGGGCCAGGAGAACTCATGGATCACGCCGAAGCCGCAGCGATTTTGCAGGCCGCTGGTAGCCCCTTCGAACTCACCACGGAGCCAGTGGGTGGCCGCCAATGCACGGTCTTCAAAACGCGCGAGCGCTCGATGCGTGAAAAGGTCGCCAACGCCCATGTGCATGGCGACAAGGAATTCCTGGTCTATGGTGATTGGCGCATCACGTTTAAAGACTTCATCGCGCTGACCTGGGGGGCCGCTCACGCCCTGCAGAGCGAGTTCGGGGTGGCGCGAAAGGACCGCATCGCCATCCTCGCCTACAACCGTCCGGAGTGGTTGATCGCGCTGTTCGGAGGCGCCTCGATCGGAGCTGTCAGCGTCGGCCTCAACGGATGGTGGACCACCGACGAGATCCTCTACGGCCTGACCGACTCGGGCTCGCGCTTCCTGATCGTCGACGACCTGCTGTACCCGCGCGTCAAGCCGATCCTGTCGCAGGTGAAGAGCCTCGAGACCGTCTTCTACATCGGCGACAACCCGCCCGAGGGCACGGTCTCGATCCAGCGCTTGCTGCAGCGCCGCGCCGACGCGCCGACCACGCCGATCGAGGAGGACGATCCCTTCGTCATCCTCTACACCTCGGGCACCACCGGGCGCGCCAAGGGTTGCATCACCACGCACCGCGGCACGATCGCCCAGGTGCAGGGCATCTTCTACAACACGTTCGTGGGTCTGCTGTTCAAGTCGGCGAAGGAAGGCACGCCGCCGACGCTGCCAGCTGCACCGTCGACGCTTCTGACCTCGCCGCTCTTCCACGTGGCCGGTCTGCACAGCACCGTGTGTGCGGCGATCACGGCCGGCTCGCGCCTCGTCTTCGGTCCGCCCAAGTTCGACCCCGAGTTCACGCTCCAGGTGCTCCAGAAGGAGAAGGTCACCAGCTGGATGGCCATCCCGACGCTGCTGCAACGCTTGCTCGATCACCCGAAGCTCCAGGAGTACGACCTCAGCGAGCTCATCATGATCTCGACCGGGGGTGCACCGACCGCGCCCGAGACCATCGAGAAGGCCAACTCGCTGCTCAAGACCAAGCCCAGCCTCGCCACCTCGTACGGCCTCACCGAGGTCCACGGCATGGCCACGAGCATCGGCGGCGACGAATACCTCGCGCGCAAAAACTCCGTCGGCCGCCCGACACCGATCGTCGAAGTCCGCATCGTCGACGACCACGGCAAAGACGTGAAAGTCGGCCGCCCCGGCCAGATCCTCCTGGGTGGCCCCACGGTAACCCCCGGCTACTGGGGTCGCCCCGAAGAAACCAAGCTCACCGTGATCGACGGCTGGCTGCACACCGGCGACATCGGCTACTTCGACGCCGACGGCTACCTCTACATCTCGGATCGCGCCAAGGACATGATCATCCGAGGCGGCGAAAACGTGTACTGCGTCGAGATCGAAAACTGCCTCGCCGAGCACCCCGAGATCGTAGAGGCCGCCGTCATAGGCGTCCCCGACCGCGACCTCGGCGAGCGCGTCAAAGCCGTAGTACTGCGCAGCCAGGGCTCGCAGCTGACGGCGTCAGACGTAAAGGCCCACGTCGCCAAGTTCCTGGCCAAGTTCAAGGTCCCGGAAGAAGTCGAGTTCACCCCCGACCCCCTACCGCGCAACCCCGCCGGCAAGATCCTGAAGAACATCCTCCGCAAGACCGGCACGGTCTCGTTCCCGCCCGACAGCCACCTGTGAGCGGGGATCAAGGCTGGTCCGGTTCCGGCGCCAAACGCGGCCGCAGCCGGCTCCGCTTGCGC
>DATEOF010000228.1:0-8731 GCA_035274465.1 Polyangiales bacterium
GGCCACATTCGCAGGGTACAGGTCTATACGATTGAACTGGCAAAGCTGCTCGGGGTAAAAGACGAGCGGCAGCTCAAGGCTATCGAAGCCGCGGCGCTTCTTCACGACATGGGCAAGCTCGCGATCCCCGAGCACATTCTCAACAAGCCCGGCAAGCTGACCGCGGCGGAGTTCGAGAAGATGAAGCGGCACGCGCCGATTGGCGCGGAGATCCTCTCGTCGATCGAGTTCCCGTACCCGGTCGTGCCGATCGTCCGGCATCACCACGAGAACTGGGACGGCACCGGGTATCCCGATCGGCTGAAGGGCGAGGAGATTCCTCTCGGCGCGCGGCTGTTGTCGGTCGTGGACTGCTTCGACGCGTTGACGTCGGATCGGCCGTACCGCCGCCGCATGACCGACGAGCAGGCGCTGGCGATCCTGAAGGACCGCCGCGGCGTGATGTACGACCCCGCGGTGGTGGACGCGTTCGTCGCCGACTACCGGCGGATCATGCCGGAGTCGAGCGCGGCGCCGCACCCGGCGTCACGGGCGATCGGCGATGCGCGCGCGCTGGATCGCGAGGAGCAGGCGGCGCAGGAGCAGGCGGCATGAGCGGCAGTGGCGCGGGCGGCGCAGGCGCTGGCGGTAGCGCTGCAGCTGGCAGCGGCGCCACGCCTTGCGTCATCCGCGTGGGCAGCTCCGCCGGCGCAGCGGCACCAGCACCGATCTCCGGCGTCACTGGCATGGCGACGTTCACCAACCTCGGGCCGTCGGTCGAGCTGTCGATCGCGCTCACCGGCTGCACCAGCGGCAAGAACTATCCGTTCCACATCCACGAAGGCACCAGCTGCACCGACGCGATGAGCCAAGGTGCACACTGGGATCCGCCCCGCGGCGAAGGCATCCCCGACATCCCCTGCTCCGGCGGCGTCGCCGCCACCGTCTACATGCGCGAGACGTCGGACGCCAAGCCGTGGACGGTCGGAGATCCGGCGGCGTCCAACGTGATCGGCCACGTGGTCGTGGTGCACGACCCGGACGATCCGATGAAGCGCATCTCCTGCGGACAGATCAAGGCTCAGAAGTAGCGACGAAGCGGTGCTTCACCTCGGCGGCGGTCCGCCCGCGCTCTCCGCGCAGGGCCAGGCTGCCGCCGGGCGAGAGCACGTGCAGCCGCGCAGTGTCCGTGCCGCTGTCGGCGGCAGCCGCGAGCAGCAGTCGGGGTCCCGCGTCGAGCGGCTCGTCGCTCAGGTCGTACGCCGCCCAGTGCATGCCCACCAGGTGCGTGGCATCCAGGTCCGCGAGCGTCGTCAGCGATTGCTCGGGGCTCATGTGCTGCGGCGACATGAACCAGCGCGGCTCGTACGCGCCGAGCGGCAGACACGCGGCGTCGATGCCGCCGAACGCGCGCCCGATGGCCCGGAAGCCCCCGAAGTACCCGGTGTCTCCGGAGTGATAGATGCGGTGCGTACCCTCGAGCACGAAGCCACCCCACAGGCTCTTGTTGGTGTCGAACAAGCCGCGTCGATGCCAGTGCTGGGCGGGCACCAGGTGCACGCGCACGCCCTGGATCTCGACGTACTGCCACCAGTCGAGCTCGATCACCGGCTTGCAGGCGTCGGGCAGTGCACGCGCGAGGCCGCGCGGCACGACGAACGGCAGGCTGCGGCCGTTGGCAGCCGCGAGCTTGGCCAGGGCTGCGGGATCGAGGTGATCGTGGTGTCCGTGCGTGACCAACACCGCGTGCAATCCGCGCAGCTGTTCGGGCTGCGCGGCTGCGGGCGTGACGCGCGGCACCACGCCACCTGCGCGGCCGAAGATCGGATCGATCACGAAGCGCGCGCCGTCTTGCTCGATCAAGAACGAAGCGTGACCGATCCACAACAGCCGGCTCGGCGCGCCCCCGAGGCTCTCGTAGTCCGCGAGCGGCTCTGCGGGCAATGGCAGGGCCCGCGCGCGATAGCCGCGCTCGCGCAGCGGGTTCTTCTGCGTCTTCCAGCGCAGCACGTCCGCGCCGCGCCCGATGGCGCCGTGCTGCCATGGATTGCGAAAGTGTCCATCGCCGCGCGGATCGCTGAAATATTCGGGGAACTCGGCGCGCAGCGCCGCTGAGATCGCGGAATTCTCGGGCGTCATTCTGTGCTCGAGCGTAGCATGACGGCCGTGACGACCGCCGAAGTGCACCGCACGATCCACACCGTCTTCCGCATGGAGTCGGCGCGGCTGATCGCCGGCCTGGCGCGGATGCTGCGCGGCAACGTGGGTCTCGCCGAGGAACTGGCGCAAGATGCGCTCGTGTCCGCGCTCGAGCACTGGCCCGACGACGGAGTGCCCGACAACCCGGGTGCGTGGTTGATGGCCACGGCGAAGCGCCGCGCGATCGACGAGCTTCGCCGCAACAAGCGGCTCGAGCGCAAGCACGAGGAGATCGGTCAAGAGCAGCTGGTGCGCGAGCAGGCAGTGCCCGACCTCGAGGCCGCGCTGGACGACGACATCGGCGACGACATGCTGCGGCTGGTGTTCACGTCGTGTCATCCCGTGTTGTCGACCGAGGCGCGCGTCGCGCTCACTCTGCGCCTCTTGGGCGGGTTGACCACCGACGAGATCGCGCGCGCGTTCCTGGTCCCGGAGCCGACCATCGCCCAGCGCATCGTTCGCGCCAAGCGCACGCTGGCCGACGAGAACGTGCCGTATGAAGTGCCGCGCGGCCCGGAGCTGCAGGAGCGGCTGTCGTCGGTGCTCGAGGTGATCTACCTGATCTTCAACGAAGGCTACTCGGCCACAGCCGGCGATGACTGGATGCGTCCCGGGCTGTGCGAGGACGCGCTGCGGCTCGGCCGCATCCTGGCCGAGCTCGCGCACGCGGAAGCCGAGGTGCACGGCCTGGTCGCGCTGATGGAGATCCAGGCATCGCGCGCACGCGCACGCGTCGGCCCCTCGGGCGAGCCGATCTTGTTGCCCGACCAGAACCGCGCGCTGTGGGATCAGCTGTTGATCCGGCGCGGCCTTTCGGCCCTGTCGCGCGCGGAGCAGCTCACGGCGGAGCGCGGCCCGTACACGCTGCAAGCTGCCATCGCGGCCTGCCACGGACGCGCGCGCACCGCAGCCGAGACGGACTGGCAGCAGATCGCGGCACTCTACCTGGAGCTCGTGCAGCGCATCCCATCGCCGGTGATCGAGCTCAACCGTGCGGTCGCGGTGTCGATGGCCTTCGGCCCCGCGACGGCGCTGCCGCTGGTAGATGCGCTTGTCGAGGAAGGTACGCTCGACAACTACCACCTGCTGCCGGCAGTGCGCGGAGACCTGCTGGCCAAGCTCGAGCGCTGGAGCGAAGCCCGAGCCGAGTTCGAGCGCGCCGCCGGCCTGACTCGCAACAGCCGCGAGCAGCAGGTGCTGACGGACCGCGTGGCGGAGTGTGCGGCCAAGCTCGGCTGACTGCCGGTTGCCTGCCCGGCACGGGGCATGCTAGGCATGCGCGCATGTCGACCCCCCAGGATTCTCCGACCCGGAAGAAACAGAAGCGGAACGCTACGCGCAAGCTCGAGGAGTGGCGCAAGAAGCAGGAGCCCAAGGCTCCCAAGCCGGCCAAGAATCCGACCAAGTAAGCAGCTCAGAGCCGGACCTGGCGCAAGCGTAACGCGTTGGCGATCACCGACACCGAGCTCACGGCCATCGCCGCGCTCGCCAGCATCGGGCTGAGCAGCCAACCCGCGAACGGGAAGACCGCGCCCGCGGCGATCGGCACGCCGAGCGCGTTGTAGACGAACGCGAAGAACAGGTTTTGGCGGATGTTGCGCATGACCGCGCGCGACAGGTGCAGCGCGCGTACGATGGCGCGCAAGTCGCCGCCGGCCAAGGTGATGCCCGCGCTCTCGATCGCCACGTCGGTGCCGGTGCCCATCGCGATGCCAACGCTCGCGCGCGCGAGCGCCGGCGCGTCGTTCGCCCCATCGCCCGCCATCGCGACGACCCTGCCCGCAGCCTCTTGCGCGGCCACCAGCTCGGCCTTCTGCGCGGGTGAGAGCTCCGCGTGCAGGTCGGCCACCCCCAGGCGTTCGCCGATCACCTGCAGCGTACGGCGGCTGTCGCCACTGGCTATCACCACGCGCAAGCCGGCTTCGCGCAGGGCACTCAGCGCGCCCACGGTGGACTCGCGCAGCGGGTCGGCGACGCCCATCAGGCCGGCCAACCGGCCGTCGATCGCCACCAGCACGACCGTCTGCGCCTCGCGCTCCGCCTCGTCCCTCGCAGCCGCGAGCGGCGAGAGATCGACGCCGAGGGCTGCGAACCAGCGCGCGTTGCCGACCGCGACCTCTCGCCCCCCGACGCGTCCCGTCACCCCGCTGCCGGTGTGCGACTGAAACGCGGCGACCTCCGGAAGGCTCGCGCCTGATGGGCGCGACCCTTCCGATGACCATCGGTCGCCGGCGCTTCGCGGCGGCTCCGGCAACGCCAGGCCGCGCTCCGCAGCTGCCAGCAGCAAGGCCTTCGCCAGCGGATGTTCGCTGGCGCGCTCGAGCGCCGCGGCCAGCGCCAGCACCAGGTTCTCCTCGAAACCCGCCGCCGCGACCAGCTGCACCACGCGCGGCTTGCCCTCGGTCAGCGTGCCGGTCTTGTCCACGACCAGCGTGTCGACCGCGGCCAGCCGCTCCAGTGCCTCGGCGTTCTTGATCAGCACGCCCGCGTGCGCGCCGCGCCCGGTGCCGACCATGATCGACATCGGCGTCGCCAGCCCGAGCGCGCACGGGCAGGCGATGATCAACACCGACACCGCGTTCACCAGGGCGTAGGCCGCGCGCGGCTCGGGACCCCACAACGCCCAGACGACGGCCGTCAGCGCGGCCACCGCGAGCACGCAGGGCACGAACCAGGCGGCCACGCGATCGGCAAGGCGCTGGATCGGCGCGCGACTGCGCTGCGCCTCGGAGACCATCTGCACGATGCGCGCGAGCAGCGTCTCGCTGCCGACCCGCGAAGCCCGCATGATCAACGAGCCACTCGCGTTGAGCGTGCCGCCGGTCAGCGTGTCACCGGGCGCCTTCGCCACGGGCAACGGCTCGCCGGTCAACATCGACTCGTCGACCGCGCTCGCGCCCTCCAGCACGACGCCATCCACTGGCACGTACTCGTCGGCTCGCACGCGCAGCCGATCGCCGGTGCGCACCTGGTCGAGCGGCACGTCGCGCTCGCTGCCGCCTTCGTCCACGAGGTGCGCCTGCTCGGGTGCGCGAGCCAGCAGCGCACGGATCGCACCGGCTGTGGCGCTGCGCGCGCGTAGCTCCAACACCTGACCGAGCAGGACCAGCGTGGTGATCACCGCGGCCGCCTCGAAGTACACCGTGTGCTGCAGCGCGTGTGGCAGCGCCGCCGGCAGCAACGTCCCTAGCACGCTGAAGCCGTAGGCGGCGCCCGTGCCCAGCGCGATCAACGTGAACATGTTGAGGTTACGCGTTCGGACCGACGCGAAGCCGCGCTGGAAGAACGGCAGCCCGCCCCACAGCACCACCGGGGTCGACAACCCGAGCTGCGCCAGCGCCGAGGCCTGCGGCGCGAGCAGGGCCACGCCCAGCAGGTGCTCGGACATCGCGAGGACCAGCGTCGGCAGCGTGAACGCCGCGCTGATCCAGAAGCGCCGCTGCATATCCAGCAGCTCTTCCGATGGGCCCTCGTCCAGCGACGGCGCGCGCGGCTCGAGCGCCATGCCGCAGATCGGGCAGCTGCCCGGCGCGTTGCGCACGATCTCGGGATGCATCGGACACACGTACTCGCGGGCGGCCGGCTGCTCGGGCTGCTCGCGCGGAGGTGCGAGATAGCGGCCGGGATCTGCGCTGAACTTCTCGCGGCAGCGCGGGTTGCAGAAGTGGTACTGCTGGCCCGCGTGCTCCCACGAGCCGCCGCGCGGCTGCTGCGGGTCGACGCGCATCCCGCACACCGGATCGATCGCCGTCTTCTCTGTGGAACTCGGGGTGGCCATGACGTTGCAGACGTTCGAGCGCCGCGCAGCTTACAGCGAATCGCTCAATGTTCCGCCAACACCCGGTGGATGAGCTGCACGGACACCGAGCCCTCGCCCACCGCCGAGGCGACGCGCTTGACGCTGCCGGAGCGCACGTCTCCGACGGCGAACACGCGCGGGATGCTGGTCTCGAACATCAGCGGCGGCCGCGCCAAAGGCCACTGCGCGAGCTCGGCCTCGTGCAGATCGATGCCGGTCTTGACGAAGCCCTTGTCGTCGAGCGCCACGCAGCCTTCCAGCCAGCTGGTATTGGGGTCCGCGCCGGTCATCAGGAACACGTGGCGGATCGCTCGAGTCTCGACCGCGCCGTTCTTGTTGTTGCGCCAGCGCACGCGCTCCAGGTGCTCCTCACCCTCGAGCGCCTCGATCTCGGTGTACGGCCGCAGCGTGATCTTCGGGCTGTCTTCGATGCGCCGGATCAGGTAGCGCGACATCGTATCGGCCAGGCCGGACGAACGAACCAGCACGTGCACGTGCCTGGCGTGCTCGGCCAGGAACACGGCGGCCTGACCGGCCGAGTTGCCGCCGCCGACCACGATCAGCTCGTCCTCGCCGCACAGCTGCGCCTCCATGCGCGTCGCGCCGTAGTACACGCCCATGCCCTCGAAGCGCCCGAGCTGATCGATGGGCGGCTTGCGATAGCGCGCGCCGCTCGCCACGACGATCGTGCGCGCCAGCACGCGCCGCCCGTCGGTCAGGTGGATGGCGTAGGGCGTGTGATCGCAGTCCAGACGCAGCGCGCCCTGCGCGATCAGCAGCTCCGCACCGAACTTCTGCGCTTGCGCGTAGGCGCGCCCGGCCAGCGCCTGGCCCGAAATTCCCGTGGGAAACCCCAGGTAGTTTTCGATCTTGGAGCTGGAGCCGGCCTGGCCACCCGGCGCAGTGGTCTCGAGCACCAGCACATCCAGGCCTTCCGAGGCCGCGTAGACCGAAGCCGCGAGCCCGCCCGGGCCGGCGCCGACGATCACCACGTCGTGGATGCGCTCCTGATCCAGCGGCCGGTTCAACCCCAGCGCCTCGGCCACCTGTGCGTTGGTCGGGTGGCGGAGCAACATCTCTCCGCCGCAGCAGACCAGGAGCGGCACGTCCGAGGGCGCGACGTGGAAGCGATCGAGCAGCGGCTGCACGTCAGGATCGCTGTCGACGTCGAGGTAGCTGTAGGGCTGACTGTTGCGCGTCAAGAACTCGCGCACGCGCAACGTCGCGGCGCAGTGTCGCGAACCGAGCATCAGCACGCCCTGGTTGCGCTGGATCAACGCCATGCGGCGCAGGATGTACGCGCGCATGAGCAACTCGCTCAGGTTCGAGTCGGTCTGCACGATGCGGCGCAGGCCCTCGGCGTCGAGCTCCAACACCTCGCCCGCGACCTGCATGCGCGCCTCGAACATGTTGCGCCGGCCGGAAAGCATGTTCATCTCGCCGGTGAACTCACCCGCCGAGTGCAGCGCGATGCGCTCCTCGCCGAGCGCGCCGAAGCGCAGGATCTCGATCGCACCGCTGAGCACGACGAAGAACGGCGCGATGTCCGAGCCGGCTTCGATCAGCACTTCGCCGCGCGCGACCGAGCGCCGCTTGCCGACGCGCGCGACGCGCGCCAGCTGCTGCTCGTCCATCTTTGGAAACATCTGCGCTCGGCGCTCGAGGTAGGCATCGGGCTGTTGCATCGCACTGCTCCTCGGCTGGTTGTAGCGCTTCCCTCCGCATTTTGGGCAACGAGTTCGGCCACCTGGCACCACTGTAAGGGGTGACCTGCTCGGCCAGCCTTGCCCGCCCAGGCCGGAATCGTATGTTGGAGTGAAAGGCCCCCAGGAGCGCAAACCTGCCGTACGAGCGCAAAGCCGCCTTACCCTACGCCGCTGCCGGCTCCGAGACGGGGCCGAACGCCCCGGCGTTGCCCGTGCCGACCTTCCAGGAGGTCTACGCGAGCTACTTCGGCTTCGTCTGGCGTAGTGCAGCCAACCGCGGCATCCCGCGCGCCGCGCTCGACGACGTCGCGCAAGAGGTGTTCATCGTCATCGACCGCAAGCTGCACGAGTTCGCAGGGCGCAGCTCGCTGCGCACGTGGATCGCGGCGATCGTGCGGCGCGTGGTCGCGGACTACATCCGCAAGCGTGGCAACCGCCCGGCCGGCGACGAGCCCCTCGAGCGCGAACCCGCCAGCGAAGCGAGCGCCGAGCAGCTGGAGCAAAACGCAGCGCTCGAGCTACTCGACGCGCTGCTGGCCAGGATGACCGAAGACCAGCGCGAGGTATTCGTGCTGCACGAGATCGAAGAGCTCAGCGGCACCGAGATCGCAGAGGTCACGGGCGTCAACGAAAACACAGTCTGGACACGGCTGCGCGCCGCGCGCCGGATCTTCCAAGACGGCGTGGCGCGTCAACGCGCCCGCCGAGCGCGGGAGGGCACATGACCCAGCTCGACCCAGAATCACGGCGAATCCTCTCCCTGGCCCGCTCCGCGCGCACCCCCACGCCCGAAGACCAGGCGAGAGTCGCGCGCCGCCTGGCGGCAGCAGCGGGCATGGCATCAGCCACCACGGCCCTCACGGGCACGGCCCAAGCCAAGGCCACCATCCTCGCGACGCCCCTCAAGCTCTGGTTCACCGGCAGCCTACTCCTGACCGCAGCCATCAGCGGCGCCTACCTCTCCCGCCCAACCTCGGCGCCCCCACCCCCAAAGCAGCCGCTCTCCATCTCTCACGTGCCCGAGCCCGTGCCCGCTCTCACTCCCGCT
>DATEOF010000229.1:0-88977 GCA_035274465.1 Polyangiales bacterium
AGCCACGCCGGGCTGGCCCGCACTGCCGGTGCCGGCCGCGCTCGTCGAACCGGCGGGACCTCCCGTGGCAGGTGAACTGCCTGCCGTCGAGACGCCCTGCAGCCCGCGAGGCCCGTCGCCTTCGTCAGCCGAGCAGGCCGACAGCAGCAATCCGAACGCGCAGGTGTACGAGATGATGGATCTATTGCGGTCGTGCATGGGTGTGGGACGACGCGCAGGTGCGCGCCCTCGTACGAAGTTAGTTGCTTCGAGCCGCGCTACAGGCTCAGCCGGACACGCGGCCCTCGAACAGGTGATCCAGCGCTCGCGCCAGCTGATCCCTACGAAACGGCTTCTGCAGAAAGGTGAGGTTCTCGTCGCTCAGACCACCGGCCAAGCGGCTCTCGTCGAAGCCACTCATCAACACGATGGGAAGGTCGTGTCGGCGCTCGCGCAGCAAGGGCAGCACGTCGAGCCCGCCCATCTTCGGCATCATCATGTCGAGCAAGACCGCACTCGCGCCGCTCGCATTGTTGGCCAGGAACTCGATCGCTTGCGCACCGTCGCTCGCCTCGAGCACGTCGAACCCGAGCGAGTTGACCATTCGCGCTGCGATACGCCGCACCGCCGGTTCATCGTCGACGACCAGCACCGTGCCGGTGGCACGCAGCGTCGATTGTTTGGCCGCGTCGGGCTGCGCGACGACGGCGTCGGACGCGAGCGGCAAAGCACACAGGAAACACGAACCTTGACCGGGTTCGCTCTGCACCAGCATGCCGCCGCGATGCGCGCGCACGATCCCGAGCGTGGCCGCGAGACCGAGCCCCCGACCCGTGGCCTTCGTCGTGAAGAACGGGTCGAAGATCTTCGTGATCGTCTCCGACGACATGCCGACGCCCGAATCGCGTACCTCGACGAACGCGTACGACCCCGACTCGAGGCCACCAGCTTCGGTGAACGACATCAGCTCACTGTCCGCGAACTCGCGCACCCCCGTGCGTACGTGGATATCGCCTTCGGCGTCGCCAATTGCATCGCCTGCGTTGATCAGCAGGTTGAGTATGACTTGCGTCAGCTGCGAGTGGTCGAGCAGAACCCGCAGAGGCGTCTCGGGAAACTCGGTATGCAGCCGGACCTTCTTGCTCAGCGAGGGCCCTGCGAGCGGTAGGATCTCGCGCGTCAATGCGCTCAGATCTGCCGCGGCCTTGCAGGGCTCGGCTCTACCCGCGTACGCCAGCATCTGTCGACACAGATCTCGTGCTCGTTCCGCAGCAGCAGTCGCCGGCATCAATTCATCTTTCACGGCTCCCGGGTCCTGGATCGCTTCGATCGCTAGCTCGATGCCCCCGAGGATCACGGTGAGTAGGTTGTTGAAGTCGTGCGCGATGCCGCCGGCCATCACACCCAGACCTTCGAGCTTCTGCGTGTACTCGAGCTTCGCCTGCAAGTGCGCTCGCTCGGCCTCGGCTTTCTTGCGCGCCGTGACGTCGTGAAACGTGCATCCGAACTGTCCTGGGACGGGACGAAACAACAGCACTTCGAACCACTTGTCGAACTCTTGCGAGTAGGCTTCGTAGCGAAGTGGGATGCCGGTCTTCGTGACTCCACCCGAAGCTTCGATCCAGTGCTTCTCGGTGCCGGGTAGAACCTCGAGCACGCGGCGGCCGACAATGTCTGCAGCCTTCAGACCCGTCATCTCCTCGAATGCAGGGTTGACGGCGCGAAAGCGATAATCGAGCGGCTCGCCTGCCTCGTCGAAGATCATGTCATGATACGAAAATCCGTCGAGCATCCCGTCGAACAGGTGTTTGTACGCGTCTTCGCTGGCTTTGAGCGCCTGTCGCGTCTCGATGATATCTGTCACGTCACGTGCCACCGCGAGCACGCGCACCTCGGTCGCGTCGACCACCGCGTTCCAGGACAGCCACCGATAGCTCCCGTCGCGATGCCGATAGCGGTTCTGGAACGCGACCACGCCGGAACCCGCGGCTAGACTTCGTGCAACCCCGCGCGTAGCTTCGGCGTCGTCCGGGTGCACGAAGTCGAGGTACGGCACGCTGGTGAGCTCTTCGATGCTCCAGCCGAGCACGGTCGTCCACGAGGGGTTGAGCTGCTTGAAGTAGCCGTCGGTCCCGGCCACGCACATCAAGTCGAGCGCGTTCTGGAACAGCCTGAGCCGTGGCTCGTTCTCGCGCAGCTGCGCTTCGAGCTCGGCGATACGTTCATTCGCCCGGAGCAGTGCCTCGGCACAATCTGTCATACATGGGTCCCTCGCCCTAGGGGAGCTGACCCGAGCATACCCGGCGGCCCCGTGAAATCACACGGCAGGTTCCGCCATGGGCAATTCATGCCCCAATTTAGTCAGCTTGGCCGCCCTCAAGCGCCCATCATGTAGCGGAAGTTCCCGCTGTAGAACTGCTCTTTCTCCGAGTCGTTCACGCCGGAGAGATGCCGCTCGAAGCGGCCGATCGGGTCGTCCGTGCCTTCGGGGTGCGGATAATCGCTCGAGAACAAGAACAGCTCTGAACCCGCGTCGCGGATCATGCGGCCGACGTCTTCGCCCGGAAACGGCGTGAAGCGCACCGCGCGCCGGATGTACTCGGACGCCTTCAGCGAGAGCGAGGCGACTTGCGGGTCACTGCGCTTGAACACCTTCTGCCCCTGGTCGAGCGTGCGCAGGAACTCGGGTACCCAGCCGGCACCGAGCTCGATCACGCCGCCGCGCAGCTGCGGGAAGCGCTCGAACACGCCGTCGAACACCATCGCGGTCAGGAACATCTGCGGCGCGAACGCCAGCGCCATGAAGTCGCGCACGCGCAGGTTCTCGCCGCCGCCGACGAGATCCGGCGGGAGCGGCTTGCCGTTGTTCAAGTAGGCCTTCGACACCAGCTGACTGTTGGGGCCGACGTGCAGCATGAAAGGTACCTTCAGCTCGCACAGTCGCTGCCAGATGGGATCCAGATCGGTGTGCCCCGGTGCGCGGTCGCCGGCAGGCATGGCCGGGATCCAGAACGCACCGCAGCCAGCCTTCACGCCCTCGTCGATCGCCTGCACGGCGCGCGCCGGATCGATCAGCGAGACCTGTCCGACCGCGATCAGTCGAGCATCGGCCGCGCAGAACTCCGCGATCGCGCGGTTGTGGGCGCGCACGCCGCCGTAGACCACGGCCGGGTCTGCGTGGCGCAAGTACTGGCCGCCCGCGAACGTCGAGAAGACCAACTGCCCCGAGAACCCGAGATCGTCGAGGGCACGAACCCGTTCGGCCGACTCGAACGCACCCGGCGCGCCCCAGCCCTTCGCACCCGCGATCACGTTCGCGACCGCGTCGCTGCGCTCCGAGCGTTCGCGCGCACGCTGCAAGGCTTTCTCGATGCTCGCGTAGGTGGCAGTGCCGGCTTTGCTCAAGCCGAGCGGCGGCAAGATCGGCAGGACGTCGGGATCGGCATGGCGCTCGATCCAGCCCGGTACTTCCATGATGTGACTGTCCGCGTCGTAGGTGATGCGTGTGCTGTAGGTCATGGCTCCTCGATCCCGAACTAACGCTTGTTGCTCTTCCGGCCGCCCCGGATGCTGCGCAGCTGACCGCCCCGCGCGAGCGCACCGCCGGCCCAAATCACCACTGCACTGCGCAGCGCCTCGCGGCGCGATACGCGCAGCCGCTCGGCGAAGCTCGGCGCGATCACAGTCGACAGGATGGTGTCGAGCACCGCGAACGCGACGCGCTCGTCCACGCCGGGCTTGAGCAGCGGCCGCAGCAGCTGGGCACCGCGACGCTTGCGCTCGTTGACGACGTCCTTGTAGCGCTGCCAGACGGCCGGGTAGTCGGTCTGCAGATCGCGCACGAAAGCCGGGGACAACGTGGCATTGGCATCCGCCCAGGCGTCGATCCATTGCATGTACTGCTCGAAGCCCTCGCGGCCCAGCTTGGGACCCTTCACGGCTTCGGCGGCACCCAGCTCGTCCGCCCAGCGTTCGACGCAAGCCATCGCGAGCGCTTCCTTGGACGGGTACAGCTTGTAGAGCGTCGCGGCGCTCATGCGCAGCTCGGTGGCGAGCTCGGTCATGATCAGCGCCCGGATGCCGAAGCGCTTCGCGCGGGAGGAGAATTCCTCGAGGATCTGTTCCTTGACCTGGTTGGGATGGACCCGAGTGCGGCGCGTACTGGATTTCACCCTAGAGTAACTACGATAGCGCTTCATTACCCGCAATGGCCTCGCTGCAAGATTTGCAGCCTAGCGGACGACTTTGCTACCTTGAAACCCTCAGTCGGTGATGGACGACGCACAGCAGGCGCATGCGGCCAGCATTTGGCGGGCGCCGCTAGGACGCCTGACCATCGGGCTCACGCTCACCGTCGCGGCCACCGCGTTCGAAGCGCTCGCGGTCGCCACGATCTTGCCAATCACGCTGGACGAGCTCGGCGACCTGGTCTTCTACGGCTGGACGTTCAGTGCCTTTTTGCTGGCGAACCTGGTCGGCATCAGCATCGGTGGCAGCGAGAGTGAACGCCTGGGTCTTGTTCGGTTGTTTGCGGCAGGTGTGCTGCTGTTCTCGGGCGGCCTGGTGGTCAGCGGCTGCGCACCCGCGATGTCGGTCATCGTCGGCGGCCGCGTGCTGCAGGGCTTCGGCGCGGGACTGCTCTCGACGGTGGCGTACGCCGCGATCGCACAGGCGTATGCGGCTTCGCTGCAGCCGCGCATGCTGGCCACGCTCTCGAGCGCCTGGGTCGTGCCCGGCCTGGTCGGCCCGGGGCTGGCGAGCCTGATCGCGGAGCACGCCAGCTGGCGGTGGGTGTTCTGGGGCCTGGTGCCGCTGCCGCTGTTGGCTGCAACGCTGGTGCTGCCCGCGTTGCGCTCCTTGCCACGGACAGCCGCGAAGGAGAAGTCGAGCGGCAGCATCGCGTTGGCCGTACAGCTCGGCCTCGGCGCCAGCGCGGCGCTGAGCGGCCTGGGCATGCACAGCTGGCCGGCGGCGCTCGCGCTCGTCGTCCTCGGCGGCGCCGCCGCAGTGCACGCGCTGACCAGACTACTGCCGCGCGGCACCCTCCTCGCACGCGCCGGCCTGCCCGCGGCCGTGGCCAGCATGGCCCTGATCAACTTCGCGTTCTTCGGCGCGGAGGCCTTCCTCCCACTCGCGCTGAGCCGCGTGCGTCAAGCACCCGTGGTGCTCAGCGGCCTCGCGCTCACGGCCGCCGCGCTCACCTGGACGGCCGGCGCCTGGCTCCCGGTCCGAGTCGCGGATCGCATCAGCCGGCGCAAGATCATCCTCGGCGGGCTCGCCATCCTCGCTGTCGGGCTCCTCGCGACGCTGTCCCTGCTCACCCCCGAAGTCCCGGCCGCCTGCGCCGTGGTCGCGTGGGGCATCACCGGCCTCGGCATGGGCCTCGCGTTCACCACCACCTCGGCCGCGATCCTCGAGACCGCCGGCCCGAGCGAGGCCGGACTCGCGTCTGCATCCCTGCAACTCGCGCAGGTCCTGGGCGCCGCGATCGCCACGGGTGCAGGCGGAGCCGTGGTCGCCGCGCCCTTCGCCGGCGACCCACCTGCGCTCGGCATCGCCATCGTCGACATCGCCATGCTACTGGCGATCGGACTCGCGATGCTGAGCGCGCGCGGCATTCCGAACCAGGGCCCCTACTTGGCGACCGAGAATACGGCAGTGCTCTGAGTGAACACGCCGCCCGTCGGGGGCTGGAACACGCCGCCCTTGCCGCCCGAGGTCGCGCGGATCTGCGTGCACGTACAGTGCGTGGTCAACCAGCCGTTGATGCACGCGATCAGGTTGTCGATGCTGGCGTCCGTGCACACGCCGCTCATGTCTTCGCAGTCGTTCTCGATCGACTTGTCGCACGTGCAGGTACCACCCGAGCAGGTGTAACCGAGCCGCGTGCCGCCCCCGCCGCGCTGCAGCGCTTCTTCGCTGCCGGCCACGGCCACCGGGTCGGCGTCCGAGTCCTCGTCCAGCATGCCGGTGTCCGCGGCGCAGCCAACAGCTGCAGTGACCGTCAGCACCAAGAGCAGCAACAGCCTGCGTGCCGTCGAGAAATCAGTCGTCGATAGTTCCGTCTTCATGCGTGCTTCTCCCGCTCGGTCGCCGCCCGGCAACCGGTGTTTTTTCGCCCTCGGGTGATCAAACGCAGAAACGCCGCCGATCCGGACATCCCCCGCCGAAAGCCCGGCACCTGCCGCGTTCCCTGCAGACCCGTCGGCGATTTCCTCAAGGATTCCCGGACGATCCCCCTGGCACACGCCTCGCAATGCCGGGCCGCCAGGAGGCACCATGAAGACCCAAATCCATCTCTCGCTCTGCATCACGGCCCTGGCGTGCATGCCGCCTGGCTGCAGCCAGCCCGCGCACGGCGCAGTGAGCTCGGCCACGCCGGTGAAGGTGCAGCGCGTCGAAGTGACGCCCAAGTCTGCATCCACCCGCTACTCCGGGACGCTCGAGCCGGCGATCCGCGTCGAGGCCGCGTTCAAGGTCGGCGGCTACGTCGAGATGATCGGCCAGGTGAGCACGCCCGGCGGCCGCCGCGCGCTCGACAAGGGCGACTACGTGACGAAGGGCACGGTGCTCGCGCGCGTACGCACCGCGGACTACGCGCAGCGCGTCGCGACGGCCGATACGCAGGTGATCGACGCGCGGGCGCGCGCGCAGCTGGCGATCTCGGACCTCGAGCGCTCGAAGAAGTTGTTCGCGCTCGGCGCGATCACGCAGGCCCAGCTCGACTCGTACGTGTCTCGCGCGGACTCCGCCAAGGCCCAGGTCGAGAGCGCGCTCGCACACACGGCCGAGGCGCAGCTATCGCTGGGAGACACCGTGCTGCGTGCGCCGCTGGACGGCGTGATCCTCTCGCGGCACACCGAGGTCGGCACGTTGATGTCGCCGGGGCAACCCGCGATCACCCTGGCCGATACCCGCAGCATGAAGGCGGTCTTCGGTGCACCGCAAAGTCTGGTCGAGCAGCTGCGGCTCGGCAGCCCGTTGCAGGTCTTCGTGGGCGCCGAGGGTGAAGCCAAGGCGCCGGACAAGTTGCTCGGCGCGCGCGTCACGCGCATCGCGCCCGCAGCCGACTCGAACGGCCGGCTGTTCGCGGTCGAAGCGGCGCTGCCCAATACCCACGGCGATCTGCGCCCCGGCGCGGTGGTCGCCGTGCACGTGCCAGATGCAGCCACCAGCGGCGAGGCTCTATTGGTCCCGCTGAGCGCGGTGCTGCGTTCGCCGCGCGACCCGCAGGCGTTCTCGGTGTTCGTGCTGGATGGCGAGGGCGATCGCGCCGTGGCCCGCCTGCACGACGTGCGGCTCGGTCGCGTGATCGGCAACTCGGTCAGCGTCGAGAGCGGATTGGACGGTGCCGAGCGCGTCGTCACCATCGGCAACTCGTTGCTGCGCGACGGCAGCCCCACCGTGGTCATCCGCTGAACTCAAGCGCTGGAGGAGAACCGTCATGGCACACCAATCCGACCGCGAAATGATCGCCCACACGCGCAACACCGCGCGCTTCTTCACCGAAAACCGCCACATCTCCTGGGTGCTGCTGATCGGCACGATCGTCTGGGGCATGTTCGGCTACTACACGATGCCCAAGCGCAAGGATCCCGACATCCCCGTGCGCGCCGCAGTCGCGATCGCCTCCTGGCAAGGCGCCACAGCGCGCGATGTCGAAGATCGCGTGACGCGCACGGTCGAGCGCACGCTGGCCGAGAACTCGAAGATCGAGAAGCTCGAGTCGACCACGCGCGCGGGCGTCGCGGTCGTGACCATCACGCTCGACAAGACCGTCACCGACACCGCCAAGGAGTTCGACGACATCTGGCTCAAGCTCTCGAGCATGCTCGGCCTGCCCAGCGGTGCATGGCTCGACTTCAAGAAAGACTTCGGCGACGTCTCGGCGCTGATGCTGACGGTCGCGAGCCCCTTGGCCAGCGATGTGGAGCTGCAGCTGCGAGCGACGCAGATCGCGGACGCGATCCGCCAGGCTCGCGCCGGCGTGCAGCTCGAGAGCGGATTCGAGCCCGCGACGCTGGTCGCCTGCTTCCCGCACTCGCTCGACGCGCGCGAGCTGGCAGTCATCGGGCAGGAGCTCGCTGACTTCGCGCAGCAGCGCGGCGCGACCCACGTGCGCACCCTGCTCGGCTCGGGCTTCTTCGGCATCGACTCCCAGACGCTCGCCAGCGACGACAAGCTGCTGGCAAACGCGCGCGAGTTCCTGGCCGAACGCATGCGCGTCGCCGAGGTGCACCCCGACGTCTGGCAGCTGGCGGTGATCCGCGATCCCGCCGAGACTCAGGCGCGCCTCCGCGCGGTGGCCGGCGAGAAGTACAGCTACCGTGAGCTGGACAGGTTCACCGATCGGCTGGAGAAGGCGATGCAAGCGGTGCCCGAGGTGGCGAAGGTCACGCGCTCGGGCGTGCAGAACGACGTGGTCTACCTCGAGTACTCGCAGGAGAAGCTGTCTGCGTACGGCGTCTTGCCCTCGCAGATCGACGAGGTCCTGGCCGCACGCAACATCGTCGCTCGCGGCGGCGCGGTGGATCTGCAGCGCAAGAGCGTGCTGATCGCGCCCGACGGAGAGTTCGCGAATGAACAAGACATCGGCGCGGTGATCGTGACGCGCAGCGCGAGCGGGGCCCCCGTCTATTTACGGGACCTGGTCAGCATCACCCGCGCCTACGAGACGCCGCAGTACCTCGCCTACTCCAGCTGGAAAGACGCCTCCTGCCAGTGGCAGCGCACGCGAGCGATCACGCTGTCGCTGACCATGAAGTCGGGCCTGCAGATCGCCGACTTCGGCAAGGCCGTGCACGCCCAGCTCCAGAAGACGCGCTCGCTGCTGCCGGAGGACTTGGTGGTCGAGAGCGTGAGCGACCAGCCGCTGCAGGTCGAGGAGAACGTCGACCTGTTCATGTCCAGCCTCTACGAGGCCATCGTCCTGGTGGTGTTGGTGGCGCTGGTCGGCTTCTGGGAGTGGCGCTCGGCGCTGCTCATGGCGCTCAGCATCCCGATCACGCTGGCGATGACCTTCGGGCTGATGCGCATGCTGAACATCGACGTGCAGCAGGTGTCGATCGCATCGTTGATCATCGCGCTCGGTCTGTTGGTGGACGACCCGGTCGTGGCCGGCGACGCGATCAAGCGCGACCTGAACCGGGGCCTGCCCGGGACCGTGGCCGCCTGGCTCGGACCGACGAAGCTCGCCGGTGCGATCATGTTCGCGACGCTGACCAACATCGTCGCCTACCTGCCGTTCTTGACGCTCAGCGGCGACTCGGGACGCTTCATCTACTCGCTGCCCATCGTGCTCACCGCGTCGCTCGTGGCCTCGCGCCTGGTGTCGATGAGCTTCATCCCGCTGCTCGGCTACTACCTGCTGCGGCCTTCCAGGCAGATCGAGCCCACGATGCAGGAGCGGCGCACGCGCGGCTTCGCCAGGTTCTACTACACCTGGGTCGGCGCAGCGATTCGCCATCGCTGGCTGGTGCTCGGCGGCGCGGTGGTGCTGCTGTGCGCGGGCATCTTCGGCGTGCGCGGCGTGAAGCAGGCGTTCTTCCCCAAGGACCTCTCGTACCTGTCCTACGTCGACGTCTGGCTGCCCGAGGATTCGCCGGTCGCCGCGACGCGAGCGACTGCGGCCGAAGTGGACGGCATCATCCGCGAGGTCGGCGCGCCATACGGCGTGAAGTCGGTCACCACGTTCGTGGGCGGCGGCGGCCCACGCTTCTGGTTCTCGGTCGCGCCCGAGCAGCGCCAGAGCAACTACGCGCAGCTGGTGATCCGGCTGAACGACAAGCACGAGACGCGACACCTGGTCGCGCCGCTGCAAGCTGCGCTCGACAGTCGCGTGGCGGGTGCTCGCATCGACGTGCGCCAACTCGAGAGTGGCCCGGCGGTCGGCATCCCGGTGTCGATCCGCGTGTCCGGTGAGCAGATCGATACGCTGCGCGAGCTTGCGAGCAGGGTCGAAGACATCATCCGCCGCGCACCCGACGCGACCCGCGTGCGCGACACCTGGGGCGCGGACAGCTTCACGGTCAAGCTCGACATCGACGCCGATCGCGCCAACGCGGCAGGCGTGACCAACTACGACGTCTCGCGCTCTTCCTCGGCGGCGCTCAACGGCTCGAACGTGGGCACCCTCTACGAAGGCGATCACAAGGTGCCGATCGTGGCACGCCTGCGCCCGAGCGAGCGCCAGAAGCTCTCCGACGTGGAGAACCTGTACGTGTACTCGGGCCAGAACGCGCAAGCCAAGGTGCCGCTACGGCAAATCTCGGAGTTCGGCTTCGACGGCACGGTCGCGAAGATCTTGCGGCGCAACCACGCTCGCACCATCACCATCGGCGCCTTCCCGGCCGCGGGCGCGCTGCCGAGCGAGGTGCTCGCGCAGATCAAACCCGAGCTCGACGCGCTGCGGGCCGAGCTCCCGCCTGGCTACGATCTCACGATCGGCGGCGAGCAAGAGGAACAGGACAAGTCGTTCAAGGATCTGGTGGTCGTGCTGCAGATCTCGATCGCGGCCATCTTCATCGCGCTGGTGCTGCAGTTCCGCAACGCGGTCAAGCCGCTGGTCGTGTTCGCAGCCATTCCGTTCGGCGCGGTGGCGGCGCTGATCAGCCTGCGCGTCATGGATGCACCCTTCGGCTTCATGGCCTTCCTCGGAGTCATCAGCTTGATCGGCGTGATCGTGAGCCACGTGATCGTGCTGTTCGACTTCATCGAGGAGCAACACGAGGCTGGTGCGCCGCTGATGGAGGCGCTGCTCGACGCGGGCATCTTGCGCCTGCGGCCGGTGCTGGTGACCGTCGGCGCGACCGTGCTCGGCCTGTTCCCGCTCGCGATGCACGGCGGCCCACTCTGGGAGCCGCTGTGCTACGTCCAGATCGGCGGCCTCACAGCGGCGACGCTCGTGACGCTGGTGCTGGTGCCCGTCCTGTACGCGATCTTCGTGTTGGATCTGAAGCTGGTGCGCTGGGACGCGCAGCACGTCGCCCCGGCGCAACCGGAGCTCGCCCCCGCGGAGTGAGCCATCCCTGCAGCTGATGGCTGCCGGCCGGGCTCAGCGCTAGGCCGGCAGTCTCGCGCTCAACACACCGGCATACACGTGTAGAACCGAGCCACGAGTTTCTCGCACGTGCATGGTGCTACACTGAGTAACTGTCGAGAGCCGTTTCTGCTGCACAACGTCGCCAAGAGGGCCGAGCCCGAACCTGTTAGGCCGGGCGAGGGCCGCTATGTAGTCCAGAGTGAGATCGCCTCGGGTGGTATGGGCGCGGTCTATCGCGTGCTCGACCGCGTCAGCGGCGAGACGCAGGCGCTCAAGCGGGTGATGCAGCGCGGCAGCAAGCGCCGCTACGCGATCGAGGCCTTCGAGCGCGAGTACCACGTGCTCGCCAGCTTGGATCACCCGCGCATCATCCGGGTGTTCGACTACGGTGTCGACGCCGACGGCCCCTACTACACGATGGAATTGCTCGAGGGGCAGGACCTGCGTCGTGCCGCCCCGCTCGTCTACCGCAGCGCGTGTTCGTACCTGCGCGACATCGCCACCTCGCTCGCGCTGCTGCACGGACGCCGTCTGCTGCACCGCGATCTGAGCCCGAGCAACGTGCGCGTCACACCGGACGGCCACTGCAAGCTGTTCGACTTCGGAGCCCTCACGGCATTCGGGCCCTCGGGCCACGTCGTGGGTACACCGCCGCTGATCGCGCCCGAAGCGATCAGCGGTGCGCCGCTCGATCAGCGCACCGATCTGTACTCGCTGGGCGCGCTGGCGTACTGGCTGCTGACCGGACGCCACGCCTTCGCGGTGCGCAAGCTGTCCGAGCTGAACGACGCCTGGTCCATCCCCCCCCAGCCGCCCTCGGCCTACGCGACCGACGTACCACCGGAGCTCGACGCGCTGGTGCTCTCGTTGCTCAATCGCGATCCGCTGGCCCGGCCCAGCAGCGCGGCCGAAGTGATCGCGCGCCTCGATGTCATCGGCGAGCTCGAGCCCGAGAACAGCGCGCAGACCGCGCGCCTGGCGCAGAGCTTCTTCGCGAGCCCGCGCTTCACGGGTCGCACGGGGTTGCTCGACGAGCTGAATGGGCTGATCGAGAGCACGTTGCGCGGCAAGGGTGCGGCGGTGCGGATCGACGCGGTGCCCGGCATGGGCCGCACGCGTCTGCTCGAGGAGGTCGCGCTGCGGGCGCGCTTGGCCGGCCTCACCGTCCTGTCTGCCGACGCGGGCATGTCGCGCAAGCTGCAGGGCACCGCCCAGACTCTCGTCCAGCGCGCGTTCGACTTGCTGCCGGATCTCGCGCGCGACTTGAGTCGAGGCTTTCAAGCGGCGCTGAGCGCGGTCGGCCAACGTGTCGAGCCGAGCCCGAGCCCAGCCGATAGCGGCCGCCACTCGGTCACGGAGACGTCGCGCCCCCTGGCCGAGTTCTTCGCGGAGCTCAGCGGGCAACGGCCGTTGCTGATCGAGATCGACAACATCGAAAACGCGGACGATGCCAGCCAAGGCTTGCTGGCGTCGCTGGCCAGCCTCGCCGAGCGTTTCCCGGTGCTGCTGGTCGTCACCGAAGCGCGCAAGCTCGAACAATCCGAGGGCATCGGCTCGATCGCGCTGCGGCGCCACTCGCGCACGGTCGCGCTCGACGGGTTGCCGCACTCCGAGATGGTAGAGCTGATGCGCAGCATCTTCGCCGACGCGCCGAACGTCGAGCGCTTCGCGGAGTGGCTGCACGAGCGAGCAGCCGGCAGCCCGCTGCACGCGATCGAGATCTGCCGGCGCCTGCTCGCGACGGGCGTCATCCGCTACGCCAGCGGCCTGTGGACATTGCCCGCCGAGCGGCCGAGCGCGGAGCTCTCGAGCGAGCTCAGCGACGCGCTGGCGATCCGCTTGAGCTCGCTCAGCGACGCGGCGCGCACGCTCGCCGAGTGCTTGAGCTTGCAACGCCAACAGCCCACGCTCGGCCTGTGTTCGCTGCTGTGCGCGAGCGCGGAGAAGCCCGAGCAGTACGCGCGTGGCCTGCTCGACGAGCTGGTGCGATCCCAGGTGTTGGTCGCAGATCGTGGTGCGTATCGCTTCACGAGCTCTGCGTTGTGCACCGCCCTGGCGCGACACCTCGACGAGGAACGCCTCGAGACCAACCATCGCCGCCTGGGCGAAGCCTTCGCCGAGCTGGCGGGCGAAGATCTGGCGCTGCGCATCGAGGCAGGCTTCCACTTGATCCAGGGTGGCGACGAAGTGCGCGGCGCCGACTTGATCGCGAGTGCCACGCACAACTCGTCTCGCTTCCGGCAGCTGCTCGCGAACCTGTACCACGTCGGCCAGCCCATCGCGACCGCGCTCAAGGTCTACCGCAAGCACCGGCGCACGCGCTACGAGCGCCTGCCGCTGTTGTCGGCGCTGTCCACCGCCGGCTACTTCGAGAATCGCACGTTCGGCGAGGAATACGGCGATGAAGCGCTGGACGTACTCGAAGACGTCACGGGGCTGCGGCACGCGCGCCGCCTGAGACGCTACGTGGGCAGCGCGCTCGGGATGATGCTCGGCCTGATGTTTGCGTTCGTGCGCTACAAGCTGACACCGAAGCGCGAGCGCCCCTTCTCGTTCAAAGAGATCCTCACGCAGCTGTTCAGCGCCGTCACTGCGCTCACCGGCACGGCTGCCCTCTCACTCGACGCCGTGCGCGCCAGCAAGGTCGCCGATGTACTGGAACCATTCGCGTTTCTGCCGGAACGAACTACGCCGGTCGGCGTCTATCAGTTCTGCAAGGGGCTGAGCGAGATCCCGCGCGAGAACGCCGTCGCGGCGTACGAGACGTTCCAGGAGCTACTGCGGCGCTTCTCCAATCGACGCTACTACCCCACGCTGCCCGACGAGGCGCGCGAGCTCTACCTCGCTGCCGTCCACTTCGCGCGCGCGGCGTTCGCGCTATTTCGCGCCGACGGTTCGGCCACGCTCGAGAGCGCCGATGCGCTCGACGCGACCGGCCTCAAGCTGTACGCGATGATCGCCAGTCAGCTGCGCTCCCTGTACTACGCAGCGCGCGGCGAGTTCGACAAGGCCGCGCCGCACCGCGACCAGGTCGAGCTGCATGCCGCGCACATGGGCTCGGTCTGGCAAGTCGAGACCTGGGAAGCGGCAGCGTTGATCCTGATCCACGCGGTCGCGATCGGCGAAGTCGTGAGCGCCACGCGCATCGTCCATCAGCTCGAGGCGATCAGCCGCAACGTGCCCTCGCTCAAACACTACAGCCGGCTCGCGCAGGTCGCCTTGATCGCGGCGCAGCGCGACAAGCGTTACCTCCACGATGTGCGGGCCAAGTATGCGGCGGTGGCACCGCGCAGCTACATCGGCTGGGCAGCCACGGTCGGCTCGGTCGTGCGCAGCTACAACCAGATCGGCGAATTCGCCGAAGCCAAGGCACTCAGCGAGCGCGCGATGGCACACGTCACCGACGCGGACCGCGAGCTCGTCGCGCTGTTCCTGCCGCTCGACATCCACCTCGCCTACGCCGATGCCGGGCTCGGCGACGTGCCAGCGGCGCTCACCCGCTTGAACGGGCTGATCGCGCGCTTCGCCAAGTGCGATCACCCGCTGCTGCAAGGCATGTTGCACGAGGCCCGCGCCTACATCTGCTGGGAGGCCAAGCGCTTCGCCGAATACTCCGAGAGCGTACGCGCAGCCGAACACTGGTATCGAAGCACGGGGACTCCCGCCCTGATCGCCAAGTGCGAACGCTTGATCGCTCTGAGCAACACCACCAAGTCCGAAGTCGCGCCGATCGGCTACGGCGGCAACACCGAGGCCTGCGAGACCGCGATCCTGCGCCCCGGCATGGAAAGCCTGCCGCCGACCGATCACATCACGCTGTAGGCGTCGCGCGTGGCACAATCCGCGTCAGTCGGACCGGGTCGCTAACCCCTCGTTCTGCGCGTTTTGGGCTGGCACGAAGTTCGCTTGAGCACGTGGAACCGGGGGAGGATGACCATGGCGAAGCGAGTCAGCCAGTGCGGGCTTTTGCTGTGCGCGATGCTGCTCGGGGCGATGCCCGAGCGAGTACACGCGTTCTGCGGCTTCTATGTCGCGGGCGCCGATACCAGCTTGTACGCGAACGCGACGATGGTCGTGTTGATGCGCCAGGGCACGCGGACGGTGCTCTCGATGCAGAACAACTACCAGGGTCCACCCGAGAAGTTCGCGCTCGTGATTCCGGTGCCCAGCGTGCTGAAGCAGGACCAGGTGAAGGTGCTGCCCAAGGCCGTGTTCGAGAAGGTGGACGCGCTCGGGGCACCGCGGCTGGTGGAGTACTGGGAGATGGATCCGTGTCGCCAGCTGTTCACCGAAGACCGGGCCAATTTCCAGCCGACCAGCGCCGCCGCGACTACGCCGGGGGCGGAATCCTCTCACGTCAAGGTCGAGGCGCAGTTCGCGGTCGGCGAATACGACGTGGTGATCCTCAGCGCGGACGACAGCTCCGCGCTCGACGGGTGGCTGCGAGCCAACGACTACAACATCCCGCAGGGCGCCGCGCCGATCCTCGCGCCGTACATCGCGGGCGGGATGAAGTTCTTCGTGGCCAAGGTCGATCCAGCGAGAGTCACGTTCGAGAACGGCCAGGCAGCGCTGTCACCGCTGCGCTTTCACTACGACACGCCGGAGTTCTCGCTGCCCGTGCGACTCGGCCTCTTGAACAGTCAGGGCAAACAGGATCTGATTATCAACATCCTGGCCCAACAGCGCTACGAGCTGGCGAACTATCTCAACGCGACCATCCCGACCAACATCCGCGTGCAGGACGACGTGCGCAACTCATTCGCGTCCTTCTACGAAGCGCTGTTCGCGCGCACGCTCCAGAAAAATCCGGGCGCGGTCGTAACCGAATATGCCTGGAGCGCAGCCAGCTGCGACCCCTGCCCCACCCCACCGCTCGGCCCCTCCGAGCTCGCGACCCTGGGCGAAGATGTCCTGTCGTCCGACACCCAAGGTCCAGGCAGCATTGCCTACGGCTTCACGCTGACGCGCCTGCACGCGCGCTACACGAAGGAAAGCCTGGGCGAAGACCTCATCTTCAAAGCCGCGCCACCGATCGTCGGCGGGCGCGGCATCCCGGATGAAAAGGGCGAGCTCAGCCAGAAGCTCGAGACCCAGCAACAGGGAGTCGACAACTTCCAGGGTCGCTACGTGATCCTGCACGCGTGGGACGGCGTGATGCTGTGTAGAAATCCGCAACGCGGAAGCTGGGGCGGACCACCGGACGACAAGACCCCGTCGGGAACTCAAAGCGCCCCGAACATGGCTCTGCGAGGCAAGCCCGCAGCAGCCGGAGACCTGCCCGCACTCGTGGCCGAAACTGTCACCGCACTCGACGTCAAGGCCTCGCACCCGCGCGATCCGCTGGAACGCGGGTCCAGCGGTTGCGCGGCGCTGGCCGCTCCGGGCGGCACGGCCTGGTTTGCGCTCGCGGGGCTCTGCGCAGCGGGCGTCGTGGCGCTAATTCGCCGGCGAAAATCGCGATCTTAGCCGAATCGGTCAGCGGTCCGTTGGATTGCGCAGCTGCCGGGTTTTCGCGCCCGAACGATTGACATTTGCATTGCGCACAATCTAGTTTGGGCGCGAGTTTATGGAACAATCGACGTCCACCGCGCTCGCGGCAGCCTTCGCGCTCGCCGCAGTCACATTCTCTGCCGTTCCGGCGCACGCCCATATCAACATGTCCGGCGCGCTCAAGAGTCGCGGCGGCGATCAGAAGAACTTCCCGTGCGACGGCAAGCGCGGTGATGGTCCGACGTATACGTTCGAACCGGGCGCGACGATCACGCTGACGGTCGACGAGGCGATCCCGCACCCGAGCTACTTCCGCATCGCGTTCGACGACGATGGGGACGATGCGTTCGTGGAGCCGAAGTCGATCAAGCCGATCGACCCCGCGCGCCGCTGTCCATTCGATGCGAACGACAAGTGCGGGGAGTCGGACTACTGCAACGTGATGTCGACCTCGGGCGGTGCGTCTGTCCTTTGGGACAACCTCGAGCCCCACATGGCGGGCTCCATCAAGAGCTACACGTTCACCGTGAAGCTTCCCGATGTCGAATGCGAGAACTGCACGATCCAGGTCCTTCAGATCATGGAGGACACCGTGCACGGTGCGTATTGCCCGAGCGACTCGTGCATGGATACGTCGCTCGAAGACATCTATCACCGCTGCATCGACATCACGCTCAAGAAGGGTGCGACCAACAGCCCTGGCACCAGCATGGCCGCTGCCGACAACAAGGGCATGGACTGCATCAAGATGGCGGGCGGTGGGACGGCAGGCTCGGGCGCAGCGGGGACTGCAGGCGGTACAGCGGGCGGCGCAGCGGGGGCAGCAGCAGGTGCAGGGGGAACGACCGGCGCCGCAGGAGCGACTGCGGCCGCGGGCTCATCTGCCGCAGGGACGTCGGGATCAGCAGGCACATCGGCAGCTGCGGGCAGCAAGGCGGCGGCCGGCAGTCCTGCCAGCAGCGCAGCCGGTGCGACTGGCTCGACCCCTTCCACTGCAGCTGGTCGCGGTGGTAGCCCGGCGGTCGGTATGATGCAGAACCCGACCACGACCGCGCCGCTCGCAGGCGCGGCGTCGGACGCGCCCGCCCCGGGAGCGAGCAATGACTCCGGCGGCTGCTCGATCACGCAGGGTCGCTCGCCGAATCGCGCAGCGGCCGCATGGCTGGTGGTTGCAGCGGCGCTCGGGCTCGCACGCACGCGGCGCAGGCGCGCGCGCTCTCACCAGGCGTAGCGTTTGAAGAACTCCCAGCTGAGCTCGGTCGCGCTCTGCGTCTCTGGGATGGCGTAGCGCGCGCCGCCGGCATCACCTTCCTTCGAGCCTCCGGACCAGGCGTGTCCGGCGTTGGCCTCGGTGCGCTCGCCGTCAGGATTCATGAAGGAGCAGAGGGCCACCTGCCCGTCCTCCGGGCAACCTCGGTAGTACTCGCAGCGCCCGCCTTCGACGGTTCGTACCGTAGGTGAATCAGCCCGGCAGCCATTGCGCTTCAACCAGCGATCGCGGGTCTGGGTGCCGCAGCGGTAGGGGACCAGCACGTCACCTGCGAAGTGCAAGACGAGCGCGGGTTTGCGATCGCCCGGGCATTCCGAGAGGTCGTGCGTTCCGCTGGAGTGCGGGGCGATGGCGCGGATGTCGTCGCGCAGGCAGCCGACCTCGTTGGTGAAGTAGCCGCCCATCGAGAAGCCGGTCATGAAGACGTGCCTTCGGTCCAGGCACTGGTCGCGATCGACGAATGACAGCAGCTCGTCGATGAAGGCCTGATCGTCGCCGTCGGCGAGCGGCAGCGCACCTGTCGGCGTGATGCAGTCGGGGTCGCCGACGTTCCAGGGTGCGCTGGGGTCCTGGCCGTTCGGGAAGATGACCAGAAACTGTTCGCGCTCGGCGAGCTCAGGGTAGCGCGTGAGCTCGTACATCTGCTCGGCGTTCATCCCGTAGCCGTGGGCCACGATGACGAGCGGCGTGGGCTGATCGGGGTCGAGCCCGCTCGGCGCGTAGTAGATGAAGCTGCGCTCTCGTCCGCCGGCCATCAGTTTGTGGGTGCTCTTGCCGCGCAGCGCGCCCGGCTTGCCGCTGCACTCCGGGACTGGTTCGCCGGCGTCGCCCTGCGGCGCGGTGGGGGGCGGCGGGGGGTTGCTGGCGCACGAGACTGACAGGCAAGCAAATAAGAGAACTGCGGTCGATCGCACACCCCAGTATTGACCGCCCTCGGCCATCTTGCACACTCGTCCTGCGCCCGGATGATTTTGGTCGAGTATCGTGCAGGGCCGGGCGCGCAGGGCAAGGCGCGACGACGAGGAATAGCGGGGACTATTTGAGGAGGAGCAACGCAGCCATGTGCGTCCGGAACAAGCGAGACTCGGCTAAAATCATCTGGGCGCAGGACTAAGGCATGACCATCATCACCTGGCTGAACGCGCCCGCGTTCGAGCTCTGGGCGGTGCCGGTGAGCTGGGCGGAGGCGCTGGGCGATGTAACCGGCGCCATCTGTGTGTGGCTGGTAGCACGCCAGCATGTGCTGAACTGGCCGCTCGGTCTCGCCAACAATACGTTCTGGTGTGTGTTGTTCGCGGCGGCGAAGCTCTACGCCGATGCCGTCTTGCAGGCGTTGTTCTTCGCGCTGGGCATGTACGGCTGGTGGATGTGGAGCGCGGGCCGCGCGAGGGGTGCCTCCACGCTGCGCGTACGCCGCAGCACGCGCGCCGAGTGGGCCTGGTTGGGTGCGCTCACTGCGCTGGCGACGGCAGCGCTGGCCAGCTGGCTCGCGCTGCACACCGACTCGCCGGCGCCGCTGTGGGATGCGAGTGTGCTGACGCTGAGCTTGGCCGCGACCTACGGCCAGGCGCAGAAGTTGCTGGAGTCGTGGTACGTGTGGATCTTGGTGGACGTGATCAGCGTACCTCTGTACCTCAGTCGCCAGCTGTACCCGACCGCCCTGCTCTACGCGATCTTCGGGCTGATCTGCCTGCGAGGCCTCGCGGAGTGGCGACACGCGGAGAGCCACGCGTGAAGCCGCGACACGGGCTGGTGATCGGCAAGTTCTATCCGCCGCACGCCGGCCACGAGCTGCTGGTTCGCACGGCCGCCTCGCTCTGCGAGCGCGTGAGCGTGGTGGTGATGGCCGCGAGCACCGAGCACCTGCCGCTGGCGCAGCGCGTGGGATGGTTGCGCGAGATCCACGCGGGCGATGCGAACGTGACCGTGACCGGGATCGTCGACGACGTGGTGATCGACTACCAGGACGACGCGATCTGGCGAGCCCACGTCGAGCTGATGCGAGAAGCCACGCGCGAGCTCACCACCGAGCCGATCGACTGCGTGTTCACCTCGGAGGCCTACGGTCCGGAGCTGGGGCGCCGGCTGAACGCGCGCCACGTGGCCGTGGATCCGAACCGCGAGCTCGTGCCGATCTCGGGCAGTGCACTTCGCGCGGATCCGCGGGCGAACTGGGAGTTTCTCGCGCCTTGCGTGCGCCGCGATCTGACGCTGCGCGTGATCCTGGTCGGCGCAGAGTCCACCGGCAAGACGACCCTCGCCCGGCGCCTCGCCACCGGCGCGCCCTGGGTGGCCGAGTACGGCCGCGAGTACACGCTGTACAAGCTGGCGCGCGCCCGCGGCAGCGCACAGCTGCAGGCACAGCCGGCGCCCGGCATGGAGCAGCTGGTCTGGACCAGCGACGACTTCGTGAAGATCGCCGCCGAGCAAAACCGACGCGAAGACGCTGCAGCTGTCAGCGGCGGCGGCGTGTTGATCTGCGACACCGACGCCTTCGCGACCGGCATCTGGCACGCGCGCTACTGCGGCCAGTACTCGAAGGAGGTCGACGCGCTGGCACCGCCGCTGGCTCGCCGGCTCTACCTGCTCACCCACCCGGACGACGTGCCGTTCACGCAAGATGGCATCCGCGACGGCGAGACGATCCGCAGCTGGATGACCGAGCAGTTCGTGACGAAGCTCAGCGCCGCCGGCTACGCCTGGCACTGGCTGCGCGGCGCCGCGCGCCTCGAGCGGGCGTTCGCGCTGATCGAACGCACTCAGTCGGGCTGAAAGATCACCTGCTGCGTGGCATCGCTATCGTAGAACTGCCACATGCGATCGAAGGTGATCGCCCCGAACAGGTTGACCGCGATCGCGAACACCAGCAGCACGTACCACCACGCCCCCTGCTTGCGCCCACCGATCGCCAGCATCGCGACCAGCAGCACGGCATAGTCGAGGCTGAAGCGATAGCCGAACTGGATCCAGCCGCTGTTCTGGTAACACAAGTCGAGCAGCGCCACGGCTCCGGCGCTGATCGCCAGCGCGACGTACGTCACGCTCACGCGCTTCGGCCACAGCACGCCCAGGTAGTGCGGCGTGGTGAACCACAGCGCGAGGCCGTGCCGGCTGATCTTCAGGTACGGGCTGACGCTCGAGATCCAGGGCAGCGCCGCCAGGAACACTGCCAGGTTCTTGGCCAGGTAGTGATAGTTCGTGAGGCCCCACTTATCGATGCGCGCCTTCCAGCGGATGCGCAGGTGGGTGTGACCGAACTCGAACGGGTCGTCGAAGCGCGCCGCGTTGAACCACATGGCGAGACCGCCTGCGATCAAGATCGGCAGCGCGAACCACAGCCAGCGGGGCAACACGCGCCGCACGTCGATCGAGCGCAACCAATTCGCCTCGCCTTCGCGCCGCGTGGCGTCGAGCGACTCGATCGCGAACAGCACGCACAGGCACATCGTGCTGGGGCGCGTCCAGAACAGGAGACCGAGCATGCAGCCAGCCAGCAGCGGATGGCTGCCGCGCAGCGCGAACAGCACGTACAGCGCGATCAGCGGCACGGCCACCACGTGTGCGGCGAACCAGACGCTGCCCTGCACGGCCACGTAGAAGAAGGCGCTGCCGAACGCGAACAGCGCCGTCAGCGCGAGATCCTCGCGTGGCGTGCGTTGGCTCTGGCCCAGCTCACGCAGGCGGCGCAGCAGCGAGTAGAGCAGCGCCGGACCCAGCCCGGCCACGATCGCCCAGAACAAGGGGTCGCGCGTGTGCTCCGCCCAGATCAGCACCGCGGGCAGGATGACCACGGCTGGAAAGGCAGGAAAGGACACGTACCACTTGCCCGCGTAGTACGCCCAGTCGTTGTTGCCCGGCGGCCGATCGCCGATGACCGAGGCCTGGCCCGCCAGAAAGCTCCGCGCCAGGTGGACGAAGTGCGAGTTATCGGACGGGCCGAGCGCGCGCTGCCCGAGCGTGGCCACGTACACCGCCGCGCAGACTGCGAAAATCAGCGCGGGCGTCCGGATGCGCGCCAGAGAAGCCGAGCGAAGCACGGGCGCCAGAATACCCAGAGCATGCCGCGGAGCAAACTTAGCCCCCACATGCTGTCCTTGACGGGGGCGACTACGAAGCCTAGGAATGCGACGCTCATGCCGGTTTTTGCCCCCCGCGACCTCCCATGACCGAGCTCAGCCTCGAAAGCATCCAGTCCGCACTGCGCGAGGTGCTCGATCCGATCTACGGCAAGCCCATGCTCCAGCTGGGGCTGTTGTCGGAGATCGAGCTGCGCGACGGCGTGGTGTCGCTACAGGTCACCATGCACGCCGTGTCCGAGGCCAAGCAGCGAGCGCTGGTCGCCGAGCTGGAGCGCGTGCTCGGGCAGGCCGGCGCGACGCGCGCAGACGTGCGCTTCCGCATCGAGGCTCCGATGCGCCGCACCAACGCGGACGACCCGGTGCCCGAGGTGCGCAACGTGGTGCTGGTGATGAGCGGCAAGGGCGGCGTCGGCAAGAGCACCTGTGCCGCGAACCTGGCCCTGGCGCTGCACCGCGCCGGCGCGCGCGTCGGACTGCTCGATGCGGATATCTACGGCCCTTCGGTGCCCACCATGCTCGGGGTCTCCGGCCACCCGCGGTCGACCGACGGCAAGAAGATCGAGCCGCTCGAGCGCTTCGGCATGAAGCTGATGAGCATCGGGTTTCTGATCGAGAGCAACAAGGACGCGATCATCTGGCGCGGTCCGATGGTGCAAGGCGCGCTCAACCAGTTCCTGGCCGACGTCAGCTGGGGCGAGCTCGACTACCTGGTGCTCGATCTGCCGCCCGGAACCGGCGACGTCGCGCTCTCGCTCGCCCAGCGCTTGAAGTCCACCGGCGCGGTGATCGTGACCACGCCGCAGGAGATCGCGCTGCAGGACGTCTACAAGTCGGTGTCGATGTGCAAGAAGCTCAACACGCCGATCCTCGGCGTGATCGAGAACATGAGCTACTTCGTCGATCCCAGCGGCCAGCGCCACGCGATCTTCGGTGAGGGTGGCGGCCAGAAGATCGCCGACTTCGCCGAGGCACCGTTGCTGGGACAGATCCCGCTCGATCCGCTCGTGCGGCAGTGGGGCGACGACGGCACGCCGATCGTGCACGCCATGCCGACGCACGCCAGCGCCCAGGCCTTCGCCGCGCTCGCCGAGGCGCTCTCCACGCGCATCGCGCGGGATGCGTTCGAGCGCGCCGGCGAGAAGGCGCCGGACACCGAGGGTCCGCGGCGCTTGAAGATCCTGCGTTGAACCTCAATGATCGCGAGCGCCGAGCGCGGACTGCACCTTCTGCGCGAGGTCGTCCGCGGTGAACGGTTTCTCGAGAAAGCCAGCGAGGCCACCGCTCGCGAAGCGTTGCGACGCTTCGAGCTCGTTGTAGCCGCTCATGAGCAGCACCGGCACGTCGCCGCGAACACGCCGGATCGCGCGCAGCGTCTCTTCACCGTTCATCTTCGGCATGGTCATGTCGAGCAGTACCAGCGCGCAGCGCCCGGCGTGCTCGACGAACGCAGCGGCACCGCTCTCGCCATCGGCAGCCTCGAACACCGTGAAGCCGAACGCCTCGAGCATGCGACGCGCGATGCTGCGTACTCCAGGGTCGTCGTCGATCACCAGCACGCGACCTCGACCACGGTAGCTACTCGGCCTCGGCCGAACCGACGCGGCTTCGTGCCGCTCCGTGGTTGGAAAGAACACCCGGATCGACGTGCCTCGACCGGGGGTCGATTCGACGCTGATCGCGCCGCGGTGGGTACGCACGATACCGAGCACGGCTGCCAGCCCCAGGCCGCGGCCGGTGAACTTGGTGGTGAAAAAAGGATCGAAGATCTTCGCTTGCGTGGCGGCGTCCATGCCGTGGCCGGTATCTCGTACCTCGAGTGAGACGTACTGTCCTGGCACGAGGCCGTCGGGGCAGTACAGCGTCGCCGCGTCCGCCGCCGCCAACCGCTGCTGCGATGTCGTCACGAACACGGTTCCGTCGCGCGGCCCGATCGCCTCGGCCGCGTTGATCACCAGGTTCATCACGATCTGTTGGAGCTGACTGACGTCGCCCTGGACGCACGGCAGCCCGCCGGGCAGGTCGAGCCGCAGCTCGACCTTCTTCGGCACCGAGGCTTGAATCAACGTCGAGATCTCTCGCACGTGCGTGGAGAGATCGAGCACCCGAGTCTGCAGCTGTGCCTTGCCCGAATACGCGAGCATCTGTCGCGTCAGCGCGGCGGCACGCTGAGCCGCGGACACGATCAACTCGAGATCCTGGCGCAGCGCGCTCGGCTGCGGCAGCTCGAGCAACGCCGCGGACGCGCCGCCCAGGATCGGCGTGAGCAGGTTGTTGAAGTCGTGCGCGATGCCCCCCGCGAGCAACCCCAGGCTTTCGAGCTTCTGGGCTTGAAGCAGCTGCGCCTGCAGCCGCTCGCGCTCGGCTTCGGCGCGTCTCCGCTCGGTCAGATCGATGCCGACGCCGAGCACACCCGTAACGCTTCCGTCGGGATCGCGCAGCGGCACGTACAAGTTGTCGAACCTGCGGCCCTGGACATCCACCTCGACCGAGAGCTCTTCGCCTTGCAAGCAGCGGCGGATCGCTCGTTCGATGTCCGGGGTATCCGGGTACGCTTCGAACGCCGACATACCGACGAGATCGCCTGCCTTCAGCCCGAGCCCGTGCAAGCCGTGACCCATCGTCAGCGTGATCGTCGCCTGTGCGTCGACCGTCCAGAGCACGAGCGGTGCAGCGTCGACGACGCGCCGCAATCGCTCTTCTGCCTCGCGCAGCGCGCGATCCTCGCGTTTGCGCTCCGTGATGTCGACCACGAACGCGACGCCTGAAGACCCACCGGGCACCCACGCGGCTCCTCCCACCAGGACATCGATCCGGCGGCCGTCTTTGCACACGTACTGCTTCTCGAAGGGCGTGCAGCTGCCTTGTTCGCGGATTTCCTCGAGCGCGCGTCGATCGAGGTGCAGCTGCTCGGGCGGCGTCAAGTCCTGCCAGCTCACGTGGCCCTGGGCGAGTTCTTCACGCGTGTAGCCCGTCATGCCCAGGAAGCGTTCATTCGCGTCGCTGATCGCCCCGTTCTCGTCCCAGTACAACATGGGCACCATGTTGGAGTGGAAGATGCGACGTTCGCGCGCCTGCACTTCGGCCAGCGCGCGCGCCGCGGCCGAGCTTTCGGCGGCAACGTTCGCAACCACGAGCACGCCGGTCATGGCTCCTGACGACGTGCGGCGTGGCAAGAATGTCGTGGCGTAGGTCGTATCGCCGAACTGGCATGTCAGACACGTCTCACGGCCAGCCAATCCAGCTCGTAGGGCCTCGACGAAGCCAGGCCGCGCCTCGAACCGGTCGAAGAAGCCGCCGCTAGAAGCTGCCGTCAGATGCCCGCCACGGTCGAACAGGGCGATGCGCAGCGAGCTGCTCTCGAGCAGCGCGCGTGCGAGCTCGTGATCCGTCGTGCCTTCGGCGATCGGCATCCGAAAGAGGTAAGCGCCGCGGGGAGCTTCACAACACACTGCGCGTGTATCAAGCTAGCCAAACTCACCATGCGGGCGCGCCGCACCATCATTGGTTACTAGGGCGCGACGACCAAGTTCACGAGCAACGTGGGCTGCCAGGTGAACAGGCTGATTTTTGCGTTGATGGTCGAGCCATCGTCGGCCTCGACGGCTCCGTCTGCCGAGTAGCTGTGGAACAGGAACATGAGCTCCAGGTTCAGCCCCACGTGGCTGGACAGGAAGTAGTTGAGCCCCGGTCCCACGCCCAGGTTCCAGCCGAGTGAGGTATCGAGATCCTCCTCGTCGGGTCGCGAGGGAATCGTGAGGCCCACCGGCAAGGCGACGTAGAGCTCGAGGCGACCGTGCATCAGGTCGAGCCGCACGCGCGGTTTGACGTCGATGTCGACCAGCATCGTCCGCCCGGTGTCCGGGCTCTCCCCTTCCAGGGCAGGGATTTGGTCGTCGAACTCTCCAGCCTTGGCCCAGGCGAAGCGAACCTCGGCGCCCAGATCGAAGAATGGGACGGCGAAGAACGTCGCGCCGAGGTTGATGCCGTAGGCCAATTTCTGGCCGGTAGAGGCGTCCACCGAGCCGGTCGCGCCGCCTTGCTCGGCTTCGAACGTCCAGGCTTGATTGCCGGCGAAGCCCAATAACCCGCCGAGGTACAGCCGGAAGCCGCGAGGCTTGCCTGGAGTCGAATCCGCCGGCACGGGTTGGGTCTCAGCCGTAGCGACCACCGCGGCTGCAGCTGTTGGCGGCGGCCCTTCGCTCACCCCGGCCATCGGCGTCAACTGAAAGGTGATCACTTGATCGTCACCGCCGTTGATCTTGATCGTCTGGTGCTGCGGCTCGTAGCCGGCCGAGATGGCCTCGATCGTGTGATCGCCCGCGGCCAGCATCACCGAGCCATCCGACGCGAAGGGTGCGACCGCGCCGTCGACGGTGATCTGCGTGTTCGCCGGGCTGACCATCACGCGCACCTTGCCCAGAAACCCGCGCGCGCGTGCCAGCAGCTGCTCGGCCTCGGCCTTCAACGCGGGCGTGAGCGGCTTGACCGTGGATGCCAGCGAAGCCTCGAGGTACTGCGCGCTCTCGCGGTAGTTGCGCAGCTCGAACTCCGCCATGCCCAGCCCCTTGAGCGTGCGCGCGTTGGGGTACAGGTTGTGCGCACGCGTGAACAGGGCGCGCGCCTCGCCGAAGTGTCCCGCGCTGTGCTCCGCGACGGCCTCCTCGACCAGCTCGCGATATCCGGGTGGATCGCCCTGAGTTGCGGGGTTGGGCGCCGGCCCCTGGGCCGCGGCGCTGCCGAGAATGCTGCAGACGAACAAAGCGCAAAACCAAGTCGATGAACGTAGTGCTCGCACTGTCCCTCTTTTAGACCAAGTCGCAGGCATGTCGCCCTACCCAGGCCGGCTTGTCAAGCCAGGTGAGTTTCCAGGTGATGTCACGCGCGGCGTCGGGCCGGGAGTGAACGCGATCACATTCGAGCTAACCAGCAAGGGGCGAGAGACCGGTGAGCTTTTCGGACAGCACTCGCAGCTTGCGACGAGCCTCGGGATCGTAGGCCTGAGCATCGGCGCGACGTTCGTGCGGACCGTCGAAGAACTTGCCGCTGACGGCTGCAAGGTCCGGCTCCGCCGCGAGGCGTACGGTGGCCGCGATACCCTCTTCGAGCGAGCTGACGGGCGAGGCGACGATCTTGGTCGGCATGTACGTGGCCGGATGCAGCGCCAGGACGCTGACGTTGCGCGACCCGAGCGGCTCGGCGAGATCGATCGTGAACAGGATCTGCGCGAGCTTGCTCTGGCAATACGCGCGCACCCCGCTGTAGCCGCGCTCGAGCATCGGGTCGTCGAAGTCGATCGCCTGCTGACCGAGCGAGCTGATGTTGACGATGCGCGCGGGCGCCGAGCGCTCGATCAGCGGCAGCAGCAGCCGAGTCAGCAGGAACGGCGCCAGGTAGTTGACCGCGAGGCGCAGCTCGTAGCCCTCGTGACTGACCTGACGCAGTGGGCCGCCCGGCACCTGCGTGCCGATACCCGCGTTGTTGATCAGCACGTCCAGCTGCGTCTCGCGCCCGAGGATCTGCCGCGCGAGCTCTCGTACCTGCGCGAGCTCCGCGAAGTCGGCGCGGTAACTCCGCAGCTCGGCCCGCGGTGCAGCATGCTTGAGCTCGTCGAGCGTACGCGCGATGCGGCGTTCGTCGCGGCCATGAATCAGCACGGTGTCACCGCGACGTGCCAGCGCCAATGCCACCCCTCGGCCCAGGCCGTCGGTCGCGCCCGTCACCAGAATCGTGCGTGCCATGGATCCCTCCCATCCAGTCCGCATGGGAAGGCTACACTGCGCGGGTGCCGGATGCCTCGTACGTGATGCGGATCAATCGTGTGGTCGATTACATCGATGCGCATCTTGCCGAGCGGCTCGATCTTTCGACGTTGGCCGGCATCGCGCACATCTCGGACTGGCACTTTCACCGCTTGTTCCAGGCCATTACGGGAGAAACACCCGGCAATTGGGTGAGGCGGCGCAGGCTCGAGACCGCGGCGCTCCGCCTGGGGGCCAGCCCAGCGGCGCCGGTGCTGCGCATCGCGCTCGAGGTCGGCTTCCAGTCCGCCGAAGTCTTCACGCGGGCGTTCCGCGCGCATTTCGGCGTGACTCCGACTGCGTGGCGGCGCGGCGCAGCCGGCGACTGGGCCGAGCGCCGCAAGCTCGAGCTCAGCAAGATTCATCAAGCAGATCGCAAGGACCATCAAGCAGCGTGGTCCGCGTTTCGTCAGGATCCGAGTGTCTGGCCGCAACCTGTCAGCGCGGTCCGATCCGAGGACGCCATGTCGATCGAGCTCAGAACGTTGCCTGCCACGCGCGTCGCGTACCTGCGCTACGTCGGTGCGTACGGCTCGTCGGGCATCACGCGCACCTGGCAACGCTTCGGGGCCTTTTGTTCCGCGCGCGACCTGCTCCCTCCGCGGCGCCGCATGTTCGGCATCTGCCACGACAGCCCGGACCTGACGGCGCCCGACCGCTGCCGCTACGACGTGTGCGTCGAGATCGACGACAGCTTCACTCCGGACGGCCCCGCGATCGGCGTGCAGCTGGTCCAGGGCGGCCGCTACGCCTGCGCGCGCTTCGAGGGCCGCGCGACCGAGATCCACGCCAGCTGGATGTGGATGCTGGCGGACTGGCTGCCGCGCAGCCGCTACGAGCTGGACGACCGCCCGGCCCTCGAGTTGTACGACGAAGCGTTCGGGCTGGATGTCGAGACCGCGCGCTTCAGTTGTCAGTTGTGTCTACCGATCGACGCTACCTAACAAAGGAGGAACACCATGACACCCGATCGAATCTACACGAGACCGGGGCCGCTCACTGGTGCCGGCAAGCATGCCAAGCTGCTCGACGCCCTGCCGCGCGAGCTGCCTGCGCTGACCCGAGCAGTTCAGGGCCTGGTCATCCACGAGTACCTGACGGAGCACTACGGCGTGCAATTCTCCGAGGAACGCAAGCTGGAGAGCCAGCTGCGGACGCTGGAAGGCATGTTGGGGGCGGTGCTCCAGCACGACGCGCGGCCGCTCACGGCTGCGCGCCCCCCCGAGCAACGCTTCTGCGGCGTGTGCCGGCACTTCACCCTGCTGCTGATGGCGGCGCTCCGTCACCAGGGCGTTCCGGCGCGGGCGCGCGTGGGGTTCGGCGGCTACTTCACGCCAGGCGGCTTCGAGGACCACTGGGTGTGCGAGTACTGGAACGCGTCCCAGGATCGCTGGGTGCTGGTCGACGCCCAGCTGGACGACGTGCTGCGCAAGCTGATGAACATCGACTTCGACCCACTGGACGTGCCTCGCGACCGCTTCGTGATCGCGTACGACGCATGGCAACAAGCTCGCTCGGGCCGGCGCGATCCCCACGTGTTTCGCTTCTCGCCCGTGAACCTCAGCGGACTGTGGTTCATCGCCGCCAACATGATCAAAGATGCTGCAGCCCTCAACGGCATCGAGGTGCTGCCCTGGGATGTTTGGGGCGGAATGGTGCGAGGGGAGCTGTCGACAGAACAGCTGACATTCTTCGATCGACTCGCAGGGCTGACGCGCACGCCGGACGAGAAGCTCGATGCGTTGCGCCAGCTCTTCCGCACGGACGCAAGGCTGCGCATCGGTCCGGAGGACGAGGTCTTGAACGATCGGCTGTCGCGACGCGAGCGTCTCGCCAGTTGATCGTGCTGTCAGTATTGTCAGCTGGATCACTGACACTGTCGCGCGCCCGTCACATAGCTGCCTCGCACGAATGTTTATCGTGCGCCATGCGCTTTCATCGAAGATCGTTCATGTCAGGGGTCACTGCATTGGTCGCGACGGGCTCGATGGCCCGCGTGATCGGCTCTGCGTCGCCTGCACGCGCACGTGGGGGCAGGCCTTTCCGGGGTTACGGAGACCTGGTGCCGGATCCGGAAGGCGTGATCGAGCTACCGCAGGGCTTTCAGTACCGCATCTTCTCGCGCGCCGGTGACGCTCTGAGCGGCCGCGGGATCGTGCCGGCGAATCACGATGGAATGGCTGCGTTCTCTGCGGGTATCGACGGCAGCTGGCTCGTGCGCAACCACGAGATCGAGGCCGACGACGTGCTCGAAGACGGCAAGATCCCGGTCGAGCCGAAGCGCGGCGCGATCTACGATCCGGACGGCCAGGGTGGCACGACCACGCTGTTGGTCGGGCACGATCGCCGCTTGAAGCAGCACCGGGTGAGCCTGTCCGGCACGGTCAACAACTGCGCCGGCGGCCCCACGCCGTGGCAGACCTGGCTGACCTGCGAAGAGAACGACGAGATCCTGTCGAAGCCTCACGGCTACGTGTTCGAGGTGGATCCGCGGCGCGGCGGCAACCCCGAGCCGATCCTCGGCATGGGTCGCTTCGAGCACGAGGCAGTCGCGTTCGATCGACGCGGGATCGCATATCTGACCGAGGATGCGAGCGAGCCGTTCGGCTGCGTCTACCGCTTCGAGCCCTCCCGTCCGCTGCGCGGGCCCGGTAGCCTGCACGCCGGCGGCAAGCTGAGCGCGCTCGTGCTGCGCGACGTGACCACCGATCTATCGATCGTGCAGCAGCCCGGAACGGTGCTGCCCGTGAAGTGGGTACCCGTGCCGAACGCGAACCCCGGCACCGACGACATCAAGGTGCGCGAGCAGGTCCAGGCGAAGGGCGCCACGCCGATCAAGAAGGCCGAAGGTGTGTGGACTGGCCTCGATGGCAACATCTGGCTCGTCTCGAGCTACGCCGATGGCCCGGACGCGGAAGACCCCGAGGACATCACAGCGGCGGCGCACAGCGGACAGATCTGGCGCTACGACCCGCGACGCGAACAGATAGAGCTGGTCGCGCTGTTCCCCCACGGCAGCAAGTTCGACGGCCCGGACAACATCACCGCCAGCCCCCACGGCTACGCGCTCGCGTGCACGGACGGCGAGGAAGACAACTGGTTGGTCGGCATCACCGAGGACGGAACTACCTTCCCCTTTGCGCTCAACGTGCTGAACGACGTGGAGTTCGCCGGTGCGACCTTCTCGCCGAGCGGCCAGACGCTGTTCGTAAACATCCAGGAGCCGGGCCTGACGCTGGCGATCTGGGGCCCCTGGTGATGTCTACTGGACGGCGCGCTCGCCGAGCGGTTGTGTAGGCCGCGCGTCGGTCTGGTAGATGTGCGTGAAGTGTGCGATCTGCGCGGCCGATGCCTGGATCGGCGTCGCCAGCACATGCCACTTCACGTGCTCCGAGCATGGCGGCGTGGTCAGCGACCCCTCGTAGCGATACATGCTCAGCGTCGGAGGCAGGAGCTTGGCGGCGTCGATCGTCGCGCCCGCGACGTGTTGCTCGGGACCGGCGCTGGCCGGCATGCTGTTGAACACCGGCTCGAGCGTCGCATTCGCCGCGCCCTCCTCGATCAGCACCCCGACGACGGCCAGCGCCCCGTCCGCGCTCTTGTGCACCAGGTGCAGCTCGAGCGGATACGTCTTGCCGCCGATCGCGTGCTCGCTGCGTGCGTGAAAGTGAAACTGCACGAGCGCGTACTTGGTGCCGGCGAGATCGATCTCGCTGCCGCTCGGGTACTCCACTTCGACCGTGTGCCCGTTGTTCACGATGCTGAGCGGCGCCGGCACGTAGTGGATCTGAACGTCCGCGGGTACGACCGCCTTGGCATTCAGCGGAATGTCGATCGGCGACTGCTGCTTGCCAGTTGAGCACAAACCCCAGCCGGGAGCCTCGTCGCCCCAATGCGCGGGACCCTGCTCGCCCTCGTAGCTGAAATGAGCCCCGGCGATCGCCCGCTCGTGCTGCGGCTGCGTGGGCCGATAGTCGTCGGGGTAGATGGATGTGTAAGCCTGGATCTGAGCGCTCGAAGCCGTGATGGCCTCGGAGAAGACTGTCCACTCCACGCCCTCGGTACACGGCGGAGTGGTGAGCGACCCGCGGTAGCGAAAGGCCCAGAGATGACTGGGCAGCAACTTGGACGCATCGATCGAGACGCCTGCGACCGGTGCAGCCTCGTGCTCGGTCTTGGGCATATGCGAGAACAACCCCGCCAGCGCGGCATTCTCCACCCCCGGCTGGATGAACACCGCGAGCACGGCGAGCTTTCCTTCCGCGCTCTTGTGCACCAGGTGCATCTCGAGTGGGTACGACTGGTTCGCGACGGTATGTTCGCTATGCGCGTGGAAATGCAGTTGGGCCAGCTCGTAGCTGACTCCGTCCAGCTCCAGCTTGCTGCCCTGGTCGTAGTTGGCCTGGACTGTATGCCCGTTGTTCAGGATGGTGAGCGCGGAAGGGCGATAGGTGAAACGCAAGCCCGGGACGAGTCCGGGTGTCACACCGCTCGGAAAGTCGATCGGCGTCTGCGCCGTGCCCTCGCACGCGCTGAAACTCGGGTCGAGCTCAGCCCAGTGTGCAGGGCCCGTGTTGCCCTGGTAGCTCCAGTGCGGCGCCGTTTCGTGGTGGGAACCTGCGCATGCTGCTAACGTTGCAAAAGTCAGCACTGACAAATGCTTAGCGAACATACAGCCTCCGGAATAGAGCATGTTTGTGCATCGTCCGCGTCGCTAGCGCAAGTATGGTGATCGGCACCATGTGGTAGCATGCAGGCATGACCCTTCGCGTCGTCCGACTGGGATCACCGCGCGCTCGCGACGAAGGCACGCGCATAGGGACAGTCCGGCGACCACCGCGCGGTGTGCCCAAGCAAGACTGGGCGAAGCGAGACTTCTACGACGTGTGGCTGCCGGAGCTGGCACCGAGTGAAGCGCTGGTGAAGGCCGCACGCGCGGCGGAGGGCGAGGCCGAGTGGAAGAAGTTCGTGCGCCAGTATCGCAGTGAAATGGCGAAGCCGGAGGCGCAGCATCTGTTGCAGCTGCTCTGTGTGCTGTCGCAGACCTCGGACTTCTCCGTGGGATGCTATTGCGAGGACGAGGCGCGCTGCCATCGTTCCGTTCTGCGGGAGTTGCTCGAGGTACACGGGGCGCGCTTCGCGTAGAACAGGTACATCGACACCCATGCGAGACGCGAGTCCTGCCCTGATCGGCGCGCTGGTACTGGCGTTCTCCAGCAGCTGCGCGTCGCGTGGTTACACGTCGCCTCAGGTCTTGCCTGCAGCACCGCTCGACTCGGACATCGCGCGTTTTGTCGATCCATTCATCGGCACTGCGGCGACCGCGGTTGAAGGTGCGCCGTTCGGCGACGTGGGCGGCGCGGTGTTTCCCGGCGCAGCCGTGCCGTTCGGCATGCTTCAATGGAGCCCGGACACAGCACCGGCGGCCGAGTTCAGCTACCTCTACGCCGACACGCATATCAAGGGCTTCACGGTCAACCATCTCTCGGGTCCGGGCTGCGCGGCGCTGCTCGACTTCCCGTTCCTACCCACCACGCTGGTACCGCAACGTTCACCCGCGCTCGACCGCGGGACGTATGCCGCAGGCTTCTCTCACGCGGACGAGCACGCCAGTCCCGGCTTCTACGCCGTGCGGCTGGCCTCAGGCATCGAGGTCGAGTTGACCGCCGAAGCTCGAGCCGCGCGAGCGCGCATCACGTATCCGAAGGGAGCTCCCGCAGGTTTGCTGATCGAAGCTGCCAAATCGGTCGCCGACAGCTCGCTCGTCACCGATGGCAAGCTCGAGGCCGATACGTCCAACACGGTAGTCGCGACGCTCTCGAGCTCGAGCTTCTGCGGACGCGAGTCCAGCTACCGTGTGCACTTGGCAGCTGCCTTCGACCACGACTTCGTGGAGACGGACGCATACCACGCCGACACCTGGCAACCAGGAGCAAGCAGCCGGGAGGGAGCTGGTGCCGGGGTCTACCTGCGGTTCGATACCGAGCACAGCGCGACCGTCGGCGTGGTGATCGCCATCTCGTACGTGAGCCCGAAAAACGCGCGTGAGAATTTGGAAGCTGCGCTGGCCGAGGCGAGCTTCGACAAGGTGCGCGCGAATGCGCGGAGCGCCTGGAACCGAGCGCTCGGAAGGATCGAGGTACGCGGCGGCACGCCGCAAGCGCTGCGAACGTTCTACACCGCGCTCTACCACACGTTGCTGCATCCCAACGTGTTCTCCGACGTGAACGGTGAGTACGCAGGCTTCGACGGGCAGGTCCACACGGCGAGGGGTTATACGCAATACGCGAACTACTCCGGCTGGGACGTCTATCGCTCGTGGATCCAACTGCTCGCGCTGATCGCGCCGCAGGAAGCCACGGATATCGTGCGTTCCCTCGTGGTCGACGCGCAGCAATGCGGCGGCTTGCCGCGTTGGACGTTGGCCAACTCGGAGACCGGCGTGATGGCGGGTGACCCTGGTGCGCTCCTGATCGCCAATGCCTGGGCATTCGGGGTGCGCGGGTTCGATGCCAAGGCTGCCCTCGCACTCATGCAACAAGGAGCGTCGCTGCCAGGGTTGCGCTGCCACGGCTACGAAGTCCGGCCCGGACTCAGCGACTACAACCAGCTCGGCTACCTGCCTGCAGAGACGTCCGATGCGCTGTTGGGGCCGACCTCCACGACACTCGAGTACACAGTCGCCGACTTCGCCATCGCGCGTTTCGCGCAGGACCAAGGCGATCGGCCCAGCTCGGACCGCTTCCTCGCGCGCGCTCGCAACTGGCGCAACCTGTACAACCCGCAGACCGGCTACATCCAGCCGCGGCTGCGTAGTGGTGAGTGGATGCCCGGCTTCGATCCGAGCAGCGTCCACACATACCTGGAGGGCAATGCTGCGCAGTACACCTTCTTCGTTCCGCACGACGTTCCCGGCCTCGCGCGGGCCATGGGTGGAAACGCGGCCATGATGGAGCGCCTCGATGCGCTCTTTACCCAGCTCAACGGCGGTATAGTCAGACCTTACTACTACGTCGGCAACGAGCCGAGCTTCGGCACGCCGTGGCTGTACGACTATCTCGGCGCGCCGTGGAAGACCCAAGCCATCCTGCCCAAGATCGTGAGTAGCGCCTTCAGCGATCAGCCCGACGGTCTACCGGGCAACGACGACCTCGGCGCGATGTCGTCGTTTCTCGTCTGGGCCCAACTCGGCCTTTATCCCGATGTACCGGGGGTGGGCGGCTTTGCACTGACGAGCCCGACCTTTCCTTGGGTGGCCGTCACGCTGCCGAGCGGGCGCCGGCTCGAGATCGTCGCGCGCGATGCAGGCCCCGACCGCCCCTACGTGCAGAGCCTCGAGATCGACGCCGAGGCGTGGGACTCGCCTTGGCTCCCGTTCGAAAAGATCGAGCGCGGCGCGCGACTGAGCTTCGAGCTCGGAGCGCAGCCCGAGCCACGTTGGGGCCACACCCCACCGCCCCGGTACTTCGCACCCTGATCGTGACGCGCTTGGACTACACGCTCACTTGGGCAGCTTCATGACGGCGCCGTCGGCGTTCCAGTTTGCCTCGAGCCAGTAGAGGTTCTCATCGTCCTGGGCCAACGCGTAGGGCGTTCCGCGCGCGATCACGGTCGCGGTCGTCCCGTCGACGGGTTGCCTGAACAGGCTGCCGGGGTTGAGGTTGTTCGACCAGTACAAGTACTCCCCGTCGCTGATCATGCCGTTGCATGTGGTGTTGGTCGCGAAATCGCTGATGCTACCACCGGCGACCGGCACCCGAACGATCGCGGATCTCGGTACGTCGTACCAGTACACGTACTTCGCATCCACGGCGATCTCGCTGACACTGTCTTTCGCGCCGCTGGACAGCGTCGTGAGTGTGCCTCCATTGGCGCTCATCTTCGTGACGCTGCCGTTGGAGGCGGTCCAGTACAGATAGCCTGCGCTGAAGACGAACGCGCGTGCGAACTGCTCCATGGCCAGCACCGTCGGCGTGCCACCCGTCACAGCGAGCTTGGTCACGCTGGGATTCGCCATGTACAGCCAGGAACCGTCGATCGCGAGGTAGGTACCCTGCCCCGCGCCATGGTCGAGCAGCATCGTGGCGGTGCCGCCCTCGAGCGGAACCGAATACAACCCGAGCTCGCCATTCACGTACAAGCCGCGAGCGCCGACAACCAACTTCATCGCTCCCTGGATGGTTGCGAGCGTGGTTGCGGCGCCGCCCGTCAGCGCCACCTTCTTCACCGTCCCCGATACACTCTCCGTCCAATACAACGCATTGGCATCGTGCGTCAGTGCCACAGGTGAGGGTCCGGTCGTGGCAAGCCGTTGCGGCTCACACATCCCATTCGAACATGCTCCCGCGCAGGCGTGGTCGCACTGACCACAATGCCGCGGGTCGGTCGTGCGATCCGGGCAAGCGCTGCCGCACGGGTGGTCGCATACGCACTTGCCTGCCTGACAGGTTTCTATCGGCTCGACGCAGTCCTGGACGACCTTGATGTTCGTCAGGTCTTCATTGCATGCAGAGGCCAGTGATCCCACGCAAACCAGACTGCCTTCGCGTTGACCGCGGCACTCTGAGACGATCTTCACGCAGCGTGACTGGCGCCCGAGCGTGTAACCACACACGCTATCGGCCGCGCACTGGCCGTCGTCGACCCAGCGGGAGCCGTCACACATCAACGCCTGGGAGCTGCCGATTGCGGCGCATGCACCGCGACCTTTCGCCGTACACGCATCGCCGATCTTGGCAAGTCCACTCGGATCGTTGGCCGCAGGCGACGAGCCTCCACTCACTCCGGCCATCGGCGTGCCGGTTGAAGCGCCAGCCGCAGACATGCCCGCCATGTGGCCAGCGGCGTCGAGCTCGCTGCCACCCACCCCGCCCGCTGCGGGTGCGGTCACCATGTTCGCCGCACCGCCATCCGTTGAAGCCGGTGAGACGTTCGAACCTTCTCCGGCCGCGCCCTCTTTACTCCCGGGCGCTTGCGCAGAGTTCGCTGCGAGCAACGCGCGTTCGAAGCATAGCTGCGCTTGCGGATCACAACGCTGGCCTCTGGGGCAGTCCGCATGCTCGCTACAGCTGAAGACCCCGCTGGGTGGGATCGCCGAGCAGCCCGCGAACAGATAGCCCAGCGAAACCGCATAGCCGGCAAGCATGGACATCCGCGACATCCGCGCCTCTTCCACAGGCGGTGCTCTAGCATGTCTATTCGAGCAATCGCTGCCTTGGGAGGCCGTGTTGATCACCCTGACACGCCTCGGTCCACAGGAACTTTTCTGCACCACGGGCGTCTGACCCGAAGCACCGTGACGCGCCGAAACCGACCTCTTCTTGTGGCGCCGTCACGTTTGGCGCTCTACGCGGTCATGGGTGTGGGTGTGTGGTTGATGGCCTCGGCCAGCGTCTCCTATCTGGAGTTAGGCCGCCGCCATCCTTTCTTTCTGGAAAAGCTCCCGCTCACGCATCCGAAGTGGTGGTTGGCCGCTCTGTACGTACACGTGCCGAGCGCGCTGTTTGCGCTGCCTTCCTGCTTGCTGCTGAGTGTCCGGCGATTCCCGGTGCGGTTTCCGTCCATCCACCGTTGGCTCGGGCGAGTGACCGCAGCCCTGTTACTGCTCGCCGTCGTGCCCTCGGGCATGTACCTGGCGTGCTTCGCGCGCGGCGGGTTGCCGAGCACGCTCGGCTTCTGGCTCACGGGCATGATCACGTTCGTGGCCATGGCGAAGAGCGTCGCGTACGCGCGCGAACGGCGCATGCGTGATCACCGGCGTATGAGCGCCCACGTCACCGCGCAACTCGCGGTGGCCGTCGTGTCTCGCTTCTTACTCGCGGGCGCCGAGCAGCTCGGCCTCTACGACGACTGGGGCTACGTCGCTGCGCTCTGGCTTCCGATCTTCGCTTGCGCGCTCGTCGCGGAGGCCACGACTGGCTTGTTGCACCTGACGAAAGGATCCCGTCATGAAGCACTCGTTGACGTTTCTCCTCTGGACGCTGTGCGCTAGCATCGCGCTGGCCGAGCCGATCGACTCGCAAGAGGCCGCGACTGCGCTCGTGCGCCGCCAGCTCCTCGAGCCGCTCAAGAAATCCGAGTCGCGCCGCAGCCGGTTCTCTCGCACGGCTCCGGTCGCGTTCGAACGCCGCGTCCGCGTCATCGACGCGCAGGCTCAAACGGACGCGCGTGGCCACAGCTTCGTCCGCTTCGCCGTGGATGCGCGCCGAGCCAGCCGCGAAACGTCGTGGTCCAAAGCCGTGCTCACCGGCTGCGCCTATCCTGCGGACGATAAAGTGTTCGTCTCGCAGGGCGACGACTATCTGCCGGCGTCCGCGCTCTTGGGGGACGACGCGGACCCTGTGAAGGAAGTCTGTCGCGCCGCGCCAGGCGATCGCGCGCAAGTGGCGAGCGCGAAGCGTTGGCCGTGAGCTCACGCATCCGTTCGAATGCAACGACCAGGGCGCGTGCGATCGGATCGAGCCCGAGAAGTGAGCGGTGATGTGTTACTACTCGAACGCATGCGTCGAGGACAACTCATTGGGCGGCTTGCGGCGTTCCTGGCCGCCACGTGGCTAACGTCTGTTCCAATCGCCGGAGCGCAGCTTGGAACGGCGGAGCGGGCTGCATTGCTCGAAGCCAGCTTGAAGCAGGCTGCGCAGTCGTCTCGGGCGAACTACGCCGAGCGCGCCGTGACCAATTTCATCTCCAGCGCGGTGCTCCTTGGCGCCGCAATCTGGCTCGCGGTGGACACGGATGGCGCGTTCGATGAACCCGGTCCGACCCTCGGCGTGATGCTTTCGCTCCTGAACGGTTCGTTCGGTTTGGTCAGCGGCATCGCTCTCGCGACGACGACCAGCGCCGCCGAAGAACGACTCGAGCGCTGGCGCGCGACCAGGCGCAGCGGCGAGCTCGACCCCATCACGCTGGCCCGCTTCGAAGGCGAGCTCGCGGCACAAGCTCGTTCCGACTACGGCGACAGATTTTGGCTCAGCAATTTTGCATGGCTCGCGACAGCGATCAGCGGCGGGGCGATGCTGGCGCTGACCGCCGCGACCGCAGACACTAAAGATGAACGCGTAGGCGGCTATCTGATGTCGGGAGTCTTTCTCTCCATCTCGGCCGTGAACCTGCTGTTCGCCGAGAGCGACACGTTCGGCCAAAGAGTCTGGCGCGAGTACGTCGAGGCGGTCAGAGACCCAACGCAACGCAAGCAACTCCTCGAGCCACCGGCCCCGCCACCACCTCCAGCGGTGCACGGTCCCCGGCGTTAGGGTGGTCGCGCCCCCAGCCTGTCGCTCCGATTTCGCTGCGTCATCGACAGACAAGCACCGGTTCAGCGCGTCACTTCTTCGTCGCAGCGGCCCCCGCCACCAATTGCGCGGCCCGCTCAGGTCTCACGCAGTGCGCCGGTCCATGCTGTCGCTGCTGAACTCCACGCAGAGGGCGTCGCGCTCGACGTGAACGCCTCCGTTCCGGGCGACCCAGGGGACCCGTGGGATTGAACGGTTCGTTCAGGCCGGGCGACGCAGGGGAGTGTCGCTCGCTTGACGGGTGCTACTGCGATGATGACGCGCGCTGTCACGATCCATTTGCGGAGCTGCTCGGGGAAGGTAGTCGACGTGATCACGGTGTCGACTTACCATGACGAAAGCGAACAACATTGGGAGTGGCGATGGAAGATAGTGAAGGCGAACAGACACCGAGTTCTGGCGTGAAGCGACGTCATGGATGCCTCACGGCGTATCTCATTGTGTTGATGACCTTGGGTATCCTGGGCTCCGTGAGCTACCTGGTCATGAGCGACCAGGTGCTGCTGCGCAATGATCCGGAGCTTCCTGCGAGCATTCGCCGCCCTGTGATGGTGGTTGGAAACATCCTGATGGGCGGGTTCGCGTACGCCATCTGGCGATGGAAGAGGTGGGGCTTTTGGGGCTTCGTTGCATCTGGCGTCATCATGGGACTTCTCAAGGCGTGGTTTTCGCCAGAGCATCGCGGCGGACTTGTCGTTGTCGCGGCAGGATCTCTGCTGTCGTATGGCGTGCTCCGAATCGGCAAAGAACGGCAAGGTTGGAAGCAGCTGGAGTAGGCCGACGCACGCTGTACTTCAACGCCAAGGCGTTCAAGCGCTCGCACCGTGCGGGTTCAACGGGCAACTACTACGATGCTGACATCGAGGCCGGTGTGGTCGACGAGTATCTGCAGCTCATCGGTGCCGATCAACTGGATCTCACCAGGTTCCAGGTCTTTCAGGCCGTGGCGACCGATGTGGAGGACTTTCACGAAAGAGAGAATCGATCGCTCCGGAAGTGAGGGGGCACAAACGTCCATGCACGTCGCTATCCACATCGCCAACGCCAGAAACAATGGGCAAGATCGTGCAGCTTGGTTTCCGCACCGCGGGGGTCAGCTGATCGTCGTGGCCGACGGCGCCGGTGGCACAACGGGCGGTACTGAAGCTGCGCAAACGGTCGTCGACTACGTTCGCGACCTCGCCGACTCCGACTGCGATTGGACACGCGTCCTGAGTGTGCTGGACGTGCGGCTGTTCGGTATGGCAGCAGTCGGTGAAACGACTGCGGTCGTTGCGTTTGTGGATCGAGGCACGGTCGTGGGCGCGAGCGTAGGCGACTCTGCAGCCTGGATCGTTTCGCCAGCGGGCTGCATCGACCTCACAGTTCAGCAGCGACGGAAGCCATTACTCGGCTCGGGGGCTGCTGAACCCCTGCCCTTCGGGCCAGCTCCAGTGACCGGCCGATTGCTTCTCGGCACTGACGGCTTGTTCAAATACGTGCCCGTCGAACGGATCAAGAGCCTGGGACTTGCTGGCCCCCTCGATGTGGCTGCACAACGGCTGGCCGATGCCGCTCGCCTTCCGTCTGGGCGCTTGCAAGACGACGTCGCAGTGGTATTGGCCGGCTCTGAGCCGTTGGTCGGATAAAGACGATTTGTACTTCGGCGGACCGGGCTCCAACGGTGGCTCTTGCCCTTGATGCTCCGCTTCTTGACGGGCTGAGAGTGCGGATTCAGGATCGATTGTGACCGCGCAGAGATGTCTTGTCATGTTGCTACTCCTGGTCGCGTCGGGCTGTTCAGAGTCCGTGCCGAGTCGCGACACTCCCGTCATGGGCGATGCTGGCGATGCTCGTGTACCCGCTCCGTCTGTTGATGCTGCTACGAGCGGGGAATGGACGATGCAGGCGGCATACCGTTGCTGCCTGGAGGGCAAGGGTACGAGCTGTTGCGACGGCGCGAAGCCGAACACATGCTTTGCCTTCGGCGGGCACGTCGGGCGATGCCTGCGCGAGAGCGAGTCCTTTGATGCCAAGGAGTCGTGCGTCGTGTGTTGTGAAGGTCTAACACGCGCTCAGCCCTGCGGTGCTGACGGTCAAATCAGTCGAGGTTCCCCGAGCGAGTTCGTCTGCATTCGATGTGGTGATGGCGTCTGCAGCCCCGGGGAAGGACCGTGCAATTGTTTGGACGATTGTCCTTTCAAGGAGCCGGGCAACTAACTCGAGCGCACCTAACTCCCCCAGCGCAACAACGGCCGGCCGTACTCGAACACCGGCCAGGGGATCGCCGCGCAGATCACTGTCAGGGCCAGCAGCGTGGTCACCGCCGCTCGCCGGCAGCGCGCGCGTTCGCTGGTCGCTCGGACGGTTGCTCTGTGGCCTTGTTGCAGCAGGCCAACTGCCGCGAACATCGCGCCGATGTGCAGCATGCCGAAGAAGCGGAGCGCGGGTTGTTGCATGCCGAGGCTGAGGTTGTGCAGAAACGCTGAGGTGTACGGGCTCAGGAAGATGTAGAGGATCAAGCCGAGCGAGAACTGGACGTACGCCGCCTTGAGCAGCGCGGTGTGCGCGAGCTCGTCGAAGCGCGTCCAGGTTCGACTCCCCGACCAGCCTCGCACTGCGCGCGCGGACACCAACACCGCCAGCGCAACCACCATCCAGCGCAGGTACGAATGCAGGTAGAGCGTGATCACGTACGCGGTCACGGGCCGCGATACTACAGCCGCGAGACTTTGGTGGTCTCGAGCTCTTCGTCCTGGAACTCGCCATCCGGGCGGAATACGCCGCTGCTACGTCCGAGCGAGCGCGCTTCCGAGGGCACGCCGTCGAACACCACGCCCATCGACGGGGCACCCTTGACGATGCGCGCGATGACTCGGCACGGAAACGTGTACTCGATGCCTCGTTGGGGCTCCTGGACGTGCAGGATCAGCCGCTGGCCGAGCGCCGGGGGCTCGTCGTCGGTCTCGATGGCCAGGCCGATGGCGGAGCCGTTGCGCAGGACTCCCGAGCCGAAGCGGCCGCCGGCCACGAATTGCGCGGGTAACGCGCTCTCGAGCAGGGTGTCGGTGTCACGTTCGTCGACGCTGGGCACGTGATCCGGCAGCTGGCTGCGCAGCTGGCCGAAACGCTGCTGTTCATCGCGCGTTAACGGGATCTGCAGATCGCGGTGCTTGGCATACAGCACCCGATACTCGAAAATCAGCTCTAACGTGTCCCCCATCCTGGCGACCCTATAGCCGGTTACGCGCAGGGAACTGGCGCAGCTTGCATCTACGACAAGCGCGCATTTCCCCCACGACGCGCAGCCCTGCACGTGTCCCATGAATCAGTAGTCGATGCAAGGTAGGCTATGGCGGGCGTTCGCCCTCAGTGTGGGAGTGCAAGATGGATCTGTTCGATCGTGTGACACAAGCAGAAACCCGAGAAACAGCGCCGCTCGCGGATCGCATGCGCCCGCGAACGCTCGCGGAGCTGGTGGGTCAACACGCGCTGCTCGATCCCGGCACATTGCTGCGCAAGGCCATCGAGCAGGATCGCGTGCCGTCGCTGATCTTGTGGGGGCCGCCCGGCACGGGGAAGACCACTCTGGCGCAGGTGATCGCACACGAGTCCAAGGCGCGCTTCACCACGTTGAGCGCAGTGCTGTCGGGCGTGCCGGATCTGCGCGCAGCCGTGGCGGAGGCGCGCGAGCACAAGCGCGTGAGCAACCGCCGTACGATCTTGTTCGTCGACGAGATCCATCGCTTCAACAAGGCCCAGCAAGACGCACTCTTGCCGCACGTGGAGCAAGGCGTGGTCACACTGATCGGCGCCACCACCGAGAACCCTTCGTTCGCGGTCAACGGCGCGCTGTTGTCACGCGCGCGGGTGTTCCGACTCGAGGCGCTGAGCGAGGCCGAGCTGGTGTCGCTGCTCGAGCGCGCCCTCTCCGACTCCGAGCGCGGCCTGGGCGCGATGCAGCTGACGGCGGAGCCGGGGACGCTGCAGCGCCTGGCAGCCGCGAGCGACGGCGATGCACGGCGCGCACTGACGCTGCTCGAGGCACTGGCACACCACGCCAAGGCCAATGGCAGCACGAAGCTGGGCGAACAGGAGCTGGCTCAGCTGGGCGGCGCGCGTTCGCTGTTGCACGACAAGACCGGCGAGGCGCACTACAACGTGGTCAGCGCCTTCATCAAGAGCATGCGCGGTTCGGATCCCGACGCCGCCGTCTACTGGATGATGCGCATGCTCGAGGCCGGCGAAGATCCGCGCTTCGTGCTGCGCCGGCTGTTGATCTTCGCCAGCGAGGACATCGGCAACGCCGACCCGCGCGCCCTCTCGATCGCCGTCGCCGCGGATCAGGCGTTCGCGCGCCTCGGCATGCCCGAGGGACTGCACACGCTGAGCCAGTGCTGCACGTACCTGGCGTGCGCGCCCAAGTCGAACGCCAGCTACATGGCGTTCAGCGAGGCCAAGGCCGACATCGAGCAGCATGGATCGCTGGACGTGCCGATGAAGCTTCGCAACGCGTCCACCAAGGCGATGGCCAGCTGGGGATACGGCCAGGGTTATCGCTATCCGCACGACGAAGGCGGCTACTCCAGCGGCGAGACGTACTTGCCCGATGCGCTCGTCGGCAGGCGCTACTACCGGCCCAGTGAGTCCGGCGAGGAGGCCGCGATCAAGGAGCGCCTGCGCAAGCTCAGGGGAAGCTGAGCACGCGCTCTTCGCCGAACTCGTCGATCAACGCGCTCAAGTGGCTGAGCAAGGTGTCGCGCCGATCGAACAGCTGGTCGACCGCCTGCGCATCGAGCAGCGGGCGATGCGTGTCGAGGCGCGCCGCATATTCCGGATCGCGCTCGAGCTCGCGTTGCAGGCTCTCCCGCGTCAGGCCGCGCAGCGCGCGCACGAACGCGCGCGAGTAGCGCTGGGTCTGCTGCATGGGCTCGAGCATGCGGCGCTGCAGCGACTCGTTGATGCGTGCGGCGAACGCGGCGTCGTGGTCGCGCATGTACAGCACCTTACCCGACGCGTCGCCGCGCAGGTTGCCGCCGCTCCAGCGATCCCAGTTGCCGATCAGCCAGTCGAACGCCAACAGCGTGCTGACCTGCTGCGCGAGTGCCTCGCGCTCCGGCGGCAGCTCGCCGTCGATCTGCAGCGACTCCAGGATTCGCGTCAGCTCGAGCGGCGAGTCCAGGCCCAGCTCGCGCAGCTCGTCGATCCAGAAGATCAGCGCGCCCTCGACGAAGCCCGCGCGGTCCACCAGCATGCGCGGCTCGAGCTCGGGCCAGCGCCCGACCGAGCTCTTGTCGAGCGCCTGACGTAGGATCTCCTTGTTCACGCGCCGCAGCACCGCGGGCGGCACGTTGGACAGGCCCAGGCAGCGCGCCAGGCGATAGGCCGCCACCTCGTTCAGCGCCGCCGCCGGACGCAACCGCGTGGCGGTCTTGAACGCGGCGCGAAAGCCCACGTCGAGCTCGCTGCGGAACACGGTGGAGGTCGAACCCACCGGATGCAGCCGGTGCAGCTGCGTACGCGCCAGGCCGCGCAGGATGTCCTCCTGCAACATGAACGTGCCGGCCAGCAGCTCGGGCGGCGGCGCAGGGACTGCAGCTGTTGGCTGCGGAGCCTCGGCAGCTGGTGGCGGCGCCGGCGGCGTCATGGCCAGCGCGGGTGCCGTCAGCGGCGAGTACGAGCTCTCGGAGCCACCGCGCTCACACGCGGCGATCAAGACGAGCAGCAGTGCACCGACCAATGCATAAAGTCCTATTATCGCGAAGGGCCCGGCGCGCAGGGCAAGGCGCGACGACGAGGAATAGTGGGGACTATTTTGAGGAGGAGCAACGCAGCCATGCGCGTCGGGAACGAGCGAGAATAGGGCTTTATGCGTTGGTCGGTGCACTCGCAAATGCGAACCACGCACGCGGCCTGCGGCGCAGAGGGGCATGCCGAATATCGTACACGCAAGTCAGCGCCTGCGAGCCTTCTGCGAGCGCGCCAGCTCGTTGCGCGCCGCACGCGCGCCCATGACAAATCCGACCGCGATGCCGATCAGCAGCACGCCAGGGATGTACAGGAGGTGTGCGATCGTAGGCACGTGAAGTCACTCGGCCTGCTTGGTCGCCTTGGCGAGATCTTGCTGCAAGCGCGCGAGGTTCTCGTCCGCGCCGCGTTGCAGCCGTACGAGGCGGAACACGTACGCGAACACAGCCAGCCAGATCAGCCCATATGCAGCCACCACCAGCGGTCCACCGGGCACGTCTTCTTTGACTGCGCCCGAGACCGCCTCGAAGCTGGTCGCGCGATCGCCGGAAGGCGCCGCGTCCTCTGCCAGGGCGAGCCCCGAGCACCCGAGTAGGACCACGCACAAACAGAGCTGTCGCCAGAAGCGCATCATCAAACCTCCTCCAATAAACCCGCTTCGGCGGCCTGCGACTCGAGCGCGTGCAGCCGCTGTTGCAAACGCTCGGCGCGCGCTCGTTGCCAGATCAACACGGAAGCCAACAGCGTGAACAACACGAAGCTGAGGATCAGCGGCGGGTACATGTCGGGGTGCAGACCTCCGCCCTTGCCGGTGATCACGGTCGGGTGCGTGCCGCGCCAGCGCTGCACGCTGTAGTGAATGATCGGTAGATCCAACAGCCCGAAGATCGCCAGGCCAGCGGCGAAGCGCTTCTCGACCTCGCCCGCCGCGCCGAACGAGCGCAGCACCACGTACGCGAAGTAGATCATGCCTGCCAGCAGCGTGGTCGTCAGCCGCGGATCCCAGGTCCAGAACGTGCCCCAGGCCTTGCGGGCCCAGAGCGGCCCGGTGACCAGCACGATCACGGTGAACAGCGAGCCCACCTCGGCCGCGGCCACCGCCACGGCATCCCAGCGATCGTCGCGCTTGGCCAGGTAGATCGCGCTCGCGACCGCGCAGACCGTGAAGCCCAGGTACATGCAGTACGCGCTCGGCACGTGGAAATAGAACATCTTCTGGACGATGCCCATCTGACGCTCGACCGGCGCCACGATGAAGATCGAGTACAGCGTGATCAGCATCAGCCCGGCGGTGACGGCGATCAGGATCTGCAGGGCCAGCGAGGAGCGGGTGGTGCGGGAGCTGTCCATGAGGCCTCCGGGAAACTCGGCGTACTTTCATACCCTTCAATCTCATCCCCCCGCAACGTCCCGGCATGACAGGGCTACACTGCCGGTGGCCGATGTTGTTCCAGCCCACACTCCAAGAAGCCTGGTTCCAGCACGTGGAGCGCGTGGCGCGCCGCACGCTGGGCGTCTACGACCTGCGGGGCGCTCGCCTGGCCGAGGCGATCGCGCGCGTCAGCCAGCTGTATACGCGCGAGCGCGCGCAGCTCTCGGAACTCACTGGCGACGACGAGGCGCTGTGTGCCCGGCTGAAATTCTTCCTGTCGCGCGACCTGCTCAAGGTCCACGGCCCCGTGGCCGAGCTGGCGAGCGTCTCGGCCCTGCCTCCGCGGACACGCCTGCGCGTGCTGGATCTGGGTGCAGGCCTGGGCGCCACGAGCCTGGGGCTCGCGCGCAGCCTGCGCACACTCGGGCGCGCCGAGCGGCTCGAGCTCACGGCCGTCGACGTCGACCCGGATGCGCTCGAGATCATGACCGAGCTCTGCACGAACCTGGAAAGTCTGCCAGGGGTGCCGATCGAGCTGACCACCCGCGTGCACGACCTGAGCCGCGGCTGGCCCGCGGTCCAGGGGCGCTTCGACGTGATCCTCCTGGGTCTCGTGCTCAACGAGCTGCCGGGCGAAGGACTGGCCGAGCAGCTGATCCGGCTCAGCTCACTCCTGGCCGACGACGGCGTGCTGCTGGTGATCGAGCCCGCGCTGCGCGAGACCAGCCGCGTGCTGCACGCCGTGCGCGACCAGCTGGCCGCGCGCCAGGCATCGCCCTACGTGTTCGCGCCCTGCCTGCGGCGTAGCCTGCCCTGCCCGATGCTGGCGCGCGAGCGCGACTACTGTCACGAGCGCGTGCCCTGCGCGCTACCGGAGAGCCTGGCCGCTCCCGCCCGCGCGGCCGGCTTGCGCGACAGCGACCTCACGTACAGCTACCTCACGCTGCACCGCGCGGAGCGCTCGCTGCACGAGCTGGCAAATGCTGCCACGCTGCTGCGCGCGGTCAGTGGCTCGCTGCCGAGCAAGGGCAAGCTCGAGCTCTGGTTGTGCGGTTCGAGCGCAGCGCCGCGCGCCATGCGGCTGGATCGCCACGCGAGCGCGGAGAATGCGGCATTCGAACAGGCGCAGCGCGGCAGCGTGCTCGCGCTCGAGCCACTGCAGGTCAATGAAGATGGCTCGCGCACGCGCATCGCTGCTGACACGCGGGCCACGCTCGTGCAGAGCTGGGTTGCGGAGCGCTGAAAACATCCCCACTATCCAGGGGTCCGATGCGCAGCCCGTTCGATCTCAAGTTCGTATTCGTAGTCGGCAAGGGCGGAGTCGGGAAATCATCGGTCAGCGCTGCACTGGCGCTGGCCGCCGCCAAGCGCGGCAAGCGCGTACTGGTGGCGATGACGAACGCAAAGGAGCGTCTGAGCTACCTGCTCGAGACGCCGCCGATCGGCCATCAAATCCAGCGCATCCTGCCCAACCTCGAGCTCGACGCGGTCAACATGGAGCCCGGCGCCGCACTCGAGGAGTACGGCATGCTGATCCTCAAGGTGCGCGCGCTGTACAAGGTGATCTTCGAGAATCGCTTCGTCGCCGCGTTCCTGCGCGGCACACCCGGCCTCGACGCCTGGGCGATGCTCGGCAAGGCGCAGTACCACGCACTCGAGAAGGACCAGTATGGCCGCGACCGCTACGATCTGGTGATCGTCGATGCGCCCGCGACCGGCCACGGCCTGGATCTGCTGCGAGTGCCCAAGGTCATCATCGACGTCGCACCACCGGGCCTGTTGCGCCGCGAAGCCGAGCGCGCCTACGAGCTCTTCCGCGATCGCGAACGTGCCGGCGTGTTGTTGGTCACGCTCCCCGAGGAGATGCCCACCACCGAGACCATCGAGCTCTACGACGCCGTCCGCGGCGAGCTCGAGCTGCCGGTGTGTGGGCTGGTCGTGAATCAAACCCAGCCCGTGCTCTTCGACGAGTCCGAGCGACCCATCCTCGACGCCCTCGCAGACGAGCTGGCGGCAGGCAGCACGCTACAGACGGTCGCCCGCGCCAGCCGCGCGCGCGCCGAGCGCGAACGCGTGCAGGAGGCAGCGCGGAGGCGCCTGGAGAAGCACATCCAGGCACCCAAGGTGCACCTGCCTCTGGTGCTGGTGGACGACTTTCGGCGCCGCGAGATCGACACGCTCGGCGAAGCCCTGCATGCGGGCTTCGGCGCGCGCTGACTACATCATTGCGGCCACGAGCCTCTCAGCCTTAGGCTGAATTCAGCCGATCCACGCTGCATCGAGGTTCGAGCGCGCTGAAGATGGGGGACGAGACCACAACCGCTCCGGCGAGCCCACCTGGCTCAGGCGAAGATGGCTCGCGCTATGAACTGCTGCGGCCACTCGGCACCGGGGGCGCAGGCGCCGTGTACCTCGCACGCGATCGCGAGACCGGCGAGCAGTTCGCGCTGAAGAAGCTGTTTCGCATGGACGCCAAGAGCGTGCTGCGACTCAAGCGCGAGTTCAGGTCGCTGGCCGACATCAATCACCCGAACATCGTGAAGCTCTATGAGCTGGGCCGGGCGAGCGACGCCTGGTTCCTGACCATGGAGTACCTCGACGGCTGTGAGCTCGAGAGCTACGTGCGCGGCGCAGAAGGTGCGCCTGCCAATCAGAACGCCGAGCTGCCGCACGAGCGCGTGCTGTCGGCGTTTCACCAGCTGGCGTGCGGCGTCCATGCGCTGCACGGCGCCGGCATGCTGCATCGCGACCTGAAGCCCAGCAACGTGATGATCGAGAAGGGCCGCGTGGTGGTGCTCGACTTCGGCCTGGTTCGCGAGCTGGATCGCTCGGCGGCCAAGGTCACCGAAGAGGGTTCGGTCGCCGGCACGCCCGCGTACATGGCGCCGGAGCAGGCACTGGGCAGGCCGCTGACGGCGGCATGCGATTGGTACGCGTTCGGCGTAATGCTGTATCAGGCGCTCAGCGGCGAGCTACCCTTCGACGGCAGCTCGTTCGAGATCCTGCGCAACAAGCTGGCCGCCGATCCCCCGCCGCTCGAACAACTGGTGGCCGATGTACCGGCGAACGTCAGCGCGCTGTGCATGGGCCTCTTGCGGCGCGAGGAAAACGAGAGGCCGGGCGGCGACCAGGTGCTGTCGGTGTTGGATGCCGCGCGCGTGAAGGCGAAGCCGCAGGCACAGCCAGTGCCGCCGACGGTGGACACGACGCAGTACACCGAGACGCAGACCGGTACGCGCCTGCCACCGCTGTTCGGCCGCGAAGACGAACTGGCGGCGCTGTGGAGCGCGCTCAGCAGCACCGAGGATGGCAGCGTGGTGTTCGCGCACGTGCGCGGCGCGTCCGGCGCGGGCAAGTCGGCGCTGATCGAGCACTTCCTGGACGAGATCGAGCACCCGAGCGGCACGCAAGCCGACGCGCTGACGCTGCGCAGTCGCTGCTATGAGCGCGAAGCCATGCCGTTCAAGGCGCTCGACGGCGTGATCGACGCCCTGGTCAATCACATGTCGCAGCTCGATGACCTGCACACCGGCCACCTGCTGCCGGCCGAGGTCGGCGCGCTGGCGCAGCTGTTCCCGGTACTCGGCCGCTTGAAGGCCGTGCAACGCCTGGTGGGGTTGAGCAAGCCACGCGGAGACGCGGTGCAGCTACGCCAGCGCGCCGAATTGGCGCTGCGCGATCTGTTCGGACGGCTTGCCACGCATCAACCGCTGGTGATCTGGATCGACGATCTGCAGTGGGGCGATCTGGACAGCGCCGCGATCCTGAAGGACTGGCTCGAGGATCCACCGAGCGCCCCGATCCTGTTCGTGCTCAGCTACCGCGCGGCAGAGGTCGCGACCAGCACGTGTTTGCGGCAGTTGCTCGAAGGCGGCAGCGAGGCCCCGGCCAAGCGCGCCAAGGAACGCACCGTGGACGTGGCGCCGCTGGCAGCTGCAGATATCGACGCGCTGTGCGCGCAGCGCCTGGGCGTGCACGCCCAGAGCCATCCCGAGCTGCTCGCGCACATCGTCCGCGAGTCGCAGGGCAGCCCGTTCTTGGCAATCCAGCTGACCTCGCTGGCTCAGGCCAAGCTCGCGCGCGGCGAGGCGGACGTGCGAGACGTCTCGGTGGACGTGCTGGTGGCGCAGACCAGCGCGCTCTTGCCTGCCGGCGCGCAGAAGATCCTGCAGGTGCTGGCTGTCGCCGGTCGGCCCATGCAGCCCCGGCTGGTATTGCGCGCAGCAGGCGTCGCGCAGGAAGGCCGTGCGTTGGTGCACGGGCTGCGCGGCCTGAACCTGGTGCGCACGCGCGACGTGGGCGGCGAGCGGCTGCTCGAGGTCTATCACGATCGCATCCGCGAGCGCGTGCACGGCGCGCTGGGTGCCGAGGACCGGCGCGCGGTGAACAGCGCGTTGCTCTCGACGCTGGAGTACAGCGGCCAGGGGGATCCGGATTGGTTGTACAGCCTGGCGCTGGGCGCGGAACAGCCGGAGCTCGCGCTGCGGCACGGGCTGGTGGCGGCAGAGCGCGCGAACGTCACGCTCGCGTTCGCGCGGGCCGTCGAGCTGTACCAGGCGTGCCTGCAGCTGATGGCTGCGGATTCTCCGGAGATCGGCGAGCTCTGGGTAAGGCTGGCGGATGCACTGGCACGCCTCGGGCGAGGCAACAACGCCGCAGACGCCTACCTGGAAGCCTCCAAGCGGGCGACGGGCGAACCTGCGGCGCAGTGGATGCGCGAGGCGATGTCGCACCTGCTTCGTTCGGGGCGCTTCGACGAGGGCGAGGTCCTGCTGCGCAAGGTGCTCGCGACGTTGCAGCTGGAGGTGCCGGAGAGCGACGGCGGGCTGATCGCAGCCATCGTCTGGGAGCGCGCGCGGCTGAAGTTGCGCGGCCTGGGCTACCGCAAGCGCGAGGAGGCCGAGGTCGCGCGCGAGACGCTGCTGCGCATCGATCTGTGCGACACGATCGCGAGCGAGATCCAGAGCTTCGATGCCGTACGCGCGGCGCTGTTCCAGTCACGCAGCTTGCGCCTGTCGCTCGAGGCCGGTGAGCCCAAGCGCGTGGTGCGTGCACTGACCCGCGCCGCGACGACGCTGGCGCAAACGGAGGGCTCGCGCAGTCAGAAGGAAGTGCTGGGGCTGCTCGATCGGGCCGAGGCCCTCGCACGCGAGATCAACTCGGAGTGGGACTACGCGCTGACCCGTGGCAACCGCGCGGTGGCGGCGTTCATGTTCGGCGCGCACGAGAACGTGCTCGAGCCCAGCTACGAGGCAGAGCGCGTGCTGCTCGCCAACTCCGAGGGCCACGTACACGACACCTATTACGCGCGCTTCGCGTTCGCGAGCATCCGTCTCGGCGCGATGCTCTCGCTCGGCCTGCACGAGCGTTTCCTCAGCGAGTTTCATGCGGTGCTCCAGGAAGCACGCAACACCGAGAACGTCCACGCGCAGCTACTCCTCGTGCTGAACCACACGCTGGCCGAGGAGATGGCGGGGCACCCGCGGCAGTCGCTGCCAAGGCTGGAGCAGCAGCGTACGCAACTCCCGAAGGGGGCCTTCGGTCCGCTGCACGCGCTGCTCATGCAAGCCGTGATGCGCGTGGCGTGCACCACGCACGAGTACGGCTGGGCGAGCGAGCTGATAAAGGACGACTGGGAACGCTTCCTTGCGGCGCCCGTTCGCCGCAGCGTGCTGATGCGTGCCTTCAGCCATACCATGCACAGCCGCTACGTCATGAACCAATGGACGGTGGAGGGGCGCGCAGGCGATCTGGGTGCAGCCGTGCGCGAGGATCTGTCCGTGCTCGCCAAGTCGCCGCTGCCCTGGTGTGCGCTGGTCGTCCAGCGCACCGAAGCGCGCTTGGCCTACCGGCGCGGCGACAAACCCAAGGCGATCGCGTTATTGCGCGCCAACCTGAACAACGATCGCGGCGGCGGACACATGGAAATCAGCGCCTACGATCGCTACGCGCTCGGCCTGCTCGTCGGCGGCACGGACGGCGAAGCGCTGTGCGCCGGCGCACGAGCCGATTTGCAAAAGCAGGTGCCGGTCGAACCCGAAGTCGCGCTGCGCTGGCACTACCCCGAGCTCCTCCCAGCGGTGAAATGAACCGCGCGCGCACAGGGCGCGGGGCGACCAACTTCGCGGCGCAGCCGCCAGCGGCGGGCGGGCGCATCGGCGAACGCTACCAGGTGATCGAGCAGCTGGGGCGCGGGGGCAGCGCGGTCGTGTACCGGGTGCGCGATCAGAGCAGCCCGCGCGAGCTGGCGCTCAAGCAGCTGCTGCCCGAGGCCGCGAACAACCGCGAGCAGAGCGCGCTGTTCGAACGCGAGTTTCATACCCTGGCCCAGCTCTCGCACCCGAGCGTGATCGAGGTCTACGACTTCGGCGTGGACCGCGGCGGGCCCTTCTACACGATGGAGCTTCTCGACGGCGGCGACCTGAACACGCGCGGGCCGCTGGACGTGCGCACGTGCTGCGGACTGATCAGCCAGGTGTGCTCGTCGCTCTCGCTCTTGCACGCGCGCCGGCTCGTGCACCGCGACGTCACCGCGCGCAACGTGCGTTGCACCCAGGACGGCCGCGCCAAGTTGATCGACTTCGGCGCGGTGGCGGCGTTCGGGCCCTGCCGGCACAGCGTGGGGACGCCGGCCTTCACGGCGCCGGAAGTCGTCTACCGGCTGTCACTCGACGCGCGCACCGATCTGTTCTCGCTGGGCGTCACGCTCTACTTCGCACTGACGCGGCGCTTGCCGTTCAACGCGCGCAGCTTCGCAGACTTGCACGAGGCCTGGCGCGACGAGCCGAGCCCGCCCAGCGCGCACGCGCGCGACGTGCCTGCCGCGCTGGATACGCTGGTGCTCGAGCTACTGCACGTCGACCCGACGCGCCGGCCGCGCAGCGCGAGCGAGGTCATGCACCGTCTGGCTGCCATCGCCGGTCTGCCCGCGATCGAGGCCGAGCTCTCGCACTATCTCGGCACGCCGGCGCTGGTCGGGCGCGACGTCGAGCAGCGCCGCTTCCGGCAGCGCCTGCGCGCCGCAGTCCACGGGCAAGGCAGCGCGCTGTGGATCGAGAGCGCGCCCGGCGTGGGCCGCTCACGGCTGCTGGACGCCTGCGTCCTGGACGCCAAGACGCAGGGCGCGACCGTGTTGCACGTCGGCGGCAGTGCGATCGCACCCGCGCCGTTCGAGACCGCGCACCGCCTGGTCGAGCAGCTGCTCGAGGTGTTGCCGCAAGCGGCGCTGGAGAGCGCAACCGATGCCGGCGCGCTCGAGTGCCTGTTCAGCCCCGGAGAGTCGCCCCAATTGCTGCCGCTTCAGGCACTGCGCGCCGATCGCCGGACGTTACAGGCCGTCATGCGCGGTTGGCTGACGGCGATGTACGAGCGCCAACCGTTGATGATCGCGGTCGACGACGCGCAGCGCGCGGACGAAGCATCACTCGCCCTGCTCTCCGCGCTGGCGCACGCCGCGGAGCAGAGCCCCGTGATCCTGACCTTGTCGGCCGAGACCCCGCTGCAGTCTGGAGCGGCGGCCGTGCTGAACGTGCTGCGCGGCCAGTGCGTGGTCATGCCACTGTCGCCACTCACGCACGAGCAGACCCGCGAGCTGCTCGAATCCGTCCTGGGCAACGTGCCGCACCTGACACTCCTGGCCGAGCGCATCCACGAGGTCTCGGGCGGCAACCCGCGCGAAGCGATGGCGCTGGCCCAGCACCTGGTGGATCGGCAGCTGATCCGCCACGCAGCGGGCGACTGGATCCTGCCCGCGCAGCTGACCTTGAACGATCTGCCGGCGGACGCCGAGAGCGCCCTGCGCGCGCGCATCGCGCTGCTGCCTGCGGATGCGCTGGCGCTGGCCCGGGCGCATGCGTTGACGCGGGGTGCCGGCCTGAGGCGCGCCGACTACGTGCTGCTCGCGGAGTCCGCAGCTGGCGGCGTCGACGGCGCCTTGGCCGCGCTCGTGCGGCACGAGCTGCTACGCATGGAACGCGAGGTCTACTCGCTCAGCCACGCCGCGCTGCGCGCGCGTTTGGTCGCAGACCTGACGCCGGTCGAGCACGTGACCTTGCAGGTGCGCCTGGCCGAGTGGTGCGCCAGGAGCGGCCGGCCGCTGCTCGAGGAAGTCCATCACTGGTTGCAGGCCGGCCACGCGGTGCACGGGCTCGAACGCCTGCGTCCGTTGCTTCAGCTGGACCACTTCGAGCTGCTGGGGCGATCCGGCATGGACGCCGCCGACGTCGCAGCGACGCTGGCGGCCGCGTTCCAGGCTGCGCTCGCCGAGAGGCGCCCGCGCCGCGAGATCCACGACATCGCGCAGAAGCTCACGTTGCTCAGCATGGTGGGCGAAGACGAGCTGCACGAACGCTACGGTCCTGCCTGGCTGGCCCAGCTCGAGCGGGACTCGGGCCTCGCGGACTATCGAGCCGGGGATCCGGCGCAGCCGAGCTCGCAGCGCATGCTGCGCGCCCTGCAGCGCACGGCGGCACGCTTTAGCAACACCCCGGAGCCCGAGCGGGTCTACGCCCCGGACGAGGCGTTGCGCTGCCTGACGCGTTATGCGACCGGATCGGCGGTGATCGCCACGCGCAGGCACGACGCGGCGCTGTCAGCCGCGTTGCCCAAGCTGCTCGAGCCGTTCGCCGACATGTCGCCGCGCCAACACGCGCTGTGGGAGGTCGCGCAGCTCTCCTACGAAACCACGTTCGGCGCTCGGCCCGAACGTGCGCGCGCCCGTGCCCAGCAGCTGTCGAGCACGCTCGACGAGATCCCGGATCTCGAACCGAGCTACCGTGAAAGCATCCGTAGCGCGCTGCAGTACACGGAGGGTGCGCTCGACGTGGTGCTGGGAACCGCGTCGCTCCGGGCACGCCTCGCGCACGCGGAGCACGACCTCTCGCAGCAAGTGCTGGCGGGTTATCTGGGCCGGCTGGTCTGCATCTACGCCGGTGACGCCGAAGGCGCCGAGCGCTGCCGCAAGCAGACCGAAGTGCTGGCGGTTCAAGCCAGCGCGCGCCCGATGTTCGACGCGCCGCTGCGCCTCGAGCTGCCCGCGTACGTGCACGCGGGCGATCTCGACGGCGTGAAGCAAGTCGCCGACCGCATGGCCGAGATGGCGCGCAAGGCGCCGGGCTGGCGCACCCAGCAGCTGCTGGCCAGTGGTTGCTTCGAACGCCTGCGCGGCGACCATGCAGCCGCGAAGGCGGCGCTCGAGGCGTGCCTCGAGCTGGCAAACCCGAACCTGCCTGCCCCGTGCTTCAGCAGCTGGGTCGCAGCAGCCGCGGCGTACGTGGGGGTGCTGGCCGAGCTCGATCTCGCGGACGAGGCCTGTCGCTTCGGTCTGGCGGCGCTCGAACAGTGCACGGCGCTCGGCATCGACGCGCGCTCGCACGATCTCGCGCGAGAGCTGGCACTGGCAGAAGCCAAGCTGGGCGAGTACGGGCGCGCCGCGCGCAGGCTCGACGCGCTGATCGAACGCCGCTCCGAGGTGCACGAGTCGCGGCGCGCCATCGATTACGAGGCGCGCGCGCGTGTGGCGATCCTGGCGCGCCACCCGGAGGCGGCAGCCCACTATGCGGCGCTGGTCACGCGCGCCTACGCGGGGATCGCAGGCACCGCGCCGGCGTTGCGCCACGGCCGCCTGCAAGAGGAGGCGCGCCGCGCCGGCATCCAGCTCAGCCTGCCGCCCACCGAGTTCGACGAACACGTCCGCAGCGAACGCCCGGAGTCGGTCCCGCCGCCAACAGCTGCAACACCCGTTTGGTTGAATGAGCCCACGCCGGCCGCGCGCGCCGAGCGCGCACTCGAGCTGTTGTGCAACGCCGCGCGCGCCAGCTCGGGACAGCTCTACTTCGTCAGCAGCGGACAGCTGCGGCGCGTGGCCGCGCGTGACATGCCGGCCGACGCCTCGCTCGATCAGTTTGCCGTCGGACACTTCGCCCAGCAGCTCGAAGATCTGGCGCTACGCAGCGTGATCACCCAGATGGGCGGCGCGCTCGGCGCGCTCGAGTCCGGCAGCTGGACCAGCCCGCGCGGAGCGAGCTACCGCATCGTGCTGCTCAAGTGCTTGTCGGGCAGCGCCATACTGCACGCGGGCCTCTGCGCCCTGCGCCTGGACGGCCCGTCCGCGCTAACGGCTGAAGCCAAGGAGCTAGCTACCGCGCTCGCATCGCAGGCCATCGCCAGCGGCGACGCCGAGCCCCGCTGAAGCGTCAGCGCGTTTCGACCGGAGCTGGGGACGGTAACTCCTTGGGCCCGAACTTACGCCGCAGAAGCCACGCCAGGATCGGCATGGTCACGCCGCCGATGGCTGCACCCCACAACTGCGTGCGGATCAGCAAACTCGAGGTGTTATGGACCAGCTCGACGCACTGGCACATGGCATCCTTGGCACCAGTCGACGCCAGCAGGGTCTGAAGCACGGTCGGCGCGATCAAGGTCGCGATCACCGAGCCGATGAACGAACCCACGATTGCCCACGTCACGATTCGACGCATGGGAAAGCCTCCTGGGGACGGGACGTTAGCCGACTGTGCCCCGACAAGCGAATGACAAGCGTCCAACAAAACCATTCGCGCCAACGCCTCGAGTATATCAACGTGGGCTTTAGCTCGATTGGGGCCGCGCGACGCCCCAGCGCAGCACGAGGAGACGAGCCATGACACTCAGAAAACAGATCATTTTGTGTGCTTCGGCGCTCGCCCTCGCGGCGTGCAGCGGGGGCGCGGCGAACCCGATGGGTCCGACCACGGCCCCCGACCAGACGAACCCCCAAACGGGGACGCCTACACAGACTCCAGCGACGGGCACACCCGCGCAGACGCCGGCCGCGATGAGTCCGACGACCACCACCGGTCAGTCGCCGATGATGCAGCCGAGCGCGCCCGTCAACGGTGCGGCCGGCAGCCCGGCCATCATGCCGATGGCGAAGCCGACCGAGCCCACGATGCCCGTCGACGGGGCCAACAAGCCCGACGTCAAGCCGGCCGACACCTGCACGGATCGCAAGGTCTCGTACACCAAGCCGTGCCACAGCGATCCCGACCCCTGCAATCTGAAGAGCGGCTTCCTCGGCGATGAGTACTGCCTGAAGCCGCCCGCGGAAGGGGAAGGCATCCAGATCCACATCGGCCCCAAGGACTACAAGAACATGGCCGACGTGAACAAGTACATCATCAAGGATGGCGAGGAGTTCAACAACTCCGTCATCGGCAACATCCCGCTCACAGAGAAGAAGTACTTCAACCGGATCACCGTGCAGATGCGGCCCGGATCGCATCACTGGATCTCAACGGTCGTCAGCGGCAAGCCACCCGAAGTGTTCAGCCCGGACACCGGCTGCGGTGGCGCGAGCTCCGTCGGCAGCCTCGGCGGTGGACAGAACCTGATCTACGACAACCCGCCCGGCGGCAAGCCTGCGCCGGAGAACGAGGGGCTCGGTCGCACGGTGGAAGGCAACACCAGCCTGTGCATGAACCTCCACGCCTATAACTTCAGCGACAAGCCGCAGCTGCGTGAGATGTGGATCAACATCTACTTCGTCGACGAGGCGAAGGTCACGCAAAAGGCGAGCGGCATCGGCTTCGTGGGCGGGCTCGGCCTCTCGCTGCCGCCCGGTCAGAACAAAGAGCAGACCTACACCGCGAACATCACCGGCAACGGCCGCATCATCCAGCTGTTCGGTCACCGGCACGTCTGGACCCCGCGCTTCGCCGTGTGGCTGAACGAACGCTTGATCTACGACTCGTGGAGCTGGCAGGAGTCGGTGACGTTCAACTACGACAGCTTGACCATGAACCCGGCGATCAACACGGCGGCCAAGATCGATGGCGCAGTCAGCGGCATCATCGACGTGAAGGCCGGCGACAAGCTGAAGTTCACCTGCTTCGTCGAGAACAAGTCGGACACGACCCTGCGCTTCTCGAACGAGCTCTACGGCGGCGAGATGTGCAACCTCTGGGGTAGCGCAGTCGGCGTAGCCATCAACGGCAACGGCTTCTAGGTCGATCTCCCTCCAACTGTCACTCATCCAAGACGCGCCGGTTCCCGCCGGCGCGTTTTTCTTTGCTGCTCTTGCCAAGCGGCCTTCCGGACCCACGTCTGAGGTCATGGGCTGGTTGCGAATTGCGATCTGTGGGGCGTTGTTGTGCAGCGGCTGCGGCGACGCGGTGAGCTCGAACACCGCAGCCGTCATGCTGCGTTCGGATGTGGCACCCGTGACCCGGGCCGAGGATGCGCTTCCCGGCGTGTTCATCCCACCCTTCGAGGATTGTCGGGACGGGGTATGCACGAATGTCGCGATCTCGGGCTGCACCGAGGCAGGCAGGTACTTCCCCGAGGTCGCGTCGTGCGAGGTCGTGCGCACGCAGCGGCCCTTCTGGCCCGAGGCGCCGGCGGCCGAGCCGCGCAGCGATGATCCGAGGCTGGCCGATCCGGCATTCATGGAAGAGCTCGCCTGGATGACCCAACAGGTCGAGGCCAGCGCGTGTACCTGTTGCCATGACAGTCAGACTAACGACGGTCTGACAGGCCAGTGGGACATCCGGCACGGGCCGATTTGGCTGGATACGCTGTCGAACTCCGGCCTGGCGTTGTTCGTGGGGCTGGCCGATTCGTCCTCGCTGGGCGCGTACCCGAGCAGCAAGAACCACGGTTTCGATCGCATGCGCACGGGCATCCCGACCACGGACACCGCGCGCATGCAGGCGTTCCTGATGCGAGAGCTCGAGCGGCGCGGCATCAGCGAGGCGCAGGCGCGCGCCGTACCTCCGTTCGGCGGACCGATCTACGCCAACCGCATCGCAAAGCCGGATGCCTGCGCAGACCACGGCTTCGGCATCGACCCGGAGCTCGCGGTGCACTTCGGCCCGACCGCGGCGCGCTACGTGTACGTGCTCGACGAGAAATCAGCGAACCCCGGCGTACCGCCAAACCTCGACCTGCCCGAGGGCACGTTGTGGCGCCTGGACGTGCTGCCATCTGCCGCTGCCGTCGCGAGCGGCCTGCGCTACGGCGAGACGCCGCGCGGTAGCTTTCAAGCGCAACCCGAGCGCGGTGCGGCGCCGGAGCTCGAGAAGGGCAAGCGCTACCACCTCTACGCGCTGCGCGACGTGGGTGTGCCGCTCGCGAACTGCGTGTTCGAGTTCGGCGCTCCGGTCATGGCGCCACCAGCTGCAACCAAGCCACCTCCGTCGACTGCGCCTGCCGCCAACAGCTGCGAGCTCCCGCTGGACGGCTTCGGGGCCGAGTGCAAGACCGACGCCGATTGCCCGTGCGGCGCCGACTACTGCGCGCTGATGCCCGGGCAGACGAAGGGAGTCTGCACGGTGACCGGCTGCAAGGAGCAGCCCGAGCGCTGCCCGAAGGGCTGGAATTGCCTGGACTTGTCTGCGTTTGCGCCCGGCCTCCCGTCGATCTGCACGTCGGGCTGAGAAATCCTCTTCCAATTGATAATGAATATCGATATCAGCTGGGTCCAGGAGTACCCAGATGAGATCGCTTACGCCCGTGCTCGTGGTCGGCCTGTGGGCCGCCCTGGTTGGTTGTGAAGAGGCCGAGAAGAACAGCAAGCCACCCGCAGTGAGCGGCAGCAGCCACTACGTGCTGGGCTCGGTCGTGATCGATGCGGACGACGCCCGCACTACGTACGTGCAGGCGATCGACTCGCTCGACGACGGCCCCTTCGACAACAGCTCCGCGATCGAGCTGCCGGGCAACGGTGTGATCCTCGCCGATGAGAGCAACTTCTACGTGGGCCTGGCCGAGGAGCCGACCTGGGTGCGCTACACGCTGGACGAGCACGGTGAGATCGAGGAGACCGGGCGGCTGAGTCTCGCGAACTTCGGCGTGAGCAGCATCGACTACGGCAACGTGCTGGTGGACGAGCGCACGGCGGTGTCGGTGTTGAGCGATCCGCCGCTGGCCGTGATCTGGGATCCAGCCAAGATGATCATCAAGGGTGAGGTCGAGCTGAACCAACTCGAGCGCGAGGGCTACGAGCTCGAGGTGTGGACGACAGTGGCGCACGAGGGTCGCGTCTACATTCCCGGTCGGTGGGCGGACTGGGACGGCGCTCGCGTCTATCCGGAAGTCTCGACGACCATCCTGGATCCCAAGGCGATGAAGGTGCTCGGCACGGCCCGAGACGAACGCTGCACGAGCGGCGGACGCGTGGTGTTCGACGAAGCGGGCTACGGCTACGTGATGGGCGACGGCCGCAACTACTCGAACAAGATGTTTGCCAACGCGGCCGGCGAGCCCGCACCAGCCGACAACTGCTTGCTGCGCATTGCGCCCGGCGCGACCGACTACGACGAGGACTATTTCTACACCATCCCCTCGCTCACCGGCGGCCTCGAGTCGATCACCGAGCTCGACACCGCAGCCCAGGGCACGGGCGTCGGCTTCTCCAAGATGTTCTATCCCGACAAGCTCCCGCAGGACGTGGAGCCGGTCGACTTCGCGTTTTGGGAGGAATCCGCGCACAAGATGTGGCGAATCGAGCTGAGCGATCCACCGACCGCGAAAGAGGTCGACGACATCCCGTTCGCGGCGATCGGCTTCGACGGCAGCGCGGTGGACGGGTTGCTCTACTCGGGCGAGAGCGGCGACGGCGGCGGCCACAGCGTGATCTACGAGATCGACCCCGACACCAACCGCGCTCGGCGCCGCTTCGAGATGGTCGGCTACTTCTACGGCCTGTTCGAGCTCGGGCGCTGATCACTCCGGGCCCAGCTGCTCGCAGCTACCAGCGGCACACACCTTGGGGCTCTTGCAGTCGAGGTCGACCTTGCAGCGATCGGGCGGAGTATCGCAGGCCTTGCCCGCGCCACCCGATCGCACGACGGCCGCGTCGTAGTGCATGCGCTGGCTGCCGGTCGCGAGGTACGAACCCACGAACAGCGATCCCCACAGGTCCTGGACGCCGGTGACCATCACCCTCGAGCGCGGAGCGTAGAGGTTGGCCGCGAAGACCTGCGAGCCGGTGAGCGCGATGTCGCCCGTACCGCCGACGTAGAAGCGCACGGCCGCGGGTCGCGCCGGCGAGCCTATCCCGCCCACACCCGTGATCAGCAGGTTTCCGCTCACGAACACGTCGAGCTCCCCAAAGGCGCCGACATCGACACCGAAGCTGCCGGTGATCGTCAGATCGCCGTCGACGTACAGCGCCGTGTGACCCGTGACCTTCAGCGTGTTGATCCCGATGATCGTCGTAGGCCCGAACGCGAAGGGCCCGCAGCCGAGCTCGCGCGTGCCGCCCGTGCCCAGCTGGAACAGCGCGCCGGGCTTGCCGCCCAACCCGCTCACCCCAGCCTCGACGATCGCCTCGACGTCGAGCACGTCGCCCTCCCCGCACGCACACGGCTTGGCGATCTGGAACGAGCGCTGGAACAGCTGGCCGCCGACGCTCATGCCCGTCATCGGGTTGCCCGGCGTCTGGTACACGTCGCCCGCGACGCTGGAGAAGCCGAGCACCGAGATCGCACCGTTCACCCAGAGATCGCGGCCGAATTCGATGTTGGCTCCCGTGACGACCAGGTTCGAATTGGTCTCGAAGTTGCCGTCCACCCGGTACGAGGCGCTGGTGATCGGCGACATGCCGCGACCGGCCACGATCAGCGAACCTCCGATCTCGGCGATCCCGGTCGTGGTGAGCTCGCCGTTGACCCCGACACTGGCGCTGGCAGGCCGCCCGGAAGCGCCCGAGTCCAGCGCGTCGATGCTGAAGTTGCCGGTGAAGATCGCGTCATTGCAGCTGCACAGACCGTGCTCGAAGACGCGACTCGGGCTGCCCGCACCGCACTTCGAAGCAGCGCCCGGGAGGCCGACGCCGGCAGGCAGCGCGGGGCCGGCCGGGCAGGAGTCCTTCGCGTCTGCGACCGGAGGTTGGACCGGATCCTGGCGCGCCGTCGTGGCTCGCGCGGAAGGCGCGCCGCTCCCGGCTGCAATGGCGCTCGGCAGATCGCCGCCTTCGCGTTCGGCCGCGCAGGCCGCCACGAGCGCACAACAACACAACACACATCGACTGGAGCTGGAGTTCCTCATGCCCCAGAGCGCGCGAACCCGGCTCGATCCGTCACTCGATGCGCAGTTTACTTGCGCTCGCCCTGGTCGTTCGCCGACGTAGCCCCGGGTTTGGTCACCGGACACTCCCAGCCGTCGTAGTCGCCCTCGTGCTGCTCGGCCAGCTCCGACAGCGCCTCGGTCAGCCCGTTGACCGCTTCCCATTCGGCCGTGTCTTCCCGCATGAACTGCAGCCCGTGCGGCAGCTCGACCTCGGTGTCGCTCTGGAGGTTCTCGCCGACCACGTTGAATCCGTGCTCGGCGATCGCGAGCGCGAAGCTCGCCCGCGCCACGGGCGTCGGAAAATATGCCCAGTGATCGATCCGCCTCGGCAAGCTAGCCCGATCCCCGTGCTCGGCGAGCTTTTCGACCACGTGGCGATTCTGGATGCGCGCCAGGTCGGTCGGCCCGGGATAGAGCAGCTCGAGATAGAGCTTCCACTCCGCGTCTTCGCGCGATCCGAGCTCGAAGCGATACGCCGGGAAGCGCGCCAGCACCTCGCGCACGCAGGCTTCGAAGCCCTCCGCGGTCGGCGCGTAGTAGTAGAGCTCGCGGCGCGCGGAGCCGGTTATCCGCCCCACAAATGCAGCACCACAGGCCTGGTCGAGCGCGGGATGCAACACATCCTCGATCGCGTGCAACGTCGGCGCTTCTTCTCCGCTGGACAAACCGTCCTCGCGCGGCGCGTTCATGTGCAGCCACAGCCACAGCACCTGGCTGCGGCCGGGAACCGGCGCCTCGGCTCGAACACCCAGATCCACGAACAGCGAGCTCGGCGCCTCGTTCACCCGTGCAAAATAGAAATCCCAAGCGTCCGACATGTTCTGCTCACTCCTCCGGCACATCCAAACCCAACTCCGCAACCTTGCGATAAACGGTGCGTCTGTCGAGGCCGAGGATCTGCGCGGCGAGCGTTTTGTTGCCGGCCGTCTTCTTGAGCACACGCTTGAGGTGGGCTCGTTCGAGCTCGCGCAGCGTCATGCTCTCCAGCGCGGGGTCGTCCGGTGACGCGCCATGCTCGCTGACGGTCTGTTCGAAGTCCTGCAAAAGCAGCGTATCGTGGTCGGAGAGCGCCACGGCACGCTCGACCGCGTTCGAGAGCTGGCGCGCGTTACCCGGCCAGGGTTGCGCGAGCAGCCAACGCAAGGCGCTCTCGGCGATGGCGAGCGGCGCGCGGCCCATACGCTCGCTGGCGCGATGCAAGAACAGCTCGACCAGCGCCTCGATGTCGGCCTGGCGCTCGCGCAGTGGCGGGATCTCGATGCGCAGGACGTTGATGCGGTGGTAGAGATCGGCGCGGAAGCGGCGCTCCTTGAGCGCGTGCTCGAGCGACATGTTGGTCGCCGCGATGATGCGCGCCGCGAAGCTCTGTTCCTTGCCGCCACCGATCGGACGCACGCGCCCGGTCTCCAGCGCTTGCAGCAGCTTGGGTTGCACGTCCAAACCGAGCTCGCCGATCTCGTCCAGGAACAGCGTGCCGCCGTGCGCTTGCTCGAACAGGCCCGCGCGACTCTCCTTGGCGTCGGTGTACGCGCCGCGGCGCACGCCGAACAGCTCGGCCTCTACCAGCGGCGAGGGCAGCGCGGCGCAGTTGAGCTCCAGGAAGCGCGCCTTGCTGCGCGGACCGCGCCCGTGGATCAAGCGCGCCAGCGCGGTCTTGCCCACGCCGCTCTCACCGGTGATCAGCACCGGCGCTTCGAGCGACGCCGCGCGCGTGGCGATCGCCAGCACCTGCTGCATCGACTCGCTGCGCGCCACGAGCTCGCCGCTGCTGTTGTTGGCCAACATGCCGCGCAGGCGCACGATCTGCCGGCGCATCTGGCGCTCCCGTAGCGCGCGCTCGATCGCCTGCACCAGCGCCGCGAACGGAAACGGCTTGGCGATGAAGTCGCACGCGCCCGCGCGCACGCACTCGACCGCGAGCTCGATCGTGCCGAACGCCGTGATCAGCAGGACGAGCTGCGAAGGCCGGTGCTGCTGGATCGCCGAGAGCAGCTCCGGGCCACGCATGCCGGGCATCTCGACGTCGCTGATCACCAGATCGAAGCTCTGCGCTTCGAGCACCTCGAGCGCAGCCGCGCCCGAGGTGACGCCCCTCGTCGCGTAGCCCGCGGCCTGCAGCTCCTCCTCGAGCCACGACACGACGCTCGCGTCGTCATCCACGATCAGCAGCGTTTTCGCTCGCTCTACCATGCTGCTCACCTTCCTCGTTCCCGAGGCGTTCGAATGGAATGGTCACGTCGAAGCGCGCGCCCTGCCCGGGTGTGGAAGTCACCGCGGCATTTCCGCCGTAGCGCCGCGCGTAGGAGCGCACGATCGGCAGGCCGAGGCCCGTCCCACCGCTCTCGCTGCGAGTCGTGAAGAACGGCTCGAACGCTCGCTCGAGTTCATCCGCGCTCATACCCCGGCCGTTGTCTTCGACCACGATGCGCAGCTGCTCGCGGGAGCCGCCGCGCAGCGCCGGCGACCGATGGCCATCGGAAGTGTCGCGCCCACCAGGCGCGAGACTTTCGGCGGTGCTCGGCTCGCTCGCGATCGACAGGCGCACCTCGCCGCCGCGCGGTGTGGCCTCGAGCGCGTTGCGGAGCAGGTTCAGCACCACCTGTGAGATGTGGTCGGCCTGGACCGGGATGCGTCCGGGCGCGCTCGCGACATCGACGTTCAGCTTGATGCCGCGCCGCTTGGCCTCGATCTCCAGGAACTCGGCGATGGTGATCGCGGCGCGCGCCGGATCGCACTCGAAGCTGGTGGCTGCAGCCGGACGCGCCACGCTGAGCAGCTGCGACACCACGCGCGTGATGCGCTGCGTCTGCTCGAGCGCGATCGACACCAGGCGCAGCGACGCCGGCTGCCCCTGCAGCTCGCGCTGCAGCGCCGAGAGTCTTCCCTCGAGCACCTGCAGCGGCGAGCCGATCTCGTGTGCCACGCGCGCGGACAGCTGGCCCACCGTCGCCAGCTTGTCGAGCCGCTCGAGGTGCTGATCGAGCACCTGCCGCTCTTCCTGCTCGCGCTCGAGCGTTTGACGCGCCTCGTGCAGCTCGCGCGCCAGCGCCGCAAACTCACGTAGCGCTTCGCCCATCTCGTCGTCCGCGAAGGGTTCCAGCAGCTCGGGCTGGCCTGCCTCGCGGAAGTGCCGCATGGCGTGGGTCATGCGCGCCAGCGGTCGCTCGACCGAACGCCGGAAGATCACCAGCAGCAGCACGCTGCTGGCCGCGATCGTGGCCAACACGGTCGCCAGCACCTGCAGCCGCGTGTGCGCGAGATCCTCCAGCATCGTCTCGAGCGGCCGCGTGACGATCAGGCCCGTGTAGCCCGAGACGGACACGCCCAGCGACACGTGCATCGCCGCGACCGGACCGCGCTGGCTCTCGAGGAAGTGCACCTCGCCGTCGCGCGGCACCGCGGGCAGGTTGCGCGCCCCCGGCGAGCTCGTCACCACCGTGGCCTCGGGGCCCACCACGAAGATGCCCATCCGAGGCTCGATCAACTTCAGCTCGGCCAGCGTCTGCTCGATGTCGTCGATCTGTCGATCGCGGATGGCGTTCTCGAATGCGATCTGCACGCTACGCGTGAGCAGCCGAGTCTCGGCGGTCACCGCGCGATGCAGATCGCGCTCCTCGGTCACCATCACGTGCACGCCGATCGCCAGCGTCACCGTGGCCAAACCGAGCGCAACAGCCGCGGTGAGCCGAATCGCCAGAGGCCGACGGAGTCGCAAGATCGGACGCACCGGTCGCAATTTGTCACATCTCGTGCGGCCGCGCCCGCCGAGTCAGCTCGGGACCGGGAGCGAGCGGACGAAGGCGCCGAGGGCTTCCGAGAATTGCTGGCCGGTCTTCGAATAGACCTCGTCGTGCTCTGCGTCGTCGAGCCAGAGGGCTTCCTTGGGTCCGGGTGCCGCTTCGAACAGGCGCTCGCCGAGCGCGAACGGTACGCGTCGATCGGCGCGGCTGTGGGCGATCAGCTTGGGCGCGCTGACCTGCGAGAGCTTGGATAGGTTGTCGAAGCGCGAACGCACGATCCAGCTGGTGGGCAACCACGGATAGCGTGCCGCTGCCAGCTCCGGCAGCGTGGTGAACGGCGAGAGCAAGATCAGGCCGCCCACTTGCTGCGTCGCGGCCAGCTCGCATGCGAGGCCGGAGCCCAGGCCTTCGCCGTAGACCACGATGGCCTCCGGCTGACATTGCGTGCGCAGCCACGCGTAGGCGGCTTGCGCGTCGGCGTACAGGCCTGCCTCGGAGGGCTTGCCTTCGCTCTTGCCGTAGCCGCGGTACTCCAGCGCGAAGACGTTCGCCCCGAGCGCCGCGGACAGGAAGGCCATGATGCCGCGATGCCTGGGGAGCCCGCCCGTGCTGCCGTGGAGAAACAACACGTTGAAGTAGGCGTAGGCGCGCACGACGTAGATGGCGTGCAGCTTCACGCCGTCGCTCGCGGTCAAGCTCACGTCGTTGCCCAGCTCGACGACGTGTCCGATCCGAGTCGGGTGATACAGGAACCGATCTTCCAACGGCATGTTCGCCGGCGGATATACGCCGAGTCGGGCTGCGCTGGGTAGCGCCGCCGGACGGAGTCGCAAGATAGGACTCCAAAGTCGCAATTTGTCGCAGGTGCGGCCCGCGTCCCGCGAATTCATTCGGGAAACGCCGGCACGCGGCTTGCTCACTGCCGGCCCACATGCTTGTCATCCGACACCGCCGTATTCTGTCTGCCGTGCTCTCGCTCTGCGCCGCCTGTTCATCGGCCAAGAGCGAGGAAGCGCACTTCGAGCCTCCTCCCGCGCAAGTCTCCGGCAAGGGCAGCGACGTCAGGCTGCGACCCGAGTCGCGCAAGTTCGTCGAGGTTGCAGCCATTGGCGGCGGAGACAGCCCTGCCCTCGTGCGCTCGCCGGGCCGGGTGGCCTTTCGCGACGCGGCTGTCTCGCGAGTCAGCGCGCCGATCAACGGCCGCGTGACCGCGGTCTACGTGCACGTCGGCCAGCACGTCCAGAAGGGTGAACGCCTGCTCGCGCTGGCCAGCCCGGACGCCGCGACGATGAGCGCAGATCTGGAACGCGCGCAGGTCTCCGAGCGCGCCGCGCAGGCCGAGCTGAAGCGCCAGCAGCTGATGACGAAGGAAGGCGTCGGCATCGAGAGCGAACGCCTGGCCGCGGAGGCGCGCTGGGACGAGACCCGCGCCGAGCTCGCACGCGCGCGCAGCAGCAGCGCCATCCTCGGCCGCTCCGATCACGGCGCAGTCGAGGTGCGCGCACCGATCGCGGGCGACGTGCTGGCGTTGCACGCGTCGCTCGGAGCTGCGGCGCGCAGCGAAGGGGACAGCCTGCTCGAGCTTGGCGACGCCAACGATCTGTGGGTGGTGACGGAAGTGTTCGAGCGCGAGCTACCGTTGATCAAGAGCGGCGACAAGGCGAGCGCCGAAGTGGCCTCGGTCGCAGGGCCCGTGCCGCTGCACGTGGTCGGCGTCGGCGCGGCAGTCGATCCCGAGACGCGCCGCGCGCCCGTGTACCTGGCGTTCGACGCGGAAAAAGCACCCGTGCGCGCCGGCATGTACGCGCGCGTGACCGTGGAAGCCAGCGATCAGCACAGCTTGGGAGTGCCCGCCAGCGCAGTGCTCGTGAAAGATGCCGGCAAGACGATCGTGTACGTGACCAAAGATGACAGCTCGTTCGTCGCTCGCGAAGTGAGCGTGGGCCACGCCGTGGATGGTCGGGTGCCCGTGTTCTCCGGCCTCAGCGCCGGGGAACGCATCGCCGTCCGGGGTGCACTGCTGCTCGACTCGTCTGCCGAGCAGATGCTCTGAGCGCTCGAAGGAGTCTACGAACATGCTCGCCACGTTGATCGCGTGGGCGGTTCGCCGCCGCTACGCTGCCGCCCTGATCACACTCATATTCGCCGCCTTCGGCGCCTACGCCTACGCGAACACGCCGATCGAAGCATATCCGGACGTCACGAACTATCAGGTCAACGTGATCTCACAGTTGCCTGGCCTGGCGCCCGAGGAGATCGAGCGTCAGGTCACCGTGCCGCTCGAGCGCGTGCTCAACGGCGTGCCCGGGATGATCGGCATGCGCAGCGAGAGCCTGTTCGGACTGTCGCTGATCTTCATCACCTTCGACGACAACGTCGACGTGTTCCGCGCCCGCGCCATGGTCTCGGAGCGCGTGCGCACGGCGGAGCTCAGCCCCGACACCGAGGTCGAGCTCGGTCCCGAGTGCACTCCGCTGGGCGAGGTCTACCAGTACCGGTTGACCAGCGATCGCCACGATCTGTACCAGCTGCGCTCGGCGCAGGAGTGGACCGTCTCGCGCGTCTTCAAGCAGGTGCCGGGCGTGGCCGACGTGGTGAACTTCGGCGGCTACCTGAAGGAACTCCACGTCGTGGTGGATCCCGCGCGGCTCGAGGCCCACGGGCTGACGCTGCAAGACGTGCTCGACGCGCTGGAGAAGTCCAACTCGAACACCGGTGGTGGCTTCCTGCGTCAGGGCGACCAGGAGCTGACGATCCGTGGCATCGGCTTGATCGCCAATGCCGAAGACATCGAGCACGTGGTGCTGAAGAGCAACCAGGGGGCGCCGGTCACGGTCGGCGACGTCGCCACGGTCATCCAGTCGCACACCCCGCGGCGCGGTGCGGTCGGCCTGAACAACGAGCGCGAAGTCACCGAAGGCTTCGTGCTGCTGCGGCGCGGCGAGAACCCGTCGCGCGTGCTCGACGCCGTGCACGCCAAGGTCACGGAGCTGAACGAGAAGATCTTGCCACGCGGCATGCACATCGAGCCGTTCTACGACCGCACGCGCCTGGTGCACCAGACGCTCGCCACCGTGCACCACAACCTGATCGAAGGCTTCCTGCTGATCGTCGGCTTCGTCTGGTTGTTCCTGCGCACGCTGCGCGGTTCGCTGGCGGTGGCGGTCGTCATCCCGCTCGCGCTGCTGGCGGCGTTTGCGGGCCTGTACCTGCTCGGCATGCCGGCCAACCTGATCTCGATGGGCGCGATCGACTTCGGCATCCTGGTCGACGGTGCGGTCGTGTTGGTCGAGAACGTGATGCACGAGATGCAGCACCGGAAGCCGACCGACCGCCGCGAGCTGCTCGGCATCCCCCAAGGGGACTTCCTCCGCAGCGTCCCCGAAGGGGACTCGCTCCACGGCGTCATCGCGCGCTCGGCGGTGGCCGTGTCGCGGCCGACGCTGTACGCGATGTCGATCATCATCGCCGCGCTGATCCCCGTGTTCACGCTGCAGCGCGTCGAGGGGCGCATCTTCCGCCCGCTCGCGCTGACCTACAGCCTGGCGCTGCTGGGCGCGCTGATCTTCGCGCTCACCACCGTGCCGGCGATCTGCGCGCTGGTGCTGCGCCCGCGCGACGCCGAGCTGCGCGAACCCGCCTGGCTCGACTGGCTGCGCACGCGCTATCGGGCCGCCCTCCACTGGCTCAGCGGAAGGCGCGCGCTGGTGTTCGGCGGCGGCGGGCTACTGCTGGCGCTCGCGATCCTGGTCGGCACGCAGCTCGGCAGCGAATTCTTGCCCGAGCTCGACGAGGGCGACTTCGTGATCTTCGTCGAGATGCCGTCCAGCATCGCGCTCGATCGCGGCCAGACCGTGCTCGAGGAGGTGCGGCGCAGGATCCTGACCTTCCCCGAAGTGCTGGCCACGCTCAGCGAGGAGGGACGACCCGAAGACGGCACGGACGACGAGGGAGTGAACATGAGCGAGACGTTCGTGCGCCTCAAGCCCAAGGAAACGTGGCCGTCCGGTATGGACAAGGACAAGTTGATCGAGGCCATGCGCGCGAACCTGGAGGAGATCCCGGGCGTCCAGTTCAACTTCTCGAGCCCGATCAAGGACAACGTCGAAGAAGCCGTCAGCGGCGTGCGCGGCAAGGTCGTGCTCAAGATCTACGGCGAAGACTTCGGCAAGATGCGCAGCACGCTCGACCGCGCGATCGAAGCGCTGCACAAGGTCGCGGGCGTCGTCGACCTGGACATCTACCGCGAGACCACCGTGCCGCAGCTGCAGATCCAGCTCGACCGCGCGGCGCTCGCGCGCGAGGGCATCTCGGTGGAGGACGCCCAGCGCGTGATCAACACCGGCCTCGGCGGACGCATCGTCACGCAGCTCTGGGAAGGCGAGACGATCGTGCCGGTGCGGGTGAAGTTGCCGGGCGGAGAGACCGCCGATCAAGAGCACATCGCCAACCTGCTCGTGCCCACGCCGAGCGGTGCACGCGTGCCGCTGCGCGAGCTGGCCACCATCCAGGTGCGCATGGGCCGCGCGTCGATCAACCGCGAGAACAATAGCCGGTTCATGGCGCTCAAGTTCAACGTCGAGGGCCGCGATCTCGGCTCCACCATTCGAGATGGCATGAAGGCAGTCGAGCAGATGGGCCAGATCCCCGAGGGCTACCAGCTCACCTGGTCGGGCGAGTTCGAGAACCAGGCGCGCGCCATCGGGCGCTTGCGCATCGTCGTGCCGATCTCGCTGTTGATCGTGTTGGGGCTCCTGTACTCGGCGCTCGGCTCCGCGCGCAGTGCGTCGGCGGTGCTGCTGTCGGCGCCGTTCGCGCTGACCGGCGGCATCTTCGGGCTGGGGCTGGCAGGCATCACGCTCTCGGTGAGCGCGGTGATCGGCTTCATCGCGCTGCTCGGGCAGGTCTCGCTGGCGGGCTTGCTGGTGCTGAGCGCGATCGAAGAACGGCGGCGCGATGGCGCCAGCCTCGCCGAAGCGGTGGTGGAAGGTGCGACCACACGCATGCGCGCAGTCTTGATGACCACGCTGCTCGGACTGCTGGGCCTGATCCCGATGGCGCTGTCGCACGGCGTGGGCAGCGAGACGCAGCGGCCGTTCGCGGTGGTGATCGTCGGCGGCATGCTGACCACGCTGCTGGTGGCGCTGTTGCTCTTGCCGGTGCTGTACGCGCTGCTGGCTCGCCGCGAGCAGGGCACGCTGCGCGAGGCGGATCTGGACTTGAGCGCCCAGGAGTCGAGGTCATGAGCGCGCGCGGCTGGTTGTTCATCGCCGCAGCCTGGCTGCTGCAGCCCATGGCGGCGCACGCCGAGCAGGCCGCCGCTCCCAGCGGCTTGCCCCAACAGGTCGCCTGGAGCGACGTGATCCAGCTGGTGCACCGAGCCAGCCCGCGCATCCTGGCCATCCACAGCCAGACTGCGGTCGCCGAGGCGGGTGTGGCCGTGGCGGGCGTGCTGCCGAACCCTTCGCTCTCGTACACCGGCTACGGCCGCGTCGGTCACGGCGACCAGTACGGCACGCAGCACGAGATCGGAGTGGAGATGCCGCTCTGGCTGGCCGGCCAGCGCGGAGCACGCATGCTCGCTGCGCGGCGCCGCGCGGAGCTCGCACGCGCCGAGGCCACGACGAGCGAGGCCGAGCTCGAAGCGAGCGCGCTGCGTGCCTGGTTGGGCCTTCTCTACGCCCAGACGCGGGTGGTTGCGCTCGAGCAAGCCCAGCACGACGTGGCCAGCCTGGCCGACACGGTGCATGCCCGGGTCAGTGCGGGCGCGCAGAGCGCCTACGACGCGGCGCGCGTCGATCTGGAGCAGGCCGAGCTCGCCACGCACCTCGCCGCCGAGCGCGCCGAAGTCGAGGAGCAGAGCGCCGCGTTTGCCCAGGCGCTCGGCATCTCTGGCTGGCGGCCGCGGGCCGTCGGCACACTCTCGCCGCTCGGCCTGGACCCGGACTTCGCCGCATTGTGGCGCGGAGCGGCCGGCAAGCTGCCGCAGCTAACGGCGGCGGAGCGCCAGGATGCCGTGGCGCGCAGCGATGTCGAGCTGGCGCGGGCCGAACGCTGGCCTGCGCTCACGGTCAGCGCGGGCACCCTGCTCACCACCGACGGCGGTAGCACGGCGCTCTCGCTCGGCGTCTCGGCACCCATCCCGCTCTTCGATTTCGGTGGGGCGGCCATCGATCAGGCGCACGCGGCCGAAAAGAGCGCCCAGGCCGAACATCGCAGCACCGAGCAATCCGCCAAGGCCAGGCTCGAAGCCGCGGTCGTCGGCCTGCGCGACCGGCGCGCGGCGCTCGACACGTACGAGCGACAGGTAGGCGCGCGGCTGCCGGGGTTACACGACATGGCCAGGGCCGCGTACGAGAGCGGCCGCGCCAACGTGCTCGAATTGCTCGACTCGTTCCGCACCGGCATCGACGTCACGCTCGAACGCAGCGAGCTGACCCGCGACGTCCTGGACGCCGAGCTCGAAGTGCTCGGTGCCGGTGGCTTGCTGCACGACGGAGCATTAACAGCGGCCAAGTGACGGATGTCACACGCGAGCGCGTGCTGCAGCGCGCACTCGCGCGTATGCTGCTGCGCATGGACCCGCACCGCGCCCAGATTCTCGACCAGTTCACGCGCCAGGCCGTCCCATTCTCGACTGCGCCCGGCATTCGCGATCAAACCGCGCTGCAACTGTTGGTGGATTGCAGCGGCGTCCGCAAGCAAGAGAGTGTGCTCGACGTGGCCTGCGGCCCCGGTCTGGTGCTGCGCGCGTTCGCCGGCGCGGCGGCGCAGGTCACCGGCATCGACGTTACCCCCGCGATGATCACGCGCGCCCGCGAGCTCGTCGGTGGCCTGCCCAACGTCACGCTCGACAGCGGCGACGTGCAGAACCTGCCCTACGACGACCACAGCTTCGACGTCGTCGTCAGTCGCTTCGCCTTCCACCACTTCCCGGATCCGCGTGCGGTGCTCGGCGAGATGAAGCGCGTCTGCCGGCCCGGCGGGCGCGTGCTGGTCTGCGATCTGCTGGCGTCGGAGGACCCCAACAAGGCCGAGGCCTTCCACGACATCGAGCTGATCCGCGACCCCTCACACTACCGCGCGCGCCGCCTCGAGGAGCTCCAGAGCTACTACCGTGCCCATGACCTCGAGGCCGAGCTGGCCGCGATGTACCAGTTGCCGTTCGAGCTCGAAAGCTACCTCGCCCGTTCCTTCCCCACGAGCGGCACTCGCGAAGCGCTGCGCAAGCGCTACCTGGCGGCGGTCCCGGACGACGCGATCGGACTGCATTTGACTCGAGTCGGCAACGAGATCCATGGCGCGTACGACGTCGCCATCCTGCGCGCGGTCTGCTGACTCACCTGAGTGTACGCAGGAAGTCGCTCGCGGCCTTCAAGGCCGCCGCGTGAACGATGGGGTTCTTGCGGGTGAGCGGTAAGCTCGCGACTGCGGCGGAGAAGTGGAGGCGGTCCTCGGGCATGCCGAACTTCACGCGCGGGCCGAGCACGCGTGCGTAGGTGGAGAGATCTTCCTGTGGAGCTGGATGGCGGAAGCAGACCTGGAGCGGCTCGAGCGAGGGTTGCTCGGTCTCGCGCCGAAGGCCGGTGGTCCAGACCGCCATCGTGAGCTCCGCGAAGCCGTGGTGCGTGAATAAACCCGGCGGAATGACCGAGCGCAGCAGGTGGCTGCCGTCGGGCTCCACGCGGTGCAGGCAGCGGACCTCGCTGTGGAGCAAGGAAAAGAAGCGAGCCCCCTGCGCCAGCGCGCGACCCACGTTCGGCGCCGTCCGCGCCAACAGCTCGATCAGAGCGAAGTGGCCGGCCTCCACCATCTCGGCCGCCTTGATGCCCGCGTCCTGCCCCGCGCTCTCACACACCAGCTGGGCGATGCGATTGGCGGCCGGTTGCGTGAAACGCATGCCGGGATCGCGCAAGTCGGCGACCCGCACGCCTGCGCGGTCAGCGAGCTCAGCGATCGGCAGGCCGTGCCGGCGCCCGAGCTCCACCCAGGGCCACAGCGTCAAGCTCGCCTGAGTGCCTTTAGGCTCGACGCGGCCACCTGCGGGCTCGCGTAGCGCGTCCGACTCTGACTGCCTCCCTTGGGTCACGGGGCGGCAGTATGGTGTGGGGTTGGCGGTCTGTCGACCCGCGGTTAGGTACGGGGCCTTCACTTCAATTCGTGTTAGTCCAGTCGTGCCAACGCGGTTTGTCGCAGTAGTAGCTGTGCTTCAGGAACACGATTGTATGGCAGGTGTTTGACCTCGAAGACCAGCACGAGTGCAATCAACGCAGCAGCACGCCACTTCCCGTCGCGAGCAACATCGAGATTGGATGAGCAACACCTCGACCAGATCGAAAAGGTTGGTCGCCATGGTCCCGACCTCGGACGCGGACACAGATCCGAACCGATAGCGTCGGCTCGCGGTTCGTGCCAGATTCCTGCAGATGTGCGGCTCGTCGAAAGCTGCGCGCTGCGGCCTCTTCGTGGCGTGGTTGAGCGTGGGGCTCGTTGCAGCTTGTAGCGGCAGCGGCAGCTCGGAAGACGCGGGCGGGAGCACGGCAGCCGCGGGGGACCGCGCGAGCTCCGGATCGAATGCTGGGAGCGGTGGGACCGGCGACGCGGGCAGAGGCGGTGGCGGCACGGGGATACCGCCGCAGCGCGATGCGGGGGCCGCTGGCCGCGGGGGCGCGGACTCTCCCGGGGGCGCGGGCGCTTCGGTCGGCGGCGCAGGTGCAGGGGGACGCGCTGGCACTCCGGCGCCGGCGATGGACGCCATGGTGTCGATGCCGAGCGATGCCGGTGTACCTGAAGATGCTGCGACGGACGCGGGTTCCGCGGCATGCGGGCGGTGCACTGCGTACGCGGCACCGATGAAGAGTGGCGCCGTCGAGGTGGCGGAGCTCGAGGCGCTCTCCGGCTTGGCGTCGAGTCGCGCGCAACCGGATATCGTGTTCGTTCACAACGATCACGATCGCCCCGTCGTCTACGCGCTCGACCTCCAGGGGCGCCTGCATGCGCGCATCACACTCGAGGGCGCGACGGCGTCGGACATCGAAGACATCGCGGTCGGGCCCTGCGGGAACCAAACCTGCGTGTTCCTCGGCGACATCGGCGACAACGCAGCCACGCGCGGCGAGTACGCGGTGCTGCGCTTCGTCGAACCCAAGGTACCGAACGAGCCGGGGTCGAGCGCGATGACCGCGACGTTCGAGCGCTACCGCTTCACGTACGAGGACGGCAGCCACAACGCAGAGAGCTTGATGGTCGGACCGGACGGCAGCCTGTACATCGTGACGAAGCTCGCACCCGGATCGGGAGGTAAAGTCGCCGCGAACGGAGTGAGCAGCGTGTACAAGCTCGCGGCCTCCGCGCTGTCCACCAGCGAGAGTGCGCGCGCGACCAAGGTCGCGACGCTGACTGTACCGATGACCGGCGATCTCGCGGCCTCTGCGGCTGCGGCACATCCCTGTGGTCAGGGCTTTCTACTGCGCACCTACAATCGAGTGTACGAGTTCGTCACGCCACCGGGCGCGAGCTTCGAGAGCGCTTTCACCGCGACGCCCAGCGTGGTGGCGATGCCGGACGAGCCACAGAGCGAAGGCATCGACTATCGCCCGAATGGTCGAGGGTTCGTGAGCTCGGGTGAAGGCGCGAAGGCGCCGCTGATGTTTACCGACTGTAAGCCGTAGTGTCTCGAGCCGTGAGCGGCATGTCCAGGGTCACGCCGACCCTGCGCGCTTCCTCGAACAGCTGCATGTACTGAGGCCGAGCGGCGCTCCCGCGCGCGTATTCGTCGAGTCGTTCGAGGTAGCGCCGGACCACGTCGTACTCGCCGGACTCGATCGCGACGCGGACGCGCGCCTCGTAGTCGATCACGCGATGCACCTCCGAAGCCTCCCGCCTCAGCTCGATCAAGGCGTCGAGCCGCTCGCCGGCTCGGGTGTGCTCTCCAACCTTCGCCTCGGCCACGGCGAGATCGCGAATCAGATCGCTCGCAGCACGGTGAATCCCCAGGGTCTCGCACTCGGCGAGCGCGGCACGACCGATCCTGCAGGCCTCCCTCGCCTGGCCGCGCGCAGTGAGTACGCTGACATGACCCGCGCACGCGGCCACCCACGACAGACGGTCTCGAAGCAACTCTTGCGGTGCTGCGAGGGCCGCTTGCATGGCGTGCTCGAACGCTGCCTGTGCGCTGGCGAGATCTCCGCGCAGTCGCTGGTAGTAGCCCTGCGCCAGGTAGTGTTGCGGCTTCCAACCCGGCGCGTCTTCGGCGAGCCGCGCCATCTGCTCGGCGACCTGCTTGGTACTCGCGAGGTCGCCCATGCGGTAGTGCGCGCCCAGCTCGTTGCGGAGCGGCGGCGTGAACATCTGTCGCCTGCTCGACTGCAGCGCGAGGATCTCCGCGCGCATGCGATAGTACTCGGCGCGCATCCGATCGCCCTCGACGATGCACGAGATCCGCCGGATGTACATCGCGTTGACGCTCTGCAATGGATCGGCCTCGATCTCTCCGAGCCAGCGTTCTGCGCTCTCCAGACCGAACACGGTATCGATGAGCGCGAGCGTGGACGCCACCGCGTTTCGAATCACGTTCGCGTAGTCCTGGTCGTCGCCTTTCAACTGGCCGAGTCGTTCGTACACGGCGAGCGCTCGCTCCCGGCCCCGCTCGACACAACCGCGAAAGGCGAGGTCGTAGGCTGACACCGCGTTCTGCCAGAGTGCGTGAAGCAACGGGCTGAGCGGCGCGAACGGCTCGAGCAGCTCGGAGATGGAGTGCATCAGCGCCGCGTCGCGCGTACGCGCCCCGATGGCGATCGAGATCGCGACGTAGCGGGCGAGGAGACGAATCGCTTCGTCGACGCGGTACACCCGCTCGCGTTCGGGGGCCGATGCATTCCGCGCGGCGGCCGCTGCGAGGGCGCGTTGCAGTCGTTCGACCGCAGGCAAGGTCGCATCGAGGCTGCGAAAATCGACGAGTCCACTGTCCAGCTCCAGGCGAGCTCGCCAGAAATCTGCGTGGCGCGCGTGGAGCTCGTTGTCCGCAATCACGCTGAGTGTGACGAGACAGCGCGCGATCTCGTGCTGCTCTCGCAGGGGTCGAGCCGAGGCGATTGCTCGGCGGAGCGCCTCCTCGAGCGTCACCGCGATGTCGGCCTGGCTCATACGAAACGGGAACGACAACGTCGAGCCCGCACCTTCGGGCATGCTCGCAATCTCGACCATCAGTCGGCCGAGCGCTCGCTCGGTCTCACCCGCCATCAGCAGGTGCGGCACCTCGGGGAGAGAGGACGCGAAGTGCCGAGCGAGCGCGGCGTGGTGCTGGACGCTGCGCTCCTCGGTGACACCTGCGAGCAACAAAGCCCGATCGACGCCGTGCGGCAGCACGTACGTGTCGCCGTCGTTCGACAACACTCCTCGCTGAACCAGAATGTCGAGCGCCGAGTCGAGCTCCGCGGCGCCTTCGGGACCCAACAGCTCTGCATGGTCTGCGCGACTCAGGTACCCGGCGACGGCCAGCGCCTGGAGCTCGGCAATGCGACACGCGAGCGGCGGCAGGCTCGCGACGCGCGCGCGCAGCAACTCCTTGGCAGTCGCGGGAAGCTCCGTCAGCGTGAGGTCCGCCGGCAAGTGCCAGCTGCCCTCGGCGTAGCGGATCCACTGCTTGTCGACCATGTGCTGCGCCACGGTCATCGCGGCGCTCGGGTTGCCCATCGCGATCTCCGCGATGCGATCACTCACCAGCGCGACGTTCGGAACCAACCCGAAGACGGACGAAAACAGCGACTCGAACTCGGCCTTGGTGAGCTCTCGCAAGCGCAAGCGCTGGCAGTGACTCGCGACCACGTCGAGTGCGGGAGAAGCTCCAGCCGCGCGCGGCGTCGTGACGCCGACCACCACGACGAGCGCACGGTGCGTGGCGCCGTGCGCCAGCGCCGCCAGTACACCGAGCGAGGCATCATCGACCTGCTCCGCGTCATCGACCGTGATCAGGACCGGCTGTGTGCAGGTGACGGCTTGAATGAGCGCCGTGATCGCTGAGGACAATTTATCTGGCGCGCCTGCGAGCTCCGTCGTCGGACCCATGCCTGACGCTTCGACGAGCTGTTCGGCAAGATCGTACGCCACTCCGCAGGGCCGCTTGGCTGGTATCCGTCGCGCCCGGGCCGTGAGCATGCCCTGCGTCTTCGCTTCCAGGACGAAGGCTTCGAGCAAGCGAGAGCGACCCACGCCGGCGGCGCCTTCCAGCCACAGCCCACTCCCGCGTCCCGCGATCGCATGCCGCATGCTGCTACGAAACCGCTGCAGCTCGGGCTCGCGACCCACGAGCGTCGGCGCGTGGAGGTACGCCTGAGAGAAATCACCCGCCTCGGGTCTGGCGATGCCCGCGATCGCCGCGAGCCGCTGCATCACCTCGAACGCGTTCCGCGGCCGGAACTCGGCTTCCACGCGCAGCATCGAGAGTAGGAGTGAATCGAGCTCGGGCGGAATCCCGTCTACGAGCTGACTCGGAGGGGGCGGCTTCGTGCGCCAGGCGCGGCGTAACTCCTCGAACGTGCTGACTTCGAAGGGTGGTCGACCCGTGAGCGTGTAGTACAGCGTGGCGCCGAGCGAGAACAGATCGGTTCGCGCGTCGAGCATCGTGCCCAGGATGGACTCGGGCGCGATGAACGCCGGCGTTCCCACCACCTGCCGGGAGGGACCCATGTTCACGAGCGCACCGAAGTCGATGAGCTTCGCGCGACCATCGCTCGTGTGGTGCACGTTTCGCGGACTCAGATCGCGGTGGACGTAGCGGCGCGAGTGTAGAAGTGCCAGTGCAGAGCAGATCTGCACGCCGAGCTCACACACCCCACGGAACGTGCTCGGCGGACGTGCCGTCAGGTCACCTCCATCGAGCAACTCCATCGTATAGAAGGGTCCCGAAGCGTCGGTCCCGAAGTCGAAGACTTCCACGATACTCGGGTGCGAGAGTTGCGCGAGCACGTAAAACTCGCGCTCGAACAACGTTCGAAGCCTGCGTTGGTTCTCCGCGTCTCCCGCCGTTACCAGCCGCTTGAGTGCGAGGTCGCTGCTCCGCTTCGTGTCGCGCGCGCGGTACACGATGGCCGAGCCCCCGCGGCCCAACTCTTCCAGGACCGTATAGCGGCTACCGATCACTGCCCTTCAGCTCTGGATAACCCGACCACATCTCACTCAGCGGATCGACGAAGCCCAGTTCACGCAAGCGTTGCTCGTAGACGGACACGATCGCAGCTCCTTCGTTCCCGCCGATCATGTGCCCGAGCGCGCAGCGCTCGCGTGCTTCTTCGCCGGGCGCAGCACTGCCGAGAGCCTCCACCGCGGTCTTCATCAGCTCCACGGCTTCCTGACCTCGACCAGCGAGGTACGCGAGGCGCGCGCGCGTGCGCGTCGCGAGCACCACACGACCTTCCGCGAAGGGTGAGCGTGCGGCCATCTTGAGAGGGCCGCGGACCACGGCTTCAATGTCCTCGGTGCGCGCCTCCACGACGTGGCGATTGACGAGGTAGCGCAGCCGAGCGCCGTACGCGAGCACGTTCAGGTACGCGCTCCGGTGCACCAGCGACTTCTCCCAGCGTGCCCAGGCTTCTTCCAACCAGGCGTCCGCCCAAGCGTAGTCGTGCGTTCCGCAAGCCACCCGCATGACGGAAATCATGTGCAGGGTGTGGTACGGACCGAAGCGCTGGTTCGGAAGCAGCGCACGCTCCTCGAGCAGCCTCTGCTTCGCGCTCTCGAGTTGGTTGAACACGCCATCCAACGCGGTCTGGTCGAGTGTGAGCTGGAGCAGTGCGCACTGGTTGTGGGTGGCGATGGCCTCCGCGCGTGCATCCGCGAGCTCCGTGGCAGCGCGCAGGTATTGCCCTGCCGAGATCAGTGCGCCGATGCGTACCGCGACGACCACGAAGCGATGGTAGTAGTCTCCCGTGCCCGGCTTGGCGCGATATAGCCGTTCAGCTTCGTACGCCGGCTCCAGGATGTCTTGCGAGCGGCCGAGCATGAACGAACAGAGCGCGCGCCCGGTCAGCACAGAAGCGTGGAGGATCTGGTCGTCCTGCGCATCCGCGAGGGCCTTCGCACGCTCGAGCAAAGCATCTGCCTCTTGCGCGGCCTTGGGAGATCCGTTCACGCACTTGACGATGGCAGCTGCACACAACGCTCGACCGATGTTGTACGGATCCCTGGAAGCGAGCGCGGCGCGCAGAGACCGGCGCTCGAACCAAGCCGCGAGCAGCGGATCGAACGATTGGTACTCGACGGATAGCGCGACGTACAACTCGAGCGTCGCGGACGTACTCGGAGGGGGTGGCTCCGTCCGCGGCGTGAACTCGAGGCCGCGGATAGCGAGTGCGGCATGGTCCCAACCGATCGCAGCAAACAGCGCCGCGTCGGACCCAGGGACCCGGATGTCGAGGGCCGCCAGAACGTCACGCGCAATGCGATCGCCGCGCTCGAACTCTCCGGAGCGAATGTAGTGCGATGCGGCCAGCCGCATGTAGTGCACGGCCTCCGTTGGAGCCATGCGTTTGGCCAGGTCGAGGTACGCTTCGGCGGCGCGCTCACCGTGACCGGCGCGCGACAGACAATCTGCCAGCCGCTGGAGGAACGGCAGGTGCTCGGATTCGGTGGAGCTCGCGAGCTCGATGCAGCCACGGTAAAGCTCGATCGCTCGCTCGAACGCGAGGGCGGAGTCCGCGCGCTCGGCGGCCAGTGCACCGTAGCGCAGTGCCGCGGACGGCTGCGCCGCTCCGAGGGCAAGGACGTGCAGCCAGCCCGGATCGACGTCGGCGGTGTTCTCCAGCGCGGCGAGCAACTCTGCGTGGGTTCGGATGCTCTCCGCCGGATCGATGGATGCCAACACGCCTTCGCGAACTCGGTCATGGTAGACCTCGAGCATCCGGGAGCCACGTGTATCGCGCACGCGCACCAGGCGGAGGCTCCGCATGCCGTGCAGCAGACCCCGCGGCTCACCGCGCACATCCGCCGCGCGGACCGCCAGGTTCTGTGCCACGGGCCGCCCCGCGACCGCGAGCACGTTGAGCATGCGCATCGCCTCGGCTGACAGCAGGTTCGTCGACTGGTCGACGAGTTGCTCGACGGACAGCTCATCGACCACCAGGTCGCCGCGCGTGAACTTGGCGTGCGCCAGCGTCGCGAGCTGGGAGACCAGGTACGGACTGCCCTGGGACTCGCTGGCGATGCGCTGAACCAGCTCGGGGCGTTGGAGGGCCAAGGGGCCCAGACGCGACTCGCACAATTCGCGAACTGCTTCCGGCTGCAGGCCGGATAGATCGACGACGCGTTCCTCGCATTGCCTCGTCCGCGGTGTCGCCGAAAACAGCTCTTGCAGACACGGACTCGTCGCCACTTCGTCGACGCGGTAGCTGTAGACCAGCAGGATCGCCGAGGACGCAAGTTGCTCCGGCCAGGCTTTGAGGATGTTGGCGCTGTCGAGATCTCCCCACTGCAGGTCGTCGAACCAGAGTACGAGCGGCCGCGTCGACGCGATCTTCGCGAGCATTTCGCGGAGCGCGCGCTCGCCGCGCATGCGTTGTTCGAATCCTTCCAGGCGCGCTCGAGAGGTCTCGACGGTGCGGCGCACGCTCGGAATTCGCTGGAGCGTTGGAAACAGCTGGGCGAGGAGCGGGATGTCGGAAGGAACGAGTCGCCCGAGGGTGAAGTCGTCGAGATCGAGCAGGAATCCGACGAGAGAATCCACGATACCGTCGATGGCCTTGTACGGCATCGCCTCGCGCTCGTTGCAGCGATTCCGCAGCACGAGCGGAGGGTTCTCCATCATGTAGCCAGGGGCGTCCTCGATCTGCGCGAGGAACCGTTGCACGAGGGTCGTCTTGCCGGAGCCCGAGGTGCCCGTGACACGCGCTATGACGCACTGGCCGGTACGCGCGTCGACCAGAGACTCCGTCAGCTGGTTCAGCTCGGACTCGCGACCGACCACGGGCGGCGCGTTTCTCGTCCGAGAGATCGCCTGCGTCGTGTGAAACTGATCGAGCGTGAGCGGGACTTCAGTCGCCGATTGGCCGCGCAGCTGCGTGAGGACCTTCAGAATCTGTTCGCCGCTCGGCCGCTTGGTCGGGTCGCGCGCGAGGAGGTCGTCGCAGAGCCGTGTCAACTCGAGGGGCAAATCCGAGACGATCTGCCGCAGCGGTGGCGCATCGGTCGTCGTCTTGCGAGTAATGATCTCGGTCGCGCTTCGACCCTCGATCGGAAGCTCGCCGCTCAAGGCTTCGTAGAGCATCACGCCGAATGCATACCAATCGGCGGGTTCGCCGAGGTCGCCGCCAGCGGCCTGTTCGGGAGCCATGTAGGCCGGCGTTCCAGCGATCGACCCATCTCGCGTGAGCAAGCCGTCTTCCGCATCGAGACCGCGCACGAGCCCAAAATCCAGCACCGCCACGCGCTTGCCGGTGACCATGACGTTGCTCGGCTTCAGGTCTCGGTGAAGCATGCCGGCTTGATGCAGCGCGCGGATCCCGTTCGCGAGTTGCTGGAAGGCTTCGAGGATGAGCTCGAGATCGACGCGTTCCACGTCGTTGGCAGGAGCCTGCAGCTCGCGCGTTGGCTGGAGCGAAACAGAATTCGTTGCGCCCGCCGGACGCTCCAGATGCGTCAGCAGATCCGTGCCGTCGAGATACTCCATGGTCAGGAACCAGCCGTCGCTGGTCGCGTCCAGGTCGTAGATCTGGACCAGGTTCTCGTGGCGCACGTCGGCGAGCGAGCGGAACTCTCGCTTCAGTCGAAGAACACTCTTCGGATCGAGCCGCAGGAGCTTCTTGAGTGCGAGGAGTCCGCCGGTTTCCCGATCGCGAACCAGGTACACCGCGCCTACACCGCCCTGGCCGAGCATGCGGAGCGTTTCGTATCGCTCCTCGAGCGATGAGGCGTGGCTCAAGAACGGACTGCCTGACAAGAAGTTAGGCCGAGGCTGGAAAGTCGGAGCAGCTCGGCTACTAGCTAACAACTATACCACGACGTGCTCGAGCAATTGAGGCGCGCCGGCACGACGTGTAGGCCTCCGTGGTCCCCCGCGCGAAGTGTTCCAAAATGCAACGCGTTGAGGTCTTGTTAAGCCGAGGAATGAAACGTGTGGGTGCGAGTTGACCGCGGAAATGCATACGTCCCCGCTGGTCCGCTCCGTGTTTCTGGGAGGGTTCTTCCTGCTGCTTTGCGCGGCTGGCTGTGTCGGAGGCGACGCTCCGAAAGATCCGTATCCAACTCCGGATGCAGGTGGAGGGGGACACGCTGGCAAGGCACCGGACCGCGACGCTGCTGCCCCTGACACGACTAAAGCCGGCGCAGCTGCCAGCCGCTTTCCGTTAGTCGCAGGCTCGACCTGGACGTACCGGCACGTCACCCCGGACAAGGATCCCTGGGACGAAGTCGCGACGTTGAGCGACATCACGTATGACGGCGCGCCGGCGTTCGTGCTCGCCGATCAAGAGGATGCGCAGGGCGCCGAGACGCGCAGCACGCTCGTGGTGCAAGGCACCGGCGTGTACCGGGCATTCCGTGAAGTTCGCGTGCACGACGCGCTCGCGCTGCAAGTGCGCTACGACCCCGCGTTCCTGCGCTTCGACGAGTCCTGGGACACGAACGGCCAAACCGAGACACTGCACGACGACTGGGTACAGACCTGCGATCTCGGCGACACCGATGATTTCATCAAGGACCTGGGGTTTGCGGGCCGCGACGTGGGTGCAGAGCGTTTGCGCTTGTTGGTGGACGCCACGCAAACCAACGTGCAGCCCAACACCGCGGCGCTCGAACAACCGAGGCCGTTGCCGGCGATCCCCTACTTCGATCTGGACAACACCGAGCTCGTGGCGGAGCTGCAACTGGAGATTTGAGGGCGTTCGGCTAACCTCGCCGCATGCGCGACGCCGAATACTTCGACCTGATGCGTTGGGCGCTGCCTCGCATGGGCCTGCGCTGGTCCGCGTTTCGGCGGGTCAAACGGCAAGTCTGCAAGCGCATCCGAGCGCGCGTGCATGCGCTGGAGTTGACCGATGCCCAGGCGTACGCGCAGTACCTCGAACGCCATCCCGACGAATGGGCGACGCTCGAGGCGATGTGCGGGATCACGATCTCTCGCTTCTATCGCGACCGCCCGGTCTTCGATGTACTCGCGAAGGACGTTCTACCGAGGCTCACCAGCCAGCTGGAACCAGGCGAGTCGCTGCGGGTGTGGAGTGCTGGATGCGCCTCGGGCGAGGAGCCCTACTCGATCGCGCTGATCTGGGAGCTCGAGGTCTCGCCACGGTTTCCTGGCCGCGAGCTTCAGGTGATTGCGACCGAGCGCAACCGACACTTGCTCGCGCGCGCCGCAGCTGCGTGCTATCGACACAGCTCGCTGCGTGAGCTTCCCGCCGCCTGGGTCGCGAGCGCGTTCACGAACGTCGCCGACGGCTGGTGCCTCGACCCGAAGCTCCTGAGCAGCGTGACTTTCGAACGCCAGGATCTCCGGCGGACGATGCCGTCGGGCCCCTTCCACGTCATCCTCTGCCGAAACCTGGCGTTCTCGTACTTCGAACTGTCAGAACAACACGCCGTGCAGCGAGCGTTGGTCGAGCGGCTCAGCTCGAACGGGCACCTCGTCATCGGGTTGAACGAGACGTTGCCGGAAGCAGAGCAGCTGGAGCAGCTGCCGCAGTCACCCTACATCCATCGCCGCCTGTGCACGGCATAGCTCAGTGTCCGTGAGCCGTCTCAAGTCGGCCAAAGCACTTTTGACTAACCCCATTCTCGGTCGAGCATGATCGCGAGCAATAGATCGCAGTTGTGTCCGCTACTGTCATTGACAGTGGCCTGTTTATGTTTCCTCGCTGGCTGTGGTGGCGCCGAGACAGTCGAGGGCGACGGGTCGGTCGGCGACTCGGTGCCCGATACCGTCGTGGACGAGTGCAAGGCACAGAGCGAGGCGTCGCTCGACGGATTGCCACTCGACCTGGCATGCACGGGTCTGTTTGCCGATGGTGGGAGCGACAAGACAGCGGACGGCGTCTACGCGTTCGCGCCGGCTTTCCCGCTGTGGTCCGACAACGCCGGAAAGAAGCGCTGGATCAAGCTGCCGGCCGGCCAGAAGATCGACAGCTCGGATCAGAGTCGCTGGCGCTTTCCACTGGGTACGAAGTTCTGGAAACAGTTCGATGCCAACGGTGCGCGCGTGGAGACTCGCATCTTTCAAAAGGTGCGTGCGGATCGGTGGGTGAGCACGACGTACATCTGGGACGCCGAGGGCAAACACGCGATGCGCGAGGACTTGGGTCGCGAGCTCGTGCGCAACGGCGTGAACTATCGCGTGCCTGCCAAGTCGCTGTGTGACGATTGCCACGAAGGACACCCCGACAACGTGCTGGGCTTCGAGGCCGTGTCGCTGGGAATGCCCGGCGCCGATCAGAACGGACTCACGCTCCAGAAGCTGGTGGCTCAGAACCTGCTCACGAACCCGCCTGCGCGCACGCAGCTGGCGATCGGTGACGACGGCACCGGCAAGGCCGCCGACGTGCTCGGGTGGCTTCACATCAACTGCGGTGTCTCGTGCCACAACGATGGCGTGAACTCCGACGCCGAAAAGACGGGCCTGCGCATGAAGCTGGACCCGACGATGCTCGACGGCCGCGCTTCGAACACCTTCCCGACGTTCCGCCTGCTGATCAACACCCCGGCAGTCACGATGCAGTGGAACAAGCAGATGCGCGTCGTGCCGGGCATGCCCGACAGGAGCCTGCTCTACAAGCTGATCACGACCCGCACGGCCATGGACAGCACTGACCAGATGCCTCCACTCGCGACGCGCAAGGCCGACGACAAGAACGTGGCGAAGGTGCGCGAGTGGATCCTGGCGCTCCCGCGAAAATAGCGCCCTAGTACACGAACGGGACGATCCGCTTCGGCACCGCGCGCCGATACTCGTCCCACAGCGCGCCGTACTTCTCCGCGCACCGCCGATCGTCATCGAGCTGACGCGGGACCAAGAGGCCGACGTAGTACAGCGGGTATAGCCACACCCAGATCACCTTCGGGTAGCCGAGGCTGAGCGCCAGGCCGCTCGCCATCAACAACTCACCCAGGTAGTTGATGTGCCTCGATAGGCCCCAGAAGCCCGAGATCAACACCCGCCGCTCTCCGTCGGCGAGCGCTCGCTGCGGTAGCGGTCCGAAGGACGGGCGCTCGGGTTGGGTCTTGAAGTAGTACTTCTGCATGTTCGCGCCTCGCGCGAGCACCCAACCCGTAAAGAACATCAGCGCCGCCGCTGCCAGCAGCAGCGGAGAGACGTGCGGGTTGGGCAGCTCTGCCACGAACCACAGTCCCACGCAGTAGAAGAACGGGTAGAAGGCCAGGCAACCCCAGCCGAGCTTGAACCCGACTCGCTCGGCGACGAAGTCGTACGTGTACAGGTGCACTCGCTCGAAGATGATGTAGTCGAGCAGGAAGAAGCTGAAGAGCGCCGTGTAGAGCAGTACGCCTGGCGACGGATCAGCCTCGAACGCGAGCCAGTGGTATGCCCCAAACGAGAGCACGCACAGCTCGAGCATGGTCGCGCCCACGAGGTACAAGAACATCTTGGCGTCGACGCGCCCGCCACCCCAGCGCGGATTCTCGAGCCGCCCGAGGTACAGGTCCTGCAGCAACGACGCGCGCACGCGCGGCACCGGCAGCACGATCGCAAAGGTGAATATTAGACCGAGGACGCACGCGGTCGCGAGCATCGCGTAGCGCTGTTGGTAGAACACGTCCCAGGCCACGACGCCGTTCGCGGCCAGCACGACGTAACCCGCGACCACCACCAGGAACACCGCGAGCCCGTTCAAGCGGTAGCGCAGCGGCCGGCCGGCAGCGTCCCGTACGTAACCGTCCACCCAACGTCCCGGCAGCAGCGCATGCAAGAGCAGCACCGCGCAATACACGATCAAGACGCACCACACGGGCGCAGCATAGCTCAGGAGTGCGATTGCGCGACAAGGTAGTTTGCGCTTTAGTCGCAACTAACATGACACTGCTGCATCGCTACGGTCCCTGGGCGCTGATCGCAGGTGCTTCAGAAGGCATCGGCGCCGCGTTCGCCCGCGCACTCGCCGCCGCTGGCTTCAACTTGGTACTGATCGCGCGCCGCCGGGAGCCGCTCGAGGCGCTTGCAACCGAGCTTCGCGCGCGCTGCACGGTGGAGACCGTGGCGCTGGATCTCGCCGCCCCGGACCTCGAAGGACAGCTCGAAACCATCGCCGCCGCGCACGACTTCGGCCTGATCGTCTACAACGCGGCACTCTCGATCGTCGCGCCGTTTCTCGACACGCCGCTCGCCGACAAGCAGCGCAGCCTGGACGTGAACGCGCGCGGCCCGCTGATCGCCGCGCACGTGTTCGGCAATCGCTTCGCCGCTCGCGGCCGCGGCGGCATCGTGCTGATCTCGTCGCTGACTGCGTTCTGGGGCTCGGCTTGGGTCGCGACCTACGGTGCGACCAAGGCCTTCAACCTCTCGCTCGGCGAAGCACTCGCGCACGAGCTCGCCGAGCGCAACGTCGACGTCGTCGTGAGCTGTGCGGGTGCCACGCGCACGCCCGGCTTCGTGCAACAGATGACCGGCCGCAAGGCGCCACGCTCCATGAGCCCCGATGCCGTCGCCGCCGAGACCCTGGCCGCCCTGCCCGCGCGCGGCGCGTTCGTGCCCGGCAAGTTCAACCGTTTCGCGCAACAACTGCTCTCTCGTGCGCTGCCCCGCCGCACCGCCGTACGAATCATGGCCGGCCAAACGAAGGCGCTGATCTAGCTGTGACGTCACTGTCACCCCACCCGCCCTGCCTCGCTGCACCCGTTCAGATCGTGTATGGCGGTCTGTGAGCATGGGTAAGAAGAACAAACCGACGACAACCGTCCCCACGAGTGAATCGCCCAAGCTGACGCATTCGCCGTTCGCGAACCTGGGAGGACGGCCCGCAGAACCTGCAGCGAAGGCGCCGGAACCCGCCGCCACGCCAGCGCAGCCGCAAGCGCGCGGTCGCCTCGTGTTGCGCCGAGAAACCAAGCATCGCGGCGGCAAGCCGGTGGTGATCATCAGCGGCTTCGGCGAGCTGCGAAGCTTCGATGATCGCGCGATCGCCGAGCTCGCGAGCGAGTTCAAGCAGAGGCTCGGCTGCGGAGGCACAGTCGATGGCGACGAGATCGTGCTGCAGGGCGATCGACCGGCGGAGGTCGCCGAGCTGCTGCGCGCGAAGGGGTTCCGAGTGGCGGGCGTGACGTCGTGACGCGCTAGAACTGCGAGAAGAACTTCCAGATCGCCGCGGCTGCAAACGGTGGAACGATGTGCGCGCCCATGAACTTGCAGAACGTCACCGGCAGGTCGGCCTCGCAACCGTTGTAGGCGAGACACGGGCTGGGCTCCACCGGCACGCTGTCCATCTGGCACTTGTTCGCCTTGACCCAGAAGTCGCGGCTGGCCTCGCCCGACGCAGTCGGCACGACCGTGTCGTTATCACCGTGCGAGCTCCAGACGGCAACTTGCCCGACGCACGTCGCGCGTCCGCCGAATCCGGGACCCGAGCCCGACATCGGTGCGATGGCGCGAAACACATCGCCCATCTGACAGCCGAGCGTGTTGGACATGATGCCGCCGTAGCTCATGCCGACGGAGAACACTCGATTTTCATCGAAGCACACGCTGCCCTGCAGGCGTGCGTAGAGCGCCTTGACGAACGCGACGTCTTGGCCGTTGCTGTTCTGCCAGCCCGCACCACCGCTCGAGGTCTCCAGCCCCTGGCCCGAGATGAAGATCGCGCTGTTCTGCGACATGCGGCCGAGCCCGTACCAGCTGGCTGCGATCGACTGCGCTGTGCCACCGAGACCGTGCCAGGCGAAGATCAGCTTGTACGGCTTGCTCGGGTCGTAGCCTTGCGGAAGCGACATGATGTAGTCGCGCTGCGTGCCCATGACGTCGATGCTGGCCATCCCCGCCATCGGCGCAGGCATGCCGCAACCGGCGCTCGGCTTCGGCGGCGGATTGAGGATCTGTCCCGGGTTGCCGCTCGGCGCCGGCGGCATGCCACCGGTGCCGGCAGCGGGCTGTCCTGCCTGCGGCGGCGGCGTGCTCCCTGCCGCGCTGCCGCCAGCCGGTGGCATGGTCCGG
>DATEOF010000230.1:0-9161 GCA_035274465.1 Polyangiales bacterium
TGGGTGAAGCGCAGACCAAGTCCTGACACGCGACCGTTGCGATTCGTGGGCGCGGCTGCTACAAACCGCGGCCAGTAGGGCGATTAACTCAGAGGTAGAGTGCCTTCTTCACACGGAGGAAGTCGCTGGTTCAATTCCAGCATCGCCCACCACTAGTACTGCTGTTCCCGGGAGGCCGCGATGACTGAGTCAGCCCCGGTGTTGCTCGAGCACGATGGTGCGCTGAGCAAAATCATCATCAACCGCCCCGCTGCGCTGAACGCGCTCAACCGCGCGACGCTCGAGGCGCTCGGCCGCTGTATCGCTGAGGTCGCCGCGCGCAGCGAGACCGGCTGCGTGATCGTGACCGGCGCGGGTGACAAGGCGTTCGTGGCCGGCGCCGACATCGCCGAGATGAGCGGGCTGTCGTCGGCCGAGGGCACGGCGTTCGGTCGGCTGGGCCAGAGCGTGTTCGCCTCGCTCGAGACGCTGAGCGTCCCGGTGATCGCCGCGGTCAACGGCTTCGCGCTCGGCGGCGGCTGCGAGCTCGCGTTGGCGTGCGACTTCATTCATGCCTCCTCGCATGCAAAGTTCGGACAGCCCGAAGTGAAGCTCGGAATCATTCCGGGTTTCGGTGGCACGCAGCGCCTGATGCGGCGCGTGTCGCCGGGTCTCGCGCGCGAGATGATCTACACCGGTGCAATCGTGGGCCCCGAAGAAGCGCTGCGCATCGGCCTGGTGAACGCAGTGCATCCGCGCGCGGAGTTGCTCGAGCGCGTGACCGAGATCGCCAAGGCCATCGTGGCCAATGGCAAGGGCGCGCTGGCTGCGGCCAAGCGCGTAATGAACAGCGGTCGCGATCTCGCGCTCGCTGCAGCGATCGACAGTGAAGCCGTGGCGTTCGGCCAGTGTTTCGGGCCCGAGCAACAGGAAGGCATGCGTGCCTTCTTGGAGAAGCGACCGGCGCGGTTTCCAGGTCGCTAATTCGCGCATCTCAGTTGTTGCACAGTAGGTGATGCTGGACACGTTCCGCATCGCTGAACGCTGCGCGCTCGTTCGATGACCAGGATTGTCTAAACGAGATAGTTGCGCGCCTACATGGTGTGCTAAGAGCGTTGCCAATCGAGGTCGTACAGTATGTCCAACACTGGAACCACGGCTCAGCATCGCGCGTTGCCCGTACCGGCAGGGCCGTTCGGCTTCTTGCTCACGTCTGTGGGCTTGAAGTTGATCATGGCCGTGAGCGGTGTGGTGTTGGTTGGATTCGTGCTGATGCACTTCATCGGCAACTCGCTGGTCTTCCTGGGCCCGGAGGCGCTCAACGCCTACAGCCACGCGCTGCACTCGATGGGCGAGTTGCTCTGGGTCGCACGCATCGTCCTGATCGTGGCCGTGGTCGCGCACATCGCTGCGGCCTTGCGCCTGGCCGCGCGCAACACCGGCGCGCGCCCGCAGCGCTACAAGCAGAAGCGCGATCAAGTGACCAACTATGCGGCGCGCACGATGGTCTGGAGCGGGCCGATCTTGCTCGGCTTCGTCCTGTTCCACCTCGCGCACCTCACGCTCGGCGTCTCGGTCGGCAACTACGAGAGCAGCACGACCGATGTCTACGCGAACGTGGTGAACGGTTTCTCGGTCTGGTGGGTCAGCGGCCTGTACATCGTCTCGATGTTGGCTCTGGGCAACCACCTGTATCACGGCACCTGGAGCATGTTTCAGTCGCTGGGCGTGAATCACCCCGCCTACAACACGAAGCTCATGCGCGCAGCGCTCGGTATCACCCTGCTGATTACCCTGGGCAACATCAGCATTCCGCTCGCGGTGCTGCTGGGCATCGTGAAGTAAGCAGACGCCGGCATAGTGGGAGTAAACGACCATGGAGCTCGTATCGCATTGTCCAACCGGCCCGATCGAGAAGCGCTGGGAGAAGCACCGCTTCGAGATGAAGCTGGTCAACCCCGCCAACAAGCGCAAGTACAGCTTGATCGTGGTGGGTTCGGGTCTGGCCGGCGGCGCGGGCGCGGCGACGCTGGGTGAGCTGGGGTACAACGTCAAGTGCTTCTGCTACCAGGATAGCCCGCGGCGCGCGCACAGCATCGCAGCGCAGGGCGGCATCAACGCGGCCAAGAACTACCAGAACGACGGCGACAGCGTGTTCCGGCTGTTCTACGACACGGTCAAGGGCGGAGATTTTCGCGCGCGCGAGAGCAACGTCTATCGGCTGGCCGAGCTGAGCGTGAACATCATCGACCAGTGCACAGCGCAGGGCGTGCCGTTCGCGCGCGAGTACAGCGGCCACCTGGCCAACCGCTCGTTCGGCGGCGCGCAGGTCTCGCGCACGTTCTACGCGCGCGGGCAGACCGGGCAGCAGCTCTTGCTGGGCGCGTACCAGGCACTGTCGCGGCAGATCGCCGAGGGCAAGGTCAAGATGTACCCGCGCGCGGAGATGCTCGACTTGATCGTGGTGGACGGCGTCGCGCGCGGCATCGTCACGCGCGACATGGTGAGCGGCAAGCTCGAGGTGCACATGGCCGACGCCGTGATCCTCGCGACCGGCGGCTACGGCAACGTGTTCTATCTGTCGACCAACGCCAAGGGCTGCAACGTCACGGCCACCTGGCGCGCGCACCGGCGCGGTGCGCTGTTCGCGAACCCGTGCTTCACGCAGATCCACCCGACCTGCATTCCTGTCAGCGGCGAGTACCAGTCCAAGCTCACGCTGATGAGCGAGTCGCTGCGCAACGACGGCCGCGTCTGGGTGCCCAAGCGCAAGGAAGACGTCGGCAAGGCGCCGCAGCAGATCGCGGAGTCCGAGCGCGACTACTACCTGGAGCGCAAGTATCCGAGCTTCGGCAACCTGGTGCCGCGCGACATCGCCTCGCGCAACGCCAAGGACGTCTGCGACGAAGGGCGCGGCGTGGGCCCGGGCGGCCTGGGCGTGTACCTCGACTTTGCCGACTCGATCAAACGCCTGGGCGAAGCCGCGGTCTCCGAGCGCTACGGCAACCTGTTCGAGATGTACGAGCGCATCACCGGCGAGAATCCCTACAAGACGCCGATGCGCATCTACCCGGCCATCCACTACACGATGGGCGGGCTCTGGGTCGACTACAACCTGATGAGCAACTTGCCCGGCCTGTTCGTGCTCGGCGAAGCCAACTTCTCCGATCACGGCGCGAATCGGCTCGGCGCGAGCGCGCTGATGCAGGGTCTGGCCGACGGCTACTTCATCATCCCGTACACCATTGGCAACTACCTGGCGCAGTCCAAGCTGACGCCGCTCGACGAGAACGCGCCCGCGGCGCGCGAGGCGCTGGAAGGCGTCCGCCAGCGCGTGCAGACGTTCTTGAACATCAAGGGCAAGCGTTCGGCCGATTCGTTCCACCGCGAGCTCGGCAAGATCTGCTGGGACTACTGCGGCATGGCTCGCGCCGCCGACGGGCTCAAGCAGGCGCTCGGCCGGATCCCCGCGCTGCGCGAGGAGTTCTGGCAGAACCTGCGCGTGCCGGGTGGCGGCATGGAGCTCAACCAGAACCTCGAGAAGGCGGGGCGCGTGGCGGACTTCCTCGAGTTCGCCGAGCTGATGTGCCTGGATGCGCTGAAGCGCGAAGAGTCCTGCGGCGGGCACTTCCGCGAGGAACACCAGACGCCCGACGGCGAGGCCAAGCGCGACGACGCGCGCTTCACGTTCGTGTCGGCGTGGGAGTGGACTGGCGCCGACAAGGCGCCGAACCTGCATCAGGAGCGGCTCGAGTTCGAGTACGTCAAGCCCAGTCAGCGGAGTTACAAATGAGGCTGAAGCTGCACATCTGGCGCCAGAAGAACACGGACGCCGGCGGCGATTTCGCGGACTACGACATGCCGGACGCGAGTCCCGACATGTCCTTCCTCGAGATGCTCGACGTGTTGAACGAGCGGCTGATCGAAGCCGGACAGGACCCGGTCGCTTTCGACCACGACTGCCGCGAAGGCATCTGCGGAATGTGCGGCATGGTGATCAACGGCGAGCCGCACGGTCCGCGCAAGGCGACCACTGCCTGCCAGCTGCACATGCGCTCGTTCAAGGACGGCGACGAGCTCTGGATCGAACCGTGGCGCGCGGATGCGTTCCCGGTGTTGCGCGACCTGGTGGTCGATCGCAGCGCGTTCGATCGGATCATCCAGGCGGGCGGCTACGTCTCGGTGCGCACGGGCAGCGCTCCGGAGGCCAATGCCATGCTGATCCCCAAGCCCGACGCCGAGAGCGCGTTCGAGGCGGCGGCCTGCATCGGTTGCGGAGCCTGCGTGGCGGCGTGTCCCAACGCGTCCGCGATGCTGTTCGTCTCGGCCAAGGTCTCGCACCTCGGCCACTTGCCGCAGGGTCAGCCCGAGCGCAACTCGCGCGTGCGCAAGATGGTCGCGCAGATGGACGCCGAGGGCTTCGGCGGCTGCACCAACCACCGCGAGTGCGAGGCGTCGTGCCCGAAGCAGATCAGCATCGTGCACATCGCGCGGCTGAACCGCGACTTGCTGAAGGCGCAGCTGACGGCGGCGGACGAGAAGGCCGTCAGCGAAGGCGCGGGCTGAGTGCGGGCTACCAGGGCTTGTACACGAGCCCTGCGCCCGCGGCGATCAGCGCAAAGCCGAGCAGGACGTTCCAGCGCAGCGGCTCGTTCAGGTAGAGCACCGAGAAGCCGCTGAAGACGGCCAGCGTGATCACTTCCTGGATGGTCTTGAGTTGGGCCGCCGAGAAGCCGGCGTTGCTGCCGATGCGGTTGGCCGGGACCTGCAGGCAGTACTCGAAGAACGCGATGCCCCAGCTGACCAGGATCGTGATCAGCATCGGGGCGTGCTTGTACTTGAGGTGCCCGTACCAGGCGATGGTCATGAACACGTTCGAAGCGAGCAACAGCAACGTCGTCGTCATGCCACAGGTATATCAAGTGTCCGGGACGCTGTTGCGGCGCTTGTCGGGCCCCCACATCGCGAACAGTGGCAGCGCACCCATCAAGCCGAAGCTGATGCCCAGCAGCGCGCCCGACCCCGCGTAGAACGCGCGCGCTGCCGCGCCGCCGCCGCGCGCGAGCCAGGGTGCGGCCATGTGGGCCGCCACGGCCAAGGTGCCGACAGCGATCCAACTCAGCTTCGCGCGGTTGCTCCAGCCGCAGAGCATGAACAGGTGCGACAGGATCATCAGGTAGACGGGCATCGAGAACAGGTGGAAGTGAGTCACCTCGAGCAGCTTGCGCAGCGGGATCGGCTCGCTCGCTGCGGCGGCCGGCATGTCGCTCGGCAGCTCGATGCTGGGCCCGCCGCTCGGCGTTGCCGCCGGGGCACTGGGCTGGTCGTGTGGGGCGGCGGGAGCACCGGCGTAGTACTCGTCGAAGTGCGTCAGGTCTGCGCCCAGCATGTCCGCGCCCAGCCAGGCGCTCTCGACCAGCGCGAGCAGCGTGAAGGCGATGAAGATGGAGTACGTCACGCGGGCCAGCAGTGGCAGCTGGCGCAGGCGACCCGAAGCGCGCGCGAAGTCCTTCATTGCGCGCGCGTGGTGGCGGCGGCGCTTTGATTCTGCGCCAGCACCGCCTGCGCCTGCTTGCGTAGCCAGGCGTCGACCAGCGCGGCTGCGCGCTCGACCGCGACGCAGGCCGAGCGCGACGAGATCGTCGCGCCCGAGATCGTGTCGATGTCGTCGCCCGCGCGGAACTTGCTGTGCACGCTGCGGCCGAGGAACTGCTTGCGGAAGCGGTCGGCGCGGATGCCGTCGCCGAACGGCTCGCGGTAGGCGACCACTTCGACGCGCGTGATCTGGCCCGCAGGGTCGAAGAAGGTCGCGAACGAGATCGGCTCGTGCTGGCCCTGTTGTTCGTCGAACAGCGCGTAGCCGTCGACGTGCTCCCCGCTCTTGGCGACGAACACCGTGTACTCGCTCTTGGGTAGCGGCCGGCCGAGCCGCGCCTCGAGTTGACCGCGCAGCGCCGCCTCGACCCGGACCTTCACATAGGTGACCGACTGCGAGCGCTTGAACTGATCGGCCAGGAGCGCCTGGGGCGTCCAGAACTGCTCGGCTCTCGCCGTGCGCAAGGGAGCGAGCGCGACGCAGGCGCTCACCACAGCTGCCAGGAACGCGCCGCGGGCCATGCTTCTGATATTGCTTTTCAACAACGATTTCAGCAAGCCGGCCAGTCTTAGTCGCTTCGGCGGCCCAGATCAACCGCCGCCTGCACGCGCCTGAAACCGCTGCGTAGACGCGAAGTTACGTCGCCTGTGCTATAGGACCGCCGATGGACGCGAGCGGAGTCCTGCGCGTGGTGAGCCTGGAGAGCCGGCATGCAGCCGAGCTCGCCCGTCTGCTCGAGCGCCACGGCTGCCAGCCGATCAGCGCGCCGTCGATGCGCGAGATCCCGCTCTCGGATCAGCACGAGGCGTTCGAGTTCGGCGCGCCGCTGCTGGCGCGGGAGCTGGACGTGCTCGTATTGCTGACGGGCGTGGGCACGCGCCTGTTGATCGACGCGCTGGCCACGCGCTGGCCGCTGCCCGACGTGCTGGCGGCGCTGGAGCGGGTGACGCTGGTTTGCCGCGGACCCAAGCCGGTCGCGGTGCTGAAGCAGCTCGGCCTGCGGCCCAGCCTGGTCGCGCCCGAGCCGAACACCTGGCACGAGCTGCTCGAGCTGATCGATCGCGAGCTGCCGGTCAGCGGCTTGCGGCTGGTGGTGCAGGAGTATGGGCGTCCGAGCACGCAGTTGATCGCCGCTTTGCGGGAACGCGGTGCCGACGTGAAGAGCGTGTCGGTCTACGGCTGGGCGATGCCCGAGGATACTGCGCCGTTGGCCGCCGGGATCCAGACGCTGGCCGACCGCCAGGCCGACGTGGTGCTGTTCACGAGCGGCAAGCAGGCCGATCACCTGATGCAGTTCGCGGGCTCTTTGCAACGCTCGGACCGGCTCTTGTCCGCGCTACACGAGCACGTGTTGTGCGTGTCGATCGGCCCGGTGTGCAGCGAGACCATGCGCGAGCTCGGCTTGCCCGTCGATCTCGAGCCGCCGCATCCGAAGATGGGCCAAATGGTGATCAGCGTGGCGAAGGACGGTCGGCGCCTGGTCGACGCGAAGCGCGCCCGCCTCGCGATCGCCCGCTGATGCGTCGCGCGGCGTTCGCGCCAAGTACAGCGCCTCGCAAGAGAGTGACACGGTAGCGCGTCGCTTGCCGGCATCCTGCCCACGGCGAGACGCAACCTTCGCCGCTGCCGACCGACAATCTGCCGTGGCGTTCCGCAGCGCGACGCCTAGCGCCGCACTAGCTGCCGGAGCGGTACAAGCGTGCGGTCGCGAGCGGCAAAAGTAGGTAGCACAGCGCGCCGATCAGAAGCGTGACGTGCACACCGAACACCATCGATGTGCCGAGTGCCAAGCCACTGGCGCACACGCCGCACGCGCCGTTGATGCCCCACAGCCACGGCCCAAGGGCCGAGCCCTCCACCGCTGCCGGTCCGAGTGCCTTGCGCTCCATGCGCTCGCACAAGCCGAGCCCCAGAGGGAAGCCCAGGCCGAGCGCCAGCGCGGTCGGCGCGATCAACAGCAGGCTCACCAGCACGCGCACGAACGTGTTGCCCGTCTCGAACAACGACATCGCACCCGGCAAGAGCAGCGCGGTCAGGCCGATCAAGCCCGCGGGCAGCCAGGGGTACAGGATCGCGTGCAACTTGCGATCGAACGACAGCTTGCCGCTCAGCATACTGCCCACGCCGGTGAAGAAGATCATGCCTGCGAGCAGCACCGCGAGCGCCAGCATCGGGCGACCCAGGAACACGTTCAGGCGCGAGAGTAGGCCCATCTCCACATACATGAAGCCGAGCCCAATCAGCGCGAAGTAGCCGCCCGCGGCGAGCACGTCGAGCCGCGCGAGTTGCGGGAAGTCGCCGCGCCGCGACAGCATGGGCCAGACCACGGTGACCAGGGTCAAGAGCACGCTCACCAGCACGGCGTACAGCAGCGTCTGCGTGGCTTGCAGGTTGCCCAGCCAGCTGACGTCGAGCGCATCGACCTGGGTGCGGCTCATCAACCAGGTGCGCGGCTTCAGCATCGAGAAGAAGAACGGCCGCTGATCGGTCGGCGGCGTCAGATCGAGCTGCTGGTTGCGCGCCCATTGCCACATCGCCTGGCGCGTGGGCTGCATCGCGAGCTCCGCCAGCACCGGGTGCGGCGACTTGTTGCGCGGCGTGAGCATGACGCTCAGGCCCATCCGCGTGGCTTCCGTGAAGATCGCGTCGATGTCGGCCGGCGTGAACGCGCGCTTGCAAAGGAGCAGCGTGGCGATGTTCCCGGTCTGCAAGAGCGCGATGTGATCGAGCGGCTTCTGCACGCCCTCCGCGTACAGCGTCTCCATCGCCAGCGCGAGCATGCGCGCGGTCTCGCCCGGTGCGCGGGCGTTGTACCAGCGCGAGACGGTGAAGATGCCGTCCGGTGTCAGTCGCCGCATGAAGATCTGCCACGCCTCGCGCGTGTACAGGCCGTTCTCGGAGAGGCTGTACGCACCCGCGCCGGTCGACGCCCAGGTGTCGATCAGCGACATGGTCAGCACTTCGAACTGACGTTCTTCGCGCGCCATGTACGAGCGCGCTTCGTCGTAGACCAGCTGCACGCCCGGCAAGCGCGTCAGGCCCGAGAACTCGCGCATGACATCGCGGTGGAGGTCGACGATCAGGCCGTTGATCTCGACGCCGACCACCGGGTTGTGGCCCACGCGGCTCGCTTCGAGCACGTCGCGCCCGCCGCCCACGCCGATGATCGCCGCAGCACCGGTCGGACGGATGCGATGCGCGAATGCGGTCTGATCCCAGGCCAGATAGGTGTGATCCGCCAGCGACTGACCGAGGCGCGCGATCACCGTGCCGGCCGCCCCGTCGATCAGGATCGTGCGCTGCTCCAGCGGGCGCAGCACCGACAGCGGCACGCTGGGGGCGCGCGCCCAAAACATCGGCTCCTGCACGACCGAGTGGCTGACCGTGATGCGCGAGTAGGTGTTCCAGCGCAGATAGCTGAACCACTCGGGGAGCTCGCGCACGCCCTTGACCCACGCCGGGCGCAGGCGCGGCGGGACGGCGCTGGCGTTGGCCACCGTCAGCGCAGTCAGCGCTGCGCTGGCCGCGATGCCGATCCAGCGCCAGCGGTCGCGCGCCGCGGCGAACGCGAAGGCGGTCGCACCGA
>DATEOF010000231.1:0-9147 GCA_035274465.1 Polyangiales bacterium
ACATCGTCGTGCCTTTTCCGCCGCTACCAGCTGCAGCGACCAAGTCATCCGGATCATCCTCACAGCCGACCGTCACAAACGACAACAAACAGCACAGGACAAAACTCGCAGGCACTCGACACTGATGCATGGTCTCACTCGAAGCAGGGGTTTAACAGCCCCGCCTGCTACCACGGATCTCGAGCAGATCTCGCTGGCCCCGGCACGAGTAACAAAGTGCCAAGGTCTCACAAAGATTCGATTGACCGTGCGGTGACTACAGTCTCTGTTGCCAGTCGAGTCTACCTTCGTCGGCCACGAGAGTCCCCTGCACGTACACGGTGCCCGCGTGCTTCCGGATGTGAAACTCGAGTACATCGATCTCGGCTTCCGGCTGCAGCTCGTGCACGCGAACGCTGGCTTTCTCGGTATTGCCCGCCTGGTTCAGCGCCAAGTCGATCACCACGTTGTGCAGCGCGAAGTAGCTGCGGTTGCGAACCTTGAAATTGTCGTAAAACCAGTCGGACACGAAGCGCGCAGCCGCCTTGGGTGTGAGGTAACGCGCTCGGAGCTCGGTGGCGCGGAATGTCGGGCTGTTCTGGAACTTGGTGAGCGGTACGTGGTCGCGGTTCAGCGCGAGCCACACGTAGCCGTCGAGCACGTCGAAGTAGCGCTCACGCTGGGCCTCGGGTGTGGTGGGATACTGACCGGCCACGAGCTCGGCCAGGTAGAAGCTGGGCTTCTGCTCGAGCAGCACTTGCAGGTCCAGCGCGGGCGCACAGGCCGCGGGCAGCGGCGGCTGCTGCTCATGGCGGCGCTGGAGCTGCGTTCGGACCTTGGGCAACCGCTCCTTCGCCACCAGCGCCGGCCGGTCGTCGGCGTACTCCGTGATGATCATCGCGTACAGCGACTCGGCCGCCTCGAGGCGCAGCTCGGTCTCCTCGTGCTGAGCCAGGGTCAGGAGCTCCGCGGCGCGACTCTCGCGGCTGTTCGGCCGGTACTGCACGAAGTAGAGCAGCGCGAAGAACACCACGTTGCCGATCACGATCAGCCCGTACTTGTGCCAGGCATCGCGCAGCATCTGGCGCGGACGGGTCCGAGGGCTATGCGGCTCGTGCATTTCGGGGGCAGCGTAGCAGCCCCAGTCAGAACAGCCGCAGGTACTGCAGCCCCACGGTGCCGTCGCCCGCCAGCGGGCTTACCATCCCGTGCGATCGACCGCCGGCGCCGAAATCGAAGTTCGTCAGGTTCGGCAACAAGTAGCCTGCCGCCAGGCCCACTGCCGCGCCCGCCAGGACGTCGGTCATGTGATGTCGATCGGCCACCATGCGCAGCGTGCCCACGGTGGTCGCGACGCCGAGCGCGGTGCCGCAGGCGATCGCTCCGGCCAGCGCGGATCCGTAGAGGCGCAGGTTCTGCTGGGTCGCGCAGATCATGCCAGCGCTCGCGAACGCGGTGCTGGTGTGCCCGCTGATGAAGCTCTCGTTTCCGCCCGAGCAACCCAGCTCGTTGCCCCCCTCGCAACGTCCGACGTCCGGACGAGCACGCCCTACCAGTCGCTTGGTGAGGCTCGTAACCAGCTGCGCGACCATCAGGCTCTGGGCTCCGATCAGCGCGAGCTGGATCGCCACGTCGGGGTTCTCGCGGGCCACTCCAGCCGCGAGCAGCGCATCCACGGCGAAGGGATAGAGCGCGAGCCCCAGCACGAGGTAGTCACTTACATTGGACGCCATCCTGCGGCCACTCTCGGTCGAGGCGGCGAAAATACTGCGCGCGCCGTGATCGAACAGGATTTCGCTGCGCCAATGTACCTCGCTACTGGATGGAAGGAACGTGCTGCTGGCGAGCAGCGCGCCGACCCCGGCCAGCGTGAGGCTGTACTGCGCCGTCGTGAACCGCGTAAACCGCGGGTTCCAGGCAGCATCGTCTCCATCGTCAGCGAACGCTCGGTTTTGTGCGCACACACAGAACGCGAGGCAGACAACGACGCAGGAGAGAGGACGACGTATGTACGTGCCGAATCGCAAGGCCGACCGCGCAATGTAACACCCTGTTTCGCCGCGCGCCCGTCGTGCCCAAAGCAGGCGGCAGAGGCATCGTCTGCAGCTGTTGGCGGCGGGCCAAGGAGCAACTGAGCAGGCGCTGTGATCCGCACGTCGGCGACTCGCTCGATCGGCGTGATCGACCCAAGTCGGCCAAGCCGGCGCTGACTATGATCCACCAGGCTACGACCCGATCTACGGAGTGTTGCAGGATGCAAAATCGCCCACTGGGCTCTCACTCTACGCCACGTTCAGCAACGCATTGCGCGAGTCGCATCCGTGAGAAAGAGACAGGTCACGAACGCGACAGGATCGAATGGATCGACCTGGTTAGTGTCTGCGCAATCGGAGCATTCCGGAGGTCGACATGCGCATCTCGAACTGTCTTCTGGCGACGGCTGCAGTTTCGGTCTTGCTGGCGTGCGGTAGCGACAAGAGCACGCCCGGCGGGCAAGAGCAGGCAGGCACGGCGGGCGACTCACAGGCCGGCACGACGGCAGGTGCAGCAGCTGTCGGCGGCGCGGGGACATCCGGCGCAGGGACATCCGGCGCAGGGACATCCGGCGCAGGCACCTCGGGAGGCGGAGGCGCTGCGGCAGGGCGCGGCGGCTCCACCAGCCCTGCAGCTGGCAGCGGCGGGAGCACCGAGACCTCTGCCGGAACTTCGGGCGGTGACGCCCCGGACGTGACGACCGGCGGCATGGGTGGAGGCGAGCCGCAGGCCGGCTCGGCGGCGGGGGCCCCGGCCGCGACGTGCGACAAGACCATTCCATCGAGCATGGATTGCGCGGCGAAGCTCGCCCCGGGCGATGAGCGCACCTGCATGCTCGGTCGCCGGAAGTACATCGTGCACGCGGGCAAGACCATGAACGTTTGCAAGCCCGTACCGCTCGTCATCGACGCCCACGGCGCGACCGAGACCGCCGAGCAACAGCTCGGGCGCGAGAAGTTCTGCTCGAGCGGCAGCATCTGCTGGGCCGGCCTCGGCTCGGGCTGGGCAGCCGAGTCGGATACCGACCACGGCGGCTTCATCGCGGTATTTCCCCAGGGCAACAACAACATGTGGTCGGCCAGCGACGCAGACTTCATGCTGCAGATCGTCGACGAGATGAAGAAGCTCGCGGACATCGATCCCGAGAAGGTCTACATCTCCGGCATCTCGAACGGCGGCTTCCTGACCTTCCAGACCGGTTGCCCGCACTCCGACGTGTTCAAGGGCATGGCACCGAACGCCGGCGGCAGCAACTGCTCGAGCGTGAAGGCGCCCATCCCGCTGATCTCGTTCGATGCCGAGCCCGACTTCGCCTACAGCGGACACAAGACCGCGAACATGTCGGTCGTGACAGCGAACAAGTGCAAGGGCGAAGCCAAGCCCTGGCTGACCATCGACGGCAAGTCCGACCTGGCCGTCTGCCGCAGCGCGAAGCAAGACACCAAAGCCACCATCGTGCCGTGTAAGGACGTGATGAGCGCGATGGTCCAGCCGACGGTGTGTAAGATCTGGGACGAGTGCGAAGGCGGCGTGAAGGTCGCCTGGTGCGACGTCTCGCCCAACACCGAGCACGGCCAGTCGAACGCTGCGCTCGACGCCCACATCCTGTACGAGAACAACTCGATCCTGAACACGCCGTCCCTGGCGTGGCACTTCTTCAAGATGTTCTGGAAGTGATAGGTGCTGCGACCGTCTCGGTCGCAGCACTAGGAGGGCGGCGCTCGGCCCAGGGTGCCGCCCGCTCCAGCTGACCCGCCAGCGCGAACAGCAGCCCCTCGCCTCCGTGCCCGGCGAGGAACTGAATGCCGAGCGGCATTCCGTCCGGAAACTGCTGCAGCGGCACGCTCATCGCGGGCACGCCGGTCAGGTTCGCCAGCTGCGTGAATGGCACGCGTCGCAGGTTCTCGAGCTCCATCCTCTCGATGATCGAGGACACGAACGGCAGCAACCGCCCGAGTCCAAACGGCTGCAGCGCTCGCAGCGTCGTTGCAGCCAACGGCGGCGGAGCGAGCTCACCGATCCGCGGCGCGGGCATGGCCAGCGTCGGGGTCATGTACAGCTGATACGTTCCCAGGAACTCCGCCAGCGCACAGCCGTAGTCGAGCCAGCGCAGGTACGCGGCCACGTAGTCGGGGCCGCTGCGAGCGTTGGCGAGGGCCTCCATGACGAACGAATCGAGCTCGAAGGCACGCGGATGAGCGGGCACGAGCGCCCGTGCCTTGGCCATCTGCTGCGCGTTCTGGGCGTACCACACGTGCAGGAAGTCACGAGCGAGCTGCGGGCCGTCGAGCTTCGGCTCCGCCGGTTCGACGCTGTGACCCAGGTCGGAGAGCAACTTCGCAGTACGCTCGACCGCTTTGATCACGCCAGGATCCACCTCCGTCCCCAGCGGCGAACGCGTGCTGAACGCGATGCGCAAGCGACCCGGATCGCGCGCGGCTTCCTCGGCGTACGGCCGCTCCGGGGGCGCCGGCTCGAAGCAGCCACCGGGCTCGTAGCCCCAGGTCAGATCCAGCAGCAAGGCGCTGTCGCGTACGCTGCGCGACAGCACGTGGTTCATCGCGGCGCCGTGCATCATCTCGCCCATGCCGGGTCCCCACGGCGTCCGCCCTCGCCCGGGCTTCAAGCCGAACAGGCCCGTGTACGCAGCCGGAATGCGGATCGATCCGCCGCCGTCGTTCCCCCCTGCGACCGGTACGATGCCGGCGGCCACCGCGGCTGCGCTGCCACCGCTCGAACCGCCCGGTGTACGCTCGAGGTTCCACGGATTGCGCGTCGGCCCCCAGGCTTCCGGCTCAGTGATGCCCTTGGCCCCGAACTCGCACGTGTTCGCGCGCCCGAAGATCACCGTGCCCGCGGCCAGCCAGCGCCGCACGATCTCGGAGTCGACCTGCGGCGTGAACCCGCCGCGTCGATAGGCGGCACAGCCCGATGTCGCGAGCACACCCGCGCAGTCCTGATACAGGTCTTTGACCAGGAACGGCACGCCCGCGAGCGGACCTTCGAGCCGAGTGCGCGCGCGCGCCCGCGCGAGCTCGTGCATCGGGATCACGATCGCGTTGAGGCTCGGGTTCTGTGAGTCGGCGCGCGCAATCGCGGCCTCGAGCAACTCGCTCGCGCTGACCTCACCGCGCCGTACGAGCTCCGCCAGCCCCACCGCATCGAATCGCAGGTATTCGCTCTCCGAGATCACGTTCGCCGGCGGGCGATATGTTGCATCCTTCCGACGGGACTCGTCTAGAGAGCCGAACCGCTAAACACGGTCCGCCTCTCTAGGTGATTGTCATACCAGGCGGTTAGAACCCGCTGTTCCTTTGCTCGCGCAAGCGCGACCAAAGGGCCCGTTCAACCGCCTGAACCGAGAGCCGAACCGCTACACGCGGTCCGCCTCTCTAGTACTGGGCCAGGAACACTCGCATGCGCTCCAGCTCGGCCTCGAGCGCGGCGCTGAAGACGCGCTCGCGCGGGCGGCGCTCGACGAAGCCGAGCTGACAATCGAGCTGTCCGTCGCGGGCGGTCAAGTTGGCCCAGCCGATGATGTGTTCGCGCCAGAGCAGCGGCAGCGCGTAGTAGCCGAGCTTGCGCTTGCTGACCGGCGTGTAGGCCTCGAAGCGGTAGGCCCAGCCCCAGAACAGCTCGAATCGCCGGCGATCCCAGACCAGCGGATCGAACGGCCCGAGCAACCAGACGCGTTGATCGTCCAGCGCCGCAGCCGCCGTCAGCGGCTCGGTCCCCGGCGCATAGTAGTCGACCCCGTCGCAACGGGTGCAGGAGTAGCGAGCCTTCGCCCGCTGCAGCGCGGGCTTGATGAGCGCTCGCCATTGCGGCACGGCGTGCCGCAGCCGCGACAGGAGCGGGCCGAGGCTCGCCGCTGGCAGCGGCGCGTACAGCTCCGCGACCAGGTCGATCAACCGATCGAGCCGCAGGCGGCGCTCGCCCGGATCTCGCACGCTGGGCGGCGGCTCGGTCGCGGCGTACACGCGCACCCCGCGATCACGACGCGCCACGCGCAACAGCCCGCGGTAGTGCAGGTTGTCGAGCAGGTGGGTGGTCGCGTTCGAGGTCCCGCCCCAGGCATTGCGCACGCTGCCGTGTGCGAAACGCGCCTCGACCTCGCGCGGGTGCACGCTGCCGCGCTCGCGCACGAACTCGAGCACGGCGCGCGCTCGGCGGCGCGCTGCGGCATCCCAGCCGCCCGGCAGCTTGCGCGGATGCATCAGCGCGTAGCGGCTGTGCGGCAGGAAGCCGTAGTTGATGAAGAAGTCTTCCTCGACTCCCAACGTCGAGTAGAGTCGCTCGAGATCGCCCGCGCGGTAGTCCGCGACGCGCGGCCGCAGCGTGAGATCCTGGGCGCGAGCCGGGGCGCGGATCGGATCGGCCTGCACGAAGCCCAGGCGTTCGAGCGCGAGCGGCAGGCTGGTGGGGTTGCACAAGCTACGCGCGATGGCGTGGCGACGTAGCTGCGACAGCGTGAGCTCCGGCATCGAACGGACGCCGAATCTACCTCAGAAGTGTCAGCCGGCCACTTTCCGCGACACACCGTTGGCGTTTTGGTTGGCTGCCGGCAGTGGCTGCAGGCTCCAGCGGCGCTCGATGCGCGCCGCCAGGGCACCCGGCTTGACGACCGGCCGGCGAAAACGGAAGCGGAACGTGGTGCCCTTGCCGGGCTCGCTCAGCAGCTCGACCTCGCCGCCCTCGGCTTCGCACGCCTGGCGCACCGCTGCGAGGCCCACGCCGCGTCCCGAAGTCTCTGTGACGTTCGCGCGCGACGAGACGCCGTCCATGAAGACCAGCTCGCGCAGCGAGATGTCGTCGGCGATGTCGGCCTGCTTGTTGCGCGCGCTGCGCAGGAGCGCGGCGCGGTCGACGCCGGGGCCGTCGTCCTGCACCTCGATGACCAGCACGTCGTCCGTCTGCTCTGTGCGGAACTTGAGGTTCACGCGCGGCGACTTGCCTTGCGCCTCGCGTTGCTCGGCCGGCTCGGAGCCGTGGTCGACCGCGTTGCGCACGACGTGAATCAGCGTGGGCCAGAAGCGCTCGAGGTACTCGCGCGGCAAGCGTAGATCGTTGTGCTCGAGCGACACCTCGATCGACTTGCCCAGGCGCGTGGCCAGGTGTTCGGCGTGCGCGCGCATGCGCGTCAGACGCTCCGACGTGCGCGGCCAGCTCCAGAGCTCGACCATGGTGACGAGCTCGGCGTAGTCCTTGCGCGAGAGCAAGCTCTCGATCAGGCGCGCGTGATCGCTGAGATCGACCTCCAGGCGGCTGCCGCCGAGCTCGGTCAAGAACGTCTCGATGCTTTGCATGCGCGTGCGCCAGAGTCCGGCCAGGTCCGCGACCTCCGCAGCGCTCGGCAGTCCGCCCTCGACCGCCAGGCGGTCCTCGATCGCGTGACAGAACTCGGCGACCGTGGTCAGCCCGAAGAAGCCCGAGTTGCCCTTGAGCGTGTGCAGGTCGCGCTTGGCGACCACTTCGTCCTGCGCGCCGGCGAGTGACACGATCAGCGCCTCGCTGTCTTTCACGAACTGCGCGAAGCCGGCCTTGTCCTGCAGGAGCTTGGTGATCAGGCTCTGCTGCTCGCGCGCGCTGCGCTCGGCGCGCTCGGACTGAACGGCCTCGGTGACATCGCGGACCGTGATCAGGATCTTCGCGAACTCGTTGTGCTCGAACACGCGCTTGAAGTCGAGCTCCAGGATCATCGCGTTTAGCTCCAGCCGCCGCGGCATCTGATCGCGGCACAGCTCCCAGGGCAAGATGTCCTCGGCCAGCTGATCGAACGCCATCCCGAAGTGCGCTGCGGCATCGGAGTCGTCGGCGTACAGGTACGCCGACAGCTTGATGCCCGGCACCACCGCGCCGAACCAGCGCACCGCGGCGGCAGAGCTGACACCGGTCAGCATGCCATCGCGACCCGCCTCGAGTATGCCGTCGCCCGTGCTGTCCAGCACCAGCTTGAGCGCCTGTTCACGCTGCACCAGGCTCGCGGTGCGCGCGCGTACCTGCGCCTCGAGGTTCGTGTTGAGCTGCACGATCTGCAGCATGTTGCGGCGGATGCCGAAGAAGATGAGCGAGCCGAACACCGTGGCGAGCAGCGCCGCGATCCCGGACACCCACAGCAACTTCGAGCGCGCAGCCACGAACACCGCGTGGTTTTGCTTCACGCTCGCGTCCAGTCGCTCTTCGCTGAGCTTGACCAGCCCGCCGATCGCCTTCTCCCACGACACGGGGTCCTGGGCGTGCAGCTTGGCGAGCTCGAGCGCCTGATCCTGGTTCTTGTGAGCGGCCGCGCGCACGTCCTCGTCGCGTTCGATCCAGCGCGTGCGCGCGCCGCGGATGTCCTCGACGGTCCTGGCGTCGTCCTGGGGCATCAGCTTCGAGTACTTCTCGATCTGCTCCAGCAGATCCTCGCCGGCCTTGACCATCTTCTTGTCGAGCGGTTTGCGCTCGTCTTCGGTCCTGGCGAGGATATAGTCGCGCTCGAGCACGACCATCGAGCGGAACAAGCGGCGCGAGTGCGTGATCGCCAGCAAGCGCTCGACGTCGTTGTCGACGATCCGAGTCAGCGCAGCGTCCAGCTGCGTCAGGGCCTGCAGGCCCGCTTGAGCGCTGGCGGCAACCGCAGCCGTGAGCGCCACGACCAACACCACGAATCTCAGGCTGAGCTTCATCGGCTACGTAGTTCGGTCGAAGCCGACGACTACTTGAGTGCCGAGCGGCGGCCAGCCAACGCAAGCCGCACACGCGCGCCCACACGCTCAGCGACGCTCGACCGGCACCGCCCGCAGCTTGGCCGCGAACGCGGCGTGCGCCCCCAGATCCTTGGGCCGGTGCCGCCGCGTGGCGCTGGCCGGGTACATCCCCAACCAGTTGTCGCCGTGGTGATTGTGCGCGGGCCGCACCGGCCGCGGCGAGAAGCCACCGCCGCAGTTCGGACACACATTGTCGAACAGCTCGTCCACGCAGCGCGCGCAGAACGTGCATTCGAACGAACAGATCCGCGCCTCGAGTGCGTCAGGAGGCAGCGCGCGATCGCAGTGTTCACAGCTGGGTCGAAGTTCGAGCATGCCCAGAGCGTATCGGCGACAGCCGCCGGCGCCAGGACACGGATCGGACGATCTCGGCCTGGAGAGCCGA
>DATEOF010000232.1:0-25830 GCA_035274465.1 Polyangiales bacterium
GCCCGAATCGCCGGCGATCTGCCAGCCGGTCGACTCCAGCGCGCGCCGCAAGTTGTCGCGCTCGAGCGAGGCGAGGTCCTTGGCCGTGAGCACGGCGCCCTGCGAGACCGCGGGCCGGCTCGTGTCTTCGGCGAGGCTCGCTGCCGGCAGCGCGCGGTCGAGGTTCAGCTGGCCGCCGCTGGCCGTGATGACGGCGCGCTCGATGACGTTCTGCAGCTCGCGGACGTTGCCGGGCCAGGAATACGCGCGCAGCCGGGCCGCGGCGTCCGCGGAGAGCGGCTCGAGCGTGCGCCCTGCGCGCGCGGCGAACTGGCGCGCGAACCGCTCCGCCAGCAGGATCACGTCGTCGCCGCGCTCGCGCAGCGGCGGCAGCGTGAGGGGAAAGACGCTCAGCCGGTAGAACAGATCCTCGCGGAACTTCCCCTCGGCCGTCGCCTTTTGCAGATCTCGGTTGGTCGCTGCCACCACGCGCACGTCCACCTTGCGCGTGCGCGAGCTGCCCACCGGCTCGAACTCGCCTTCTTGCAGCACGCGCAGCAGCTTGCCCTGCAGCTCGAGCGGCAGCTCTCCGATTTCGTCGAGGAAGATCGTGCCGCCGTCGGCGAGCGTGAACCGCCCATCGCGCTTCGCGGTGGCGCCGGTGAATGCGCCGCGCTCGTGACCGAAGAACTCGCTCTCGATCAGCGTCGCGGGAACTGCCGCGCAGTTGACCTTGATCAGCGCCTTGCCGCGGCGCTTGCTGGCCTCGTGTAGCGCGCGCGCGAACAGCTCCTTGCCGGTGCCGGTCTCGCCGAACAGCAGCACGGTCGTGTCTGCGGGCCCGACCTGCGCCACCTCCGCCAGCACCTGCGTCAGCTTGTCACTGCGCCCGAGGATCTCGCCGGAGCGCCCGAGCTCGCGCAGCTCGGTCCGCAGGTATTCGGCCTCGTCGGTCAGCGACACGATGCGCCGCTCGGCTTCGAGCCGGTCCTTGACGTTGCGCAGGATCAGCGTGAAATGATGTTGCCCGTCCAGCTCGAAGACCGAGAGCGTGGCTTCGGCCGGGAAGCTGCTTCCGCCTGCGGCGCGGCCGGTGAGACCGCCGGGAACCCAGGTGCTGCGTTCCTGGGCGGGTCGTTCGAGCAGCTTCTTGCCGAGCTCCTGCAGCTTGGCGGCGTCTTCGGCGGACAGCAGGCGCGAGAGCGCGACCCCCTGCGCGTGCTCGGAAGGAAGCTCGAAGGTGCGCTCTGCCGCGGGATTCATCTGGGTCACGCGCAGCTCCGCGTCGAGCTGGACGATCGCATCCATCGTGCTCTCGATCAGCCGCGCCAGCTGCGCCTCGCGCGCCCGCACTTCGCGCTCCGCGCGCAAGCGGCGCAGCTCCGCAGCCGCGCGCCCGGCGAAGATCTCGAACACCGTGGAGCGGATGGGCTCCTCGGGCATCGGCTTGGTGTCCATCACCGCCAGGTGGCCCAGGATGCTCCCGTCCAGATCGGTGAGCGGCACACCCATGTAGCTGACCGCGCCCGTGCGCTTGATGTTCGGATCTTCGGGGTAGAGCTCGATGATGCGGTCGGGGAAGTGCACGACCCGGCGGTTCTCCACGACCACCTGGCACGGCGTCCCGTCGATGGGCTGCTCGTAGTTCTCGACCCATTCACCGCCCAGCCAGAAGGCGAGGGCGCGCAGCGTCCGCTCGGCCGGCATGAACTCGGTCACCCATGCGCCGCGCGTGCCGAGCGCCTGCGCGAGGTTCTCGACCAGCGCCATGAAGAAGCGTGCGCCGGTCTCGCTGGCCGTTCCCTGGAAGATGACCTGCACGGCGGCCTGGACCGCAGCCTCGTCGATCGGGGATTTTGCAGCCAACACGCGCGCATGGTGCCACGATCTCTCGATCAACGCTCGATGAAGCGTTTGAGAGCCCACAAACGCGCGTGCGTCTCGCGAGCGAAGATCACGCGCAGCACCGGATCCAGGAAGCTCGGGCGCGACCGGAAGTTGTAGCGATACGTCACGCGCGTGCTGCCATCGGAATTGGCATCCTGACGGATCGAAGCGGCGAACGACTCGAAGATCCAAGGTCCGCGCGTCATCCGAACGGCGGCCACGTGCGGCCGATCGTAAGACACATACTCCGTCTCCATGCCGAGCCCACCGCTGCTCCACTTCGCGACGCACAGCGTCTTCACGTGCAGCCCCGCAGCGGAAGCCGACAAGACGTCGGCGCGTCGCAGAAACGGATCCCAATCGAGGCGGCGCGCGTAGTCGTGCAGCACGTCGAAGACGAGCTCCGGATTGGCCTCGATATCGACGCTGAGTGCGTGGCTCGTCATACGCCTACTGGTAGGTTTATGGAGGTTCGGTGCTGTGACCGAGAGATTTTTACCCGTTCTCGCTCGATCCGGACGCGCATGGCTGCGTTGCTCCTCCTCAAAATAGTCCCCACTATTCCTCGTCGTCGCGCCTTGCCCTGCGCGCCCGGCCCTTCGCGATAACGAGCAAAATCTCACGGTCACAGCACCAGCTCGACGGCCGATGAGTGTAAGTGTCCCTGTGCAAGCGTGAGCACACGTGCTAAGTCGGGTCAAACTTATTTGGCTTGGGGTGTTGGATGATCTCGTCGGCGCAGGGACTGCCGGCTCAGTGGTTGGATGATCAAACCACGGCGCACTATCGTGCGCTGCCGCCCGTGCAGCGCACGGCTGCGAGCGAGCAACGGCAGCGCACGAGCCCGTGGGTCTCCATCGCCGTGCTGGTCGCGCTGAGCATCGGCCTGTTCGCGGCCGTGCTGTTCGGACGCGTGTTGCTGTACGCGATCACTCCAGTGCCGGCCCCGATCAAAGCAGCAGTGCCCGTACCGCCCACCGCTCTACCGGCGCCTTCACTACCAGCACCAGCACCGCCGCCGCAGCCAGCTGCAGCACCGGAGCCGCCACCCGCGCCGAGCCCGCCGTCGTCAGCTGCACCCGTCAGCAAGCGGCCAGCCGCTGCCCGCGGGCCGGGCACGTTGCGGGTCAACAGCATGCCGTGGTCGCAGGTCTATCTCGACGGCCAACTGTTAGGTAACACCCCGCTGCAAGGCGTCAGCGTCGCGCCGGGCACGCACAGCCTACGCCTCGTGAACCCACAGTTCTCGATGATCAAGACCCGCACGGTGAAACTCGCGCCGGGCGAAGTGGTCACGCTCGTCGAGCGTCTCGCGGAGTGAGGAGCCAGTCCATGCGATCATCGACCTCGGAGTTTCTGCGCGGCGTACCCATGATGCTGGGTGCGCTGCTGGTCACAGTGTTCGCGGTCGACCTGCTGTTGGCAGCGCAACCGGCGTTGCTCGAAGACCTCGGTAGCGCGCTCCGTAACCAACTCACCCTGCGCCCCGGCCTGATGCCTTCAACGCAGCTGTTGGCTGCAGGGCTGGCCGTGGCAACCGTGGTCCTGACGAGCGCCGTGCTCTTGTGGTTCGCGCGTGCGGCGCAACAAGCGCCCGCGCTCTCCTTCGCCCCGGCGTGGGTTGCCATTTGTCTGATAGGCGTGGTGCGCACCACCGCCCCGCTGCCGCCCCCATTCACCACGCCGTGGTTCCTCGCACTGAGCGCGCTTCTCCTGGTAGGCGGCGGCATGGCTCTGCGCACGCAATCCACCGCAGGCGCCGCGATGGGCTCACTCGCTCTCACGGCACCCCTCGCCGTACTGGGCGCGGGCTACACCCAGGCGATGACCCACGATCGCGAGGCGCTGTTGCTCGCCAGCGTCTTGATCCTCGCGGCCATCGGAGTAGCCCTGATTGCCCGCCTGCGTCCGAGCGAGCGAGCCCGCGAAGAGATCCCCGGCCTCGAAGGCGTGGACATCGTCGAGGCCCTCTTCGCCCAGGTCGAACGCGCCGAGCGCAGCGAAGCCCGAGTGGCCGAGCTCGAACGCCAACTCACCACGCCGACTCGCCCGAACCGCGCTCGAACGCTCACTCGCTGAGCGCGTTCTCCCCCCGCGCGCGGCCTGTGTAATCTACTAACGCGTGTGAGCTGCGTGAAGCGCTTGATGACGAATACAGCGCCACATGTCGCTCACGCGTAGCCTGTGCGGGCCGGCCTCGAGCTTCAGAATAGACGTGGCCGCGTCCGGATGCAGGTACCTCCTGCGCTCGGGCAACTCGTTCTTCGACGGTCCGTAGATGCCCAGAACGGTGGCTGGTAGCGGCGCTAGCTTGAGCTTCATCGACCCCTCCTCCGATGGCGCTTGAAGCGTGGACGATACGCGAAACCAAACGACGCACTGTGATGGAGTCAACAGATTCGACCGAAGCCGAGGAGCATCCCGGCGTACTCAAGATGAGTACTCGGCGTAATCGGGTATTACTGTTAGCGCAGAACGCCATAGACAGCGCTCGGATGCGTGCACTACTTTCGCGCGTCTCAAATACCCGAGGGGGTGTCATGCGCGTGCATCGCTTAGCGTCCGTCGTCGTGTGCGTCGTGGTCTGCTCGTCAGTCGGGTGTCGAGACACTCAGACACGCGGCAAGGCCGAGCCGGTATCGTCGGGCAAGACCTCTCCAGGTGACTCGAGCGCTGCTGGCGCGCGGGCAAGCGCCGCAGGCGCGAGCGGGGCGACCACCGCTGCCGCAGGCGCACCGGCTGCAGCGCCCATGCCCGACCCCGTGAAGGTCGCGATCGATAGCGGCGAGCTGGTGGGCGAGAGCACCGGTGGTGTCGATGTGTTTCGCGGCATTCCCTACGCCAAGGCGCCGGTGGGAGCGCTTCGCTGGAAGGCGCCTCAGAAGCCGGACCACTGGCCGGGCACACGCGCGGCCGTCGCCTTCGAGCCGCCGTGCTCGCAGCCGACCAACGCCGATGGCAAGACGGTCAACGGCGGAGGCGTCGCCGGTGTCACGTCGGAGGACTGCCTCTACCTCAACGTCTACGCGCCGTCGGATGCCGACAAGGCGCCGATTGTGCTGTGGCTCCACGGTGGTGCGTTCTTCCTCGGCGCCGGACACCTCGGCTCGTACAACGGCACGAGCAACGCCAAGCGCGGTGTGATCACCGTCTCGATCAATTACCGTCTTGGTTCGATGGGCGGCTTCGCGCATCCGGCCTTGTCCAAAGAAGCGGCGTCCGACGAATGGCTCGGCAGCTACGCGCTGATGGATGCCGTCGCGGCGCTGGAGTGGGTCAAGCGCAATGCAGAGGCGTTCGGCGGAGATCCGGACAACGTGACGCTCGCCGGACAATCGGCTGGAGCGGCGGCGGTGGTGGCTCTCTTGTCCGTTCCGTCCGCCAAGGGACTCTTTCACAAGGCGATCGTCGAGTCCGGAGCCAACACACGGCCCGATCCGACGTTGCAGGCCGCGGAGGAGAGCGGCGCCGCTACCGCAGACAAGCTGGGCTTGCCCGGCGCGGACGCAACCGCGGCACAACTCCGCTCCGTATCGGCGCAGTCGCTGGTGACCGCGTACGGGGCGCTGCGTACTGCCATGACCCCGCTGAACTCGTTCCCGATCGACGACCGCTTCAAGAAGATCTCGACGATCGACGCGCTCAACGCGGGGACTGAGACCGACGTGCCGCTGATGATCGGCGCCAACAGCGGCGAGCCAGGCATGGATGGGGCACGCACGATCGCGAAGCTGGCAGGTGACTCCGGCGCGGGCGCCTGGCTCTACCAGTTCGCCTACGTGCCGGCATTCCGAGCCGCAGAATGGAAGAGCGGCGCGGTGCACTCGGCCGAGATTTTGTTCGCGTTCGACTCGCCCGACACCTCGAGCTGGGCAGCCAGCGCGGGAGGCAAGATCGACGACAAGGATCGGGAGGTCGCCAAGCGCGTGAACTCCTGCTGGGTCGCGTTCTACAAGATGGACCCGTCGGCCAAGTCCTTCACCTGCGCCGACGGCTTCACCTGGCCGGCCTACACCGAAGCAGACGACAAGGCCGTTCGGTTCGAAGACGTGCCGAAGCTGGTCGACTCGAAGACGATCCCGAACGGGCCCCCGATGGCGACCAACTGAGCTGGTTGCATCCGGTGGCGACGGTAGGTGCACGCGGGCAGGCAACGTCCGACACCTCCCAGCTCGCGGGTATCCTCGCAGCCTGATTGGTTCCAGCTACGCGTAGCGTGCTGGAGTTGTGGCCGGCTCGGGTATAGGTAGCGATCGGGAGCTCGGTCATGCACTGCATCGTCGGAACGCGATCAGTCAGGGCGTGGTGTGTCACGCTGCTGCTGTGTGCGGTGGGTCACGCGTGGGCAGCGCCCGACGCGAAGCCAGCGCCGGCAGCTCCCGCAGCTCCCGCAGCGCCGCCGGCCGAAGCTCGAACCATCGATCCGGCCAGCGAATCCGACCGCCCCGTCACCGGTGAACCGGGGCGCGGCGACAGCGTGGTCAGTGAGATGAAGGCTGCCGGCGTCGGCGTCGTGGAGATGCTTCGCGAGCTGGTCAGCTCGGGGTATGCGCCTGCCGATATCGCGGCAGGCCTGCGCATCTACGAGCTGCACACGCCCGACGCGGTCGCAGCCACGTTGCGCGGCGCAGGCATGCACCCGATCCAGATCGCGAGCTTTCTGCGCGACGGCTTGCGTGTCTCGAACGCGGTGATCGTGAGCGCGCTCGGCAAGCTCGGCCTCTCGCAGCGCGAGATCGTGTCCGTGCTTCGCGCCGGACGCGTCGAAGCCGAAGAGCTCGTGCTCGCGCTGCGCGCACGCGGTTGGCTGTGGAGCGAGATCGTGCAAGCGCTCGCGGGCGCGGGCGAGCGACCCAACCAGATCGCGCTGATGTTGAAGGCTGCTGGCTTGCCGAGCGCTCAGGTCATCGCCAGCATGCAGACTCTGGCGATCCACAAGCGCACGCTGGCTTTCGCGCTCACGCAGGCCGGCATGAGCGCGCAGGAGTTGGCCCGCGAGCAGCAAGCCAACGGCGATTCGGTCGAAGCGATCGCACGCAGGCTCACGGAGCTGGGGTTCACGCTCGAGGCGGTGACCAGCGCACTCGGTGCGATCGGCGCCGACCCGAAGGCTCGAGCCGCGGCACTCTCCGAAGCCGGTGTGAGCACCGACGAGCTGATCAAGGTCGCGCGCTCACGCCGCGCCGATGCTGACGAGCTCGCGGTCGCATTGCTCGCGGGTCACAGCGCGCTGCCCGAAGCACTGCGCGCGCTCACTGCCACGGGCGCCAGCGTCAAGGACAGCGTGGCCGCGCTTCGCCGAGCCGACGCCGACGCGGGTCAACTCGCCACGGCTGCCCGCTCGCAGAGCCTTCCGATTGCAGACGTGACGAGCGGCTTGCTTTTGAGCGGTCTCGCCGCACCCGACTGCGTGACCGCGCTGTTCGCGGCCGACTATCCGCCGCCGCTCGTGGTCGACAGCCTGACACGCCTCGGTCTCGGAGTCGGCGACATCGTCAAAGCCTTCAAGACGGCAGGCGTCAAACCGGGCGCGTTGATCGCCGGACTGCATGCGATGCACGACACGGACGTCGAAGTGGCTGCGACACTCCTGAAGGCCGGCGAGTCCGCCGAGTTCATAGCAGCGAGCCTGAGAGACGCCGGTCACGACGAGGCCAGCGCCGCCGCGACGCTCAAACGCGCGGGCTGTGCATGTCCACAGATCGGCAAGGCACTCAAGCTCGAGCGCCCCGAGCTCGTCGCGCGTCTGGCCGCGATCAAGTGTAGCCCCGACGAGATCGCAAGCGTGCTCGACGCGCAGAGCGTGCCGCCTGCCGAGATCGTCGCCAGCCTCAAGGCACTCAAGCTCGACCGCACGTACGTCGCCCGTGCGCTCAAGGGCATCGGCGTAACGGCGCGCGAGATCGCTGCAGCCATGCGCGGCGAGGAGTATTCGGCGAACGATATCGCACTCGCCCTGCGCTTGAGCGGTTTCAAGGCCGACGAAGTGGGTCAGGCGCTCGCGGATGCAGAGTTCGAGCAGGGCGACATCCCGAACGCGCTGGCGTACGCGGGTTACAAGCGGTGAGGCACGCCTTCGAAATGAACGCCGATTCGATTGCTGCAGAGTGATGTTGAATGTTACAGGTTGGCGGCGATGGCGGGCGTCGTAACTACCTTTCACGTGTACCTCGGCAACCCCAAGGCCCTGCAATATCGCTGGCATGATCTTGCGGTGGCCGTGCGCGACATCCTGCAGCCGGCGTTCCCGAAGAACTCGACTCGCAAGCTGTACGTGAAGTCGACGATGAGCGCGCCTACGCTGAAGATGGGCGAAGTGCTCGTGTACGTGGCTCCGAGTCAGGGGCAATCGATCCTGGCGCGTTCGTTCGACATCGGCGTCGCTGCCAGCCGCGCGGGATTCACGATCGTCTCGGATGTGGATGGCGCCGCGAGCGAAGCTTACGTCGCGGGCACCACCAGCCCTGGCGATCTTGCGCGCGTCATCTGTCACGAGATCCTTCACAACAAGACACCCCTCGAGACTAACGCGTTGCACAAGCGTGGCGGTTTGAGCGCATCCCCACCGGGAGCGCCGACCGTCGATGACTACCGACTGCTAACACGGCACCTCACCGCACCCGGAAAGCAGTGGCTCGGGGGGTTCAGAGGTTGAGGCGGCGCTGCATGCTGGCGCTGCGCCTTGCACTTCTTTCGCTCGTGGCGTGCGCGAGTCTTGCGTGCGGCGCCGTGAGCAAGCCAGCTTCTGCGGCTCCAAGCGCAGGCTCGGCGCACGCGATTCGCGTCGTGCCGCAAACCCACGTCGCGGGATCACAGTACCTGGGGCTGGCACCAGGCGGGCGGTTTGCGCTGTTCAGCATCGGCGCGATCGACCTCTGGAATCGAAAGGTGGCTTGGGTCGAGAAATGGATCCCGTGGGCGGTCGCCACGCCGCCCGACACGATCGCGATCGATGCGCGTGCAGTGTCCGGCTTGCGCATCTTCAGCTTGCTCGACGGTCGCAGCCGGGAGATCGCCGGCGAACGCGTGGTGCACTACACGCTGAGCCCCGAGATCGTGCCACTGCAGCGCGGACAGGACGTGGTGTTGGTCGACGCGGTGCAGGGCCACGAGTTGATGCGCCTTCGCGTCCCCGGGACGGCGCTCAGCGTCGTGGCGGGCGAAGGCATGTTGAACGTGTTGGTCGAGCGCGACACGACGGCGGACTCCGCGGTCAGGCGGTTCTCACTCGCGCGCTTTGAGGGTAGCTCGGGAGCCTTGGCCAGCAGTCGAGAGCTCGTGCTCGACTACGCCGCGCTGACCCCGGCGCCTTCCAATCAATACCGCTCCTCACCGTTTCTGACGTTCGATGCGGACGTTGGCCTGCAGTTCGGCTTCGTCAGCGGCTGCCCGAGATGTCCGGAAGCTGACCGCACGCCGCTGTTCTGGTACCGGCAGCCGATCGGAGCGGGCTTTCAGGCGAGCGAGATCTCTGGCGACGATCCGAAGCTCGCGTCCCGCATTCCGCGTGCGTTTTTGCCGTCGCCGGCGAAGCAACTGCCCTCCGAGCTTCGAGCGCAACTCGCGAGCCTGCCGGTCGCAGCCGTCGGCTTCGTCAAACGGCTCGGCTCCACGCCCGACACCTTCATCACGGGCAACTCGGATCGCGACTGCGCCTGGTCCCTACTCGAAGGCGCACGCTCGAGCTGTGAACCCCCACGCCCCACGCCCGAGGTCGCTGCTGCGCCGCTCCCCGCCGCGAACGGTTGCCAGCTCGCCGTCGACCCACCCGAACGTCCTGCGCTGCCGGGTGCGCTACCGATCACTTGCGGGTCGACGCTGGTCGCGACAGCGTATGACCTGAGCGCGACCGAATGGGCTCTGATGCTGCCTGACGGCCGCTTTGCCGGAAGCGCACACGCCACGAAGTACCTGGCTTTCTACGCGACCGACGGTTCATTACTCCGCGACGACGAAGTCGAAAAGCTCCGCACGCTGCCCGCCGAAGTCGCGCGCGTGATCGATGCCAATACGAAAAAAGGTCCGCCCTGACGGGCGGCCCATGGAGTGGAGGCGGCGGGAATTGCCAACGCAAGGAGCGCTGAAAGCGCGACTGCGCTGCCGATCCCGTGGCCGACACGAAAAGGTCCGCGCTGGGGCGTATCGTTGAAGAGGAGCGTTGGGAATCGCCCCAGCGCAAGGAGCGCGAAGCGCGACTGCGCTGCCGATCCCGTCGCCGACACGAAAAGGGCCGCCCTGACGGGCGGCCCATGGAGTGGAGGCGGCGGGAATCGAACCCGCGTCCGAGAGAGATCCGCGATGGCTTCTACGTGCGTGTTCCGTGATTTAATTTAATGACGACTTGCGACCACGGACAGCCTCGCCTCGTCACGATTGACTCTAAGTTTCGCAACCAGCCCGAGTCACGTGGCTGGACACTAGCCAGTCTTTATCACGCGCTCATGCGAAGCACTGGCGAGGTTCTGCATGAGCACGGCTACGCGGTTTTTCAGGCCGCGAGAGCGACAGCGTTGTCGTTGGCTGTTGTGTGTTCCAAAGGTATTTGCGTCGTCTTTGGCCGACGGACACGCCACCAGCGCTTCTTCACCCTCGTCGAAACCGGTGCGCCCCCATGGCGTACCACCCCGAAACCATAGGGCTAAAATTCGTCAAAACAAGCTCGGAAATCGTGGAAAGCGTCTTGGCGCGATCAGCGATGATCCGCTACAAGCTACTCCTATGTCAGACGGGCCGCTGCCGTTGAAGCGCGATGTCGCAAAGATGCTTCTCCGTAAGGGATCGTTGTTCGTCCACCTAGATCCACGGGCAAGCGATGTTTTTGTCCCACCTTGGCTAAGACACCAGGCTCAGCTGGTTCTCCAAGTCGGCTACGATATGCCGATCCCCATCCCAGACCTGCGGGTCGACGATGAAGGGGTGTTCGGGACGCTGTCGTTCAGCCGTAACCCGTTCACCTGTGCAGTGCCCTGGCACGCCGTGTTCGCCCTGGTGGGCGACGAGGGCCGCGGGATGGTGTGGCCCGAGAGTATGCCGCCCGAGATCGCCGCCGAGGTCGAGCGCGAGGCGATGCGCTCGAAGCTGAGCGGAGAATCAGGTCAGGCCGAGTCCGGCCGGGCAGGGCTACGCGCGGAGATCAGCCGCAGCGAGCTCGATGGTCCGCGGAGTACATCCGATTCGCGTGGTACGCGGATTCTGCGCGAGGGACCCTTCGCCGAGATTCCAGGTCCCAGGGACCGCGAAGCCAACGTGCTTCGTGCAGCCGAGCCGCATGGCCGGGGCCGCCGCGACTCCAGTCGCCCGGGTCCGGGCCGGTCCAGCAGCCGCCGTCGGGCACTGCCGCCGTACCTGCGCGTGGTCAAGTAAGGCCGGGGCCAGCCGGGCAAGCATCGTCAACGTTCACGTGATCGTGAACGTTGACGTGGGCGAGCCCCTGATCGTGGCCGCGCTCGTGAGCGGGAACGACACCGTGAGCGTGTTCGCTCCCCGTTGACGACCAGGGCTCGCTCATCTTCGTCTCATGGACGGGCGTCTTCCCCTGTTGCTGTCCACTCATCGCCGGGCGTTCTTCCGCGGGCTGCTGTCCACGGGACCCGATCAGGATCACGATATCGTTCCCGCTCACGAGCGCGGCCACGATCACGGGGTCGATCACGTCCACGGCCACGTGACCGTCAACGCTGACGACTCCAGTGCGCGCGACGCACGCACTTTAGACGTGCAGGCGCGGGCGCGCGCGAGGGCTCCCCCGCGCCCACCCGCTCTCCACCACTACTTCTTCGGCGGGTTCGCACCCGCGGGAGGCGGCTTCAAGCCGTACTTCTCCATCTTGTAGATCAGCGCGCGGCGCGAGATGCCCAGCAAGCGGGCGGCGTGCGTCTGGTTGTAGTTGTTGTCGGCCAGGGCCTTGATGATCGCGTCGCGCTCGACCGAGCCGACGTGATCGCGCAGCTTGCCCTCGCCGGTGTCCGTGAGATCGCCCGGCAGGTGCTCCGCCAGGATCTCGCCACCGTCCGCCAGCGCGAGCGCGCGTTCCATGGCGTTGCGCAGCTCGAGCACGTTACCCGGCCAGGCGTACGAGCGCATCTTCTCGATCGCGCCCGGCGAGAGCTTGATCGGTTTGTCGGGCTTGAACTGCTCGGCGAAGTTCTGTGCGAGCGGCACGATGCTCTCCTGCCGCATGCGCAGCGCCGGCACTTCGATGCGGCGCGAGCTGATCTTGTCGTACAGGTCGCGCATGAACGCGCCGACCGAGCACAGCGCCAGCAGATCGCGGTGCGTGGTGGCGACGATGCCGTAGTCCTCGCTGCCCTGCGCGAACAGCTTGAGCAGGCGCCGCTGGCCCTGCAGCGGTAGATCGCCGACGTCGTCCAGGATCAGCGTGCCGCCCTTGGCCGTCTCGGCCGTGCAGTTCTCGACGTTGCCGGCTTCGTCGCCGAACGCCTTGCTGATCGACTCCTGGTCGACCAGGCCGGCGCACGGGATCACCACACACGGTCCGCTGGCACGCGGGCCGCGCTCGTGGATCAAGCGTCCGTAGGTGCGCTTGCCGGTGTTCGGCTCGCCGATCAGCAGCACCGGCTCGTCGGCCTGCGCGACCTCGGCGATCTCCTTGAGCAGCATGCGCGTGATGTCGGTGTGCGCCGAGGGCTCGGCGTTGTGCTCGAGCTCGGCCACGCCGGTGCGCGAGATCGTGATGTTCAGGCGGATCGAGTTGGCCAGCGCATCGCGCGCCGCGCGCACCAGCACGTCTGCGTCGTCGCCGTCGAGCGGCGCGACAGCCAAGCCGACGTGCGCACCTTCCGCGGCCGAGGTCTCCAGCAAACGCTCGACGACTGCGCGCGCGACCTTCGGCGGCGTGTCGGGCAGCAAGAACTCGATCTCGTCGTGGGCGTAGGTGCCCACGATGTCACCCGCGCGAAACGTGCTCAGCGCTGCATCGGCCAGCCGCGATCCGTCGCCGGACTTCGACTTGAGCATCACCAGGCACGTGGTGCGGCCGCCGCGACCCGCGCGCGACAGCTCTTCGTTCAAACGCTCGGCGAACTCCTGGTGCGTCAGCGAACGGCGGCCCTTGTTGACCGGCGCCACGGTGATGTTGACCACCAGCGTCGCGGGGCCCACGTCGATCTCGTCACCGGGCCGCAAGCTGCTCGAGCCCTTGATGATTTCGCCGTTGAGGTACACCCCGTCCTCGGCGCCGAACTCGGTGAGCGTCAGTTGCTCGCCGTTCCAGTAGAGCGTTGCGTGTTTTGCTGCGACCTCGGGCACATCCAGCCGGATGTCCGTCTCGGGGTCGCTGCCGATCACCAACTCATAGTTGGGAAGAAGATCCACGACCCAGCTGCGGCCGCCGACGTTCGTTGCCACGAACGCGCGGAGCTCACCGACCGGCCGCGGGCTGTCCCCGCCAACGCCTTTAGATTGCGAACTATTCAACATTTCCAAGAGCCATCAGTATCGCCCCGTCGGGCGGTGAGAAGATATCCCAAAAACTGGGTGTGAGGCCGGCCGGTGAGGGCCGGTGGAAGGGTCGCCCGGTGGTGCCTGCACACCGACCGTGCCGCGAGAGGCGCATGCTCTGTGCTGCGCACCCCCTTATAGGGCTAGTTGACCTCATTGTGCGAAGCCGCTGCAAGGGCCTTGTGGGGCGTAGCACCTGGCCAGGCCAGAGCCACGTTTTTTGCGAAACGTCTTGCCCTGAACCGCACACCGTTTCGGACAACGGCCGCATTTCGGTGGAGCGTGAACGACATCCGCACAACATCGGGAACAGCTCTACTTCGCCGTCGGGGACGCTTGCCATTTCAGGCCACTGCACGCCGCCGCAGCACGTTACCCTTGTTCCATGAGCGTCGAACCGCGGTTCAGGCGCAGCGCGGCCTGGGCCCTGTGCCTGCTGTGCACCGGTTCCGCCTTCCTGCTCGCGTACGCCGTCGCCGATCGGCTCACCGTCTCGGTCTACGCGGCGCACGTATTCGGCTTCGGCTGTGTGGTCGCCGCCACCTTGGGAGCGAGCTGCTACGCGCCCAGCCAGCCCCTCGCGGCTCGGGCCGGCGTGCTGACGGGCATCGCACTGATCGGCGGCGCGTACCTGCTGCGCCAGCCGTTTTGGCTCTGTTCCCTGACCGTGGCGCTCTCGCTCCTGGCCGCAGGCTCGGCGCTGGGGGCGGCCATCGGTGCACGCATCGAACATCCCGGACATCTCTTGTTCGTCGCCGCAGCATCGTCACTCGCTGATATTTTCAGCGTGACGTCGCCGTCGGGACCGAGTGCTGCGATCGCGCAGTCGGAGGTGGCGCTGAGCCTCGCGGCCGTGGCCTGGCCGATGCTCGGTACGCGCAACATCGAACCATTTTTGGGCGTGGGCGACATCGTGTTCAGCGGGCTATACCTGTCGACCGCGCGTAGACACGGCTTCATGCTGCAGCGCACGCTGCTGGCGCTGGCAGGCGGCTACGCACTGACGATGCTCGGTGTTTTCGTGTTTCGCACGGCTGTGCCCGCATTGCCTTTTTTGGGTGGCGCGATGCTGTTGGCCCATCCCGAAGCGCGGCGTCCCCCGGCGACCGACCGGCGCCGTGGCCTGGTCGTGCTGTCCGTCATGGCGGCCCTATTCATAATGCTGCTGCTGCGGCCCTGGCACTGATCTCCCGATCGTGACTCCCGGCGGGCGGTGGATCGTGCTAACGAGTATGACTTTGCCGTGAGCACAGGGATGAACGACGCGTCAACCAGTCCGGGAACCAGCGCCGACGACGAGATGGATCAGATCGTCGACGAGGAGCAGCGGGTGCTCGCGCGCGTGCAGAAGCACCTCGCCAACCGCCCGCTGCGTCGAACCGGCCGCATCGACTACGACAACGAGCTGATCGTGCTCCGCGATCAGATCGCCGAGGCGCGCCTCGAAGACGTCCCGGCGCTGGTCGCTCAGATGGAACGCCTGCAGCAGGTGGCTGCGCGCCGCGCCGACGTGGCGGCCGGCGACGACGTGGATCCGGCCTCGCCGTACTTCGGTCGCATGGTGCTGCTCGAGGGTCCGCGCAAGCGCGAAGTCTTGATCGGTCGCGCGACCTACCTCGATCAGCGCACCGGCGTGCAGATCGTCGACTGGCGCGACGCGCCCGTGAGCCGCGTCTACTACCGCTACGAAGAAGGCGACGACTACGACGAGGTCTTCGGCGATCGCTTGGTCGAAGGCGAAGTGCTCACGCGGCGCAGCCTGGCGATCTCGGACGGCAAGCTCCGGCGCATCGGCGCTCCGCAGGGCACGTTCATGCGCCGCGCAGACGGTCGCTGGGTGCGCGCCGGCTGGAGCGCTACGCAGCTGCGCGGCGGTCAAGGCACGGCGCCGCGCCCCTCGCACTACAAGCCGGTGGGCAAGCTGGGCGGCGCGTTCGACGGTCAGCTGCGCGAAGACAAGCACCTGCCCGAGATCGCCGCGTTGATCGACGCGCGTCAGTTCGAGCTGATCACGCGGCCCGAGTCGGGCCTGGTGGTGATCCAGGGCGGCGCCGGCAGCGGCAAGACCACGATCGGCCTGCACCGCATGGCCTATCTGGCGTACCAGCTGCCGAAGCGCTTCCGGCCAGAGCAGATGTTGATCGTCGTGTTCAACGACGCGCTCGCCCGCTACATCGCGCACGTGTTGCCCGCGCTCGGCGTGCCGGGTGTGCCCGTTACCACCTACCATGCTTGGGCGCGCAAGGCGCGCATCCAGCACCTGTCCGAGCTGCCCCGCGACTACACGGACGAGACGCCCGACGTGGTCGTGCGCTTGAAGAAGCACCCTGCGTGGTTGCGCATCATCGACGAGCACGTGGCCGGCATCGAGCAGCGCTTCGTCGAGCGCCTGCAGCTGGCGGCTGCGGAGCTCCCCGGCCTCGACCGCGCGCTCGAGATCTGGGCCAAGAGCAAGTCGCAGGCGTTGCGCCGGCGGCTCACCGGCCTGCGGCGCTGGGCCACCGACGCCGAGCACCCGGTGCCGCTGCCGCTGCGCCACGCCATCGAGCGCGAGACGGCAGAGTTCGAGCAGCAGACCGACGTGGTCGCGGTCTGGAGCGAGCTGCTCACCGATCGCGCGGCGCTGCTGGCGGCGTTCGAGAAACATGCGCCGGGTGATCTGCGCGAGGGTCAGATCAGCATGGCCTACCGCTGGTGCGTGGCGCGCTGCGGCGAAGCCATGGCGGCGCTCGAGGCCGACAACGACGCTGCGCCGCGCGAGAAGGGCGAGAACGCCCCCGAGCCGGAGCGGCTCGAGATGGACACGGGCATCGACGGCCAATCCGAGACGCGGCCGGTGCTGCTCGACTGGGAAGACGACGCGCTCTTGCTGCGCCTCTACCAGCGGCTCCGCGGCCAGTTGACACGCAACAAGGAAGTCCTGCGCTACGAGCACGTGTTCGTCGACGAGGCGCAGGATCTCTCGCCGCTCGAGCTGGCCGTGGTGCTCGACACCGCGCGCGGCGAGAGCGTGACGCTCGCCGGCGACACCGCGCAGCGGCTGTTGATGGACAACGGCTTCTCGGACTGGCAGCAGGTGCTGGGGCACCTGGGCCTCAGCCACGTGGCGATCGAGCCGCTGCGCGTCAGCTACCGCTCGACCGCCGAGATCATGGAGTTCGCGAACGGCGTGCTCGGTGAGCTGGCGCCGCCGCAACCCGCGCGCGCACCGCGCCACGGCGTGCCGATCGAATTGTTTGCGTTCGCGCACACCGGCGAGGCGGTGGGCTTCCTGGCCGAGGCCCTGCGCGCACTCATGCAAAGCGAGCCGCTGGCGTCCGTCGCCGTGATCACGCGCACGCCCGAGCAGGCCGCGGAGTACGCGCGCGGCTTGCAGAACGCCGAGGTGCCGCACGCGCGCCTGATCGCCGATCAGGACTTCCCGTTCAAGCCGGGCATCGACATCAGCGACGTGCGCCAGGTGAAGGGCCTGGAGTTCGACTATGTCGTGCTGGTCGAGGTCACCGCGACCTCGTATCCCGAGAACTCCGAGGCACGGCACCTGCTACACATCGCCGCCACGCGCGCCGCGCACCAGCTGTGGATCACGACCTCCGATCGGCCCTCGCCGTTGTTGCCGCAAGAGCTGTGCGAACGGGGCTACTGAGCTCGCACTGGGCGGCGCGCGCCTTCGCGGATCTCGATCCGGCGCGCGTCCTGTTCGAGGACGACGACCTGATCGTGGTCGACAAGCCCGCCGGCGCGCCGTGTCAGGCGCCCGACGCGGCACGTCCGGACGACCTTCCGCTGCGCATCAAGCGCATGCTCGCGGCGCGGCGCAGCGTGCCGATCGATCAGGTGTACCTCGGCACGCACCAGCGGCTCGATCAGGACAGCTCGGGGGCGATCCTCTACACCTTGCGACCGGCGGCGAACGCCTCGCTCGCCGAGCAGTTTCGAGAGCGCCGTGTGGAGAAGCGCTACCTCGCCGCCGTCAGCGGCAGGCCACCCGAGGCCGGGCTGCGCCTCGAGCACCACCTGGCGCGCGGCGCGGACGGCCGCATGCGCGTCGCGTCCTCCGGCGCCCTGGCGATCACCCGCGTGCGGAGCGTCATGACGCAGCACCCGCGCAGCCTGCTGCGGCTTCAGATCGACACCGGCCGCACGCACCAGATCCGCGCCCAGCTCGCCGAACATGGCTGCCCGCTGCTCGGCGACCCGCTCTACGGTGGCCCGCCCGCGTTTCGTACCTATCTGCACGCCGAGGAGCTGTGCTTCGCGCATCCGCGCGACGGCAGGAGCATCTCGATCAGCGCGCCGCCACCGGTCGAGTTCGACGACTATCTTCGCCACGGTGCACGCCCCGCCTTCGCCGACCCGGCCTTGCTGGCGAGCGCGATCGATCACGCCTGCCAGCGACGCTTCGCGCTCGGCCGCGCGCTGCTCGCCGGCGACACCAGCGTGTTTCGCTTGTTGCACGAGGAAGCCGACGGTGTGCCTGGCTGCGGCGTCGACGTGTACGACGAATGGTTGGTGCTGCGCGAGGTCGCGGACGTGGCGAGCGAGGACGAAGCGGCACTCTTGCGTGGCCTCGAGAGGCTGGGTGTCGCGGGGGTGTACATCAAACGTCACCCCAAACAGGCCAATGAATTGACCCAGGGTCGTGACGAGCGCGTGGCGCCGGACGCACCGGTGCTCGGACGTGAGGCGCCGGAGACGCTCGAGGTCTACGAGCACGAGGTGCCGTTCGAGGTGCGCTTGCACGACGGCCTGCGTACCGGCTTGTTCCTGGATCAGCGCGACAACCGCCGGCGCGTGGCCGAGCTCGCGGGCGGCAAGCGCGTGCTGAACCTGTTCGCGTACACGGGCAGTTTCTCCGTGGCTGCGCTGGCCCACGGCGCGACGTTCGTCACGACCGTGGACGTGTCGCGCGCGGCGCTGGCCTGGGCCGAGCGCAACGTCGCGCGCATCGATGCGTCCGATCGGCATCGGACGCTGGCGCGCGATGCGTTCGAGGCGCTCGAGATCGCGGCGGCGCGCGGCGAGCGCTTCGATCTGATCATCGTCGATCCGCCGAGCTACTCGACGACCAAGCGCGGTCGCTTCCGGGTGACCAAAGATTACGTGGACCTGTGTCGCGCGGCGTTTGGCGTGCTATCGAAGAGGGGCGTGCTTCTGGCATGTCTCAACCACCACGGGGTGTCGCAGGTGGGACTGCGGCGTTTTGTCCAAAACGCGGCCGAGGCCGCGGGTGTATCTCTGCGTACGTTGACTGATCTCCCCACGCAGTCCGACTTTCCCCTCGTTGCCGGTGCGGATGCGCCGGCCAAGAGTGTGTTGGCGTGGATACAGGACGCCGACGACCTGCCCCGAAAACCCGCCCGCAACCCAAAGCGTCGCGCCTAATGGGCGCGACGCTATCTATGACTATCGGTCGCCGGCGCTGCGCGCCGGCTCCCCGCCGATACCGAGCCTGAGCCTCATGCAAATTCCCTATTGCAGCTCGGTCGAGGCCGTGTATGATAAACAGCGAGATACCTCATTGGGGGCTGACTTGGTCTGCGTGTGCCTGTTGATGCTGGTTCAGGCCGCGCAAAGTTAGCTCGCTCCTCCGCGGAACTCATGCGTTCCGGAGTCCGGTGTCCCAGAAGCCCGTGCGGGCTGTCGCGACAGGGCCGTTGCGACGAGGGGAAGCTGGTCGAAGTCGAGGCAGCGAGCCTGCATTCAAGCGTCAAACATCATGGCGGAAGGCCAATTCGCAGAAACTCCGGCGACGGAGATATCCACGTTCCCGCAACACGTCGGCCGGCTTTCGGATCGTGCGATCCAGCGCTTGGTCGGCGGAAATGCTTTCTTGCGGGGTCGCATTTACGCACGGCGTAACGCCGTGAGTGATCTGCAAGCGGACGCACAGGGGGCATCGTGCCGCGTCCTGATTCGTGCAGACGAGCCGATCGATGTGAGCGCCGAGTTTGGACCGGACAACGCGATCCAATCCAAGTGTTCTTGTCAGGCGTGGCGCGGTCCGACCGGCCATTGCAAGCATGTGGCCGCATTGTTGGTCGCGCTGCGTGACCGAGAGCGGCCCCCCAAGCCCAAGCAAGAAGGTCAGCCGGCCAAGGGCCAGCAAAGCAACTCGGATGCACCGCCTCCGCTCAGCTCCTCTCCGAGCAGCTTGCCGCCGCCGAACGCTGCAGTAGCAGTGAGTGCGAATGGCGCGGGACAGCCGGTTGGGCCAGGGCAGGTCGGTGCTCCCGGTACGGGGAAGCGCCGGCGCTCAAGGCGCCGCAGGCGTGGCGCCGCAGGTGCTGTGAGTGCGACGGCCAACGGTGTGACCGAGGTCGTGCCGCAGCCACCGTCGAACGGCGCGAAGATCGAAGTGTTGTCTGCGCGACAGCTGGGGTTGGGCGCCGCACGTCGGGCCACCGCACCGCGCGATGGACTGGATGCCTGGTTGCCGACTGGTGAGGTGGGTAAGCCCTGTGCATTCGAGTACCGGCTGACGGTGCGCGCTGCCTCGATCACGGTGACGCCGGTGTTGGCCGGCACGCGATCCGCGGTGCCGATCGCGGACGCGCTCTCCGGCTTCAACTCGGTGCCCACGGCTGAACGCCCGCTGCTGCGCGCGTTGTCGCGGCACGCTCCACGCAGCACGCCCGCGACGGCCGAGTTGCGCGGCGAAGATGCGGCCGAAGTGTTGTCGATGCTGCGCGGCCGCCGCGTGTTGCTCGAGCCCGCCTCCAAAGAGCTGCGCTTCGCCGACGGCGAGCTCGAGCCGAAGATCGAGCTCGACCTGGCCAACAACAAGGCCGTCCGCATCCGCGTCGTGTTCGAGCAGGGCAGCCGTCGCTTCCCGCTCTCGAACGGTGCGTGGTTCGAGGGCACGCCGGGCTGGCACATCGATACGACCGATGGCGTGGCGCGCTCGGTGGTCGACACCGTGACGCCCGCGTGGCTGCAGCGCCTGTACCGTTCGCCGGCGCTGGTTCACCCGCTGCCGGATCTGCCGAAGCTGCTCACTGATTACGTGCCGCGCGTAGCGGCATCGCTCGGTACCGAGCTGCCCGATCTGAGCCTGGTCGCGGACGTGATCGACGCGCCGCCGCACTTTCAGATCCGCGCCGTGGGCGATCTGATCGAGGCCAAGGTCAAGCTGCGCGTGGACTATCAGAGCTGTGAGTACGACGTACCCACGGCGGGTTTCCCTTCGCCGCTGGCATTCCTCGCGCCCGAGCGGGGCACGGCGCGCGCGCGCGTGGTGCGGCGCGACGTCGGCGCCGAGATGGCGGCCGTGCAGGAAGTGCTGAACCTGGGTGGCTTCAGCGCGGACGAGACTGGCGAGTTCCTGATCGCGCGTCAGGACGACGCGATCCGCTTCTGGACAGAGGGCATCGGAGCGTTGCCCGAGGTCTGGGACCGCTTCATCCCGAATGACCTGGTCGACGTGACGATCCACGAGTCGGCGGTCGCACCGCAGGCGCGTGTGTCGAGCGGTATCGACTGGTTGAGCTTGGACCTGACCTTCCAGGTCGACGGTGTGGCCGTCGACGAGGAAGAGTTGCGCCAGTGCCTGGCGTCCGGCCGGCGCCTGGTGCGCCTGGCCGACGGCACCTACGCACCGGTCAAGGTCGAGCAGGTGCGCGAGATCCTCGATCGCATGGCCGAGATCGTCGCCACCAGCGGCAGCAAGGACAAGCTCGCGCTGTCGCAAGCTGGGCGCGTGCAGGATCTGCTCGAGCTGGTCGGCAAGGCCAGCATCACGCCGACCACCAAGGCGCTGTTCAAGAAGCTGGCGGACATCACCGAGATCGACGCGGTGGCCAAGCCGCGCACGCTCAAGGCGAATCTGCGTCCGTACCAGAAGGAAGGCTTCTCCTGGCTCGTGTTCCTGCACGGGTTGGCGGCAGGCGGCATCCTGGCCGACGACATGGGCCTCGGTAAGACGGTCCAGACGATCGCCCTCTTGCTCTGGCTCAAGGCCAAAGACAAAGACCAGAAGCTGATCCACCTGGTCATCGCGCCAACCTCGGTCGTGCCCAACTGGCAGATGGAGATCGAGAAGTTCGCGCCGTCGCTCAAGGCGATGGTCTGGCACGGGCCGGATCGCCACGAGATGAGCGATCAGCTGAGCGACTTCGACGTGGTGATCACCAGCTACGCGCTGATGCGTCGCGACGAGGAGCTGCTGCAGAAGGTCGGCTTCTCGTACGTGATCCTGGACGAGGCGCAGCACATCAAGAACCCGCTCAGCGCGACCGCGCGCGCGGTGAAGAAGCTGAAGAGCGACCGGCGCCTGGCGCTGACCGGTACGCCGATCGAGAACCGCTTGAGCGAGATCTGGTCGATCTTCGACTTCGTCTCGCCCGGGTTGCTCGGCGATCTCTCGCGCTTCGAGGAGAAGTTCGCGCGGCCGATCGATCGCGGCGACCAGGAAGCTGCCCAGCGTCTGCGCGCGGCGATCCATCGCTTCGTGTTGCGCCGCACCAAGGTCGAGGTGGCCAAGGATCTGCCACCCAAGATCGAGCAGGACATCGTCGTGCCGTTCTCGGACGAGCAGAGCAAGCTCTACAAGCAGATCCTGCGGCAGGTGCGCGAGAGCGTCCTGTCCGAGGTCGAGAAGCAAGGCATGGCGAAGTCGCAGATCCAGATCCTGGCGGCGCTCACGCGCCTGCGTCAGGTGGCCTGCGATCCGCGGCTGATGAAGCTGGATGGTCCGTGGAACGAGGAGCTCAGCGGCAAGCTGAGCGCGCTCCGCGAGATCATGCAGGAGGCCGTGGCCGGCGGGCACCGCGTGCTGATCTTCAGCCAGTTCGTCGAGATGCTGAAGTTGATCCGCGAGCTGCTCGAGGGCGACGGCATCACCTACGAGTGGTTGAGCGGCGACACCAAGGACCGCATGCAGCGGGTCGAGCACTTCAACAACGACGAGTCGGTGAACGCGTTCTTGATCTCGCTCAAGGCCGGCGGCACCGGCTTGAACCTGGTCGGCGCGGACACCGTCATCCACTTCGATCCGTGGTGGAACCCGGCCGTCGAAGACCAGGCGACCGACCGCGCGCACCGCATCGGGCAGAAGAAGACCGTCTCGGTCTACCGCCTGATCGCCAAGGACTCGGTCGAAGAGAAGATCCTGCAGCTGTCGGAGAAGAAGCGCGAGCTGGTCACGACCGTGCTGAACACCGACGCGCCGATGAAGGGTCTGACCAAGCAAGACCTGGACGACCTGTTCTCGTGATCTGAAAAAAACTGCTGCTCGGCGCGCAACCGTGGAGGTCGCGCGCCGATGACCTTGGAAACGCGCCGAGTTGCGGGCGCGGTTCGCGAGGTCGTGGCATGCGCGTGATCGCATTCTTGGGGTTGTGTTGCTCGGCGCTGGCTTGCGTCGACTCGCCGGTGCTGGAGCAGCCGGGCGAGCAGTGGCTGGACGCAGGTGAGTGGTGGGATGCAGGTGCCGCGCCGCGGCGCCCTGCGTCGACTGCTTCCGCAGCGGATGGCGGCGGCCTGCCGCCAACGGCGGCGCAGCGGTTGGACGCCTCCCCCGGTGGCGCGAGCTCCGACGCGGGTCGAGCACGGGCGTCGCCGCCGATGGCGGTGAAAGATGCAGCTGATGGCGGCGAGCGCGAAGCGCGGGCCGGCGCGGGTGGGGTGGACGCGCCTCCCGCGGTGTCGCCCGACGCATCTGCCCCACGTCCCTCGCAGGTGGGGGCGCTGGTGATCACCGAGATCATGATCGACCCGCGAGGCCGGAGCGACCAGGAGGGCGAGTGGTTCGAACTGTACAACCCTGGTGATCGAGAGCTCGACGCCTACGGCTGCACGCTGGCCGATGGCAGCGCCCAGTCGCGAGTCCTGCCCAATCATTTGCGAATAGCGCCGCAGTCGTTCGTGACTGTGGCGCGCGGTGAACAGGTGGGCTTCAAGCCGGATTTGGTGACGATATTTTCGCTCAAGAACGGCGCGGACAGCCTCGAGTTGACCTGTGATGGCGTGTCGATCGATCGCGTCGCATACGACAAGGCGCAAGGGTTTCCCGTGGTTGCCGGCGCTGCGCTCTCACTCGATCCCGCAAGAGTCACTGCAGGCGCAAACGATTTCCCGAGTGCGTGGTGTCTCGGCACGCATGACTACGGCGGCGATCTGGGAAGTCCCGCGCAGCCCAATCCGCCGTGCGATGGCGAGGCTGACGACGCCGGTATGCTTTACGGCGCCATCGGTAAAGATTGGAAGGGATTCTCGACACGATCGCTCAGCACTCGAACAGCGCTTTGAGACTTTGGGAGCCGAATGGTTGACCAGCTGAGTCGCGATCCGCCCGAATGCGATGGATGTGAACTTTCGCTCGATAAGAATTTAGGTTTGCTACTCGAGTGTGACCTGCGTAGCGCTTCAGGACCTGATTGTGACTTACGCAAGGTTGCGTGATCACTTCACTACTTCCTACATGACTTGTGTCATGCGGGGTCGGATTGCGTGCGCAACATGGTATAGACGGATCCATTCGGGAGGCAGGCCACGTCATGAAGCAGATGTCGTGTTCGAGCCGGTTCATTCGTCCGTTCATCCGGTTGTTAGCTAGCTATCCGGGCTTCGAATCGAAGCTCGAGGGTCTTCGCACACAGCGAATCGATGATCGCGTTCCAGTCGAACGCGCACACGAGACGCTCGCGCGCTGGGCCGAATCTGCAGGCGATCGGGCTATCGGGCTGAAGGCCGGTGAGTTGATGTGTATCGGTGCGGGCGGTCCGTTGGACTATGCGCTGCACTCGGCGAATTCGATGCGCGAGTCGATCTCGGTCGCAGAACGCTATGCGCGCTTGTACAGCGACGCGCTGCAACCGTCGCTCGAGATCAGCGAGAAGCAAGCAGTACTGCGACTCGAACACAAGCTGGAGTCGCCGCGCGTCGCGCGCGATTTCTTGCTGAGCTCTTGGTACACGGTCCACGTGCGCGCGCAGCTCGCAGAGGCTGACGGCGTCGAGTGCTGGATCAGCGGCGACCCGCCGGCCGATGCCGCGGAGTACGAGCGCGTGTTCGCGCCGCTGACCGTGCGCTTCGGGGCGCGCTGCGACGGCTTTGCGTTCGCGGTGGAGCAGCTCGACAAGGCGCAGGTGGGCGCAGACGCGCTGCTGCACGCGGTGCACTGCGAGCACCTCGAGAGCCTGCACTCCGGCTTGCCCGATCAGAACAACCTGAGCGTGCGCGTCTACCAGCTCGTGGCTGGTGAGCTGCGCCGTGGGCGCCCCACGGCCGTCTCGGTCGCGCGCCAGCTCCACATGAGCCAGCGCACGCTGGTGCGGCGGCTCGAGGCCGAAGGCACGAGCTTCAGCGCTCAGCTCGACGAGCTACGCCGGCAGATGGCGCTGCGCTTCGTCTGCAGCCCGAGCCTGCCGCTCAGCGAGATCACCACGCTGCTCGGCTTCTCGCACGTCCAGGGCTTCCACAGAGCGTTCAAACGCTGGACGGGGCAAACGCCGATCCAGTATCGGGAAAGCCAACAGGCCGCTCACGCGGTGGGACGACACTGAGTCTCTGGCTCTGGGTACGACGAGGTCGGGTAGACGCTTCCTGTACGTAGCTAGCAACATAGCTATGCGGCCCCAAACGGTGGTGCGCAGTACTGGAGGCCGAGATGCGGAAGTCGCGCAGCGCAGCGTGCGTGTCCACGCTGCTGCTCTTGTGGTGTGCTTGTGGTGGCGATAACCCCGATTCGTCGCTTACGCCTCCGGGCGGGTTCGATAATCCCGAAGTGATCGCCGGGCGCACGGGGGGGGCGGCCGGCGACGGCTTGCCGCCGGGTACGTGTGCCAACGGTCTGGTGGTGACCACACGTGTGGCGCCGCGCGTGGTGCTACTGCTCGACGGCTCGTGCAGCATGTCCACTGACTACCCGGCGAACGGCATGATGTCGGCCACGTCCTGCACCAATAACGGCAAGGGTCGCTGGGCCGCCTTGCGCAAGGCGCTGATCGATCCCGAGACCGGCGTGGTGCCGAAGCTGCAGAGCGTCGTGGAGTTCGGCGTCGTGGTGTTCGGCACGGCGCAGAAGTGCCCGATCCCGGGCGAGCCAGTGCGGCCGGCGTTGAACAATCTGGCGACGATCGCCAGCAAAGTGCCGATGGTGCAGCCGGGCATGTACACGCCGACCGGGCCTGCGCTGGATTGGGTCTATCAGAACCTGATCGAGGACCAGGGTCCGGACGGCCGCGGCGGGCCGCAGGTCGTGATCCTGGCGACCGATGGCGAGCCGAACTCGTGCGGCAACATGCAGGGCGGTCAGGTCATGACCGACTACAAGCCGTCGATCGACGCGGTCAAGAAGGGCACGCAGAAGGGCGCGACCACCTACGTCATCAGCCTGGCGGACGCGACCGGCCCGTTCCACGCCCACTTGCAGGAGCTCGCCAACCTCGGCGATCCGGGCGCGAACGGCAAGGCAGTGCTGTACCAGCCTGCGTCCCCCGCGCAGCTCCAGGCCAACTTGCAGAGCCTGGTGGGCGCCGCTGTCGGCTGCGAGATCGAGCTCAA
>DATEOF010000233.1:0-66742 GCA_035274465.1 Polyangiales bacterium
GAAGAAGCTCTCGAGCACGGTCGCGCCGCCTTCCAACATCAGCGTGCGCACGCCCGAGGCAGCCAACATCGACAGCAGCGCGGGCAACGCCACGCCCTCGGGCGACGCCGGCACGGCAACCACGTCGGCGCCGGCCGCGGACAGCTGCTGCGCGCGCGGATGGCTCGCGGCGGCGCTCGTGACCAGCCAGGCGGAGCGCTCGGTCGAATGCAGCAGACGCGCTGTCGCCGGCACGCGGAGCCGCGAATCGAGCACCACGCGCAGCGGCGAAGGCCCGCTCACGAGCCGCGTGGTCAGCGCCGGATCGTCCGCGAGCACGGTTCCGACACCGACCAGCAGCGCTGCGTGCAATGCGCGCAGCTGATGCGTGACGTGCAGCGACTCTGGGCCGCTGATGCGCGTGGGCTTGCCGCGCTCGCGCGACAGACAGCCATCGGCGCTGATCGCAAACGCTGCCGTGACGAAGGGACGCGACGCCGCGGACTCGGCGCCGCCCTGTGCGGCAGCGAAGTCAACCTGCAGGCCTTCGAGCTCCGACAGCCAAGTCATCGGCGTAACCGGGAACACCGTAGCACGCAGGCGATCGCGAGTGACAGCCGCGGAGCCGGGCCTTGACGAGCGCAGGCGAGTACGGCACGCCAGTTGCGTGTGACACAGGCCTCGTCTGATTCGCGCCGGTTCCCGGCGTTGCAGAGCGTCCAGCGCTGGTCAGTCTGCAACGCGGTGGCAGCGCTGTCGGCCGCCGTCGTTAGCATCAGCAGCGCTACGCTGTTGCCTGCGCTGCTCACCTCCAGCGCTGCCATGGCAGTGTGTTTATTCGCGTTTGGCCCGCGCGGCGGCTTCGCGGGCATCGGCGCGGCGAACCTGCTGACCGGGGCGAGGCTGCTCGGCGTGGCAGGCCTGCTAGCTCTCGCGCCCGAGCACAGCCACTGGATCGCGCTTGCGACCGGCCTGGCCTGGGTATTCGACGGTGTGGACGGCTGGCTGGCGCGCCGAATGGGCGAGAGCTCCACCTTCGGCGCGCAGTGGGACATGGAGACTGACAGTCACGTCATGTTGCTGGTTTGTCTGCACCTGATTGTGACCCTGCATCTCGGAGTGTGGATCCTGACCATGGGCGGGCTGCGCTATGTGTACGTACTGTTGCGCTTTGCGACGGTCACACGCGAAGTCCGCGAGCGGCGCTCGAGCTGGGGACGCAGCATCTACTCGCTGGCCATCTGCTCGCTCGCGCTGGGGTGCGTGCCCGAGTGGAGCACGTTCGCCGTGCCTCTGATGGCCGCAGCGACGCTGGCGCTCTGCGGCTCGTTCGCGCCCGACTTCCTCGCGCTCGTGCGGCCCGATCACTCCACGATCGCGTAGAACGCCGTGGTCTTGAGCCCCACGCCGCCGTTCCAGATCTCGAAGCCCGCGAACACGTTGCTCAGGTACCACTCGGCCTTGATCGCATTCGGCCGCGTGACCGCGTCCTTGATGAACGCGTTCAGATCGAACTCGAGCGCGGTGATGGGTTCGGTGCGCACGTACGAGATGCACGGCTTGGTGCCGTTCTGGCCCAGCCAAACCTCCCAGCTGCCCGAGACACCGGGGATGCTCACCGGTGTGGGATCCGCCCGGCCGATCGGCTGAATGCCGGCGGGCTTCGAGTACCAGACCATCAGGTAGCCGCCCGATGGGGCCTGCGCATCTCCCGAGGCGCTGGTGCTGAACCAGACGTCGTACGCCGCGTTGTATGAACCAGTTACCGCACTGCCCGCGTTGTGGCTGAAGCCGGTCTTGACGCTGACCAGGGTGCTCAGCTGCTTCGGCAGGTTGCTGCCCGAGGTCTTGCGATTGTAGTTGGAGCCGATGAACACGGACGGGTAGCTGACCGGACCCATCGCCATCGGGCCCGACGAGACGTTCATGCCGGTCTGGTTGGTGACCTCGAAGGTCGTGCCGTGGTACGTGAGCGCCTGGCTGGTGCTGTCGCCCCAGACGTTGTTCTGCACGTAGTAGCTGCGGCCGTCGCGCTGCACCATCACGGCGCCGTACTTGTCCGTGATCATACCGCTGCCGCTGCCGTTGCCCGGGGTGAGTGCACCGGTGGTCGGCGGCGCGGCGTTTCCTGCAGCTGATGGCGGCGTCGTCGTGCTGGTGGTCGGGGGCGCCGCACCGTCCGCGCTGCTCAGCGTCTTGATACAGAAGTCGAACGTCACGGGGCTGCTGTTCGTGCCGGGCACCAACACCATGGCGGCCACGAGCGGTTGCTTCGCGTAGGCGCTACCGGAGTTGTCCCAGCAGGCGGTGTTGAACTGGCTGAACGGAATGAAGCCGCCGTTGCCCGAGAGTGGCGCGCACCAGCGATCCTTGGCGTCGGTCGCGCCGTTGGGGCCTTGAATCTGCACGCGGAGCGGCGAGCCCGCCTTGTTCTCGACCTGCACCAGCACGCCGGCCTTCATCGGCACGATCGCCATCGGCATGCTGCCAGTCGCCATCTCCTGCGCGATGTTGACGCCGACCAGGGCGGTGCCGCTGTAGTCGGCCGCGGGTCCGACCGTGCCCGAGGCGCACAGGCCCTGCCCGGCCTGCCTGCCCTCGAAGTTCATCGGCGAGATGGTCGAGCCGCTGCCGCTGGCCGCGGTGAAGGCGTAGCCGTGCCAGTCGCTACCGGCGATGTACGCGCCCGAGCCGGGGAAACCACTGCCGCCACTGGCTGCAGGTGCGAGCCCACCGGCCGCGGGGGGTTGTGCGCCGCTGCCAGCGGCTGGCATGGCAGGGTCGTGCTTCGAGGGATCAGGATCGCTCGCGCACGCGCCGAGCCAGCACAAGCCCGCCAGAACCAAGCGGCGGCGGGCACTTCCGAGACGCATCGAGGACCTCCGCCATGACAGTGCGGAGCTCTGCCGGTTTCGGGTCAACGCTCAGGGATCGAGGAAGCCCTGCTTGAGCGCCTGCATCAGCGCGTTGCGTCCGCGGCCGCCCGAGGCGCCGGACGGCAGCCAGCCTTCCTGGATGGTCCAGATGATGATGCCGCCGTAGCCCTTCTGCTTGGAGAACGTGCCCTTGGCGATGATCGAGGTCTCGTCTTCGTACGAGAGGTACTGCGTGTTCGCGCCGCAGCCCGAGTCGTTCACCGGCGAGCCCAGGCTCAGATACGGCACCTTGGCGACGTCGTCGATCTTCCGCTCGGCCGCGCTGCTCTTGTCGAACGTACCTCCGGCAGCGAAGAACTTGCCGAGCGGATACACGTTGTCGCCGCCCACGATCTTCTGGCTCGTGCCGTTGGTGGGCTGGCGTGGACCGGTGATCCCGCCGGTGTAGCAGATGGCGTAGAAGCTGATGCCCATACCCAACTTGTTCTTGGGGATGCCCGCCGTCGCGTAGCGCTGCAACGTGTCGTCGATCGCGACCGGGGTGCTGCCCGAAGACCCGCTCAAGGGGCTGTTGAACCAGGAGCTCCAGCCGGAGCCGGCGAACGCAGTGGTCGGGTAATAGGTCTGGACGTTGAAGCGATCCAGCGACTGCGCGAGCGTGACCATCTTCTGGTTCACGCCGCCCAGGTTTGGGTTGATCGGTCCACCGGGATAGCTGAGCACGATCGACGGGCGCGCCGAGCGCAGGCCTTGAGCGAGCGCGATCAGATCGTCGACGTTCACGCTGTCTTCCCAGTCCAGATCGATGCCGTCGTAGTCCAGCGTGTCGAGCGCCGCGTTCAGCGCCTGCACGAACGCGCCGCGGTTGGCTGCACTGGCCGCAGCAGCGATCTGGGGCCCAGCTCCAGCACCTCCCAGCATCAACAGGGCTTTGACGCCGTGTTGATGCGCCGCTGCCGACAGCGCCTTGGCATCCTGCATGCCCGTGCCGTTCGAGCTGTTGAAGCCGAAGTCGAGAGTACGATCGCCCTTGACCAACAGCGGCGCGAACGCGATGTGCGTGAGCCCGCTCCAGTCGATCTCGCTGATCTTGTACTGGTTGATCTGGTACCCGACGTAGTAGCCGAGCACCCACTGGCCAGTGGGCCCCGCGCCACCGGTACCTGCGCCACCGGTACCTGCGCCACCGGTACCTGCGCCGCCGGCACCTGCGCCACCTGCGCCTGCACCACCTGCACCGGCCTCCGTGCGTCCGGCTCCGCCGCCACCAGCTGCAGCCCCGGCCTCCCCGGCCACGGGCATTCCACCCGCGCCTGCCGCAGTCGAGCCCGCGCCTGCACCGGCGCCACCATCAGCCGCAGGCGGTTCGCTCTCCTCCGAGCGGCACGCGCAGAACAACGCCAGCGACACGACCCAACACGAAACGCGAAGTGCTGCACCCATCACCAGGCAGGGTAGCGCGGCGATCGAGTGGGACCGTGTGCGCATCGCCACAAAAATTCGTCCGCGCAGGTGTAAGGCGCCGGAGGCCAGTGCGTCGGCACGGGAGAAGGGGCAATCGAGCCAACTTCGTAAACACCGAGGACGCCATGAACAAGCAAGAAACCACGACCGCCGCGACGAGCTGCTGCCAGGAAAAACGCAACGCCGCTTGCAGCTGCGGCAGCCGCGCCGCCACTGCCGCCGCGCAAAACCGCGAGTGTTGCTGCGGCCAGGACTGCCGCTGCGGCGACAGCTGCGCCTGTCCGAGCACGTGTGGCTGCGCGTGAACGAAGACCGAGCGCCCCGTGCGAGCCAGTGCACGGGGCGCTATCTTGCGCCCAGGAGCGAGCATGAACTCGGATATGTCCCCGCAGGCCGTCGCGCAACTGGTGGAAAGCCACGCGCTGTTCCTGCAGTTTCTCGAGCGCCGCGTGGGTTCGCGTGCCGTCGCCGAGGACATCCTGCAAGAGGCCTTCGCGCGTGCACTGACCCGCGGAGACACGCTGCGCGACGACGAATCGGCCAAAGCCTGGTTCTACCGCCTGCTGCGCAACGCGATCATCGATCACTACCGGCGTCGCGGCGCCGCACAGCGTGCGCTCGAAACGGCAGCCAGCGAACCCGAGACGCCGAGCCCGCAAGCCGACGAAGCCTTGATGAACACGGTCTGCGCGTGCATGAACGTGCTCATCGACACGCTGAAGCCGGAGTACGCCGAAGCATTGCGCCGCGTCGACCTCGAGGACCAGAGCGTCGCAGACTACGCCGCCCAGCAATCCATCACGAACAACAACGCCAGCGTGCGCCTGCATCGCGCGCGCGAGGCGCTGCACAAGCAGCTCGTGACCAGCTGCGGCACGTGCGCGACCCACGGCTGTCTGGATTGTCACTGCAAGCCAGGCCCTTCGCCGCGTTAGCCATCGCGTTGACCACGACTCGATCATCCTGCACAGGCAGATCAGTGCATGGACGCGCGCGATATCCTTCATATCGTCCGTACCGCATTCCTGTACGGCTTGATCGGGAGCTGCTCCGTGCAGCAGCCGAGCGACGCCACCTACGGCTCGAGCGCGGGTAGCAGCGCTTCGGTCGCCGTCAGCGGCAACGCTGGCAGCGGCAACGCTGGCAGCGGGGATGCGTCCCCGATGGGCGCTGGTTCGGAGGCGATCGCGGGGATGCCGGACCTCGGCGGAGCCGGTGGAGGCGCGCCGATGTCGCTCCCGCAGCAGCGCCAGACCTGCTTGAACCCGGGCAGCGGCAGCTACGGCGAGCCCGGGCCGTACCAGGTCACGACGGAGGAGGTCGACCTCGGAAGGATCGACCCAGCTCAACAGACCGGGAAGTTCACGATCTACGCGCCGAGTCCTCTCGAAGACCATTGCCCGCATCCGATCGTTGCCTGGGGTAACGGGACCGCAGTCAGCGACGCCGACGCCGTGTACGGCTTCCTGAACCGCAACGCTGCGAGTTGGGGGATCGTGGTCATCGCGTCGAACGACGGGAATGTAGGCTCGGGCAAGTTTCACGAGGCGGCGCTCTCGTACCTGCTCAAGGCGAACCTGGATCCGAAGCACGAATTCTACGACAAGTTGAGCACGCGCGCGGGGCTCTCCGGTCACGACACCGGCGGGTTCGGCGCGAGCGTTGCAGCTTCCCATCCGAACGTGAAAGCGATCGTTACGGAGGGCGCGAACATCAAACCCAACTCCGCGGTGCCCGTGCTCATCCTCACCGGTACCGAGGATCTGTTCTCGAATGCGATGAGCCAACTCGCGAGTGCGACTGCCCCGATCTTCGTGGCCACCTGGGAGGGCGGCACCCGCACCGGCACCGCGACGATGACTGGCTATTCGGGTCAGGACTCGAGCACGGGAAACGCCGCGGCGAGCCAGCGCGGAAGCTTGCAGTTCCAGCGACTCTACGCTGCCTGGTTCCGCTGCTTTCTCGCCGACGACGACGTGGCGTGCGCGCTGTTCTCCGGCGGCACGCCGACCAGCTGCGGCATTTGCCGGGACCCCGGCTGGAGCTCGTTGGCGTCCAAGAACTTCTAGTACGTCAGAGGTACGGTCCGCAGTGCGCCGCCGACATATGACAGGTGTAGTGATCGCTGTCCGGGCACTCGCTCGGTCCCGAGCAAGGACACTGCTCGACTGGAACGCAGGGGCCGTAACACGAGCCGTCGACGCTCGGCACTTGCATCGACGGACATTCAGGCGCGGCGCGCTTGCACAGGATCTTCCGCGGATCGCAGCTCAAGCTCGTGCTGGCGTCGGCGACACACATCGGTTGCGCCGGACACGGGGCGCGGATGCACGTCACCGCGACGAGCTCGCAGTGCATGCCCTTCGTGCAGGCCATGTTGCAGGCGCCCGAGGCACCGGCCGCACCGCTGCTACCCGCGGCGCTCGACTGGCCACCGCTACCACCGCCGCTGGCCGCTGCCGCACCCGCCTTGCCGGCCCCGCCGCCATTGGCTGCAGACGCACCACCCTTGCCGCCCGAAGCTGGCGCCATGCCGGCCGCACCGGAGCCGCCCTTGCCGGCCGCGTTCGCTCCGCCGCTCTCGCTCGAGCTGGTGCCAGCGCCGCCCTCGTCCGCGGCGTCATCGCCGCCGCAAGCAGCGAGCCAGCACGCGACTAACAACACCAAACCTGTCCGACAGAGGCCCTGCATCGCTCCGATGCATATAGCACTCAACGACTCAGCGTGGACAGGCGAATGCCCCGCGGATAGATGGGGACAGTAGGTGAACCGGGCACACCGTACGCCGCCACCAGCCTCGAAATCCAGAGTGAAAACAAGCCCTCGTGCCAGTGCGTCGGACGCACTGTGGGCTCCGGGTACAGCCCGCGCGCAAACCCCAGCGGTGCGAAGCTTTCCACGAATGCCGCATCACGCGAGATGATGTGGACGGGCGCATTCATCGTAACCTCACCGGGCGCATCCGACTCGAGCCGCGGCTGATGGTCCCCCACGATGGCCACCACGATGTTCGGCGAGTGATCCGCCTCGAGCACGTCCAGGAGCACGCGCCACTCGTACTCGACGCTGTGGAAGTAGCTGCGCCGCAATTCGGTCCCAATGCGCTCGGCCTCGGGAAACGGCGGCCAACTCGCATCGACCTCGGCGGGCTGGATATCGTCGCTCTCGAGCTTGCGCCAGTCGTGCACGTACGGAGGTACACCCTCGCCCCAATCCCAGTGCGTCGAGACCGCCATGTAATAGACGTAGTAAGGCTCGCTGGGATGCGCGAACCAGCGCTCGCGAAACTTCTCCCACGAGTACTGGTCGGGGATGTGACCCCAGCCATAATGCCAACCGGGATAGTCGAGCGCGGGCGAATCGACCACCACGTCGTGGTTGAACAGATCGAGCCGGCGCAAGCCCGCGTGATCCGCGCTGCCGGGCTGGAGCGTGTACGTCCGATAGCCCTGCGACTCGAAGAAGCGCGTGATCGAAGGCACGCGGGCGCCCACGAGCTGCAGCGCGTCGTATTGGAGAGGCCGGTCGATCAACGTCCCCGTGTGCACGGTCGAGATGCTGAACCAGCTGGTACCACTGTGTACGGGCGCCGCGCTGTACACGCTGCGCGCGTGGTAGCCCGCAGCGCTGAGGCGCTGCTCGACGCGGGACAACAGCGCGCGGTACGCGTCTGTCATGTCCCAGGTGGCGAGGATCTCGCCGTAGGCCTCGATCATCAGCAGGTAAAAGTTCGGCTTGGTCGCGAGCTCGAGGCTCGTGTAGCCGTCGTAGCGCCGATCGGGTTCTGGGTCGTGCAGCTCGGCGGTGCGCAGCGCCTCGGCGCGCGAGGTGCGCCAGTTCCAGAGCACGCGCTTGCTGTTGACTTGCAGCACCGGGTGGTCGGACGAAACTCCGAGCCAGGCGAAGATCAGCGCACACGGCACGAAGAACGCCAGCGCCCCGCGCCCGCGGCTGCGCCAGGTCCAGCCCGCAGCCATCCGCTGCAGCGCGCGAAACACCCACGCCGCGAGGAGCGTCACGCCCACGAGCCCCAGCACGCTGCCGGCGCAGATCGCGAACCAGCGCGGCGACATCACCGACTGCAGGAAGTGGCCCAGGTTCAGCAGGAAGCGCCAGTCTTCGCTGAGCGCCGGCGAGCGCTCGAAGAAGAACTGGATCGCGTGGTGGTAGCCCAGGAAGACCAGCAGCGCGACGTACCCGGTCACCAGCGCCCAGCGCACGGGTCGTGCCGCGCGCGTGCCCGCGCTGGCCAGCGCCAACAGCACCATGCAGCCCAGGTCGAACGAGACGCGGAACACGTCCAGGTTGTCTCGCCGCAGCAGCATCGAGACGAACGAGCGCAGGAAGCCGCGCAGCATGACTGCCTTGGCGGTCGGCAGGGGCGGCAGGAACGCCGACGGCGAGGTCATGTAGGCCGGCACGAACAGCAGGGTGTTCAGGAGCCAGACGCCGAACCAAGGCGCGAGCTTGCGAAGTCTACCCATGATGCCTGACCACATGCCCCAAGCTGTGGCTTGTCGCGCGGGGCAAGCTGTCTTACCAGAAAAAACTCAAAGGCTACGCGGGTTCGGCCGACAGCCCGGCCCGCGCTGCTATTCTGCGAAGACAGGAGGTGTGCCGATGCTGCGCTTTCGAACATCGCTGGTCGTGACTGGGCTCGCGTGCGGGGTCTCTCTGGCATCCGCCCAGACGGCCCCAGCCCCCGAAGCCGCCAAGCCGGCCAAGGCCGCGACGAGCGCCGACGCCACGCCGCCCAGCGCCGCCCCCAAGGCCGCCGCGGCCCCCAAGCAGACCAAGGCCAAGAAGGCCAAGGCTCCGGCGACCACGACCAGCGCCGCCGCCAATGCCCCGGCCGCAACACCTGCAGCCACGAGCGGCAAGTCCGCCACACCCGCGCCAGCCCCCGCCGCCACGACGGTCGCCACGGCAGGTCAAACCAAAGCGCCGCCAACAGCTGCACGCGTCGCGGCGCCCGCGCCGAGCGGCCCGAAGTGCAAAATCGAAGAGCCCGAACAACCGCGCGGCGGCCGCCTCGAGGTCACCGGCAGCGGCTTCGGCCAAACCCCGCTCGTCCGCGTAGCCGGCAAACCCCTGCGCATGATCGAACGCCGCGAGGATCGCCTGTCGGTACAGATTCCGGCGGACTCCGACGGCGGCCCAGTAGTCGTGCAAGCCGACGGCCGCAGCGAGCCCTGCGGCAGACTGGTGATCATCGGGAAGAATCGCTAGCGGGTGGCGGCGCGATGCGTGCGCGTGGCCAGGATCATCGCAGGACGTTCATTCGCTGCGCTTTCGGATGCGTGTCGGTCGGACCCGGAAGGAGTTGCGCGACTTCGACTTGGATCACGGTTGGTCACTTTTCCGGGCCGAAACTGCCTCCGCTTGCCCTCGATAAATGCGCGGCCGAAATCGCGCTCGGCCAGGAGCGCATTGTGCGCATGGCATAGCAGGCGCACATTCCCCACTGTCGGCAGTCCACCTCGAGCGAATGGATCCTCATGATGCAGCTCGAGATGATCGCGGGCGCTGCAGCGCCGACCGTCGGGACTGACGAAGGTGCATTGCCCGCCGTCACGCGCGTACACCTCGCGCACCACGGCACGCCGAACGTAGCGTGACCAAGGCGCCGCATTCGCCGGATCCGCTGCAGCTGACCGCGGCTTCGTCGTCTGAACAACCCGCCGCTCCATGGATGCCGCGTCGAGCGCCGCATGCGGTGCAGCTGTCGGCTGCTCGGTCTGAGCAGTACGCCGCTGCATGGATGCCGCGTCGCGCAGCGCATCCGGTCCAGCTGAACGGGGCTTCTCCGGCTGAGCAGGTCGCGACTTCATCTGTGCCGCGTCGCTCGCCGCATCCGACCGCGGCTTGGTGGTCTGAGCAAAGCGACGCTTCATCTGCTTCCCGAGATGAACCAACAGCCGTGCGGTGAGAGCGCGTTTCCGTTGCACCAATCGATGCAACCCGGCCATCAACGCAACATCGTCCAGGCGAGCAACCGCCGCGAGATCCAATTCGTGATGTTCCACACCCCCCTCGAATGACACAATGACTATAGCACAGGCATTCAAACACCCTTCGAGCGCCCTCTAGTGCCGAGGACCTGGCCGCGATCGAAAGAATTCGCAAAACCACCGCGGAAAGCCGCCAGAACGGCCCAGGGCGCGTGCAAGGGTCCTCGCAATTTGCATCGGCAGATCCGAGCGAACCGATGCTGTTGCAGCACGGATCGGGTGGGCTGCAGTCCACCAGCGTGGATATGCCGTCTGCCAGTAACGCGAGCTGCCCAGGCCTGCCGGCGCCGCGCAGGTGGAGCGATGGTACCGGCTCCACTCTGCGCACCACGAAGCGATCGCCCTTGAGGCTCCCTTCGGCGCTCAAGTCATAGTGCAGGCCGCATTCGGTCTCGACCGGATTTGGCAGCGCGACCGCACGTGCGTCGACCTGTACGCGCGGATCGGACTTGACCGTCCACATGATGCTCGCGCATCGCCGCACGAGCTCAGCCGCAATCGCGCAGGCACGCGACGCGCGCGACGGCGCGCACCGTGTCTGATATGTGCGATCCAACGCAACTGGACCAGATTACAGCGCCTCAGCGAGGATTCACAATGAGATGCGCAAGGTCGAGGGGCTCTCCCACGGCGCGGCCTCGTCCTCGAGGGGACGGTTACCCTGGTCAGCGATCGACAAACCTTCGTTCCGGGACGAAGCATCAGCTGCGATCCGATTCGAATTCACGCAACTCCATCTGGCTCCGACCGACGAGCATCTGAGAGCTCAGCGAACGACAAAATGATCTTCCTGCCAAGAACACGAAGCCACGCAAACGTGCGCAAGCCAACTGACCGGAGCCGCGCTGCTCGACGCTCTTGGGCGCCGCGACGCAAGCGAGCAGCACGACGAAAACCGCCCCCCTCGAAAGCCCTGACCACGTGAACGGGTCGTGCCGTACGGCCGGATGCGCGCGGCTGGTAGCGGCCGGCAGGGCGCGGTGAGGCTGAGGCGACCGCCGGCTGCAAGATCGGATCGGCCGTATCCTCACTCTGCTGCTAGCGCAACTTCACCCCGTCGACACCACCGGCGAGGGCGCGGTGTCGGCTTCTTCGATCTCGCGCAGGTTTGGGGAACCCGGCGGTAGGTCCTTCAGGTCGGGAGCCAGCGGGCGGTCGGACGGCGCGGGCGTGTAGCGTTCGAGGATTACCGTGCCGTCGGCGAGCTCGCGGAACTGTGGGTAGAGCTCCGGGTAGCCGCGATCGTAGGTGGGGCCCTTGAAGGCTTCGCGTAGGTCGCTCACGACGTTGTAGAAGCCCGAGACTCGCTGTGCGACGCTGACGAAGAATTGGTCGGCCTTGGGCAGGTCCGCCAGGTCTCGGGTGCGGAACTTTTCGGCCATGATGCGCTTCTGCTCCTGGTCGTGCGGGTGCACGAAGGCGCCGATCAACCGCAGCTTCTGGGCTTCGAAGATCAGCTCGTCCATGCGGAACAGCGCGAGCGCGTACAGGCCGCTCTGCGTGGTCATCAGCGGGACGTGCTCGATCACCGACTCGGGGTTCTCGACCGCGGCCAGATAGGCATTGAGACCGTTGCCGATCACGTGCTGCACGAGCATCCATAGCTGGAAGTAGGTGCGCACGGGGATCTTGGGCGAGAAGCCCTGGTGCAGGTACAGCGGCTCGAGCCGCGCGACCAGGATCAAGCTGAAGCGGCCGAGCAAACGGTACAGCGCACGCCGCTCCGAGCTGCTGAAACGTTCGCGCACGCGCGCGTCCAGCGCTGGCAAGCTGTCGAAGTCGTGCCGGCCGGGCGCGCCGAGCAGCGGCACGAGCTCGTGCCAAAAGCGCGCCACGTCGTCGCGAGACAGCGCGCCGTCGAACAGCGCGAGCTCGAGTGGATCGTGCTCGCCAGTCTGCGCGCGATCGATCAGCGTGCGCAGCTTGGAGCGGCGACGCCAGAAGATCGACTCGAAGTGCCAGAGCTCCGGCTCACCCAAGGAGTCCTGCCAGAAGTCGGGGTCGTGGTCGTGCGCGGCTACGTGCGGGCCGATGTACGTGCGCTTCCAATAAGCCCCTGTGCGGCGGTGCTCGGCCAGGCTCACGGGTTCGAGCATGATCGTGGTCATGCGCGCAGCCACCGGCGGCGTGGCGGCGCGCTGCAGCGGACCCGGCTTGGTCATCTCGTAGGCGCGACCGTCGGTCACCGCTTGACACAACTGCTTCGCGGGCAGGCGCGACGCGAAGTAGTACGGATCCCACGGCCCGAGCATGGCGCTCATCAGACTCGTCGGGTTCAGGCCGAAGGTGTCGTAGATCACGGCCTGGTCGCCACGCGGATGATGCGGCGCGATGAACTGTGGCCGCGAGTGCGAGTGCGTCGGCGAGTACGCGAACTCCACCGGCTCCCAGGTCTTGCGATCCCAGGTCACCTCGAGCAGCAGCGTGATCTTCACGCTGGGCTGATTGTTGGGCGGGAACACGCCGTACGGGTGCAGCCAGCGAAATGGGTGCAACCAGCGAAAGAAGTTCAGCGGGATCTGCACCCAGCGCGGCAGCTGATACCAGAACGCCCACAGGCTCCAGCTCTGGCCGATCCAGCTGTTGAACAGGAACACCACGCACGAACCGAGCGTGTGCACCAGCACGTAAGCGTTGGTCCAGATCGGTTGGCCCGCCGCGAACAGCTGCGGGATCGAGAGCTGCACGGGCGTGAGATTGTCGAGCAGCGGGATGCAGCAGAGGATGGTCGCCAGGCTGAAGTAACCGAAGGTGCCGAACACCTGGATGCCGATCATCAGGAACACGGTGCTGGCCGCGAACACCACGCTGAGCCAACCCGGGAAGAACGCGAAGAACGGCGCCGGGATCTCGGCGAAGAACATGAACAGGACGCCGCCCTTGAGCGCCCAGGTCGGCAGCTTCTGTGCGTACCAGCCGAGCGGCGACAGCAGCGGCTGGTTGGTCAGGAAGCCCTTCAGATAAGCCAGATCCTGCTTGCGACTGCCGACGAACTTCTGCTTGCCGAAGCCGAACATCAGCCGAAACATCAACAGCCGATAGGCCCAGGTCAGCGCGGGCGCCGGCGCGCTGACGGCCTCCAGGGACGGCAAAGCCAACGTCGCGGGCAGAAACAGTCCGAGCAGCGTGGCCTCGAACAGCAGACAGTCCCACGGGAAGATCAGCGCCGCGGCCAGGTCGAGCGTCAGATAACACACCCAACAGGTCAACAAACACCACCAGCCGATCGGGCCTCCGTAGATGACGCCGACAGCTGCAGTCGCTCCCACCAACGGCACGCCGCGCAGCATGCCGTCGCTGGAGTTGAACCAAAGCAGCGTGGGGAAATAGATGAAGCGCCGCCAGGTCGGAAAATCCTCGCGGATCTTGGCCAGCCGCCGCGAGATTACCGCGATGCCGCTGTTGGACCCGGCCAGCTCGACGACTTGACCGGACAGCGACAAGAATGAGACCAGGAAGATGACGCCCAGGCTGCGCTGAAACAGACCCCAAACGAGCTCGGGAGGGAGCGACCACGTGTCTGGCACGGAGGCGGAGTCTACACGGCGAGGGCCGGAGCGATAGCCCGCAGCCCTCTTCACACCGCATGTGCGGTGCGCCTGGACTTTGGCAGGTCGCCCCTGACGTGCTACTTGCCGCGCCGATGCCGCGGCTACTCCTCATCGGCTTGGACTGTGCGGCACCGAAGCTGGTCTTCGAACGCTATCGGCCCTGGCTGCCGAATCTGGCCAGCCTGATGGAGCGCGGCACATGGGGTGCGCTGCGCTCGACCGAGCCACCGATCACGGTGCCGGCCTGGGCCTGCATGCTGAGCGGCCACGATCCTGGCGAGCTCGGCTTGTATGGATTTCGACAACGCATGCCGGGGACTTACGAGCTGCGGCTCGCCGACGCCTCGGATCTGAAGCTGCCCATGGTCTGGGATAGGCTGGGCGCCGCGGGCAAGCGAGCGTGCGTGCTGTTCGTGCCGCCGAGCTATCCGCCTCGCGAGCTGCACGGGTACGCGGTCTCGTGCTTCCTGACGCCGGATGCGACGCACGCGCACACGTATCCGCTCGGCCTGGCCGACGAGCTGACCGAGCGCTTCGGCGCGTACGAGCCCGACGTGGACGAGTACCGCACCGACGATCTGCCGGGGCTGCGCAACGCGCTCTACCGGCAAAGCACGCAGCGCTTCGACATCGCAGAGTACCTGCTGCGCAGCCGGCGCCCCGACTTCATGGCCGTGGTCGACATCGCGCTGGATCGCTTTCATCACGCCTTCTGGACACACCTCGATCCGGACGATCCCCGCCACGATCCGAACGGACCCTACGCCGACGAAGGCCTACGCTACTACCGCTTCCTGGATCGGCGCATCGGCCAGCTGCTGGCCGCCGCTCCCAGCGACACCTGCGTGCTGGTGGTGAGTGATCACGGAGCGCGGCCGCTGCTCGGCGGCATCTGCATCAACGAGTGGCTGGTCGAGCGCGGTTACCTCGTGCTGCGAACGCGGCCCGATCGCATCACGCCGTTCGCAGAGCTGGACGTCGACTGGGCGCGCACGCGGGCCTGGGGTGAAGGCGGCTACCACGCGCGCGTCTGCTTCAACGTGCGCGGCCGCGAGCCGCAGGGCTGTGTGTCCGAAGTCGAGCTACCCGCGTTGCGAGCGCAGCTGATGGCGGAGCTCGAAGCCCTCCCCGGGCCGGACGGCGAGCGGCTGACTCAACGCATCGTGCTACCCGAGCGCGCCTTCCGCGCCACGCGCGGCCTGCCACCGGACCTGATGGTGTTCTTCGACGACCTCGGCTATCGCGCGCTCGGCTCGGTGGGCCACGGCAGCGTGTACAGCCGTGTCAACGATACCGGGCCCGACGCCTGCAACCACGACTGGCACGGCGTATTCATCCTGGCCGGGCCCGGGGTAGTGGCCCGCGGACGGCAATCCGACTTGAGCATCTACGACGTGGCGCAGACAATCCTGGGGGTGTTCGGCCTCTCGGATCCTCGACTCCTGGGCCGCGATCGGAGCCAGAATTGATGGTGGGAGCGCGGCAGCTCTTGATCGGTTTGGACGGCGCAGGCCTCGACCTGGTGCGCGAGTTCGGCCCCGAGCGCTTGCCGGCGCTGCACGCCTGCATGGCGCGCGGCGGCTACGCGGCCCTGCGTTCGGTGCAGCCACCAGCGACGCTGCCCAACTGGACCACGCTACTGACGGGCGACAACCCCGGAACCCACGGCGTCTTCGACTTCACCACGCGCAAGGGTTACAGCGTGCGCTTCAGCGCCGGCAGCGTGCGCGCCACACCCACGCTGGCCGCGCGGCTCGATCGCGCGGGCTCGGCATGCGCGTGCCTGTTCTTCCCGGGCACGTTCCCGCCCGAGCGCCTCTCGAACGGTGTGTTCGCGAGCGGTTGGGACTCCCCCGTGGCGTTCGAAGCCGATCGCTCGTTCGTCTGGCCACCCAGCTTCTACGACACGCTGCGCGCGCGCTTCGGTCCACTGCACTTCGACGACGTCGACGAATTCGACGCAGGCGCTGCGGGCTTTCACGAGCGAATGCCGGACGCGCTGTGCGCGCGCATCGAGCGCCGCGCCGAGCTCGGCAGCTGGCTGCTCGGCGAGCGCCAGTTCGATCTGTTCGCGATCTACTTCGGCGAGAGCGATACCGCCGCGCACCACCTGTGGCCGCTGCACGACCCGCGCTCGCCACGCCGGCCTGCTCGGGTGTCCGCTGCAGCCCAGGCGGGCCTGTGCCGCGTCTACGAGGCGCTCGATCGCGCGGTCGCCAGGTTGATCGCAGCTGCAGGCGGCGAGCACGTGGAGCTCAGCATCGTCAGCGATCACGGCTCGGGCGGTTCGTCCGACAAGGTGCTGTACCTGAACCGCGCGCTGGCGGACGCCGGGTTCCTGGCGTTTCGTCCGCGCGGGCTGGCGCAACAGCTCCTGACCCGCAGCAAAGACCTCGCGCTCACGCGGCTGCCACCACGGCTGCGCGAACGCCTGTTTCGCGCGGGCGGCGCAATCTTGCCGGGCTGGCTCGAGTCGCGCACGCGCTTCGCTGCCATCGACATGTCGAAGACGCGCGTGTTCAGCGACGAGCTCAACTACTTTCCAGCGCTGCACTTCAACCTGCGCGGCCGCGAACCCGACGGGCAGCTGGATCCTTCCGAAGTGCCCGCCCTGATGCGCGAGCTCGAGGCGTTCTGCGACAGGCTGCGCGATCCGTGGAGCGGGCAGCGCGTGGTGAAACAACTCTGGCCGCGCGAGGCGCTGTTCCACGGCCCGCACACCGAGCGCGCGCCGGACGTCTTGCTCGAGCTCGCGCTGGACGACGGCTACTCGTACAACCTGATGCCCTCCTCGGCTGCCAGCAGCGCGTTTCGCAGGCTTGTGCCGGACGAATACCTCGGCCGCAAGGGCCGCAGCCTGCCCGGCTCGCATCGGCCTCGCGGCCTGTTCATCGCCGCAGGACCCAGCGTCCGCGCGGCCGGTGAGATCGATGCCGCGATGGCAGACGTGAGCGCCACGCTGCTCGAGCGCGCAGGCCAGGCTGGGCTGCACGCCTGCGACGGCCGGGTGCTGCGCGAGCTCCTGATCCAGCCACCCTCCGTGGTTGCCTCGCCCGCAGCTCAGAGCGGCGAGACGATTCCCGCCGCCGATAGCAGCAGGCTGGGCGAAGCTCGCGTCGCGGCGCGCCTACGCCGCCTGGGTTACATCGAATGAACATCTACTCCGGCAGCGAGCTCGACAGCGAAACCGTGACACCGCCGCGCGCCCTGCACGTGGCGGCCTTGCCGTTTCCCACCTACCAGGGCACCCAGGCCGCGATCTCGGCGATGCTCGCCGCTACCAGCCGCGTCGATCCGGGCACCGCGCTGTTCACCTACGCGACCTCCGGCTACGCGAGCAGCAGCGAGTTCGCCGTACACCGCCTGAGCGACCGGCCGCGCGTGCGATCGCTGCGTTCCGGCCCGAGCCTCGGCAAGCTGGTGCTGGATGCGCGCATGTTGTTCGAGCTGCAGGACCTGACGCGCAAGCTGCAACCGCGCGTGATCGTCGCGCACCACGTCGAGGCCGCGGCGGTCGCCCTGTCGCTGCGCTCGCCGCGCACGGTCTTCTTCGCCCACACCGATCTGGCCGAGGAGCTGCCGTCGTACGCACACCCGCTGCTGTCGGCGCCGCTGCGTCGCGCGGGCGGTGCGCTCGATCGCTTGCTGGTGCGACGCGCAGCCGCCGTCGCGACCATCTCACCCGTGCTGCGCGAGCGCCTCTCCGAGCTGCGCGCGGACGTGGAGTACGTGCCGATCCCCTGGAACGTGCCCGAACCGATCCGCTCGCGCGAGCGCGCCGAGAGCCGGCTCGGCCTGGGCGTCTCTCAGCGCACCAAGCTCGCACTGTACGCGGGCAACCTCGACGCGTATCAGGGCGCCACGATGCTGCCGCGCGCCCTGGCCAGCCTGCGAGCGCGCGGCCACGCCCTCCAGCTGCTCCTCGCAACCCAGAGCGACTCGAGTGCATTCGCGCGCAGCTGTCAGCTGCTGGGCGTCCCGCTGCAGCACGTGGAGCTCGGCGACGAGTTGATCCGCCGCCAGGTGCACGCGGCGGCCGATCTGGTGGTCGTACCCCGGCTCGTGCCCGGCGGGCTGCCGATCAAGCTGCTCGACGCGCTGGCCCGCGGCGTGCCGTGCGCGGTCACACCGAGTGCGTGCGCGGGGCTCTCACTCGAGGGCGCCGTGGAGTGTGCGCAAGGCGACAACGCCGCCGCGCTGGCGCTGGCCATGGAGCGGCTGCTCGAGACGCCGGAGCGCCGCATCAGCCTGGTAAACGCTGGACGAGCCTACGTGGCGCGCGAGCACAGCGAGCCGCGCTTCCTGCGCGCGCTCGACCGCGTGCTGTCGCGCGCCACCGCCGCCGACAGCTGCGAGTCCGGCGCCTCCTGACACACACCCTGCGCTCCGGTGTTTCGTGGAAACCTTGGAGGTCGAGAAAACCAGCCGCCACCGAGTGCGCGGGCTCGCACATGGCGGCGTGATAGCCGATGTTGCTACGCTGATCACATGGCGGTTGAGCCGATGCCGCTCCCGGCGCTCGACGACACGATCCCGCAGTTGATCGGCGCGCGCTACGAGGTGCAAGGTGTGCTCGGCCGTGGCGGAGTGGGCACGGTATACCGCGTGCGCGATCGCTACGATCAGCGCTCGCTCGCGCTCAAGCGTCTGACGTTCGTGCGCGGCGGCAGCCGCCACACGCTGTCTTCGTTATTCGAGCGCGAGTACGCGACGCTCTCGCAGTTATCGCACCCGCGCATCATCGAGGTCTACGACTACGGCAGCGAAGAAGACGCGCTGTTCTATACGATGGAGCTACTCGACGGCGCCGATCTGGGTGCGCTGTCGCCGCTGCCTTATACCAAGGCTTGCCGCTACTTGCGCGACGTGGCCACCTCGCTCGGCTTGTTGCACGCCCGCAAGCTCGTGCACCGCGACGTCACGCCGCGCAACGTGCAGCTGACGCAGAGCGGCGAGTGCAAGCTGCTCGACTTCGGCGCGCTGATCGGCTTCGGCGAATCCTCTGCGGTGGTCGGCACCCCACCCTGCGTCCCGCCCGAGGCGATGGAAGGCAGCGGCCTGGATCAACGCGCCGACCTCTACGCGCTCGGCTGCCTGGCCTATTACATGCTCACCGGTAAGCACGCCTACCCGGCGAGCCACATTGGCCAATTGCCCAGCTACTGGGCCCAACCCATCACGCCGCCGTCAGCTGCCAAGCCCGAGTCCGGTGCGGATGGTGAACCGCTGCCGGCCATCCCGCCGCAGCTCGAAGAGCTGGTACTGCTCTTGCTGCGAGCCGATCGCTCGGCACGGCCGCCCAGCGCGAGCGTGGTGATCGACCGGCTGAACGCCATCCTGGGCGACGAGCAAGAGAACGAGCTCGGCCTCGCCGAACACCACCTGCGAAGCGCGCCGCTCGTCGGGCGCGAGCGCGAGCTGGCCGAGGCGGGCAGGCTGATCGAGCAAGCCGCGCTCGGTCGCGGGGGCGGTAGCCTGGTGCTGCGCGGCTCGCTCGGCGCGGGCAAGACCAGGTTGCTGCGTCAGGTCGCGATCTCGGCGCGCCTGCGCTACGCGAACGTGATCTACATCGACGCCTCCGAGCACGAGCGCGCCTATCAATCCGCTCGTGCCATCTGCCGCGAGCTGCTGCGTATCGCTCCCGTTGCGACCCAGAGGGTCATGCCGCGCCTGGCAGCAGCGCTCAGCTCGCTGCTGCCCGAGCTCTCGGCACAGGTGAGCCCCGCGAACGACGTGCTGGCGGATCAGCAGCTGCTGAACAGCCGGTTGCAGACCGCGCTGCGTGAGCTGGTGGTCGAAGTCGCTGCGCAGCAAGCCCTGGTGATCGTGGTCGACAACTTGCACCGCTGCGATCGCTGGTCGGCCGTATTCATCGCCTCGCTGGTGCACGACACGCGCCACAAGCCGCTAACGCTCGTGACGAGCCTCGAGACCGAGCAGGAGCCGCGCGCGCCCGACGCGTGCGACATGCTGCGTGCCGCGTCCAGCGCGCACGAGCTCGCCGGCCTGTCCGAGCCTGCGCTGCGTGGCTGGCTGGAGTCGCTGTTCGGCGAGACGAGCAACCTGCCGCGCCTGAGCCAGGCGTTGCACGCGCGCGCCGCCGGGCATCCGGGCCGAAGCCTGGACCAGTTACGCGCCATGCTGCGGGCGGGCGAGATCCGCTTCCAGCACGGCACCTGGCTCCTGCCGCTCGAGCCTGCGGTCGGCGTGCTGGCCGCCGACAACGAGGAGAGCCTGCACCTGCGCGTCACCACGCTGAGCCCCGAGGCTCGGCGTCTGGCCCAGGCGCTCGCGCTGTACCGCGGAGCGCTCACGCTCGAGGCCTGCCGCGGCCTGAGCACCGACACATCGGACACGCAGCTGCGCGCGCGCCTGCGCGAGTTGGTCACGCAGCGCGTGCTCGACTACAACCAGAAGCTCTACGACTTCACCAGCTCGGGCATGCGCGCCACGCTGGTCAACGAGCTCGACGTCGCCGATCGCGCACGGCTGCGGCGGCGCATCGGTGAGCTGATCCTCGCGCGCGAGAGTCCCGAGCTGGCCGAGCGCCTCGAGGCCGGGCTGTACTTGCTCGAAGCCGAAGACCCGCGCGGCCTGCCGGTGGTGTCGAGGGGCGCGCTCGAGATCTGTACCAAGTTGCTGCCGTACGCGGCCTGCGTCCAGCCGCTCGAACGCGCGCTCGATCTCTGCCGCGCGCAGCGGCGCAACCTGCCTGTGGTCTCGGTGTTGCTCGCGGCGCTCGCCACCTCCTCGTATATCGTCGATCGCCGGCTCGATCGTCACGCGCAGCCGTTCTTGACGAGCTTCAGTCAGCTGCTCGGCCTGAACAATGCGCGGCGCATGCGCCCGTTCCTCGGCAAGCACCTGAGCACGTTCCTCGCGCTCGGCTGGGCGTTCGTCTGCTACGCCGTGCGGCCCAAGCGCTTGCGGCCGTGCAGCTTCAAGCTGCTGGTCGAGTCGTTCGTGAGCGGTGCGACTTCGCTGTGCGGCAAGTCCGTGGTGTGCCTGGACCGCGTCAGCATCGAAGACATCGGGCGCGTGCTCGAACCCCTCACGGCGCTGGGCAAGAAGCACGAGGCCAGCTACTGCTACGACCTGTGCCGCGGCCTCGCGCTGGTCACGCAGGAGCGTTTGAGCGAGACGCACCGGCACTGGCTCGATCTCGAGGCGCGGCTGAACGAAGCCGGATCGTTTCCGCGGCTGTCGGCGGCAGGACGCAGGCTCTGGCAAGGCGGTGTGGACTACGTGCTCGGCGTGTTCGAGAGCTTCGCGGGTGATCCGCAGGCGCTCGAACGCGTGCGCAGGCTGGAAGCGACCGAGATCGACATCAACCTGTTGGCCGCGGCGCAGCTTCGGCGGCAGTACCATGGCTTCCGCGGCGAGACCGAGGAGATGGCGCGCGCCGCAGGCCAGGTCGAGGCGCTGGCGCTGCGCACGGGGTCGGCGTGGCAAGCCGAGACCTTCTCGGCGATCATCACCAACTACTTCGCCAGCCTGTGGCACGACCTGATGACCAGCAAGCGCGCGCTCGACGAGACCGAACGCATCGCGGTCGAAGTGCCTTCGCTCGAACGCTACGCGATGTCGTCGCGCGCGGTGTACATGCTCGCGCGCGGCAAGCCGAGCGACTGCGTCACGCTCTACGATCGCCTGCTCGAGAAGGAAGCGCGGCGCGAGCGCATCGGCTGGAGTGCATCGATCGGCCTCCTGGCCGAGGCGCTCAACCAACTCGGCGAGCACACGCGCGCACGCCAGCTGTGCGAAGAGGCGCTCGCCACGCGAGAGCCCGGGGACGAGATCTACGTGCACTTGCTCTTGCCAGTGCACACGTCGCTCGTGGCTGCGCTGGGTGCGCTCGGCGAGCACGCCGCGGCCAAGGACCACGTCGAGCAGCAGATCGCCAGCCAGGGCACGCACAAGAGCCCTCTCGTGCTCGGCTCGCTGCACGAGAGCGCGGCGCGGCTCGCCTGGCAGCGCAACGACCGCAAGGCCTTCTCCCACCACCTGAAGTACGTCGAGGACTTCTTCTGCCCGCTCGGCAACAGCGCGCTGATCTCGCGCTACACCACCCTGACCGCGCTGGGCGGCACCGAGGGCGGCGTGAGCGCGAAGATCGCCACCATGCGCGAGGTGCGCGCGTTCGAGGCCGCGCTCGAGCCACTGCAGGATCGCGCGCTGCTGGCGCACCACATCTTCGCCTGGTTGATGCAGAAGTGTGACGGCTTCAGCGGCTGGTTGCTCGCGCAAGACGACACGGCGCTCGTGCCACTGATGTCTACCAATGGCGAGCCACCGCCGGCCGAAGCGCTGACCATGGTGCGACACAGCCTGGTGTCGCTGATGCAAGAAGCCGTGACCACGCACATCCCCGAGCCGCAACTCGACACGCACGTCGAGCGGCCCGCGCTGCGCCGCGACCTGCCAGGCAACGGCAGCCGCGAAGGCCTGCACCTGCACCTGTTGAGCTACGTCGAAGGCGGACGCTTCTACGGCGAAGGCGCGCTCGTGCTGAGCGGCCCGGTCGCCAAGCCCCCGCGCATCCGCTACGACTTCCTGCAGGTGGCAGCCAAGCACCTGCGCCGCCTCCGACCGCGCGCCTCCCGCCCCGCCCCGCCGCCGAACGCCGCGCTGGGATAGAGCTCAGGGCTTTGCGCGCGGCTTGCGAGGCCGTGGCAATTCGAACTGCGCGAGACGGGTGACGAGCGTGCGGCGGGAGATGCCGAGCGATTGCGCCGCGAGTGTCTGGTTGCCCGCGCACTTCGAGAGTGCGTCGATGATGCGCTGGCGCTCCACGAGCTCCATCTGCCGCATGAGCTCGGCGCGTGGATCCTGCGCCACGGAGGCCTGGGCCTGCGGCTCGCGTAGCAACTTGGCGGGCAAGTGCTCCGGGAGCACGCTCGGACTGTCACACAGCAAGAGCGCGCGCTCGACGACGTTGCGCAGCTCGCGGATGTTTCCCGGCCAGGCGTAGTCGAGCAGCGCCTGCAGGGCCGCCTCTGACAGCTGCGGTGGACGGTCGCGCCCGAGGAGCTGGGTACTCTTGGCGAGGAACATCGCGGCCAGCGGCGCGATGTCCGCCGGACGCTCGCGGAGCGGCGGAACCTCCAGCGTGATGCCGTTCAACCGGTAGTACAGATCCTGCCGAAACGCGCCCTGCTCCGCGGCCTGCTCGATGTCGCGGTGCGTGGCGGCCACGAAGCGCACGTCGACGGCCCGCGCGCTGCGTCCACCCACCCGTAGCACCTTGCGCTCTTCGAGCACGCGCAGCAGCTTGACCTGTGTCGCGAGCGGCAACTCGCCGACCTCGTCCAGGAACAGCGTACCGCCGTTGGCTGCCTCGAACAGGCCCTCGCGCGTCTTGTCGGCGCCGGTGAATGCGCCCTTCTCGTAGCCGAACAGCTCGCTCTCGAGCAGGTTTTCGCTCAAGGCGGCGCAGTTGATCGGCACGAAGCGGCCAACCCGGCCGGAGCGCAGGTGGAGCTGCTCGGCCACGACTTCCTTGCCGACGCCGGTCTCGCCGAGGATCAACACCGAGATCGAGCCGCGTGCCGCGCGCGTCAGGTCGGCGTCCAGCGCCAGCATGCGCGAGTCGGCCATGACCAGCCCGTCCGTGCGTGGCGGCGCGACGTTCGCAGCTGTGGGCGGCGCGCCGTCGGCAGGCAAGCTCGAGCGCCGGCGCCGCAGCCGCGTCTGGATCGAATCGAGCAGCTCGCGGCGCGTGAACGGCTTGGTGAGGTAGTCGTCCGCGCCCAGCGCCATGCCTCGTCGAACGTCGGCACGCTCGGCGCGGGCCGAGAGGAAGATGAACGGGATCACGGCGGTGCTGGGCCGCGAGCTCAGCAGCTCGAACACGTCGTAGCCGTCGATGCCGGGCATGCTCACGTCGCAGATGATCAGATCGGGCAGCTTCTGCAGCGCCAGCTCGACCCCGCTCTCGCCGTTTTCGGCCGCCAGCCCCTCGAAGCCTTCCGCCTCCAGCAAGTCCAGGATGTTGCCGCGCACGGCCGCGTCGTCCTCGATCACCAGCACTCGATTCATGGCTGTGCCTCCACATACGGGATTCGCACCGTGAACTCACTGCCTACCCCCAGCTCGCTGCGCACCGACACACTGCCGCCGTGGAGCTGGACTGCGCGACCGACCACCGCCAACCCCAGGCCGGAGCCGGCGATGCCGCCGACGTTCTTTCCGCGGTGAAAGGTCTCGAACAGGTGCTGCTGGTCCTCGTCCGAGATGCCGATGCCGTGATCGATCACGCGCAAGCACAGCTCGCCGTCGTGGCGCGCGACCTGGCACAACACCTCGGCCGCGTCAGGCGAGTACTTGAGCGCGTTCGAGAGCAGGTTCTCGAGCACCTGACGCAGGAGCACACGGTCGGCGCACACCGGCTCCGGCCGCGAGGGACCTTCGTAGACGATGCGCCGACAATCCGAGTTGGCCTGCGTCATCGACGCGACCACGTCGGCACAGAACGAGCCCAACTCGAGCGGCTGCGGCTCACAGCGCAGCGCGCCCGCGTCGCTGCGACCGATCATCAGGATCGACTCGAGCATTCTCGTCATGCCCAGCGCCGCCGCACGCACGCGCTCGAAGTGCTCCGCCTTCTTGTGCGCCGGCCAGCGATCGGCGTAAGCCTCGAGCATCTCGGCCGACGACATGATCACGCTGAGCGGCGTGCGAAACTCGTGCGAAGTCATCGAGACGAAGCGCGTCTTGAGCTCGCTCAGCTCGCGCTGCTTGGCCTGCTCCGCGCGCAACGAGAGGACGGCCTGCTGGAGCTCGGCGCCGGTGCGGCGCAGTGCGGCCGCCGACCAGCGCATGCGCAGGATGATGTTGGCGGCGACCAGCGCACCGCTCGCGATCATCAGTACCAACAAGATCAATCCGTCGGTCTCCGCGGTCTGTGTGGCGACGCGCAGCTGGGCCGCGAACGCATCGGTCGTGCGCTGAGCGCGGTCGGCCGAGGACGCTGCCAGGATGCTGGCCGTCAGCTGGTAGACGCGCGGCGTGCGCTCGCGCACGGTGCGGGCATGGAGGATCAGCGCGTCCAGCGCCGTGCGCCGAGCCTCGGGCGCAGCGTCGCGCTCGCGTTCGAGCGCCACCAGGCTGGTATCGATGCGCTGCGCGATCGCCGGATCCTGCGAGTGCAGCAGGAGCAACGCATCCTGTACCAAGCCGCGCGCAACCGGGTCGCGGCCATCCGACCCGGCGAGCTCGGCAGCCAACAGCGGCAGGTAGCGCAAGGAGGTTCGGAGCACCGCGTGTTCGCTCTTGAAGTGTTCCACCAGGCGCTCGGTATCGACGCGCGAGCGCTCCGCCTCCGCCAGCGCGTGGCGCAGCTGCGCGCTGCCGGCATCGGAGAGGAACTCGGGCACGTCGGAGAGCGCGGTCAGGATGCGCTTGCGCGCGGCCTGGGTCTGCACGATGCCGTCGTAGTGTCCGACCATCCCCGCCCGGGCTCGCAACACCTCGGCGCTCAGCCGAAACTCGAGCGCCAGCCAGGTGCGCAGCGTCTGCCCGTAGCGCTCGGCCCGCTCGGTATCGACGTGGCGCGTCCAGGCGATGGCGGCGAACGTCAGGAGCGCGAACAAGCTGGCACCGCTCGCCGCGTGTAGCCAGCGCGCGCTCATAGGGCGCGCCCCTCCAGCTCCCCGGTGAGCGTCTCCAGAAACGCGACCAGCGCACCAGTCTCGTCCGGTTCGAGCGTGCGCCCGAGCTGGTAGTGCGCCATCTCGCGTACGGCTTCCTCGAGCGTGTCGACGCTGCCGTCGTGGAAGTACGGCGCGGTCTTGGCGACGTTGCGCAGGCTGGGCACGCGAAAGACGTGCAGGTCCTCGGGGTCCTTCGTGACCGCAAACAGCCCGGCGTCGGCCGGCTCGGGGTTGCCGCGGACGGCGAAGTAGTCGCCCATGATGCCGAGCCGCTGCAGCAGGTTACCGCCCACGTTGATGCCCTGATGACAGCTGATGCAGCCGTAGCTGCGGAACAGATCGTAGCCGTGCTGCTCCGCTGCCGTAAGCTGCAGCTCGCCACGCAGCTGGCGGTCCAGCCGCGAGTTGGGCGTGACCAGCGACAGACAGAACAGCGCCAGCACCTCGCGCAGGGAACCGGCCGTCAGTCCAGCCGGGTAGCTCGCGCGGAACTCGCTCACGAGCTGCGGATCGCGGCCGAGGGCGTCGATCGCGCGCTGCCAACTGCCGGCCATGGCTGCTCGACTCTCCATCGCCGCGTCCAGCTGCTGGCCGATGTCGATGAAACGACCGGCCCAACCGAAGCGGAAGTTGAACGACGCGTTGAGCAACGATGGCACGTTGACAGGAACAGGCGGACGATCCGGCAGCTTCGAACGTGCCTGCGCCAGTGCGCCCGCGTGCTGAAAGGAGTGGCAGTCGCGACAGGCGACCTTGGCGTCGCCGGACAGGCGCGCATCGTCGAACAGGCGGCGGCCGAGCGCGACCTTGGCTCGATCCAGGTCGATGCGCTGCGGCAGGGGCGCCAGCGCGTTGTCCGGATCGCTGGGTGCGGCCTGGCTACTGAAGGGAGTAGCAAATACCTGTGCGACCGGCGGATCGATCACCGGCTGCGTGCAGGCACTCAGGACCAACACCCAACATCCGAGACGCATCGCGCATCAAACTACTCGCTCGGCTGCGCGCGATCCAGCGTCGATGCAAGCAGTTAGAAATGTCAGTGCCAAGTGTAAGGGTTGCTATCAGGTAGTCCTACGTAATCCATTTCACAGACAGTCAGTGCCGCCCGCGCGTAGCTTTGTAGAAGTAATAGGTCGCGGAGTATTCGCTCTCGACGGTCGTATCCACGTGGTCGGCGTCGCAGCCTGTCTGCGGTGCCAGGCCTCCGACCGTGTTTAGGCGCTGAATGTACGTGACCTTGGACATCAAGCCGTCCCCCGTATTGCTTGCAGCCGAGAGCAGCAGCCAGGGGATGGCGCTGGCATCCGGCGTCGCTCCGGCCACCCGCGCGCCGACCACCGTGCTGCCGTCGAGCGCTTCCCAGGTGGGACCGAAATAGTGAGTGCCGATCAGGCGGCCATGCTTGCCGAACAGCTGCGCGTCGGGCGCCTTGAGCGTCCATGCGGGACTGCCGCCAGCAGCAGGAACCTGGCACACGTAGATCTGAACGCCCTCGGCATCGGCTGCGAAGTCCAACTTGTTGCCTTCCGGAACCTTCAGTGCGTCAGGGACCACCGGTGCGCAGTGGGATGACAGAGCCTCCGTCTGCAGCGCAAGGGCATCTGCCCCCGCGACATCGGCGCTGCAAGCTGCCGCTCCGAGCAGCAGGGACACAACGCTCGCTGCGAGTTCTCGTCGAATGATCATGGAACCTCCAATGGCACCGCAAGGTGCGCTCGATACGTGCGAGCGGGGCCATCGCAACGCACGTGCCAGCCGCGAGAGGTTCGTACGGCAGCACGCGAGGTTCACGCTTGCGCAAACGCCTGCGCGATTGACGCGGACAGCTGCGCTAAGCCTGGGCGGCGCGGGTTTGTAGGGCCGAGCGGATCGCTGCCAGGAGCTCGTTGCGCGTGAAGGGTTTGCTCAGGTGGCTGAACTCGCCGCTGTGGATGCCGCGGTGGATCTGTTCGTCCTCGGAGTAGCCGGAGCAGACGAGGATGCCGGCCTGCGGGCGGCGGGCCTGGAGCTCGCTCAGTAGATCGCGCGCCATTCGACCTGGCATGACGACGTCGGTACACACCACGTCGATCGGGCCTTGATGCCGCGCTTCGAGCGCGAGCGCCGCGTCGGCATCGGGCGCGTCGAGCACCTGGTAGCCGACGTCGGCGAGCGTGGCGACGATCAACGCTCGGATGCGCATGTCATCCTCGACGACCAGTACGGTCTCCTGTCCGGCCGAGCTGGCAGCCTTGGGAGTCTCCATCGCATCGCTCGCCGCCGGTGCCGCGCACAGCGGCAGGTAGACGACGAAGGTCGTGCCGTTGCCCGGGGTACTCTGGACGGACACGTGTCCGCCCGCGCGCTTGGCGATGTTCCAGACGTTGGTGAGGCCTAGACCCGTGCCGCGCCCCGGTCCCTTGGTGGTGAAGAACGGCTCGAAGATGCGCACCAGCGTCGCGGCGCTCATGCCGCAGCCCGTATCGCGACAGCTCAGCAGCACGTACACGCCCGCCGGGATGCCGAGCTCGCTGGCCGCGGCTTCGTCGAGCGAGCGGCGCGAGAGTGCGAGGCGCAGCGTGCCGCCGTGGTTCATCGCGTCGCGCGCGTTGATGCCGAGGTTCAACACGATCTGCTGCAACTCGCTGGCTTGCAGGTGGAGGCCCAGCGGCCCGGCAGCGATGTCGACCTCGAAGGTGATCTCGGACGGCAGCAGCCGCCGTAGCGCACCCACGCACTCCTCGAACACCTGCACGCCGTCGATGCTGCTCGCCGAACGTGGCCCCGTGGGCCGACTGAACAGCAGCAACTGTTGGGTGAGCTGCTTGCCGCGGTGAGCGGCCTCGAGCAAGGCCTCGGCGCTGCGCTTGGTTTGCCCGCTGCTGGGCTGGCGCGCGAGCAAGCCTGCCTCGAGGCTGACGATCGACAGCGTGTTGTTGAAGTCGTGCGCGATGCCCGCGGCGAGCTGGCCGATGGCCTCGAGCTTCTGCGCCTGCAGCAGCTGCGCCTGGGTCTGCTCGAGCTGACGCAGGGCGCGTTCGCGCTCGGCGACCTCGGCGCTGAGCTGTGTGACCAGCGTATTGCGAGCCCGCAGCGTGCGGCGAAGCTGCCCGAGCAGATAGCCGCTGGCGACCGCGAGCGTGGCGCTGGCAAACGCGGTGTAAAGGCCGACGCGCAACCAGTTGAGTGGGTGCGTGACGTCGACGTGGTCGGGTGGCACTGCGGTCAGCTGGCCGAGGCTGAACAGCCAGGCGGCGACGCCCATGCAGATCAGGGTCGCGCACAACACCCACGCCGCGACGCGCGTCGAGTACAGCAACGCGCAGACCGTGACCAGCATGCAGGCGAGCAAGCATTGCGCGGGCGCAAAACCTTCGGTGGCAAGCGTGATCCCCACCACACCGAGGCCGAGTCCCACCAGCAACGCCGCGCGCAGCTTGTACGGCGCGCGCCAGAGCCCGAGCACGCTCAGCGCGACGATGCTCGCCAACACCACCCACAGGCCCGACGCAGCACCGACGACTCCGTGCTCCGCCTGCCACGCGTGGATCAACCAGGCGGGGATCAGCATCGTGATCGAGGTGCCGATCACACCGCCGAGGACGCGCTCGCGCCAGCGTGTCAGCAGAACCTCGGGATCCGAACCCTGCGTACTGTCACTGGCAGTGTCCGGGATCACATCCACCCGGCGAGTGTAGCAAGCTTCCTATGTGCTCACGGGGCACCAGCGACTGAGCTGTACGACACGTATTGCCCAAGCGCGACTGACGTCTACATCGGCGCGCTGCAGCCGACAGCTGCTGATATGTCGATAGAAAATTTTGGTGACACGCTAAAGGCTCCGGGAGATGATCCGTATCTAAGAGGCAGTGCACATCCCCTTTAGTTCCAGGGTTCGCTCGAGACGCAGTTCGAAGTTCTTCGGGGGAGTGCTCGCAGTCAGCGCGATATTGTCCGCGTGTGCGCAGGTGAACCTGGACGCGGGCGAGGAGCCGGTCGTCGACAAGGTACCGGTTCGGCTGCGCGTCGAGCTCGCAGCCGGCGTGCCGCGCGACGTGTTGGTGATGGTGGCTGAGGCCGACCCGCAGACGGGCGACTCCGTCGCAGGTTCCGTACAGGCGCTGGCGAGTGACGTCGACGGCATCCCGCGCAACGAAGCGCGCGAGCTCGCTGACGCGCTGGTCGACGCGCGCGCCGATCTCTACGCCGATCTGCAGCAGAGCGTGCTGGACGCGGTGGCCGACGATGGCCCGGAGTTGTTGATCCAGTACCGCAACTTGCCGTTCATGTTCATGCGCGTGCCGGGGCTGGAGGCGCTGGAAGCTCTGGCGAATCAGCCCGAGGTCGCGCAGATCTACGAGAACACCGAGTACGAGCACCAACTCTCGCAGAGCTTGCCGCTGATCCATCAGCCCGAGATGGCCTCCGCGGGGAAGACCGGCGCCAATACCGGCGTCGCAGTGCTCGACACGGGTTGCGACTACACGCGCTCCGCCTTCGGTAGCTGCAGCAGCGCAGGCGCCGCGGGCTGCAAGGTCGCCTACGCCAACGACTTCGGCTCGAATGACAGCTCGACCGATGACAACGGTCACGGCACCAACGTCTCGGCGATCGTGCTGGGCGTGGCACCGAGCACCAAGATCCTGGCGCTCGACGTATTCAACGGTCCTACCGCGCCGGGCTCGGCGATCCTGAGCGCGATCGACTGGAGCATCAGCAACCGCGCCACGTACAACATCGTGGCCATGAACATGAGCCTGGGCAGCGGCGGAAGCAGCAGCCCCTGCAGCTCGGACTTCTTCGCCAGCGCGGTCGCGAACGCGCGCGATGCCGGCATCCTCTCGGCGATCGCCAGCGGCAACAGCGGCTTCACCAGCGCCATCGCGTCACCCGCTTGCGTACCTGCAGCGATCTCCGTGGGCGCGGTCTACGACGCGAACGTGGGTAGCTTGACCTACGGCAACTGCAGCGACTCCAGCAGCGCGGCCGACAAGGTCACCTGCTTCTCGAACTCGGCGTCGTTCCTCTCCGTGTTGGCGCCGGGCGCGCCGATCACCGCCGGTGGCTGGACCATGACCGGCACCTCGCAAGCCACTCCGCACGTGGCAGGCGCGATCGCCGTGATCCGCTCGGCCTTCCCGAACGAGCCGCTCAGCGACAGCGTCGCGCGCATCACCAACAACGGCCCGCAGATCACCGATACGCGCAACCAGATCGTCAAGCGCCGCTTGGATCTGCAAGCGGCGCTGACCGCCGGCGGGGTCGACGTCACGCCTCCGACGGGCAGCGTGCAGATCGAAGCCGGTGCGGCCGCGATCAAGTCCGGCACCGTGACGCTCAGCATCAGCTCCAGCGACTCCACGCTGATGTGCGTCTCGAACACGACCACCTGCACCGCGTTCGGCGCCTACGCCGCGAGCAAGTCCTGGACGCTGGCTGCCGGCGACGGCGTCAAGACGGTGTACGTGACGCTCAAGGACGCGGCCGGCAACGTGGCCAAGATCAGCGACACGATCGTGCGCGACGCGCGAGCGCCGACGAATCCGGTCGCGCAGGCCACGGCTGGCGACGGCAAGGTCGACTTCACCTGGTCGGCTGCCACTGACGCCCTCAGCGGCGTGGCAGGCTACAAGTTGGTCTACACGACCACCGGCAAGCCGAACACGTGCAACCAGGGCACGGTCGCCTTCATGGGCAATGCGCTCTCGGCCACGCACAGTGGCGCTCAGAACGGTACGCAGTACACGTACCGGCTGTGTGCCTACGACGCTGCCGGCAACCTCGGCACCGGCGTGCTGGTCAGCGCGCGACCTGCGCCCGAGTTCAACCCGCCGAGCGGCACGGTGGTGATTCAAGGCGACGCGGTCTACACCAAGACGCCTTCGGTCACACTCACGCTCTCGGCGAGCGACGACACCGCGGTGGCGTCGGTGTGCATGAGCAACACCGCGACCAAGTGCACCAGCTTCGTGCCGTACGCGACGACCAAGACCTGGAACCTCAGCAACACCGGGACGGTCTACGTGTGGTTCCGCGACAGCTGGGGCAATACCAGCACGAGCCCGGTGAGCGACTCGATCCTGATCGACAAGAACGCGCCGACGATGGGCAAGCTGACGGCCACGCCGAGCCAGGGCCGCGTGGAGCTGTCCTGGACGAGTGCGACCGAGACCGGCAGCGGCCTCACCGCGTACAAACTGGTGTGGGCCAAGGCGAACAGCGCGCCCGCGTGCAGCGGAGGAACGACCGCCTACACGGGTTTGTCCACCGCGTACTCGCACACCGGCCTCAGCGCGGGCAAATACAGCTACCGCCTGTGCGCGTCGGACCTGGCCGGAAACACCTCCGCGGGGGTGACCAAGAGCGTAACCGTCCCCTGATATGAGGTGCGCCACCTAGCGCGCGGGGTTATGTTCCCCCCGGTATGCGCTGGACTCGCGATTATCAAAGCGACAACGTCGAGGACCGCCGCGCCGCCGGGCCGATGCAGGCTGGCGGGCCCGGTGGCATCGGCATCCTGTTCTGGCTGTTCTCGCGCTTCGGCTTGCCGGGCGTACTTGTCGGAGGAGCTTTATTGTACTTCGCCGGCGGCCTCAACCTGGGCGGCGGCGAAGACGCAGGCTCGCGAGTATCCGACCCCGCGGGTGAACAACGCGCGACCGGTGGCGCCGACGACCCCGAACGCGAGGCAGTTTCCTTCGTCTCCTTCGTCCTGGACGACGTGCAAAAGAGCTGGTCGGCGCAATTCGGCATCCTCGAGCAGCGCTATGTCCCAGCGCAGATGGTCCTGTTCCGCGGCCGAACGCGCTCAGCCTGCGGCATGGGCCAGAGCGCGATGGGGCCGTTTTATTGCCCGAGCGACAGCAAGGTATACATCGACCTCAGCTTCTACCGCGAGCTACGCCAGCGTTTGGGAGCGCCCGGAGACTTCGCCCAGGCCTACGTGATCGCGCACGAGGTGGGGCATCACGTGCAGCATCTACTCGGCCTGGACGAGCGAGGCGGTTCGGTGAAGATGGAATTGCAGGCCGATTGTCTGGCCGGCGTGTGGGGACACTCGGCCGAGAGCCGCAACTTGCTCGAAGTCGGCGACCTCGAGGAAGCGCTGAATGCGGCTGCAGCCATCGGCGACGACAAGCTGCAGCGCGACGCGACGGGCACCGTGAGACCGGAGACCTTCACGCACGGCAGCTCGGCGCAGCGCGTAGCGGCGTTCAAGACCGGCTTCTCGTCGGGCTCGTTCGCCGCCTGCAAGTGACTAGCGAGCGGCGTACTCGTCGCGCAGCTGTCGCTTGAGCACCTTGCCGATCGGGCTGCGCGGCAGCTCGGACACCAGCTGCAGGTCGGTCAGGCGCTGCGTCTTGCCGACGCGCTCGTTCACCCAGGCGAGGATCTGCTCCGCGCCCTCCATCGTCGCGGGCTTGCGCACGACAAACGCGATCGGCGTCTCCCCCCAGCGATCGGACGCCACACCGACCACGGCCGCATCTGCGACCGCGGGGTGCTGGGTCAGCACGGCTTCCAGGTCACTCGGGTAGATGTTGAAGCCGCCCGAGATGATCATGTCCTTCTTGCGATCCAGCAGCAGCAAGAAGCCATCGGGATCGAACCGACCGACGTCGCCCGTGCGGATGAAGCGCGTCCCATCCGGAGCGACCCAGATCGCATCCGCGGTCTTCTGCGGTTGGTTGTGGTAGCCGCTCATCATCGCCACCGGTGATCGGCCGACCACCTCACCCGCCTCGCCCGGGCCCACTTCGCGCCCGTTGTCGTCGATCAAGCGGATGTCGTGCCCCGGTGCCGGCTTGCCGACCGTGTGCAGCTTGTCCGGGAACGCGTGGCACTGCAGCACGCACGTCCCACCGCCCTCGGTCATGCCGTAGAATTCGATCAGCGCGCCCGGCCAGCGCTGCAGGATGCGCGCCTTCAGTGCAGCCGAGAACGGCGCGCTTGTGCAGTACTTGGCGCGGAAGCTCGAGAGGTCGAAGCGATCGAACTCCGGATGGTCCATGATGCGCTGGTATTGCACCGGCACGAGCATGGCGTGCGTCACGCGGTACTGTTCGGCGAGCGCCAGGAACTTGCTCGCGTCGAACTTGCTCATCATCACCAGCGAACCGCCCAGCGTGAGCGCCGGGAAGAAGCTCACCAGCGTGGTGTTGGAGTAGAGCGGCGTCGAGATGAGCGTGACAGAATCAGCGTTGTAGCCGGTGTCGCCGCCGCGCCGCACGTGCGCCCAGCGCATCTTGTTCGGCTGGACGATGCCCTTCGGCACACCGGTGGTACCCGAGGAGTAGATGATGTTGAACGGCCCGTCGGGCGCGATGGTCACCGGCGCCGGGCGCGCGCCGGGAGGCATCAACCAGCTCTGCCAGGCTTGACCTGCGTTCGAGCCGTCCAGCGCGACGCGCGGCACACCGAGCTCGGTCGAGCCGAGTGATGCGGCCACGCCTGCGTCCAGGAACAGACGGCGCGCCTGACAGTCGGCGATCATCGCCGCCAAGCTCTCGGCAGTGGAGGATGGCGCGAGCGGCGCGACCGCAACCCCCGCCCGCACCGCGCCCAGGAACACCACCGCGTACTCGACCGAAGTCGTGGCGGCCACTGCGATGGCCGCGCCGACACCGAGGCCATCGCGCTGCAGCGACGCGGCCACCCGGTCCATCTCGGCGTCGAGCTCGGCGTAGCTCAAGCGCCGCTGATCGTGCGCCACGGCCAGGTGCGTCGGGCGAATCCGCGCGTGGTAGCGGATCAGCTCCGGAATCGAACCAAAATCCTGCCGGAGCAACTCATCCAGGTCGGCCGCCATCACGCTCTCCTTTGGGGGCCCCTCGGGCCACAGCCTGAGCGCGTCCTACCGTGAGTACGACAGCTCACGCAACCAGCATCGCGCGGACCCAAGCGTTGGATTTTACAACTGAGACTGTTGGCGCGCGCCAGCCGACAGTCACGAATTCACACATGGCGCCTCGCCTTCGTCGGAAGTGATGCTAGTGCAACGGACGGGACGAAACCTACACAGCTGGCTCGCGCTGGGGCAGCGTCCCGAAAAGGGGCTCAGCCTGGCGCGGCGCGAGACGGGATTGGCTTGCGCGCATGCTTACACGACGAATCGCGGCTCAAGTGCGCCGACAAACGTATAACGCCCTGTTATCGCGAAGGGTCCGGCACGCAGGGCAAGGCGCGACGACGAGGAATAGTGGGGACTATTTCGAGGAGGAGCAACGCAGCCATGCGCGTCGGGAACGAGCGAGAACAGGGCGTTATGCGTTTGTCGGCGCACTAGGGTTGTTCTCCTTACTTTCCGCCTGCAGCGGTGACGACGCGACCAGGTCCGGCGCCGAAGCGCGCGAGCCCGATGCCCAGACGGCGCCCGACGCCGCGCGCGAGGCCGACGCGGCTCGCAGCAGCGACGCCGAAGCCAAGCCCGAGCCAGATGCCGCCCCGAGCCGCGATGCAGCCAGCGGCGGCGAGCGCGACGCAGCCACCAAACCACCTGCAGCGGACGGCGGCAGTCCAAAAGACGCCAGCACGGGTTCGCCCGAGGACTGTGCGAGCGTCGAGTTGACCTACGACGCGTTCGCCAACGCGTTCTTCGGCCAAACCTGTCGCCGTTGTCATAGTTCGAGCCGCAGCGGCGAGGCGCGCAACGGCTCGCCTGCCGACGTGAACTTCGACAGCGAGGCCGACTTGATCCGCCTCCGTGACCGTATCCGCAAGGCCGCGGTGCAAGAGCGGCGCATGCCGCCCGGCGCCCCGCTCAACGACTGCCTGGCAGAACGGCTGTCGAGCTACCTCGACAAGTTGCCGGCCTGTCAGCCGCAATGCGACGGCAAGGCGTGCGGCGACAACGGCTGCGGGGGCAGCTGCGGAACGTGCAGCGACACGAAGCACTGCGAGAACCAACAGTGCGTCGATGGACCGTGCACGAAGCAATGTGACGGCAAGGCGTGCGGCTCCGACGGCTGCGGAGGCAGCTGTGGTAGCTGTGCGGCGAACCAGACGTGCACGGCGGCCCAGCAGTGCGCCTGCGTGCCTGCGTGTAACGGCAAGAGCTGCGGACCGGACGGCTGCGGGGGCAGCTGCGGCACGTGTACCGCAGGCCAGACCTGTAGTGCCGCTGGCAGCTGCGGTTGCGTGCGCCAGTGCAGCGGCAAGACCTGCGGCCCCGACGGCTGCGGAGGCACCTGCGGCACGTGCAACGCACCACAGACCTGCAGCGCAGCCGGTAGCTGCATGTGTCAACGCCAGTGCACCGGCAAGACCTGCGGACCGGACGGCTGCGGAGGAACCTGCGGCACGTGCGGCGCGGGCCTGGTCTGCGATACCAACAGCGGCACCTGTCAGAGCAGCTGCTCACCCAGCTGCACGGGCAGGACCTGCGGTGACAACGGCTGCGGTGGCAGCTGCGGCACGTGTAACGCGGGCCAGACCTGTACCGCTGCCGGCAGCTGCATGTGCGAACGCCAGTGCAGCGGAAAGCAATGCGGCCCGGACGGCTGCGGCGGCACCTGCGGCAGCTGCACCGCGCCGCAGACTTGCGGCGCGAACGGCGCCTGCATGTGTCAGCGCCAGTGTGACGGAAAACAGTGCGGGCCGGACGGCTGCGGCGGCAGCTGCGGCAACTGCAGCGCGGGTCAGACCTGCAACGCCTCCGGCCAGTGCGCCTGCATGCCGCAGTGCACCGGACGCACGTGCGGTGCCAACGGTTGCGGCGGAACCTGCGGTGACTGCTCCAGCGGCCAGACCTGCACTGCAGCTGGCAGCTGCATGGCACCCCCTGCCATCGACTTCACCTCACAGGTCTATCCCATCATTGCAGCTGCGGGCTGCGGCAATACCAACTGCCACGGCGGCGGCTCGCCGGCGCAGGGAATGAACCTCTCCAACCCCGCAAGCGCGCAAGCAGCCCTGGTCGGCGTCCCGGCCAATGAGTGCGACAACCGCCTGCGCGTCGCTCCGGGCGCGGCCGAGAACAGCTACCTCATCAACAAGCTCACGGGCGTGGGCCTGTGTGCCGGCGAACGCATGCCCCGCGGCGGTGCGCCGCTGTCTGCTGCGCAGATCGAGATGTTCCGCGCCTGGATCAACAGCCTGTAGGCTCGACCACGTGCTAGCGCTGGCGACCGTGCTCGGCGCTTGCGGTGCGCGCTTGTGCCACGAGATTCGTCCCGGTGCTCCACGCGGGTCGAGACGCGCGCGCGAGCGTGGGCAGCGTGAACCAGAACGTGCTGCCCCGGCCCTCTTCGCTACTCACGCCGATCTGTCCGCCATGTGCCTCGACCGCGAGCTTGCAGAACGCGAGGCCTAGACCGGTCGAGTGGTACTCCCGGTTGCGGCGCGCCTCCACGATGCCGAACTTCTCGAAGATGGTCTCGCGGTACGCTGCAGGCACGCCCGGGCCGCGATCCTCGACCGAGACCCGCGGCTCGTGCTGCGCACTCACGCTGACGAGCAGCGGCAGGCCTGGCGGTGTGTGCTTGATACCGTTGCCGACCAGGTTCTCGATCACACGGCGGATCAGCTCTTTGTCACAGCTGACCTCCACCGAGCGCTCCGCGCGCACGACGATTTCGCGCGCGCTGTCGATGTGTCGCACGTTCTCGATCGCCCTTCGGACGAGCTCGACCAGGTCGTTGCGTTCGGAGTCGATCGGCATTCGCTCCTGCTCGAGCCGGCTCACGTCGAGCAGCTCATTGACCATGCCCATCATGACTCGGGTGCTCTGCTCGGCACTCTCGACGTCGAGGGGCGTGGCGCCATCCTTCAGCAGACTGATGCTGCACATGAGCGCCGTGAGGGGCGATCGCAGATCATGCACGATCATGTGCACCAGGTTGTCCCGCACACTCTCCAGCTTGCGCAGCGCGCGATAGCTCTCTTCGAGCTTGCGCTGCGTGCGCTGCAGCTCGAGGTGAGTTCGCACGCGCGCGACCACTTCATCGACCTGGAACGGCTTGGTGACATAGTCGACCGCCCCGGCACCGAACGCTGTCACCTTGTCGATCGTCTCGTGCAGCGCACTGATGAAGATCACCGGAATCGCGTTCGAGCTGGGCTGTGCCTTGAGCTGCTTGCAAACGTCGTAGCCGCTCATGTGGGGCATGGTGACGTCGAGTAGGATTAAGTCCGGGGGGTCCGCTTCGACGGCCTGCAGCGCGAACACGCCGTTGGGGGCGATCCGTACCTCATAGCCTTCTTTAGTCAGGATGCGCGACAACAACTGCAAATTCTCGACGGTGTCGTCCACCACGAGGATGTTTGCCTTGGCCTCGTTAGTGCCCTGCACGGTCAACCCCCCGGCTACAAGCCCACGCGCGTGTCGAGGATAGACACTGCTCTTGGCGAAGTCACGCGTCTACACTGCGCGTCGGGGGCAGCGCGATGCAGACTGTCGTGTCTTGGTTGGAGGAGCTGTTTCGGGGGATTCCACTGCCGATCCTCGAGGTCTGGGGTCGCTGCGCCTACGTGATCGGCTTCGCGCTGATGATCTGCGCGTACGGCTCGGTCACGTTCACGCGCGGTGGGCGCTGGGCACTCGGCCGCGAGAAGCAAGCGTGGGATAGCCAAGCGTTCCTGAGCATGGCGCTGACCTTCGTCCTGGTGCCGGTCGCAGGATTCGCTGGATCGTTCATCGTCCTGGTACCCGAAGCGCAGACTTTCGAGTCGATGAAGGACCTGGTGGTCCTCCTGTGCATCGTGTTGTTCGGCTATCCGGCGCTGGTCGCGGTGCCGTTCGCGTACGGCCTCTCGGACTTGATCGAAGGCGTGCCACCGGACTTGCTGTGGAGTTGGCTGCCTGGCTACTTCATCAACCCCGCGTGCTTCTGGATCGCATATCAGGTGATCGGCAGACAGCCGGACTTCCGGCGCCCGCGTACCTGGCTCATGTACGCGGGCTTTGTCGCCCTCTTCCTGCTGATCGAACCTGTCCTGTGGGGCTACATCTGCTCCGACAAATTCCCGCCTGCGATCTCCTACCGCACGGTCACGCCAGCGCTGCTGTTCACCACAGGTATCACCTGGTTGATTGCGCCCCTCGCCATGCTCGCAGCGCTGCCGATCGCGCGAAGACTCGGGCTGTTTTGGGCCGACATCCCGATGCACGTCGCGGAGCGCGCGTTCGCGGAGCAGACCTGGTTGTGGAATACCGGTCCGAGCGCGGGGCCCGCGGAACCCAGCGACGCACGACGCGGTTGGCCGGTGCGCATGGTCGTGGTGACGCCGTTCATCGCGCTCATGCTCCTGATGGTGGCTGCGACGGCGTATGTCACCTTGCGCAGCGCGGCCGAGGACGCTCACAACCTCGCATCGCAGATGCACGAGGAGATCGCAGAGAACATCAAGCTGCGGCTCGACGACTTCATCGCTGCAGCTGGCGGCGGCAGCAACCTTCAGCCTGCGGGCTTGGCCGGGCTGCTCGAGCAGCTGCCGATCTCCAGCTACGGCCGCGCGCTGGTCGTGAATCGCGGCGGCGCGATCATCGCCGCATCGACGACGCGCGAACCGAGCGTGGATCAGCTGGCGATCGACAGCTTGCGGAGCGCTCGCGGCGATCTCGCGCTGGTCAAGTCGCTGATCCGGACTCGCTTCGAGTACGTCACGGCGAAGCCGCTCGCGAGAGACACCTGGTTGACTCAGGCGGTACCGTACCGCGGTGTACCGGGCGCGCGTCGCGACTGGTTGCTAATCACCGCGATGCCCGAGTCGTTCTATCTGTCGGGCGTGCACTCGGGGTTCTCGAGCTCGGCGATGCTGTTTGCGCTGGCCTTGCTCGCGTCCATCGGCATCGCCGGCGTTCTGGCCGCGGTCGTGGCCGCGCCGCTGCGCCGGATCGCGACCAGCACCCGTGCCTTGGCCCGCGGCAACCTGCACGAGCGCGTCGCTGGAAGCAGCATCGATGAGCTGGATTCGCTGGCCGTGTGCTTCAACCGCATGGCGGAGCAACTCGAGGAGTCGTTCACGGCCGGCAAACGGCGCGAACGCGCGCTGGAAGAAAGCGAGCAGCGGTTGCGCGCAAGCGAAAATCGCTTGCAGCTCGCGACCCGAGCTGCGCAATTCGGCATCTGGGATTGGGACGTAGGCACCAATCGCATCATCTGGGACGAGTCGATGTACCGCCTGTACGGCCTCGAGGAAGGCGAGTTCAGCGGCGCCTTCGAGGGCTGGTCCAAGTGTCTCCTGCCGGAGGACTACGCCCGCGCCACCACCGACGTCGAGGCTGCCCTGCGCGGTGAGCGGCCGTTCGTCTCGGAGTTTCGCGTGAAGCGCGCGGACGGTGAGGTCCGCAGCCTCAAAGGCATCGCGCAGATCATCCGCGACGAGACGGGCCGGCCCCTGCGCATGGTCGGCATCAACTGGGACGTGACCGAGGAGCTGCGAGCCGACCAAGAGCTGCGGCGCCACCGAGATCACCTCGAAGAGCTCGTCAAGGAGCGAACCGCCGAGCTGCGCGAAGCCAAGGAACAGGCCGACGCAGCCAACCGCGCGAAGAGCAGGTTTCTCGCCAACATGTCACACGAGATCCGCACGCCGATGAACGCCATCCTCGGCTTCGGGCAGCTGATGGAACGCGAATCGGATCTCTCACCGCGCGAGCGCGATCGTCTGGCCAGGATCCTGTCGAGTGCTTATCACCTGCTCGAGCTCATCAACGGAGTGCTCGAGATGTCCAAGATCGAAGCCGGGCGCATGGTGCTCAACACCTCCACGTTCGATCTCCACACGGCGATCGGCGAGGTCGCTTCGATCGTGAATGGTGCGCTGGAGCAGAAGGGCCTGGACTTCAAGGTCGAAGGCGTGGCGTCGCTGCCGCGTCAAGTGCGCTCGGACTGCCCGAAGCTGCGCCAAATCCTGATCAACCTGCTCGGCAATGCCGCGAAGTTCACGCAGGACGGCGGCGTCGAGCTGCGCGCCAGAGCTCAAACCGACGGTGCGTCGATCGTACTCGCGTTCGAAGTCCGCGACACCGGCCCGGGCATCTCGCCCGACGAGCTGCAGCGTATCTTCGAGCCTTTCGAGCAGACCCGAACCACCAGCGAATCGCGGCAGGGTACGGGCCTCGGCCTCGCGATCAGCCGAGCCTACGCGCGCCTCATGGGCGGCGATCTGACCCTGCAGAGTGAGCTGGGCAAAGGTACCAGCTTCGAGCTGAAGGTCCGCGTCGAGCCAGCCGAAGGGCCGGGGCTGATGTTGGCGCCAAGGGCACAGGAGCAAGTCGTCGGCCTCGTACCCGGGCGACCTGCGCCGACCGTGATGGTCGTCGAGGATGACGCGAATAGCCGCATGCTGCTGCGCGAGATCCTCGTCTCGGTGGGCATCCGCGTCATCGAGGTCTGCGACGGAGCCGAAGCCGTCGAGCGTTTCGAAGCGGCCGCACCCGACCTCGTGCTGATGGACATGAAGATGCCGCGCATGGATGGGCGCGAAGCGACCCGGCGCATCCGCCAGACCGGACACGGCGCGCGCGTGCCGATCATCATCCTGAGTGCGTCGGTGCTGGAGCACGAGCGGCACGCAGTCCTGCGCACCGGAGCGAACGACTTCATCGCCAAGCCGTTTCGCTTGGGTGAGCTGTGGGCGGGAATGGAGAGGCATCTGGGGACCACGTTCGTGCGCGAGCTGAATGCAGGCTCTCTTCCGCGGCCAGCGCTGCGGCTGACGCGAGCCGACGTGCGGGTCTTGGGGCCGGAGAAGCTCACGACCTTACGCCAGGCGGTCGCGACGGGGTACGTGCAGCGAGTGCCCGGGTTGTTGGAGGATGTGCCGCCCGAGCATCAGCCCACGGCAGCCGCGATCGCAGAGCTCGCGGAGAACATGCAGATCGAGACGCTGCTCGGGTTGTTGTAAGCTCCAGTCCTGTCCAGGCCGATCGAGATCAGCGGCGCGGGCCGAGGATCTCGCGCAAGAACAACTGGCCGGCGTTATCGGTCGAGCTCTTGCTCTCGCGCGGTAAGCCGGCCGCGAAGTGCTCGATGCGTGGCTGATCGTCGCTGACGATCGGTCCGTCGCCGAGCGCGGCGCGCAGCGCTTCTCCGGACAGCACAGGCAGCGCGAGCGGCGGCGTCACCGCCAGCGCGCGCAGCTGCTCGGCAACCGCGGGCTGTGCCATTCGCGCCGCGATGGTGGCTGCGTCCGCGCCTTCGCCCTTGATGCCGATCAGCGCCGCCTCGACCTCCTGGATCTCGTAGAGCTTTGCGTCGGGGAACACCTCCTGGAAGGTGCGCGCCAACATGCGAAGCTCGTCGTTGGTCATGCCGTGGATCGGCAGCCATTGCGCCAACGCGCCGCCGTCGGCCAACGCACGGCGCGCGTGCTGATAGAACTCGCGCGAGTAGAGCGCCGCGATGCCGGCGGCGCGTGGCGGCGGAGGCTCGAGCGTGATCACGTCGTAACGCTCGGCAGGCGCGTGGGCGAGGAACACGCGGCCATCCTGGATGTGGATCCGGTCGCGCGGGTTCTCGTACACGCGATCGTTGCTGCGCGCGAACAGCGGCAAGGTGCGAAACACGACCGGGCTGATGTCGACCAGATCGATCTCCTGGAACGCAGCGTGGCGCGTGAGCGCGGCGGCCGTCATGCCGGTGCCCAGGCAGATCACCAGGCCGCGCCGCTGCTGCTTTGCGTGCAGCGCAGGCAGATGGCCGAGCAGGCGCATGTAGCGCTGCGCTTCGGGCAGATCGCCGGCGTACGAGATGCCGTTGGACAGGATCAAGCGTGCGCCGCCCTTCCCGCGGAGCTCGACCACCGCGGTGGTGTCTTGCACGCCCTCGTCCACCAGCACGACCTTGTGCCCCTCCGCGAGGCGCCCCACGAAGGGCGGCGCGGTCGGGCGCAGGAGTGCCAACAGAGCGAGGCCCGCCGCGAGCCCGGCGAAGTGACGTGCGTGTGCGCCCTTGAGCGCCGCAACCACCACGCACAAGGCGTGCAGCGCCGCCAGGAAGCGCAGCGAGCCCGACACGCCCCAGGTAGGCAAGAGCAGAAAGCGCGCGGCGAGCGAGCCGAGCACCGAGCCCAACGTGTTGTAGCCCGCCAACGTGCCGACCACGCGCGCACGGCTCTGATGCACCGCACACAGCTCGACCAGAAGCGGCAGCGCAAAGCCCAACATCAACGTCGGCAAGATCAGCGATGCCACGGCGCGACCGACGATGATCGCCACCACCGACAGCCAGGCCGAGATGCCGCCGACCTGGCGCATCCCCACGTAGCCGGGCAAGCTCAGCTCGGCGATATTCAGCGCCTCGGGGCTGAACAGCACGAACAACCCTGCCAGCAGCTGCGTCGCGCAGAACCAGCTCAGCGCATTTGCTCCTCGGCGCAAGCAGCGCGCGGCCACGGTCGCGCCGAGCGCGAGCCCGAGCAGAAAGGCGGCCAGGATCGCGGAAAAGGCGTAGGTCGACGAGTTGAGCTGCGGGATCAAGCAGCGCACCCACAGCACCTCTTCGCTGAGGCTCAGGAAGCCCACGGCCAACGCCAAGCTCTGCCAACGCGGCTCGCGCACGGCAGGCGCGTCGCGCAGCGGTGCATCACTGCGCTCTCCCAGACGCGCGCTGAAGGCTCCGCGCCGGTCCGCGAAGATAGCCGTGAGACCTACCAGCACTCCGATAGTCGCGAGCACCCCGGCGCTACCGTGGAGCCCCAGCGATCCCACCAAGAACATACCGGTGACGAGCACGCCGAACACGGCCCCCAGCGTGTTGATGCCGTAGAGCGCGCCCAGCGCCGCGCCGAGCGATCCGCGAGTCCCCTCCACCAGCAGCGGCAACGTCACACCCGCGAGGAACGTGCACGGCAACAGCAAGAGCGCCGCGGCCACGTGGCTGAGCACAGACCAAGCCAGCAGATCGAGGGCCGGTGCCAGGTGCGCCGCGCCCAACGCGAGCAGCGCAAGGCTCAGCTCGCAGACGCCGTAGGCGGCGATTGGCCGCGCCACGCGCGCAGCGATGCGACCGCCCACCGCGTAGCCGAGCGCCATGCCACCCATGAAGATCGCCACCACGAACGCGATCCCAGCGGTGGTCCCACCGAGCACCACACCCAGCTGCTTCGCCCAAACCACCTCGAAGCCGAGTGAGCAAGCGCCGGAGGTAAACACACACGAGCCCAGTAAGAACTGCGCGCGCCGTGAGACCGTCACGCGGGACATTCTCGCGCAGGCGCAGTGAAAGGGTCAACGAAGTCGGCAGCCGTGACAGATCTGGCGCGGTGGCGGTGCGCCGGACGGCTGATACAATTACCCGATGGTGCATACGCCGGCACGACACCTACTCGTAGTCGCAGCGTTCGTGGGTGTTGGATGCGATGACGACTCTCCGCTCCCCGCGGGCTTCGAAGACGCGAACAAGGTGGAGCTCGTCCAGGCGTACCTATCCGACGAGCAGAGTGGCGATGACGAATTCGTGGTACCGGAAGGCATCCACGACCGTGACACGTCATTGTCCATCCGCGGTGGACGTGGTCACGTGCTCTATGTGGGCAACGTGGGCTGCAACAACCCATACGCCGGCTACGTGACGCACGACGGCGACGCCTACAAGTTGCTGCTGCGCTTCGAGTCCAACTCGGGAGCGAGAAATCGCGGCAGGCGCAACCAGTGGCACGTCAACTCATCCGCGCGAGCACTGCAAGCGCCCGGGGTCTACGTCTCGGAGAGCGCGTGAGTCTTGCTCAGGCGAGCGACGCGCACGCCTCGGGTGGTCTCCTCGATGAATGCACGAAACCGCCCGAGTGCGTCGTAGCGCCCGAACGCCGCATGCATCTGGCGCGCCGCCGCCGCAAACCGTCCGTCGTACAGCAGCTGCTCGATCGCCGCCGCGACGTTGCTCGCGTTCGCTTCGCTCGAGCGCAGATACAATCCTGCGCCTGCACGCGAGATGGTCTCGGACGCCAGGTACTGGTCGAAGTTGAACGGCAGGCCGAGGACTGGCGTGCTCTGCTCGAGCGCCTGGTAGCCACTGGTACTGCCGCCGTTGCAGATCACCAGCGCCGCGCGTTCAGCGACCACGTTGCCGGGTACGAAGTCGGTGATCCACACATTGTCGGAGACTGCACGCGGCGCGAAGCGACCCGCGCTCGCCACGAGCAATGAAATCGGAAGACTGCGGGCCGCAGCGAGCACGGCGTCCAGCGCGGAGAGCTCTCCGGACGATCCGAGCGTGCAATACACGAGCGGCCGTGCTGGATCGATGCGATGCCAACACGCAGGCAGCGGTGCCGGCGGCGACCAGGACAGCGCGCCGAGATAGCGATGGTTGGCGGGCGCGTGGCGGGTCGGCGCGAGCTCGGGGACGTCTGGATAGAGCGTGTAGTCCCCGAAGGTCAATGTCTCCAGCAGGCCGCCCAGCGCGGGTAGTCCGTAGCGCCGGCGCAGGCGATCGATCGGCCGCGCATAGTGGCGAAACATCAGCGGCAGCGCGAAACGGTAGCGGCGCGCTACCCGTTCGACACCGAGCATGCGGACCAGCGGATGCTCGGGAATCGGGAAGGCGCCACGTACGCCGTACGGGCTCCAGTACGCGTTGATCAGCGAGGCGTACGGCGTGCCGGTGCGTGGCGCGCTGATGGCGAGCGACAGGCGAAAGTCGCCCACGACGAGGTCGGGCCGAAGCTCTTCCAGCAGACCGAGATCGTTCATCACATAGCGCTCGAGCGTTGCCTCCTCCCAGGGGCGCTGGCCGCGTGCGATTCGCGCCAGCGTATGTTCCGGAGCCTGGCTGAACAGGTGACGCCGCTGGAGCTTCGCGCCGGTGAAAACCAGCTCGGGAAATCGAGCCGAAGCGAACCAGACCTCGTAGCGCGCGCGATCGAGCGCTCCAGCCAACAGCGCGAGCCGCGCGACGTGCGCGAGGCTCACGGCCTCTGCGACGAAGAGAATCCGACGACGCCTTGCATCCATGGCGTACACCTGGGCTTGGAAGCGGCGAGCGCAAGCGTGGCGTATCCGCCGGGCATGTGAGGCAGCGAGGCCCGCACGAGGCAACGCATGGCGACAATGTTGACGCGAAATGCGCGCTCGACGCGGCTGCAAGCGTCGTGCGTGCACCGCTTGGACTGCTGGCATGGCGAATGCACCTGCGATGTCCGTGCGCCTTCATGCCTGACGTCAAGCTCACCTGGCGCGAGCTCGCGCGGCTCGCACGCACGCACTTTGGCATCAGCCGCTTTCGACCCGGCCAGCGCGAGCTCATCGAAGCCGTGCTGACGGGTCGTGATGCGATCGGGGTGATGCCCACGGGCGCCGGCAAGTCGCTGACCTTTCAGCTGCCATCGCTGGTGGCGAGCGCTCCAGTGCTGGTGGTGTCACCGCTCATCGCGCTGATGAAGGATCAGCACGACCAGCTCGCAGAACGCGGCCTGCGCGCAGCCAAGCTCAACTCGAGCGTCCGCGCCAGTGAGCAGGCAGAGATCAGCGCCGAGATCGAGCGCGGCGAGCATCGTTTGATCTACCTCACGCCGGAGCGGCTCGAAGATCCAGCACAGATCGATCTGCTGAAGGAGAGAGCGCTCTCGCTGCTCGTGGTGGATGAGGCCCATTGCATCGCCCAGTGGGGTCACGACTTCCGTCCGGCGTATCTCGGCGTGCGCGACGCGCTGCGCGAGCTCGGCCGACCGCCGGTGCTCGCCCTCACTGCCACGGCGACCCAGGAGGTGCTGGAGGACATTCAGCGTCAGCTCGACATGCGCGAGCCGTTGATCGTGCAAACTGGGATCGATCGGCCGAACCTATTCGTCGGGGTGCTGCGTACTCCGTCGGAACAAATTAAGCGCGACCGCTTGCTGACCCTTTTGCGCGAGCAACCCAAGCCCCACTTGATCTACTGCGCGACCATCCGCGTGGCGCGCGAGCTGCATCGCTGGCTCGAGCCACACGAGTGGAAGGTCGGCCTGTACCACGGCCAGCTGTCTGCCCGCGACCGCGACGAGGTGCAGCAGCGTTTCATGGACGACGAGCTCGACGTCATGGTGGCGACCAACGCCTTCGGTATGGGCGTGAACAAGCCCAACATTCGCAGCGTGACGCACTACAATTTTCCCGATTCGCTCGAGACCTACTGGCAGGAGGTCGGGCGCGCCGGACGCGATGGCGAACCCGCGCGAGCCTCGTTGTTGTACCGGCTCGAGGACAAGCGCGTGCAGAGCTACTTTCTCGGCGGCAAGTATCCGAAGCGGGACGACACGCTGCGGGTGCTGGCTGCCGTGGGAGGGCTCGAGCAGGGTGTGCGGTTTGCGGAGCTCGCGCAGCTCAGTGGGATTTCCGAGCGGCATTGCAAGGTGATCGCGGCGCAGCTCGAGGCGGCCGGCCTCGCCGAACGGCGGCGCGGCTCCGTGCGTCTGCTTCGCTCACCGGAAGGCGGTGAGGAGCTCGCGGCCGTACTCGATGCTTACGAGACGCGCCGAGCACAGGACCGAGAGCGCCTGGACGCCATCATGCGCTACGCGCAAAGCCCGCAGTGTCGCCGGCGCTTGCTGCACGAGTACTTCGACGAGCCGCTGGCGGCCGACTGCGCACACTGCGACAACTGTGTGGCGCACGCGCAGGGTCGAGCGGCAGCCGGCTTGAACATACCGCTCGAGCGCCCCGACTGAGGCGTTATTGATCGCGTCCCGCCCGAACACACGAGCCGGTCCGCATCTTGCTTCGTTCGAGGGCTGGAGAACGAACCATGAACATCTACGACGCCCTCGCCCACGAACATCGTCAATTCGAAAAGCTTCTCGACCAGTTAGTCACTGGTTCGAAAGCCGATGATGACTCCTGGAAGGCAGCATTGGATCAGCTACGGCGTGGTGTGATCGCTCACGCCCACGCCGAAGAGGCGGTTCTCTACAATGCACTGAGGGAGCTCGACGAATCAAAAGCACTCGTCTTGCACAGCTACGGCGAGCATGCCGCGGCCGAAAGCGAGATCCGAATGCTCGGTGCGGCAAAAGCGATCGACGCGAACTGGACGAGCTTGATGGAGAAGCTGAGCAAGGACCTTCGCCACCACATTCAGGAGGAGGAATCCCGCGTGTTCGCAGCCGCGCGAAAGGTATTCAGCGCCGAGGAAGCCGAGCAGATCGGCGCAGCGTTCGAACGCATGAAGCAGCACACGGCCAAGGACGGTGATTCGATCGTCGCTAGCACGATCGACTTGGTCGCAAACCTCCTTCCGCCGCGTCTGGTCGAGAGCTTCAGGCGACAGGTCGGCTCACTCAGGAAGAGCGCCTGATCGAGACGCGACGTCGCGGAGGGCACACATGATTACTCTGGAACGGCGCGTGCTGGACCTCCTCGAGCGCTTGTTCGCGCTCGAGCCCGCGCCTGTGGATGTGGTACTGAGTCAATCTGCGGATCACATCGCTGACGCGCTGCAGTGCGAGAAGGTCGACGTGTTCCTGCTGGATGAGGCAACCCAGACATTGGTCGCGGTTGGCACCTCCCGCACCGAGTTGGCCCAGTTGCAGAAGAGCCTGGGACTTCACCGCCTCCCTCTCGCGAACATGGACCCGATGGCGCACGTCTTCGAGGCCAGTGAGGTCTATCGTCATGGCCACATCGATCAAGACGCGCGGCAACCCCGAGGCATTGTCGAGCAGATGGGCGTGCGATCGATGGTCGCGGTGCCATTCGACGTCGGCGGTGTGCGGCGCGGCGTGCTCAGCTCGGCTTCGCGTCGGCCCGACGCCTTCTCCGACGAAGACCTGACGTTGAGCCGCATGGTCGCGGCCTGGATCGGAAGCCTCGCTCATCGCGCCGAGCTGATGTTCGTGTTCGCGGCTCAAGCCAGTGACCGAACCCGACGCGCTACCGCAGAGGAACTCGTGACTGTACTCGCGCACGACCTGCGCAACTTGCTCAACCCGCTCGGCGCGCGGCTCGCGCTGATACTCGAGCGTGCGAAGGCGGACCGCCGCGTGCCGGACGTCAGCGACTGCGAGCGCTGTCTCACGAACGTCGAACACCTGGGCGCTCTGATGACCGACTTGCTCGACGTCGCGCGCATCGAGCAAGGCCTACTGTCGCTGAGCTGTCAGGCCTTCGATCTCGTGCTGCTGGTGCGCGAGTGCGCTGGTGCGATTGCGCGTCCCGACGTGGAAGTGCTCGTCTCGAGTTACGCCGAGCCGCTAGCGGTCGTCGCCGACCGCGGCCGCCTTTCGCAGGCCATTCAGAACGTGTTGTCGAACGCCGTCAAACACTCGCCGCGCGGGGCACCCGTGCATGTCGAGCTACAGCAGACCGTGCACGGAGGCGAACCTGCCGTGCGCGTCACCGTGCTGGATCGCGGCCCCGGCATTCCGGCGGATGTTCTGCCGCGCATCTTCGAGCGCTACGTGCGGGCGGGCGCGGACGCAGGGCTTGGCCTCGGCTTGTACCTGGCGCGCACCACGCTGGCGGCTCATGGCGGCACGATCGAGGTCACGTCGGCGGACGCACGAGGCACTCGTTGCGAGCTGGTGATGCCGTGCACGCAGCACGTGGCGCGAGATTGAGCCGACGTACGCGTGATGGAACATGCGGCGACTCTCGTTGGGACTCCGCGTCACCGCTTTGGACCCTGGCGTACGCGGCGCAGCACGCGACCGGGCGGCAACGCTGGCAGCTCTGCGTACTGTTGGCGGAGCCAGGTGGCGAGCTCGAGGAACAGGGGATCGCGCGCTTCGGTCTTGCGATACACGAAGCTGACCTTGCCTCCGAATGGCACGCGCAAGGGCAACGGCACGGCCAATCGCCCACTCGTGACCCACTCGGTGGCCATCGGGAAGATACCGAAGGCGATGCCCAGTCCTTGCTCGGCTGCGCGCAGGACTTCGATGTAGCCGTCGAAGCTCAACAACTGTTCCGGCTCCGACTGCCCGTGCTTCTTCATGAAGGCTCGCCAGCCGCGCCGCTCCTGGCCTCGCAGCTCGATCAAGGCGTGGTTGCACAGCTGGCTTACGCTGCGGATCTGCTTGGCCAGCACCGGCGCGCACACGAGCGCCACCTGCGCGTCGCCTAGTTCGTGGCAAACGAGGTTCGGCCAGCTGCCGGTTGCAACACGAAAGGCGGCGTCGATGTCGCAGGTCGCGAAGTCGACGACACGCGGCGAAACCTCCAGGCTCAGCTCGATTCCAGGAAAGGCGGCTCGAAGCTGCGACAAGCGCGCGAGCATGAAGTCGTAGGCGACGAAGTCCGGCATGCTCACGCGCAGCACGCGCTGTGTCGAACGCTCTCGTACCCGACGCGTCGCAGTGGCGGCCTCGGAGAGCAGCTGCTGGACGTCGCGCAGGTAGGTCTCGCCCGCCGCGGTTAGACGAACCGTGCGCCCACGGCGCTCGAACAGCGCGACGCCGAGCGCATCCTCGATCGCCTTGAGTTGCTGGCTTATCGCCGGTGGCGTGAGGCGCAGCTCTTCGGCCGCGGCCTTGAAGCTGCCGAGCCGACCCGCGGCCTCGAACGCTGGCAAGAAGTGGAGCGGCGGCAGATCTCGAAACTGCATGGATAAGCGGAGCTTATCTTGCGAAAGAAAAGCTGGTTTGTGAAGCGGCGATTCCAGGCTTATTCAGCCTGCATGATTCACTACGACTTCATTCGAGGTGTGTCGTGACCGCCCGGACGGCGCTGGTCGTCGAGGGCGGCGCGATGCGCGGGATCTTCGCGAGCGGCGTGCTCGAGGTGTTTCAAGAGCAGGGCTTTCAACCGTTCGATCTGGCGATCGGGTGTTCGGTGGGCAGCTGCATCCTGGCCTCACACCTGGCAGGTCATCGCGGCCGAACGTTCACGGTGTTCACGCGGTACATGACGCGCCGTGAATTCATCGACCCCAGGCGCTTCATTCGCGGAGGCGACTGGGTGGACTTCGACTGGCTGTGGCATGCGACCGAGCGTGACGTTCCGCTCGATTGCGCGAAGCTCACGGCGAGCCCGGTGAAGCTCGTGGTATCGACCACCTCGTACACGACCGGCGGGCCGGTCTTTCTCGAACCCGGAGAGTCCGATCTCATGCAGGCGCTCAAGAGCTCGTGCGCGCTACCACTGTTATGTCGAAGCGCGGCACACGTCGGAGAGCAGCGGCTGCTCGACGGGGGCATCTCCGCTCCCATTCCCGTGCAGGAAGCCTATCGCCGCGGTGCACGCCGCATCATCGTCCTGCGCTCGCGACCGGCAGGGTTCATCAAGCGCAAGAGCAGCTACGCCCGGCTCGCGGCCCTCGCCTTTCGCGCATCACCGCCGCTCGCACGCGCGCTGCGAAGCTCACACGTGGCCTATCGCAACGCAGTCGAGTTCATCACGAACCCTCCTGACGATTGCACGATCCTCCAGGTGGCTCCGCTGTCGAACCTCGCGACCGGGCGCACCACGCAAAGCACGCGCGCCCTCGCGCTGGACTTTGCACTGGGCCGTGAGGCTGGGGAGCGTGCCATTCGAACCTGGCAGTCTAGCCGTCATTCACGAACATCAGCGCCGACTCACCGTGGTCCGCCCAGTAGCGACTGATCGCGCTGGCCATGCGCGAAGGCTGGAAGAACACGCCGGTCTCCGCCAGCGCGATCAGCGCCACTCCCATCACCGACCAGCTGTCGGTCGCATCATGGCAGAGCAGTACCGGTCGGTAGCGCGACCCAACTTCGTCGAGCCATTCGCTCGAGCTCGTATCGTCGGCATCGCTCGAGGTGGTGGGAGTGTCTTGTGACTGCGAGAGCAGGTAGTCGGTCACGCGAGGCAGCAGCTCGTCCGGCAGGGCGATCTCTCCGACCGTCGCCAGGCACTCCGCTTGCTCCACGCCCATGCTGAACAGGAAGCCGCCGCGCGCTCCAGCTTCGGTGATCAGCATGCCGAGCGCCATGCGCGCACGTTCCGCCGCGCTGCGGCACTGGTCGAGCGCCACGGCGATCGGGATGCCGGTGCGCGAGACGTAGGCGTCCGGCGAGCTGATGCGCTTGCGCTGCGGCGCGGGTTTTTGCAGCTCGGCTTCCTGCCGCAGGCGCCGATACTTGGCCAGCAGCGCCGGGTTTCGATAGCAGCCGTAGGCTTCGTAGCAGGCCTCGGCGTGGTCCTCGAAGCCCGCCAGATCGCCGAGCAGCAGGGCCACCTTTGCGCAGGTCTCGTAGGCCACGCCGAGGTTGATGCCGGTGACACCCAGCGCATTCGCACGCGCGACGCTGGCTTGCGCCGTCTGCACGGCCTCGGCACGCCCAACCTGCGCCTGACACAACGCCAACGCTTGCCACAGCGGCTCGGCCATACAACCCAGCGAGAGCTCCTGCGCGCGCAGCAGGTGGCGCTCGGCCAGCGCCATCGCCTCGGCCTTGTGCTCCAGCGCGGCCAGGGTGCGCACCTGGCTCGCAGCCATCAGCGACCAGAGCATGTGCTCGCCCGGCCGCGCCAACGCCAGCGCGTTCTCGAGCGCCTGGGCGGCGCGCAGCGGGTCACGGCGGATGCGGTGATACTCGGCCAGCGCGTAGTTCGAGAGGGCTCGCCAGCCGGGAAAGCGCTGTGCCAGCTGCTCCATCTGTCCGAGCGCCTGGCGCACGCGCGTGAGGTCCTCGCAGATCGTGTGCGCCACGATCTCCCACGACAGCGACGACCCGTCGTAGAGCTGTCGCATCTCGATGCGCAGGCGCTCGACGTGCTTGCGCGACTGGTCGGCCGCGCGGATGTCGCCTTGAAACAACTGGTGAACCACGCGCGTCGCCATGGCGTTGACATGAAACGCGGGATGCGAGGCCACCGGCGCGCAAAAGGAGCGGCGCCCGCCGAGCCCCATGCATGCTTCCATGATGTCGAGCGCGTTCATCACCGCGAGCCGGATGAACTCGCAGTACGACGCGTCCAACCCGGCGCGATCCGGTTGCGCGGTGCGTTCGAGCACGCGCCGGTAGATTTCGCACGCCTGCTCCATGCGTCCCGTGTAGCGCGCCTCCACGCCCTCGCGGAGGTGAGAGAGCAGCGCCAGCGCAGGTGAGATCGGCGCGAACGGCCGCAGATCGGGCATGCTACGCAGGTACACGACGTCCATGCCCACGGTGACTCGACCGGTCGCCGAGGTCAGCGTGCGCGAGAACAGGCCGATCGCCTCGGACGGTGGCAGCACGCGCTCGCGATCCGGAGTCTCGGCATAGCGCGCTTCGGCGCGCGCCAGCGCCGTGCGGATTCGCTCCGTGGGCTCGAGCGTGTCCGGCAGCGCGTGCCAATCGCCGAGGCCGCTGTCGCGCACCAGCTGCCCGAGCAGCGCGTCGGCATTGCCGCGGTCCGGCACCGCGAACGCCGGCACGATCCCGGCGAGCCGACTGCGCAGCGTGAACGCGTCGCGCGCCGGTCGATCCAGCTCGCCACACAGCTGGAGCGACCGTTGGTAAGTGTCGAACCAGTCGGGCGGCAGCGCCTCCGCGTAGCGGTAGAAGGCCTCCGAGCTCTTGGCCGTCTGATGCTGCGAGGTGCGGGCGTGCGCGACCAACACGTCGAGTCCGCGGCTCTGCTCGCCGGCGCGCAGCCAGTGCTGCCCGGCACGAAAGTCCTGACCACGGCGCTCGAAGACCAAAGCCAGCCGCCGCTCCAAGCTGCGTTCGAGCGCCGGCGTGAGCAGCGAACGCAACGCGCCCACCCAGACCGGCCGCGAGATGCCGAAACGATCGTCCACTCGTCGCAGGATCTGCGCGTTCACCAGCTCGTCGAGATCGAGCATCAGGCTGGCTGCCGTGCGCTCGGACAACAGCTCGCACTCCTCGAAGCCGAACGCCTGGTCGGGGCACAGCGCACATACCGCGGCCAGTTGCCGCACGAGCTCGGGCATCTGCTCGAGCCGCGCGCGCAACGCCTGGGCCATACTGCTCGGCAGGTTCGACTCGTCGATCTGCGCGGGCAGGGTCCAGGCACCCGCTTCGTAGCTGAGCACGCGGTGGTCGACCAGGTGCTGCGCCAGCCCGAGCAGGTCGCGAGGATTGCCCGCAGTCAGGCCGTGCAGGCGATGCGCGAGCTGAGACAGGTTCGGCACCTCGCCGAACAGCGACTTGAGCAACTGTTCGGCATCCTCGCGCCCGAGGTTTTGCAGCTGCACCAGCGCCGCGGCTTCCTGCACCAGGCGCTGCGCGGCCGGAGCGCGCACGGGCGCATCCATCTCCGTGGTGACCAGCAGACACAGGCCGTCGACCACATCGTGCGACAGCAACGACAGCAGCGCGGCAGAAGGTTCGTCGATGCGCCCGAAGTCGTCCACCGCGACCAGCAGCGGACGGCGGCGACAGAGCGCGGTCAGCCAGGCCTGCAGCGCCGCTTGCAGCTGCGAGCGCGAGGCGACGCCTTCCTCGGGCTGCGAGGGTCGCAGCGATAGCGTCGCGGCCTCCGATAGATCGGCGACGAACACCTCGGGAGCAAAGCGCGCCAGCACGCCGGCATGCGGGCGCGAGGCCTCGAGCGCCGCCTGCGGCATGATCGTGAACAGCTGGCGGACCAGCGCGCGCAGCACACCCCACTCGCCGCTGGCAGCGTCATCCGCATCCGTGCGCACCACGCTCGCCCCGAGCAGCGTGGCCTCGAGCACGCAGGCATCCAGGAAGCGCGAACGGCCGACCCCGGCGGGTCCCGACACGACCAAGCTATTGCCGCGCCCGCGGTTCAGTGTTCGGTCGAGCTTGCGCTTCACGCGGGCCAGCTGTTCCTCACGGCCGACCAGCGTGGGCGTGACCAGGTACGCGCGCGCCACGCGCTGCTGTTCGATGTCGGTCTCGCCATCGATGGCAGACAAGCGCTGCATGACCTCGGCGGCGCTCGCCGGCCTGGCATCGGGCTCGAGCCGCAACAGATCGAGCAGCAGCTCGTCGAGCGCGGGCGGCAGCTCCGGCGTGAGCTGCGACGGCCGCACGAAGCCGTTCAACCAACACTCGCTCAAGGCCGAGAAATGTCGCGCCAGATAGGCGTGCCGTCCGACCACCAAGTAGTAGAGCGTCGCGCCCAGGCCGTAGAGGTCCGCACGTCCGTCGAGCGGCTGCAGGTTGACGCTCTCGGGTGCGCAACAGCCGGGCGTGCCAACCAGGAACTTGTTGGCACCGAACGGCGCCAGCGCGCCGAAGTCGAGCAGCTTGGCGCGCCCATCGCGGCCGCAGCGTACGTTGCGCGGGCTGATGTCGCGGTGCACCAGTCGCCGCGAGTGCAAGAGGGACAGCGCCGAGCACACGTCGCGCGCGATCGCGCACGCGCGCCGCCAGGGCAACGGCGCCAGCTGCTGCAGGTCGCCGCCATCGACCATCTCCATCGTGTAGTACGGCCCCTCGGCGTCGATGCCGTAGTCGTACACGCGCACGATGTGCGGATGCGCGAGCTGAGCCAGCGTGTGGTACTCGCGCTCGAAGAGCTCGACGATGCGCTGCTGCAGCGCCGGGTCGTCCTGTGCGCGCAGACGTTTGAGCGCGACCCGTTCACCCGTCGCGAGATCGGTCGCCGCGTGCACCACGGCCACCCCACCCCGACCCAACGTACCCTGCAGCCCGTAGCGTTCCTGCGGTCTGCGGCTCGGAACTTGGCTGGGCCGCGGAGGATCTGCCGGGGGTTGGCTCGACCAGATCCGCGTATCCACAGCTCGAGTTTACGTGTTGTCTCCTGGACCGTGTAGTGCGCGGCGGCCTCACATCCGCGGAGAGGAGCCGCGCTTTCTGCCGACGTGCTCCGAGGCAATCAAAAGGAAGCGCTGGCGAGCGGCAGCATGCTCCACCACGGGCTCGGGATACGTCGTGCCGAGCGAGACCCCTGCTCGCTCCAGCACTGCGGGCGGCGCGTCGAACGGCGCGTGGATGTAGCGCGTGGGTAAACGCGCCAGCTCCGGAACGTAGCGCCTCACGTACGCGCCTTCGGGATCGAAGCGTTCTCCCTGGCTGATCGGGTTGAACACGCGAAAGTACGGCTGGGCATCGACACCCGAGCCCGCACACCACTGCCAGCCCAGGTTGTTCGACGCCGGATCGCCGTCGGTCAGCCACTGCAAGTAGTGCGCTTCGCCGCGCCGGTAGTGGATGGCCAGGTGCTTGGTCAAGAAGCTGGCCGCAACCATCCGCGCGCGGTTGTGTACGAAGCCCTCGCGCAGCAGCTGCCGCGCCGCGGCGTCGACGATCGGGTAACCCGTGTGGCCCGTGGCCCAGGCGGACCAGCCCCGCTCGTCTCTTCGCCACGGAAAGCCTTCGAAGTCCCGGCGAAAGGGCTTCGTGAGGACGTCGGGCCGGTCGAACAGCGTGTGGTGCGCGAACTCGCGCCAGAGCAGCTCGGCGCGAAAGCGCTCCCACGCACGCGGCTGCCGATCGGCCAGCGCAGCGTGCGCGCTCGCGTAGATCGTGCGAGCTGACAGCGTGCCGAAGTGCAGATCGGCGCTCAGGCGGCTCGTACCCGGCAGGTCCATCCGATCGCGCAGCTCGTGGTACCTCGCGGCGTGGTCGTGCAAGAAGCGCTCGAGCCGGTCGAGCGCGGCGCGCTCGCCACCGAGCTGTAGGTTCGGGTTGTGGCGGAGTCCGAGCTCGGCGAGCGTGGGGATTACCTCACCTTGCAGCGCGAGCTGCGCGGGCCAGGGCGGCAGATGCTCGATGGCAGCTGTCAGCTGCGGTCGTTCGAAGCCAGCCAGCGCGGCGCGCGCGAACGGCGTGTAGACCTGGAACGGCCCGCCCGAGCCCGTGCGCAGCGTACCCGGCTCGCGCAGGGTCTCGTAGCCGCAGAGCTCGAACGGCACCGACAGACGCGCCGCGAGCTGGCGGTCGCGAAGACGCGCGCCCGGTTCGCAGGCCCCGATCGCGAACACCCGATCCGCGCGCGCCTGCGCCACCAGCTCCGGCAGTGCACGCAGCGCAGGCCCTCGCAGGACGAGTAGCCGCGAACCCAGCGCCGTCAAGCCCGCTGCGAGCTCGGCCAGCGACTCGAGCAAGAACTGCACGCGATGCGGCGCGCTGCCCGCCGCAGCGGTGCCTTCGAAGTACTCGGGCGCGAGCACGAACACGGGGATCAGCTCGCGGCACCCTCGGCTGGCGCGCGCGAGCGCCGCATGCTCGCGCAGCCGCAGATCTTTGCCTCGAAACCACACGACCGCACGCATCCCGGACACATGGGTAGTCAGCGCTAGGCGTCAAGTGGCCAAAGCTTGGGAGGCCGAACAGCTACTCCGCGCGATCTTTCAGGTCAGCGCGCGACGCGGGCTGCCGTGACGTACAATCCCAAAGACTGCACGTGACACAGACCCAGCCTGCAGCTCACAGCGGCGAGGATCTCGGTTCGGGAGCGCGCGTGCGCGTCCTGATCGTGGATGATTCCGAGCTCAGCCGTACCTACATCCGAAGCGTGATCGAACAGCTGCCGGGCATCGAGGTGCTGAGCGTCGAGAACGGCACCCAGGCGCTGCGCACGATCAGCGAGGGCTCCATCTCTCTGGTCATCTGCGACTACGAGATGCCCGACATGAGCGGGCTGCAAGTGTTGCGCTTCGCGCGCCAGGCGCACAGCCCGGTGGAGCTGCCGCTGCTGATGCTGACCGGACGCGACGATCATGAAGTCAAGGTCAAGGCCTTTCGCGGCGGCGCCAACGACTACATCCCGAAGCAAGCGCAGCCCGAGGAGTTGCTGGCGCGCGTCGGGACTCAGATCGAGCTGCTGCAGGCGCACCGGCGCCTGAGCGTCGCGCGCCTGCGCCGCAGCGAGTACCAAAAGTTCGAGGCCATCGGTCACGTCGCGGAAGGCCTCGCACACGAGCTCAACACGCCCGCCCAGTACATCCAGGACAACCTGGCGTTCCTCGCGGAGAGCTTCGAGGCACTGGGCGCCGTCGTGGCCGAGCTGCGCGAGCTGCCGGTGGCGGCCGAGCAGGTCGAGAACGCGCTCTCGCGCATCGAGTACGACTACGTGATGGAGGAGGTGCCGCGCTGCATCACCGAGTCCAAGCAGGGCATCGAACACGTGGCGCGCGTGGTGGCAGTGATGCGCGAGTTCGCGCGGCCGGGTCTGTTCGAGCGCGGCGCACAGTCGCTCAACGAGCTGGTGCGCGCCGCGCTCGCGGTCACGCGCGGCCAGTGGCATCAGGTCGGCGAGCTCGACCTCGACCTCGATGAGGCCCTGCCGCAAGTCCCGTGCGTGGGCGTGACGATCAAACAAGTCGTCCTCTACGCAGTCATGAACGCGGCCAAAGCCATGTCACCGCGCAGCGGCGCGACGGCGCAACCCAAGGGCAAGCTCTCCATCCGAACGCGCGTCGACGCCCCCTGGGCGCTGATCGAGATCCGCGACAATGGCCGGGGCATCACCGGCAACGTCATCCAGCGCGTGATGGATCCGGTGCTCGGCTCGCAAGCGCCCGAAGATCACGGCCAGGGGCTGGCACACGCGCGCTCGGTCGTGGTCGACCAGCACCAGGGCCGGCTCGACGTCGAGACGTCGCCGCAGGGGACTACATTGTCGATTCGCTTGCCACTGGAGTGGAAGCGGCCGAGAAGCAGCCTGCCTGCAAGCGCGTGAGAAGGGGCGCTTCTCAGATTGCTAGGTCGAGCTCCTGTTCATGTTTCCAGTTGCTAGTTCTCTGCCGAGACGAGAGGGCCTAGCAACTGGAAACAGAAACGCGATTACCTGAATAGAAAACCGGGCCCCGCCGCGAAGCGCTCCCTCAAATCAGGCCCATCCGCACGACCTTTCCACCCGCGCTCGCCACGTAGTCCTCCGCCGCCATGTCGTCGGGGATGCCGAGGGCCGCACCGAGAGTACGGGCCGCCGACACGTGGGTCTCCGCCGCCTTGATGTCGCCGCCCATGGCTGCAGCCCCGCTGGTGGAGTCGATGTCGGAGGCCACGTAGGCGCCGCTGCTGCCGCCCTTGGCGACGCCGCCGATGACGCCCGCCTTGACGTTCTTGCCGATCATCAACATGACGCTGTGGTTGCCGTAGTGATCGCGGCCGCTGCGCGACTCGACCTTGGCGATGCCGTTGAGGTTGCGGCCGAACACGTTCAGGGTGGCGAAGGTGACCTTGTCCGTGAGGTTGAGCATGCCGAGGGCGTTCTGCACGGCCTGGATGCCCTGCACACCCGAGACCGTTTGCGTGACTTCGGTCTGCAGATCCTGGTCCGAGTGGTTGTCGCCGCCGAATGGGATGCGGATCGTGACGACCGGCGTGACGTTGGCCGAGATCAGCGCCGCAGCCGCGAGGGCTTGACCGTTCACGTCGTCGGCGGTGATGGCCATCAGCGTGGTCGCGAGCTGCTCGGCAAGTGCTCGCACCTGGCGTTGGCTGAGGGCGAGCGAGTCCAGGAAGGCCTTCTGGACCGGGCTACCTTCGCTCTTGGCGAGCTCGTTCAGTCGATCGAGCGCGGCGTCGCGCAGCGGGCGGAGCTTCACGAGTGGATCGGTGCGCGATCCGGTGAGCAGCTGCTTGAGTTGCGTCGGAGAGACGGCCGGCAGCGTGCGGCCTGCGAAGCTGACCAATTCACTTGCGTTACCGCGCGCACCGACGGCGATCGGCTCGCGCTGCACGGTGCCGAAACACGTGGCGAGGTGTTTCGCATAGGCCGACACGAGCATCTCGCCGCGATTGGTCGCGCCCAGCAGCTTCATCACCTTCGGCTGGTCGCCGTGGACGGTGGTGCGCGTGGAGTGATGGAAGAACAGCATGCGCCCGTGCGTCGCGGCCTGCAGCGCGCCACCGGCTTCCACCGTCGCCCAGGGTTTCGCGACCTGGTACATCTTGCCGCCGAGCATCAGCGGAGTCGCTGCCATCTCCGGCTGCATGGGATGGATGATCTCGGGTGCTTCGTAGGTGCCGGGACAGTTGCAGTTGATCGGGTCGCCCATGCTGGAGGCGCTGACGATCAGGTACTGCAGCTTCTCCTTGGCCGCGATCGTGCACTCGAGATCCTGTGCGGTGGCGCGGCGCGGATCGGCCAGGTACCAGGCCGGCAGGCCGGTCGCCATCGCGCGCAGGCCGAGGTAGCTGCCCGAGATCAAGCTGCCGAGGAGAGCTTCGCGTCTCGTGATCGTGTTCTTCATGTCGACCTCACAGCCCTACGGACAAAGCGGTTGGAGCCTCACACGCGAGCACGAACGCCGAGCGCAGCGCCGGCGTGGTTTGGCGTCGGTTCTGGGCCAGCACCTCGTCGTAGTGCCCTTGCAGGATCTGCAGGGCCGCCGCGTGCTTGGGGCTACCGGGCGGGATGCCCATCAGCTTCTCGACCATGTCCGGCAGCGCGGTCGCCAGGTTGGCGCTGCTGTACACGCTGCCGGCCATGGCGTCGACCAGTTGGTTGGCCAGGTTCTCGCACAACATCTCGGTGGCCGCGCGGTAGAACATCGTGGGATCGCTCGAGGTGATCGGCGACTCCGAGCCGCGGCTGAAGGCGTCGGCAGCCACGCTGCTGGCGATGCGCGCAGTCGCACTCTGCTGCTGGGTCGGCATGCTGGCCGCGAGCGCGCACAGGTCGGGCCTGCCCATGCGGTTGGATAGCGCGGCACACAGGTGATCGCGGCGCGAGATGCTGACGGTCGCCTGTGCCGCGGCGGCCGCGCCCACGTTGGTGACCAGCGGCGAAGCGAAGAACTCTTTGACCAGCACCAGGAAGTCGTGGTTCGAGGTCTGGAAGGCGCGCGCGATGCGCATGAACTCGGGGTCGCTGCTGCTGCAGTCCTCCGAGTTGGCGTAGAAGCACAGCTTGCGCGTCATCTCTACAGCGAAGCCGCTGACTGGACCCTGCGGCGTGTCGTTCGACACCTGCGTCAGGAATCCGCCCAGGTCCATCATGCTCGCGCCCATGGTGTTGACGTTGCCGATCGCGAAGCCACCGCCCAGCGCCTTGGGCCGCGGGTTCGGCGCGGTCATCATGAAGCCACGCGTCGGATAGTCGTTGCGGTCGTTGAAGTCGAACTGGTTGCCCCAGAACTCGCGCAGCGGATCGAGGGTCTTGTGGCAGCCGTAACACTCCGAACCGGTCGTGGAGTGCGCGCTGTCGAGGCCCGCGGTGCTGAGCGGGACGATCACGCTGTCGCTACTGAGCGACACGCCGAGCGTCACGAGCAGGGTCTGGTTGGCAGTGACGCGGTGCTGGTTGCTGTCGTTTGTGTTCCACAGCGCGAGAAACGCCGGGGTCGTGTAGAAGCCGACGCGCGGCAGCTTGAGCGCGAGCTCGGTGGTCTTGCGCAGCGCGGGCAAGTCGTAGGGCCGAAGGTAATTCTCGCCGTCGTTGATCGGCCGGATGTTCACCCACTGCCAGTCCGACATGTCCTCGACGCTGAAGTACGGCTTGGCCGCGTGCTCCCAACAGGTGGGCTGCGCCGAGTACGGGAAGCGCGGTGTGAAGCCCAGCATGCGCTGGAAGAGCTGCGCGTTGCCGTTGAACGTGCCCATCGCGACCACTGCGCCGTCTGCCCCCATGGCCGTGCCGCCGCGGCAGGTCTGGAACATGCCACCGCCGCGACCGAACGCGCTGGCGGCTACGGGCGGCTGGTCGTCGAAGACCATGAAGTTGGGACTGTTCGGGTCGAGGCTCTGCTCCAGCGGGATCGGGTTACCGCTGTAGTCGACCTTCCAGGCCACCGGCGCCGCGTTGGTCGCGCGTCGCGTGAAGGCGAACGGCTGATCATTCGGCATCTCGATCTGCAGGTACAGGCTCTTCAAGCCGGTGGTCAGCATGAAGCGCCGGGTGGTCAGCACCTCGGTGAGCGGCTTGCGCTCGGCGATCAGCTGCAGCGCCGTGCGCGCGAAGCTCTCCTCGAGGTTTTGCACCAGGCGCGTGAAAGCGTCGTCGCCCACCGCGCCCTTACCGAACGGCCCGAAGTCGAAGCCCCCATTCTCGAGCAGCTGCGGCTTGAAGTCTTCAGTCGGTGTGAAACCAGTCTGCTGGTAGGCGTTGCGGAAGAACACCAGCAGCTTGGCCTTGAACAGCGGCTCGAACTCCGGTGCTCCGATCCAGGTGTCGATCAAGCGCTGCAACCCGAGGGCGCCGTGCGCGCTCAACTCGCTGACATCCGCGTCATTCGGCGAGAGGCCCACCAGCAGGTTCTTGACCTTGCGAGCCACGGACAAAGCCGTCTCAGCCGGCCAGACCGAATCGGTCGCCGGAGTAGCCGGAATGGTGGGTCGCACCGCCGGTGAGGCACCCGGATTCGACCCCGGCATGCCAGGGCCGCTACCCGGCATAGGCGCGGCCGAGCCAGCGCCGCTGGGAGCTGCAGAGGTGCCGCGGCCGTCGTCCACTTCGCCAGAACACGCGCAGCCCAGCGCTGCGAGCGCCAGGGCAGCCAACCAGATGCTCACGCCCCGAGCCACTGCAGACATGCTGACCTCCTTGGACGGACCGGCACGACCACCGAATGTTCGGATCGACCGCTTTCGATCACGCATTCGTACTCCACCCACACGCTTGCCGCGCGACTTCAGCCCTTGGGACACAAGTGACCAAAGGTCAGTGTCAGTGACCAGCTGTTAGTTCCAGACGGCTATGCGGACGGTCCACGAATGCGCCTACAGCCCGCGCGCGGGACGCATGAGAATTCCAGGTCATTGACGCTGTAGGAAGCGCAGGCCGATGATTGCGTGAAAACGGAAAATTGTGCGTCCGCACGTGGGGAGGAGCGATGAGGTTAGCTGGCGATGCAGGTGGGTGGTCAGCGTGAGCCTCGGCACAGCCGATAGCGTGAGCGCACGCACCAATCTGGAGGCGTTGCTGTTCGAGATCTCGGCACAACGCTACGCCCTGCCATTGTGCGACGTGATCGAGGTGCTGCGCGCCGTTGCGATTCGCAGCTTGCCGAAATCGCCTGCCATCACGCTCGGCATCATCGATGTGCGCGGCGAGATCATCCCCGTGCTGGACGTACGCCGTCGTTTCGCGCTGCCTCCGAAGCCGCTCGACCCGAGCGACCACTTCCTGCTGGGCCAGGCGGGCCCGCGCCGCGTAGCCCTGCATGTGGACCGCGCGCTCGGGATCTCGATGTTGGCGGTCGTGCCGCTGGCAGCTGCAGGCAACTTGCCCGGCGCGCTCGAGCACGTCGCCGGTGTCGCCGCAACCGAGAGCGGCTTGGTGCTGATCCACGATCTGCACGCGTTCCTGTCCCAGGCGGAGGCAGAGCAGCTCGAAGCTGCGCTTCCCGGAGCCGAACAGTTGGCGGAGCCCGCAGCCGAATGAACATGCCCTGGTCCGACCCCGCATTGCAAAACGTCGCAGAGCTCGTCGCGCAACGTCTGGGCATCGTCACCACGCGCAGCCCCGTGGATCTGGAGCGGGCCGCACGCGAGGTGGTCGCCCGGTCGGGCCTGCGCGACATCGCGGAGCTCGCACAGCGCCTGGCGGCCGGCGCGTTGTGGCAGGAGCTGATCGATCAGATCACCGTCGGTGAGACGTATTTCTTTCGCAACCCGGAACAGTTCGCGTTCATCACCGACACCGTCTTGCCCGCGATCGTGGAGCGCCGCGGCTCGAACCACCCGCTGCGGGTGTGGAGCGCGGGTTGCGCCTCGGGCGAGGAAGCGTACTCGCTGGCCATCACGCTCGATCGCGCCGGCAAGCTCGAGACCGCCAGCGTGCTCGGCACCGACCTCTCGCAGACTGCGCTGGAGCGCGCTCGCACCGGACGCTACCGCGAGTGGTCGTTTCGCGCCTGCGATCCACAGCTCTTGCCGCTGTACTTCCGCCAGGAACGCAGCGAGCGCGTGATCTCCGACGCGCTGCGCGCCCACGTCCAGTTCGCGAAGTTGAACCTGCTCGATCTCTCCACGCCCGAGGCCAGCGCCGCGATCGGCACGTTCGACCTGATCCTGTGCCGCAATGTGCTGATCTACCTCGATCCCGACAGCATCGCGCGCTGCGAGCGCGGGCTGTTCGAGCGCCTGGCACCGGGCGGTTGGCTGATCGGCGGCCCGTCCGATCCACCGCTCGGCCAGCACTCGCCGCTCGAGATCGTGGTGTTCCCGAACGGCGTCTGCTACCGGCGACCCGTCGATGTGCCGCTGGCGATCCAGCAGCCGGCGCTCGAGCCGCAGCGGTTGGCTGCAGAGCCGACGGCGCTCGGCAGTGTTGCACCCTACCGGCGCCTCGCGCGGCGAACAGACGCGGAGGGTCCGCAGACTCACGCCCGGGCGCAGACCGCCTTCGACCGCGCGGACTACACCGAGGTGATCGAGATCGCGCGCCGGCGCCCGAGTGATCTGCGGCTGTGCATGCTCGGCGCTCGCGCGCACTGGAACCAGTCCGGCGCCGCGGAGGCCGAGCGCGCATGCACGCATGCGCTGCGCAAGCACGGCTTGTCGGCCGAGCTGCACTACTTGCACGCCATCACGCTGGTCGACTGCCGGCGCCTGCACGACGCGCTGCGAGCAGTACGTCGATCGCTATACCTGGATCGCTCGCTCACCATGGCCCACTTCGCACACGCCTCGATCCTCGAGCGGCTGCACGACCTCGAAGGCGCGCGCCGCGCTTACCGTAACACCTTCGACGCCTGCACCAGCAAGCACTCGCCGGACGAGGAGCTGCCGCTCGGTGACGGCATCGTCGCTCAAGGCCTGGCCAATGCCGCCGCACACGCCCTCTCGGAGCTCGCCAAACGATGCCCAGCCTGACCCGTCGCCGTGAGCGCATCGAGCTCGATTGGCAGGGCGCACGCCGGCGCCTCGACCGACTCGCGCGCGGCGAGCAGGAGCTCGATGCCGAGGCCCGCCGGCGCCTGCTCGAGGAGCGCGCGCTTCTCTTGGCCCGGCCGCAGCTCGCAGCTGCACGAGTGCCGGGCCGCGCGCGCGATGCCTCACAGCTCGAGCTGCTGCAGTTCAGCCTGGGGCAGGAACGCTTCGCGATCGAGACGCGCTTCGTGCACCAGCTGCTCGTGCCCGGTGTGCTGACGCGCGTACCCGGTGCACCAACGCAGCTGCGCGGCGTGACCAACCTGCGCGGCGAGATCTTGCCGGTGTTCGATCTGCGCGAGCTGCTGGCGCAAGCCTCCGCGCCGAGCACCGACAGCGGGCGCTGGCTGGTGCTCGGCCTGCGCGAGCCCGAGCTGTGTCTGTGGGCCGACGCCGTGCAGGAGATCATCGACCTCGAGCCGAGCGCGCTGGCGGCGAACGAGCGCGCCGCAGACTTCGTGCTCGGGGTGACCCGGGACGCGCGCAGCGTCCTGCACGCGGCTCGCTTGCTCGCCCATCGCGATCTGTTCATCGGGGAAGCAGCACCCCTGTCAAAGGAGGATCTGCAGTGACCATCGGCCGCAAACTCGCAGTGTGTTTCGCGTTGGTATCGATCGTCTTCGCCACGGTCGGGGTCGTCGTCTATCGCAACACCAGCCAGCTCATCGAGGACAGTCGCTGGGTCGCCCACACGCACAGCGCCCTGGAACAGGTCGCCGGAGGGCTGGCCGCGTCGCGCGAAGGCAGCATCGGCGCGCGGGGCTACTTGGTCACCGGGGACGAGAGCGATCTGCAGCTGTTTCGTTCCGCCATCGCCTCGCTCACTCAGGCTGTCGAAGAGCTCGCGCGCTTGACCAGCGACAACCCCGTGCAGACACGCCAGCTCACCGAGCTGCGCGCCGCGATCAGCGAACACACCGGCACGCTCGACAAACTGACCCAGGATCGCGCGACGAAGGCTGGCGACCCAGCCGAGCTCAGACGCACCTTCATGAACGAGAGCGCGCGCTCGGAGCGAGTACGCGCCGCATTTGGCGAGGTGGAGCGCGAAGAGCAGCGCCTGCTGGGTTTGCGCAGCGCCACGACTGAAGCGACGGCGTCCGAGTCGCTCGGCACGATCGCCTGGGGAAGTGTCCTGGCGTTGGGCGTGATCGTGCTCGTCGGCGTGGCGTTCACCCGCAACCTCACCGCATCCGTACGCGGGCTGCTCGTGGGCGCAGACCAGATCGGCTCCGGCAACCTCAAGCACCGCATCAGCTTGCAGAGCAAGGACGAGCTCGCGCAGCTGGCCGAGAGCTTCAACCGCATGGCCGACAGCCTGAGCAAGACGATGGTCACCGCAGACACCGAAGCGCGCGCGCGAGCACGCATCGAAGCCTTGCTGCAGACCATCTCCGAGACGGCAGCCAGCTTGGTGTCGGCGACCTCGGAGATCCTGGCCGGTACCACCCAACAGGCCGCGGGCGCGCAGGAGCAAGCCGCCGCGGTCGCAGAGACAGTCACCACGGTCAACCAGGTGGTGCAGACCTCCGAGCAAGCTGCGGAGCGTGCCAAGGCAGTGGCGGAGATCTCGAGTCGTTCGCTCGACTACTCGCGCGCCGGTCGGCGTGTGGTCGAGGACTCGATCGAGATCATGGGCACCGTCAAGGAACAGGTCGAATCATCGGCCGAGAGCATCCTGGCCCTGGCCGAGCGCGCACAGGCCATCGGCGAGATCATCACCACCGTCAACGAAATAGCCGAGCAGACCAACCTGCTGGCGCTGAACGCCTCGATCGAAGCCTCGCGCGCGGGCGAGCAGGGCAAGGGCTTCGGCGTGGTAGCGGCCGAGGTGAAGGCCCTGGCGGAGCAATCCAAGAAGGCGACCACTCAGGTGCGACAAATCCTGGGCGAGATCCAGAAGGCGACCAGCAGCGCGGTGATGAACACCGAGGAGTGTTCCAAGAGCGTGAACAGCGGCGCCAAGGTGATCACGCAGGCCGGCGACAGCATCCGCAACCTGTCGGAGATCATCGATCAGGCGGCGCAGTCGGCCGCCCAGATCGCCGCCTCGGCGGGCCAGCAAGCCGCCGGCACCGCGCAGATCCACCAGGCGATGAAGAACATCAATCAGGTCACCAACCAGAACCTGAGCTCTACCCGGCAGATGGAGCAAGCGGCCAAGGATCTGAGCATCCTCGGCGGCCGGCTGCGCGATCGCCTGGGCTCGATCGAACGAGGTGCCGTTGGATCGGGATAAGCTGATACAGCGCCTGCGGGCCACGTTTCTGGTCGAGCTGCGCGAGCATGTCGAGGCGTTCAACCGCGAGCTGCTCGAGCTCGAGCGGGGGTCGAGCGATCAGGCGCGCGCGGAGGCGATCAAGACGCTGTTTCGTACGGCGCACAGCTTGAAGGGCGCCGCGCGCGCGGTGAGCGCGAGCAAGCTCGAGGCCGTGTGCCACAAGCTCGAGGAGCTGCTGAGCGGGCTGCGCGACGGCACGCGCCAGCTGACCCCGGACGTGATGGAGAGCCTGTTCGCGGCGGTCGATACGTTCGAGGAGACCGGCCGGGCCTTCGGGTCGAACGAGCCCGCGCCCGCGCAACCTGTGCCGCCGCCGGCAGCTGCGACCCCGGCGCCGCCACCCACCGCTGCCAGCAGCCCGCCCAGGGCC
>DATEOF010000234.1:0-15870 GCA_035274465.1 Polyangiales bacterium
TCGGCTGCAGCTAACGCGCCTGCGGTCGTTGCAGGTGGTATGGGTATGGCCATGGGCGCACCGACGCGCAAGAGCAGCAATCGCCAGCCTCGGCGCCGGCAGTGGTGGGAGACGCTGTTCTCCGACGACTACCTGCGCACCGTGGTCCGGCCTTCCGCCGCTCAGATCTCGCGTCAGGTCGACTTCATGCAGGCCAGCCTCGGGGTGAGCAAGGGCACAGCGCTGCTCGACGTGGGTTGCGGGCTCGGCCAACACGCGCTCGAGTTCGCGCGCCGCGGCTGTCTCGTGGTCGCGCTCGATCTGGCGCTGCCCATGATCACGCGCGCGGCCGAGGACGCGCAGCAGGAAAACCTCCGCATCAACTTCCTGCACAAGGACATCCGCGACATCGGCTTCGAAGGCACCTTCGACGCGGTGATCTGCGTCGGCACGACGTTTGGATTTTTCGACGACGAACAAAACCGTGAAGTGCTCGGCAGGCTCGCCAACGCGCTCAAGCCAGGTGGCCGCCTGCTGCTCGAGGTAATCAACCGCGACCACGTGCTCGGCTCGCAACCCAACCTGCAGTGGTTCGAGGGCGAGGGCTGCGTGGTGATGGAAGAGAGCGACTTCAACTATTACTCGTCGCGCCTGACCGTGAAGCGCACGATGATGCGCGAAGATGGCCGGCAGACCGAGAGCGAGTACTCGATTCGACTGTACTCGCTGCACGAGCTCGGGCAGATGATGCAGCAGGTCGGCTTCCGCGTGAAGGAAGTCAGCGGGCAGCAGGCGACGCGCGGCGTGTTCTTCGGCGCGCAGTCGAACCGCATCATCTTGCTGGCGGAGCGCAGGACGCAGAGTCCGGCGCGTGGCAACGGCCACAGCTCCGACGCCCCCGTGCCGCAGACCGAGCCCGAGAGCTGAGTTATATCCGCCGGCCTCCGGATTAATCTCTCTGGGATTCCAGCAGCTCGCCCTTCAGCTTGTAGTGTGCGGAGCACGGCAAGTTGTTGAACGTGCCGCCCAACGCCGCGAGCCAGGCCGAGCAATCCGAGTCGGACGTGGGTTCGACCTGGATGGTGTTGTCGCCCTTGAGATCGGTCTTGTTCTTGCTGTCGCCCATGCCGCCGTCCGCCAGATCGGTGAGCTTGACCGCCAGCGTACCCTCGATGACCTCGGTCACCTTCATCACGCAGGTGGAGGTCTTGAGATCGAAGTCGGGGTCCTGACTGTTGAAGTCTTGCGGTTCGAGGTCGCGCACGCTGCGCATCCGGCTCACGAGCTTCGTCTCCTCGTGCTTGAAGCGGAAGCTGCCGTCGTCCTCGAGCTCGCCGGGTTGGGCGGGCTGTTTGTCGATCTGCCAGTAACCGACGCTGTCATCGAGTCGGATCGCGACCTCGAAATCGAGCGGGTTCTCGGTGGGTAAAGCGGTCTGTCCGCAGCTGTTGTCGATCAGCGCGCCGCTGATCGAGTACACGCCGACCAGCTCGCCGGTCACCACGCTGACGGATTTCTGGCAGCCGATGGCTGCGAGGGATAGGCAAACGAGCGCGATCACACGCGAGGAGTTCGTCACCCGCAGATCTCATGCGCGTTTGCCGCTCGCGTCAACGGCGAATGCGCGGCTTACTCAGCCGTACATTCGCCGCTGATGGCTGCAGGCAAAACACCTGCAACTACGACTAGCGCCGGCGTTTGCCGCCACCGCCCGGCTGAGGTGCCTGCGGCGGTGGGGCTTCGTCCGGACAACCGTCGTCGTCGTCGAAGCCGTTCTTGGTCTCGGGCTCGTCCGGGCACTGATCCTGATCGTCCGGCACGCCGTCGTTATCGAAGTCGACCTCGGGGCAGCCGTCCTCGTCGCCGTAGCCGTCGGTGTCCTCGGGCTCGTCCGGGCACTTGTCCTTGTCGTCCTCGACACCGTCGCGATCGCGGTCGTTGTCGGGGCAGCCGTCGGTGTCGCGATCGCCGTCCATGTCTTCCGGCTCATTCGGACACGAGTCGTAGCCGTCCGGGATGCCGTCGCCGTCGTTGTCGCGATCAGGACAGCCGTCGGTGTCCTCGAAACCGTCTGGATCCTCGGCCTCGTTCGGGCACTTGTCGGCCGCGTCGTCGATGCCGTCGCCGTCGTTGTCGGCCTCCGGACAGCCGTCTTCGTCCATGTAGCCGTCTTTGTCTTCCGGCTCGGAGGGACAGGCGTCGACCTTGTCGCCGACACCGTCGCCGTCGCTGTCCACGCCGGACGGCTGAAACGCTGCGCCGCCGATCACGCGGAAGTTCGGGATGCCCGCGCCCGACACCAGGCCGGCGCCGCCGCCCAGCTGGACCACAAAGTCGCCCTGCGTGAGCTTGCCCGCCAGGCGCCACTCGACCGGGTTTTCGTCGAGCTCATCCGAGAAGCGGGTCGAGCCCACGACCTCGGTCACGACGCCGAGCAGCGAGGTGATGTCGAAGCCGGCGCCGACTCCGTACGTGAACTCCGAACCGATCTCGGTCGCGAGTAGCGTGCTCGGAGGCTTGTAACCGCCGCCGACGTTGGCCGCTGCGCGGAAGCGCCCGAGCTTGAGCTCGGCGATCAGGCTGCCGCCCGCGGTCACGCCGTTGTAGCCGAGCCCGTAGCCCTCGGCCCACACGTCGGCGAGCGGCGCGGTCGCGTAACCCATCAGGCCCAACAAGAATCCCTGATTGTCGCCGACCAGCCGCACTTTGACCGACAAGCGCGGATCGCCTGGACCGAACGCATAGCCGCCTGGCAGGTAGACGTACGGCTGATCGCGGCCGGTCACGCTGGCGGCGAAGCCTTCGCCGTTCGTGTAGACGAACGGTACCGAGAGCCCGACTTGCACGCGGTTCACGAACGACAGCGTGGCGGCGACCGTCGTGGTCAGCTGGTACTTCACGATGTCGACGTCGCCCTTGCCGAGATCGCAGTCCTCGGCGACGTCGGACGGGCAGTCCGCACCGTAGAGCACGAACGGCCGATGGGCGTAGTCGACCAGCAGCTCCACCGTGGGTGACAGGTGCCCGCCGACCGAGGCCCCGTCGACCTGGATGTAGTTGCCCGGGCCGATCGCGGGCACGAAGTGGTTCACGGAGAAGCGATCGGTAGGAACGCTCTGGGCAGCCAGCGGCGCCGTCGCAACGAGCATGAGCACAACGCCAAGGAAGCTCGAACTCCCGCGCATTCGTTTCTCCCGCTGCCGGGCCGCAGCACGGTTCGGCACCCGGCCCCAATCACTAAGGTGCCGCACGCCGATTCGGTGAGCGGCCCGCACAAAGGTGTACTCCCCAACCGAGACACAGCGCGCGTCGAGGCAGGACTATCGCATCGAACGGTCCGAGCTGGCAACGTGATCGTGCCGAGCCCGACACGCGCGTTCATGTGCGAAGCGGGCGCACGCTCAGTAGGCGACCTCGAACTCGCACGAATAGCGGATCTCGGTGGCCACCGGCTGGCCCCGCCGATCGAGCGGCGGCTGCCATCGGCGCATGCGCAGCGTCTTCTGGCACGCGACACCGAAGCCATAGTCCCCGGTCTCGCGCATGACTTTCATGTCGCCCACACGGCCATCCGAGAGGATCTTGACGCTCAACAACGCCGAGCCCGATACGCCCTGGGCTCGAGCACGCGGGGGGAAATTCTGCTCGAGCAGCGCGTCCATGCCGTCGGGCGGGACGGGCTTGCGTAGCAGCGACGCCTCTGCGACCAGCACGGGCTTGTCGCCCTGGCCGCCGACGATGCCCTGTGTACTCCCGCCGCGATCGCGACCGGTTACGCTTGCAACACGCGGCGCAGGTCCGGTGAGCGCGCCGCCACTACCGGTCACCGAGCTCCAACTCGAACCGTCGCCACCCGTGAGCGTGACGCCGGTGAGGTCCACGGGCGCCTCCGGCGCCGGCTTGGCATCCTGCTTGGGCGGCTCCGGCTCGGCAGCCTTCGGCGCGACCGGCTTGGGTGCAGCCTTTGGCCGCGGCGGCTCGGGGTCCGGCGGCTTGGGTTCCTCGACCTTGGGAGGCGGTGGAGGAGGCGGCGGCGGCGGTTCGTAGACTTCCATCTCGACCTTGCCCCCGGCGAAGAACTCCTCGGCGCTGGGCATGAAGCCGAGCACGCCCATCAGCGCCATGTGAGTGCCCAGGCTCATACAGATCACCCCGAACGCGCGGGCGCCGGGAGCGGCTCCGCCGGGGCTACGTACGACGCTGGCCGCCGCTGTGCGCTGCGGGCTCACGGCCACGCCGTTGCCCTTGCCATTGCCGCGGTTCGGGGCAGGCTTCGCAGCCGTCAGCTGCCGGCGCCGGGCCGGGTCCTCCGACTGCGCTGTGATCCTCCGGCCACCGCCGGTGCCTGCCGTCTCATCGATCACTTCGCGACCTTCGGATCGAGCGGGCTGGTGTTGATCGCGAACTTGGTGACCTTCTCCAGGCGCAGCGTGTCGATGATCGTCACGACTTGCGCGTGGGTCACGCGGCCGTCCGCCGAGATGATGGCTTTGACCTCCGGATCGGCTGCGTACGCCGCGCGGATCTTCTCCTTCAGCTCCGGCTGTTCGATGGCGTTGCCGTCCAGGTAGAGCTTGCCGGCCGCGTCGAGGGAGATCGATAGCGTCGGCGTCGAGGTCTCACCCGTGGCAGCCTTCGGCAGCTCCACGTTGATGGATTTGTTGACCAGGTAGCTCGAGGTCACCATCAACACGATCAGCAACACCAATACGATGTCGACGAGCGGGGTGACGTTGATGCTGGAGATGATCTCGTCGTCTTCGGACTTCGCAGAGCCAGCCATGCATCACTCCGCTGCCGCCGGGTGCTCGGCCGGTCGCTCTGACAAAAGATGGGCAACCACGTCGCTGCCGAGCGCGCCACCTCGCGACAAGCGAGCCTTGATCACGCGCTGGAAGTAGTTGAAGGCAGCGACTGCGGGCAGTGCGACCATGATGCCGATCGCGGTCGCGACCAGCGCCTCGCCGATGTCGGCCATCAAGCCCGCCGTGACCTTGCCCTGGCTCTCATCGAGGCTGTGGAAGGAGCGGATGATGCCGATGACGGTACCGAGCAGCCCGACGAACGGCGCGTTGTTGCCGACCGTGCCGAGGAACGCCAGGTTACGCTCCATCTGCAAGCGCGCGATCTTCTCCTCGCCCTGGATGCGCTCGGTGGCCGCTGGTGCACCGTCCGCCGCCGAGTCGAGCCCGGCCATCGCCAGGCTCGCTTCGAAGGAGCGTGAGCTCTGCATGCGTTTGCGCGCTGCCGACAGCTCGCCCCGCTTGAGCAGGTCGAGCAGGTCCTTGCGGAGAGCGTCGATGTTGTCGCGTGTTGCCGCGAAGAAATACGCACGCTCGAGCATGATCGCCACGCTGATGACAGACAGGGCGATCAGCAGCCACATGACCCATGTGGCGCCGAGCAGCGCGAAGGCAGTCAGACGTTCCTGAATATCCATGACTTTTGCTGTTTGACCGGACGGGAAGGCAGCACACCGTACGCAACGGCCAGGCTCCCGGCAAGCACGCACAGTGGCACATCCGGGGCTAGGTGGGGTTGCGCGCAGAACCCTGCCCAACCACGTCAGTTTGGGAGCCAGAGCGGTGCCCGCGACCGATAATCAGCGGAATGCTCGTGCCCATCAGGGCGCGAGCATTCCGGAATTGCCCGGCTCGTCCTTGGTGACTTCACGCAACACCGCAGTGGCGTAGGCGCCCGGAGGTAGCTCGAAGCTGAGCGTGACTGCGTCCTGCTCTGCGCAGACCCGCCACGCCGCCGGCCGGACGCGCATGCTGCGGCGCGTGCCGGCTCCGAGCTTGGCGTGCCGCGCGAAGGTCTCGAGACTCAAACCCGCTGTGCCGAGGATGGCTTGTTCGTGCAAAAGCGCGTCGCCGGCCGGCATCCGCATGTCCGGCCCGAACATCGGCCCGGTCGGGCTGATCTCCCAGGCCAGCATGCGGCGCTCGGCCTCGGCCTGGTCTTCGTTCACGAACAGACCGCCGCTGTCTTCCTTGCGCATGACATCGCCGGGCAGCGCGCGCTGGAAGTCGCCGCGCTCGATGCGCGCTGCCAACCACGCGTTGAACAGCGCGGATTGCAGCGCGGAATACAGCAGCCTGCGCTGGAAGCGATCGCGTGGCGGCGGAGCTTGACCCGTGACGAACGACAGGGCGCGCGTGGCGTTGCGCTCACCCATGCCGAAGCGCTGTTCACCGTAGTAGTTGGGTACGCCGATGCGACTGAGCTCGCCGAGCAGCTCGCTGACGACATCTGCGCGTGTGGTGTCGCGCAAACGCAAGTCGAAACGATTGCCGCGCAGGTGGCCGGTCCGCAGCTTGTTGCCGTGACGGCTCGCATCCAGCACCCGGATACCCGGCAGCTCGAGCGCGCGCGCCGCTTCCGGCGCGGTCCCGATGAAACTCGCCCACTGGGTGGTGACGGCGTGCTTATCCTTCTGCCCGGCCACTCCGGCCGCGCGCGCGTCGACGCCGAGGGCGGAGGCGATGCGTTCGACGGCCTGTTGCGTCGTCAAGCCAGTTTTTTCGAAGTGGACGAACACGTGCTCGCCCTGACCCGAAGGCGGGTATGCGGGCAGCTCTTCCACCCTGAAATCCTCCGGGACCGTACGAATTTTTCCGCGTGCGTTCAGCGATTTGGCGGTAGCATAAGGAAGTTCAGTAACCCGCGCGTGCATCATGGGTGGAGGGGACGCCTGTTTAGTTTTTGTGGACGCTCGCCCCCATCAGCCGATAGAGACGACAAATCTGTGAGCGAAGAACTCAAGCAGCGTGTGCAGCGAGAGACCGGGCGTTTGATGGATGCCGGCGTCGCGGGTCAAGCTTTTCCAGGCGGAGTGGCCTGCGTCAACTGGCGTGAGGGCGACCAGATACATGTCGTGGAAGTTGCTTCGGGGCGTTTGCGCGCCGGTGAAGCCGAAGTGCGCACCAGCACGCCGTACGATCTGGCTTCGCTGACCAAGCCGGTCGTGGCGACCGCGGCGCTGCGACTGGTCGCCGCGGGCAAGCTCGCGCTCGACGTTCGCACCGACAGCATCGTCACGGATGTGCGCGGTGGCGTGGGCGGGGTGGCGACGCTCGAGATGTTGCTCACCCATCGCTCTGGTCTGGCTGACTGGGGTGGGCTGTATCTGGACGTGCCACACGACCCGGGAACCGCAGCGGCACGCCGCTGGATCCTCAGCGAAGCGTCGCGCCGGCCGGCCGAGACGGAGTCCAAGGGTCCGCTGTACAGCGACCTCGGTTACATGATCGCGGGCGAGGTCATCGCGCGAACGGCCGGCGAGAAGCTGGATCGCGTGGTCGCGCGCGAAGTCACCGAGCCCCTCGGCATCAGCAACGAGATATTTTTCCCGGCGACGCTCGCGCCCGATCGGCGGGCGCAGATCGTTCGCGACGCGGCGCCCACCGAGTGGTGCGAGTGGCGCGGCCGCTTGATCCGCGGCGAGGTTCACGACGAGAACTCCGCCGCGTTCGGCGGCGTGGCCGGTAATGCCGGGTTGTTCGGCACCGCGCGCGGCGTGGCGACGTTCGGCCGCGCGGTGCTCGATTCGCTGCTCGGTCACGGCGACTTCCTGCCCAGCTCACTCGTTGAGCGGGCGTTGCAGCCGATCGACGGCACCACGATCCGGCTGGGCTGGGACGCCAAGAGCGCCGAAAACAGCTCGGCAGGCCGGCGCATGAGCGCGCGCGCCTTCGGGCACCTGGGCTTCACCGGCACCTCGCTGTGGTGTGATCCGGAGCGCGATCTGGTGATCGTGCTGCTCACCAACCGCGTGCATCCGAGCCGTGCAAACGAGCGCATCAAGGGCTTTCGGCCCGGCTTCCACGACGGCGTGATCGCCGTGCTCGGCAAGTAGTCAGTCAGTCTCCGACTTGCAGCCGCGCCGCCAACCTGGAGTTGGTGCGGCGAGGTTCGACGTTGGCCACGGCGCGCGCGATCGCGCGTGGATCGCCGAGGATCACGGCCAGGCGCCGGGCGCGGGTGAGCGCGGTGTAGAGCAGCGGCCGGGACAGCAGCACGTGATGGCTGCCGTGCAGCACGATCACCACGGCGGGGAACTCGCTGCCCTGCACCTTGTGCACCGTGCAGGCGTATGAGAGGCCGAGCGCGTGCTGGGCTTCGGGCTCGTAGCTGACTTTGCGCTCGCCCATGTCGACGAACACGATCCCGGCGTCGACGCGCTGCACCTCGCCCAGGTCGCCGTTCCAGACCTCGCGGTCATAGTCGTTCTTGAGCTGCATGACCTTGTCGCCCGTGCGCAGCCGCAGCTCGGCCTGGGTCGGATCGCTGGTCGGATTCAGCGCTTCCTGCAGCAAACCGTTCAGAGCCTCGGTGCCGAGCGGGCCTCGGCGCATCGGGGTGAGCACCTGTACGTCGCGCCGCGGATCCAGGCCGAAGGCCGACTGCATGCGGCGCAAGCTGTTGATCAGCAGCTCGTGGACGGCTTCCGGCGTGCCGGCGCGGATCAGGTGCAGGTCGCCTTCGCCGTGGCTGCCGGCGGCGGACGGGGTGGGCGTGTGGCCGTGGAGGATTTCGTGGGCGGCGCGCACGATCGTGCTGGTCTGGGCCTGGCGGAACACCTCGGTCAGCCGGACCGTCGGAGCGACTCCGCTCTCCAGCAGATCCCGCAGGACCGGGCCCGGGCCGACCGGTGGCAGCTGATCGGGATCGCCTACCAGCACCAGCGTCGCGTGCGCCGGCAACGCCTCGAGCAGGCGCTGAGCGAGCTGGACATCGAGCATCGAGGCCTCGTCGCACAGCACCAGGTCCGCCCGCAGGGGGTTGCTCGGGTTGCGGCCGAACTGGTTGGTGCCGGGGTTCCACTCGAGCAGTCGGTGCAGGGTCTGGGCCTCGCTACCGGTCGCGTCCGTCAGGCGTTTGGCCGCGCGGCCGGTGGGCGCGCACAGGAGCAGGGAGCGATCGAGCGCGCGGTGCGCCTCGACGATCGCGCGCACCGTGGTGGTCTTGCCCGTACCAGGACCGCCGGTGAGTACCAGCAAGGCGCTCCGCTGGCTCAGCTCGACGGCCCGGCGTTGGGCGTCCGTGTAGGCGCCCGCAGCTGTCGGCTGCGCCGCTGGCAGCTGCGGGGCAGGCCGACGGCTGAGGGCCAGCAGGCGAGCGGCCACGACCTGCTCGGCGCGCTGCAGCGGGGGGGCGTAGATCGCGTCGCCCTCGCGGATCAGCATGTCGCGCGCCGCCAGCTCCGTGAGGGCGGTCTGCAGCCTGTCTTCGGGCACCTGCAGCTGCCGGGCCGCCGCCTGCAGCTGCTCCTCGCGCAGGAACGTGTGGCCCTCGTCGGCGGCCTTGCCGAGCAGGTGCAGTACGGCGCCGGCCGCGCGGCGCGGGTCGTCGAGCGCGTAGCCGAGCGCCTGCGCCATGCTGTCGGCCGTGCGGAAGCCCACGCCGGCGACCTGCTCGGCCAGCAGGTAGGGGTCGTCGCGCACCTGCTGGGCGGCGCGCCCGCCGTACTTGTGCTGGATGCGGCGGGCGAGGGCAGGGCCCAGGCCGAGGCCCTGAAGAAACGACAGCAGCTCGGCGTCGGCCTGGCGCGCGCGAACCGCGGAGGCGATCTCCTGCGCGCGTTTCTTGCCGATACCCTCCACCTCGCGCAGCCGCGCCGACTGCTGGACGATCACGTCCAGCGTCTTGTCGCCGAAGCGCGCGACCAGGCGCTCGGCCAGGGTCTTGCCGATGTTCGGGATGAGGCCGGAGCCCAGGTAGCGCGCGATGCCCGCGCTGGTGTGCGGGGTGACGGGCGCGATGCTCTCGGCGCGGAAGCGCAGGCCGAAGCTCTTGTGGCGCTCGAAGCGGCCGCGGACGCGGACGGATTCGCCGGGGGCCAGCTCACTGAGCTCGCCGACGATCGTGACTGCGGGTTCGTGGGCCGTGTCCTGGCGGGTGGCGCGGACGACGGAGTAGCGGCCGTCGGCGCTGCGGAACACCACCTCGTCGATCACGGCCGCGAATGTCTGTTCCTTCTCCACGGGGCGGGAAGAGGGTAGCCCAACTGTGCCCGTGCACGTCCGTGCCCGCACGCGATCGCCCCACGCGGCGGGTGCGTTTTCGTTCCGCGTCCGCGTTTCTGTTCCCAGGTTGCTAGTTCTCTTCGGAGCGAGAGACCTAGCAACCAGGAACAGCAACAGGAACTAGCAATCGCGGTCGCGCGGCGGCCAACCGTCGAAACGTGCGATCTATGGTCAGACCTGCACGGCTGCGTAGAGATCCCGCGCTAGTGCCCTAGTCGCCAGGGCTGCAGTCGCCGAGCTCGAAGGCTTCCTTGCCGCCGCTGCGCATGTCGTCCCCGCGCCGTTGCAGGCACTGGCCCTTCGCTGCACGCATCGGCGCGGCGCTGAGCCGGTGCTGGGCCGCATCGCGCAGGAACAGCCGCTCGCCGGCGTTCGCGAGCCCTGCGCGCGTGAGGCTTGGACCCAGCCGCACGAGCAGGGTGCCGGGTGGCGGGGCAGGGTCCAGGGGGTTCTCCGGGTCGAATCCCTCCGCGACGAGTAATGCGCGAGCACCCGCGGGCAGCTGTGCGTCGTGCTCGATCACGCTCGGGTGCTCGTCGGCGGCGTCGACCAGCGACACGCCCCGCAGCGGCAGCGCGCGCCGGCCGAAGTTCCAGAGCTCGACGTACTCCTGCGCCGGCTCGGGGCCGGCGGGGTCGGCTCGCACCTCGCTGATCGTCAGCGTCGCGAGCTCGGGCGCGGTGCGCAGCGCGAGCTCGGCTTCGCTGACGTTGCCAGCCAGATCGAACGCCTGCAGCTCGACGTCGAACGCTTCGTCGGGCGCCAAACCTTCGAGGCGCATTTGCAGCGTACCGTTCGCAGAGATCGCGGCGCCCTGCCGCTCTCCGCTGCGGATGCGCACGCGCACCGCTTCGAGCGCGTGCAGTCGCAGCTCGAGGCTGCGGTCATCCAGCAACGCGCAGCCGAGCGCCAGCGCCTGTTCGTCGCGCAGGCAGTGCAATTCTTCGAAGCGCGGCGGCTCGAGGTCAGGCCCGTCCGCGCACCTGAAGCTCGCGTCGAGCGTCTCGATCGGTGCGCCGTGCGCATCGCGCAAGTCGCTGCCGCTCCGCACGCGGTAGCTCGCGCTCGCCCGCAGCGGGGCTTGCGTGTGGAGCAAGAAGCAGCTTTCCCCGTGCGCCTCGAGCTCGGCGCACGGCCTCACCTCGAGCTCGGTCGCGATCGCGAGCCCGTCGGAATCCTCGAGCCAGATGCCCGTTTCACTGCCGGCGATCGCGCCGTCGAACACACCAGCCACGCTGGCCAGGTTGGTCGGCACCCCGGAAGCGCCCGCGGCGGGCGAGCTGAGCAGCCACGCGGCACCCGCCTGCGGGGTGTCGGCCACCCGCAGATCGACGATGAATCCCGGCCCCGCGTCGGCGAGCGCAGGGCCTGCGCGCAGGTGCACGCTGCCCGGCAACGCCAGGCTGTAGTGCCCCGCTCGTGCAAGCGCTGCGAGTGGCTGGAGGGCGAGCGCAAGCGGCCCGGCGCGCGCGCGAGCCTCCACGAGGCGCGACTCACTCGCAGCTCGCAGCGGCAGGCCCGCGAGATCTTCGAGTAACGCAGCGTCTGGAGCGCCGGAAAACAGCAGCAAATTGGCCTCCGCGAGCGCGCGAGAGCTGGAAAGCACGAACTCTGGCCGGCGTGGCACGCTCGAAAACGGCTGTTCCACGCCGCGCGCGTCGTACACGTGGAGTACGAAGTGCGCGTCCCAGGATCCGGCTGGAGGCTCGCTCGGCGCGACGCAGGCTGCGAAGGTGGCCGCGAGCGCGAACCGTAGGCAGTGTCGGCGTAGACACGCGCACGTGACGAGGGCGTGCATGATTCACGCTCCTCGGGCGCACGCGACCGTAGTTGCGCGGCAACCCTCGAATTGCAGCTCGCGCGACACGGGTGTCGGACTTGAGCTATCCTACTCGAAAGAGCCGCGGAACAGGACTTTCCCACGGCTTGCTGAGAGGCTTGCATGGCATACGGTCTCGACGCGCCTGTGTTGATGCTCAATCGCCATTACCAGCCCGTGCGGGTGACACCCGCGCGCCGTGCGCTGATGTTGATCTACGGCGGTTGCGCGCATGCTCTGGACGAACGCTACGAGGCGTATGACTTCTCGGCCTGGATGCGCACGCCGCTCAAGCACGGTGACGAAACCATTGGTACGACCTCCGGCCCGTTGCGCGTACCGCGCGTGGTCTTGCTTCACCGCTACGGACGCGTGCCCGTGACCACGCTGCGGCTATGCCGGCGCAACGTGTATCTGCGCGACGACTTCACCTGCCAGTACTGCGGGCGCAAGCCGCAGCTGAAGGATCTGAACCTGGATCACGTGAAGCCGCGCAGTCAGGGCGGCACGGCCACCTGGGAGAACCTCGTCACCTCGTGCCGGCGCTGCAACTTTCGCAAAGGTGGGATGACACCGGAGGTCGCCGGCATGCGGTTGCTGTCGGAGCCGAAGCGGCCAACCTGGACGCTGGCCGCCGCGCTCTCGGCTGCACCGCGTCATTTCGTCGAGTGGGAGCCGTTCTTGGCCTCGGCGTCCGCGGTCAAGGTCGCAGGTTGATGTGCGTGTGATTCCGACTTGAGCCGAGGCTGCAGGTTTGCGTCTCGCGCCAGCGCTTGGTATTCAGCGCGAACATGTCCCGCGAGGAAGAGCCGAAAAAACCGAAGGCTCGAACTGGTTCCGGCGAGGCTGCCGCGGACTTCGTCGCATTCGACGAGCTCGCCGATCTGGACTCCGAGTCCGACGACGAAGCCAGCCCCAGCATGCGCGCAAGCGAGCTCGACGACGAGCAAGTTGCCGAGGCCGAGGCCGAGCTGCGCGCGCTACCCGAGCCCCCCGAGCCTCCCGGCGACCTGCCCGATTCGCTCGGCCGTCCGACGCGCGTGATCGCGGTCACGGGGGCGCGCGGTGGCGCAGGGCGCACGGTGATCGCGTCCAACCTGGCGCTGTACCTGGCCACCATCGGCCGGAAGGTCGTCGCCGTCGACGCCGATCCCAGCGGAGCCAACCTCCACACCTGCCTGGGCATGCGCCGCCCGATCTCGCTTGCGCGCGTCAGCCGGCTCAACGTGCGCCGCGACGCGACCACGCTGATCGAAGAGGTGATGGTCCGCACCGCGTATCCCGGCTTGCGCCTGTTGTATGCCGGCTTCGACGAGCCGGGCCCGGCGGCCCGCTCCGAGCGCCTGGTCAAGCTGATCGAGAAGCTGCGACGCATACAAGCCGATTACATCGTGATCGACATGGGCGTGGGCACGGGCCGCGAGGTCGTCGACGCCTACCTGGCCGCGGACTTTCCGATCTTCGTCACGTTGCCCGAGCCGAGCGCGCTCGAGAACACCTACCAGTTCTTCCGCGCTGCCTTCGTGCGCTTCGTGCTGCGCCGCGCCAAGGATCAGGCGGAGCGCGACGTGCTGCTCAAGCAGCTGCGCGCCATGGGTTCTTCCCCACCGCCGCTCGATCTGTTCCGCGAGCTGGATCGGCAGCGCTCGCCCACGGCCGAGTCGGTGCGCAGCGCACTCGCGCAGTTCCGCCCGAACGTGGTGATCAACCAGACGCGTTTGCGCTCCGACCTGCAGCTCGGCTTCGACATGCAGAGCGCGATCCGGCGCCGCCTGGGCGTGACGCTCGACTACATGGGTCACATCGATCACGACGACACGGTCTGGACCTGCGTGCGCAACCGCAGGCCGCTGCTGCTCGAAGTGCCCGGGGCCAAGTCGAGCAAGAAGCTCGAGAAGATCGCGCGCCGCGTGCTGGCGATGGAGGCGCAGCTGGGCTCGGGCCCGCGCTGGGCTGCGGTCCCGTCCGACAGCCACCACGATCTGCTCGAGGTGGAACGCGGCGCGACCGACGAGGAGGTGCGCCGCGCGTACAAGCGCTGTCGCGACCTGTACGCGCACGACTCGCTGGTCTGCTACGGCTTGCTCGAGCCGCACGAGATCGAGACGCTGCGCGCGCGGCTGGACGAGGCGTTCGACGTGCTGCTGGATCCTGCGCGCCGCCGTCCGTACGAGCTGTCGATCTTCCCGCCGGGCAGCGAGCCCAAGCCCGAACCGGCCGAGCCCGACTTCGACCCCGATGGTCCACAGACCTTGCCCGAGATCACGCCGGACACGGTGTTCACAGGCGCCATCCTGCGCCAGGTGCGCGAGGCGCACCGCATCTCGCTGCGCGACCTGAGCCAGAAGACCAAGATCGGCCTCCTGTACCTGCGCGCGATCGAAGAAGACGACTTCACCAAGCTCCCGGCACTGGTGTACTGCTCCGGCTTCGTGAGCGAGTACGCCAAGTGTTTGAAGCTGGACTCGCAGCAAGTCAGCCGCACCTACGTGCGGCGCTACAAGCGCTACCTCGAGGACAAGCAGCGTAACCTGACCCGGTAGTGAAGATGGCGGTCCGGCAGCAAGAACCTCTGGTGCTGGCTTCGGCCTCACCGCGTCGCAGGATGATCCTCGAGCAGCTGGGGATCGGCTTTCGCGTGTTGCCGAGCGGGATCGACGAGAGCGCGCTGCCGGGCGAGACGCCGGAGCAGCACGCCGAACGCCTGGCGCGCGACAAGGCGGCCGAGGTCGTGCAGCGCCTTTTGGCACAGGGCGAAGCGAGCTGGGTGCTGGCCGCCGACACCATGGTCGTGGTCGACGACGAAGTGCTGGGCAAGCCGCGCGACGACGCGGATGCGCTGCGCATGCTGATGTTGCTCTCCGGCCGCAAGCACCGCGTGATCACAGGCGTCGCGCTGAGACACACCGAGCGGGGCGGGCAGAGCTGCGTGTTTACCACCGAGGTCGCCTTCCGCCGCCTGGACCGCGCCAGCGCGCAGGCGTACGTCGCCTCGGGCGAGGCGCGCGATGCCGCGGGTTCGTACGCGATCCAGGGGCTCGGATCCGGGCTGGTGACCGAAATCGCCGGTTCGTACACGAACGTGGTGGGGCTGCCCGCGGGCGAGACGCTGGATCTGCTGTTGCGGGCGGGTGTGCTCGGGGCGTGGCCGTGAGCGACCCAGCGCGCGCCGTGGTGGGTCTACGCGAGGTGCGCGCGCGCATCGCGCGGGCGTGCGAGCGCGCCGGTCGCGAGCCGAGCTCGGTGCGGCTGATCGCGGTCAGCAAGCGCCACACTCCCGAGGCCATGCGCGCCGCGTACGCCGAAGGCCAGCGCGAGTTCGGCGAGAACTACGTGCAAGAGCTGGTGCAAAAGGCCGAGGCGCTGCGCGATCTGCCCGAGCTGCGCATGCACGCCATCGGCCGGCTGCAGCGCAACAAGGTCAAGGATCTGCTGCGCGTCGCAGACCGCCTGCACAGCGTGGACAGCGTCGACTCGCTGCGCCTGGCCGAGAGCCTGGCCGAGCGCGCGGCCGAAGCAGGGCGCGTCCTGTCGCTGCTCGTGCAGGTCAACGTCGCGGGCGAGGCACAGAAGGGCGGGGTTCGCGAAGCCGAGCTGCCGGCCTTGGTTGCAGCCATCCGCGGCTGGCCGGGCGTGACGCTCGACGGCTTGATGGTCATCCCGCCCGATGTGGAGCCGGAAGGACGGCGGCCACACTTCCGTCGCCTGCGAGAGCTCGCCCAGCAGCACGGCCTGCGCGAGCTCTCGATGGGCATGAGCGACGACCTCGAGACCGCGATCGAAGAAGGCGCGACCCAGGTCCGCATCGGCACGGCCATCTTCGGCGAACGCGACTAATCGCCGCACGCGCTAGCCAGAATGGACCTAGCAACTAGTACCCCGACACAGGGGTGTTGATCGGTTCGGCTACTTGAGCGCCGGCAGCCGCTCGGGTGCGAGCAGGATCTCGATGCTCCGGGCTTGTCCCGGTTGGCGGCGGATCAGGCCGCGGTGCTCAAGCTCGACGACCATCCGATGGACACTCGGTGGCGTGACCTCGAAGTA
>DATEOF010000235.1:0-14496 GCA_035274465.1 Polyangiales bacterium
GCCGGCGCGGCCGCGTCGCCGGCGTCGACCTCCGGAGCGATGGATGCGTCCCTGGTTCGCGCCGGGTTTCGCTTCGTGGTCTGGTCGAAGCCGAACACCGAGAAGTCCCGGGTGCATGCAGCCAACAGCGGCAGGAGTAGCCAGTACACCCAAAACTTCCTGCGCATCAGAACGCCCCCTCCACGCGTACGCCCGCGGGCCCAGCCGCGACCGACACTGCCGGACGCTCCGCGCTCGGCTCGGAGAGCACGAACAGCACCGCGCTCGTCGCCAGCGCGCTCAGGCCGGCGACGAGGGAGACGTTGGCGGCCGTTTGCTCGAGCTCGCCGCGCTCTGCGGTGGGACGCAGGCTCGGATCGCAGCGCGCCTTGATCGGACAGGACTCCTCGAGCTCCGAGAACGCCGAGGCACTGAGCGAGCCCAGCACGGCGAAGGCGATCACGCCCAGCACGCCCACGCTGCCGACCACGTAGCTGGCAGTGCGCAACGACGTGTCGGAATCCGCCGCTGACGGCTGCGCCCCCGGAGTGGTTCGACGCGCCGGCAGGCTGGCTGCGGGCGGCAACGCGGGCGGCGCCGCCTGGGAGAGCGTACCGATCACCAGCGACTCCGTCTGCGCGGCGCCGATCTCGACCGAGCGCCGCTCGATCGAGCCCTGCGTGGTCTCGAGGCTGACGTACACCGTGCCCGCGCGCACCGGCAGCGGCGTCTGCCACTCGCTCGACGGGATCGGCACCCCGTCGACGTGCAGCAGCGCGGGACCCGGATCGGTGTGAACGAACACGGTCAGAAACCCGAGCTGGTTGCGCAGTTGCTCGAGCTCGCTGCGCGCAGCCTCGGCCGTCTTCTGGTAGCGCTCGGGATCGCTCGTCGCAGCCAGCCTCAAGCTGTCCTGCAACGTGCGGTAGGCCTCCGGCAGCTGGTCGAGGAGGAGCAGGCAGCGCGCCAGCATGAGCTTCGCGTTCGGGCTCTCCGCCAGGCTGTCGGCACGCGAGAAGATGCCCGCAGCTTCGGCGTAGGCGCCGCGCGCGAACGAGTCGAGGCCGGCGGCGTAGGCTTCGCGCGCGGCCTGTTCCCGAGCCTGCGGCTCCTGCGCGCTAGCCGAGAACGCGATGGCTGCCGCAGCCACCAGCTGCAGGATCCAGAAGACTGCCTGCGGGCGGGGGGCGTGGGCCATGGGCTACCTGTTTCAGAGGTCGTCGGGGATGAACGGTGCGCCGTTGCCGATCGGGCTGGTGGCAGGGCTCTGCGCCTGCTGCTTCGCGGGGTCGACCTGCCTCGCTCGCCTCCGCCTCGGGGGCGCGCCCGGCGTCGGCGTGGCGGGCGGTGCGGGCTCCGTGACGACCTCGACCGTGGGTTGCGCCGGAGGCGGCAGCACCACGGGTGGGGCGATCGGCGAGCTGGTCGACTCGGTCGTGACCGTCGGCGTGTTCGGCGCCGCCGGCTTGTCGCTGATGGCGGCGGGCGGGCGAGCGGCTGCAGCCGGCAGCGGCGGGCCCGAGCGCGAGCGGCCGAGCGTCTCCTGCCAGATCAAGAACGAGAGGCCGAGCAGCACCGCAGCGGCCACCGCGAGTGGCGCGTAGTTGCGGCGCTTGGCGCTCGGCTTTTGGCTGTGGCTCGGGATGAAGTCCGAGATCGGAAACGCGGTGATCGGCCCTGGCGTGACCAGATCCTGCGCCGCCATCGGGTCCGGAAAGCTCGCCGTGGGTGCGTTGATGCGTGCGGTCGAGGGCTCGAACAGATCGGGGGGCAGCTCGGCCGATTCGTGCCCGGGCGTGGGCGTCGCCTCGGCCAGCGCTACCGGGGCGGACACACGGCCCGTCGCGATCTCGAACGAGGAGCTCGCGCTCACGCTGCTGCGTGGCGGAGGCGCGGCGGCCTCGAACACGCCCGCGGCGATGCCGGACAGGCGGTGGCAATGTTCGACGATCTCGGCGTGCGTGTTCACCTCCGCGGAGGCGCGCAACGCGTCGGCGAGCTCGCGGCAGCTGAGGAAGCGCAGCGTCGGCTCGCGCTGCAGCGCCTGGCTGACCACGTGCGCGACGGCGGCCGAGATCGGTTCGCCGCGCACGAAGTTGTGGCGCTGTACGCGCGGAATCGTCGACTTGTGCAGGCGCTCGAGTGTCTCGGCAGCGGTCGGCGCGCCGAACAGCGAGCGTCCTGCCAGCATCTCCCACAGCATCACACCGACCGAGAAGCCATCGCTGCAGGGGTCGAAGCTGGGCTCCGCGCCGCTGTGCTCGGGCGCGGTGTACGCCAGCGCGACCGGATCGTGGCCCCAGAAAGGCACGCCGGCAGCTGCGCCCGCGACGCCGGGGTCGATCAGCCGCGTGCGTCCGTCCTTGCCGACGTGGATCGAGTCCGGGGTGAGGCCACCACAGGCGTATTCGTAGTGCTTCACGTCGCCCTCGGTGGCGTGGAGGGCCTCGAGCCCCTCCAGCACGTCGAGCGCGATGCGGAGGCTGATGCCCTGCGGCAGCGCCTCGCCCCGCGTGCCGGCCATGCGCAGCAGCTCGCTGAGCGTGAAGCCGTCGACGTCCTGCGTGATCACGCCGAGCCGCGTCTGCGCGCGGATCAGCTGGATCGGCGCGAGCACATTGGCATGATCCAGGTACCGGACCGCCTTGGCCGCGCGCGCCACGCGGTCGATCAGCGCGGTCGACTGCGCTCGCAACAAGCGCAGCGCGAACGCCGAGCTGCGCGGGCTGGGTGCCCCGCTGCCGAAGGCATTGGAGGCGGCGCGCAAATTGCTCGGCGTATTCGACACCGCTCGGTAGCGCGTGCCGAGGAAACTCTCGGAGAGCGGCTCGCGTAGCCGGTACTTGTTGAACTCATGACCCGCTTCATGCGTTGCCGATTGGCCCATGACAGAGGTGCATCATATTACTTCGTGCGAGCGGGCGTCACCCGCCACCAGCGGTCAGCAATGGCGCTTACAGCGGCCAATACAGGTGGTGCGTGCGACGCGCCTCGCACGCAGCATGTGCTAGGGTGTGGTCGCAGTGACAATGATTCGTACCCCGCAGCTGGAAGCTGCACTGCGTTGCGCGAGTGAAGAGCACGGGCTCGCCGAGTGGTATCGCGATTGTGTTCGGCCGTTGCTGACGATGCCGCGCGAGCAGTGGCCGCGCTGTTGCGGGCGCGGTTGCGAGCCCTGTTCCGAGACCCTGGTTGCGGTCGCCCAACGCGTCCAGGAGCTGCTGGATCGGGGGTAGAGGTTCTACAGCGCCGAACCGTTTGAAACGCCGCGCCTGCGCGCTTTATCGGGGCCCTGGGCGCCCGCGTGCCGCTTCAACGTAGGATCGAACTACGCCTCGTCGGCCCGCGGGCCCCCAGAACCCCGCTAAATCGCGCATCCATCGCCGTTTCAAACGGTTCGGCGCTCTGGCGCGGCTGGGTGACTCCGATCATAGTGCGGCGGCCGATGGACCCCGCCTACCGCAGCGCAGAAAACCTCGACGTACCGCCCGCCCGCCCCGGCGAATTCCGTTCGCTCGCGCTGGCGGGGCGCGAGGTGTGGCCGCCCGTGGTGTTGGCGCCGATGGCCGGCGTGACGAACCCGCCGTTTCGCTCGATGTGTCGTGAGTTCGGCGCCGGCCTGTACGTGAGCGAGATGATCACCGCGCGGCCACTGGTCGAGGGCAACGCCAAGACGGACAAGCTGGCCGAGTTCGCTCCGGACGAGCAGGTGCGCTCGCTGCAGCTGTACGGCGTGGATCCCTACTACGTGGGCGCCGCGGTGAAGCGCCTGGTGGCCGAGGATCGCGTGGATCACATCGATCTCAATTTCGGCTGCCCGGTGCGCAAGGTCACGCGCCGCGGGGGTGGCGCGGCCATCCCCTGCAAGCCGAAGCTGCTCGCCAACATCGTGCGCGCCGCGGTGCAGAACGCCGGCCGCGTCCCCGTAACCATCAAGTTCCGCATGGGTATCGACGACGAGCACCTGACGTTCCGCGACTCGGGGCGCATCGGTCAGGAGGAAGGTTGCGCCTGGGTCGCCCTGCACGCGCGCACCGCTGCCCAGCTCTACGACGGCCAGGCGCGCTGGGACGCGATCGCGGAGCTCAAGTCGCTCGTCACGCGCATCCCGGTGCTGGGCAATGGCGACATCTGGGAAGCACACGACGCGCTGCGCATGTTGCGCGCGACCGGCTGCGATGGGGTCGTGGTGGGCCGCGGTTGCCTCGGCCGGCCGTGGTTGTTTCGCGATCTGGTCGACGTGTTCGACGGCCGCGAGCCGCTGAATCCGCCGCGGCTCGGCGAGATCGCGCAGATCATGCTGCGGCACGCGCGCGCGCTCAGCGCCTGGATCGGCGAGGCGCCGGCGCTGCGCCAGTTTCGCCGCCACGCTACCTGGTACACCAAGGGCTTTCGCGGCAGCGCGCGCATGCGCGAGAGCCTGATGCGGGTCGAAACGCTCGCCGGTTTGGGCGACGCGCTGTCTCGGCTCGATCCCGAGGAGCCCTTTCCGGTAGGCTCGATGCGCGTGCCGCGCGGCAAGACCGGGGGCACGCAGAAGGTCGCGTTGCCGGACGGCTATCTCGAACGGCTCGACGACGACACGCCCCCCGAAGCCGAAACGGTCGATGACTTGAATGGAGGTTGAGACGATGGCGGCGAATGTCTTGGGCGAGTGCGATCCCGCATTCGAGCCGGTCCGCGCAGCCTTCGCGCAGAACTTCAGCGAGAACCTCGAGCTCGGTGCGGCCGTCGCCATTCAGATCGGCGGCCAGACCGTGGTGAGCTTGTGGTCCGGCCTGGCGTCGCGCAGCGAGCAGGAACCGTGGCGAGAGGACACGCTGGTGAACGCGTACTCCACGACCAAGGGCCTGGCCGCGATGTGCGTGCAGCACCTGGTCGATCGCGGCGCGATCGATCTGGAGCAGCCGGTCGCGCGCTACTGGCCGGAGTTCGCCGCGGCGGGCAAGTCGGAGATCCGAGTGCGCGAGCTGCTCGGGCATCGCGCCGGCTTGTGCGCGCTGCGCGAGCCTCTGCCGCACGAAGCGATCTACGATCACGACCTGATGGCGCGGGCGCTCGCGGCTGCGCCGCCGCTCTGGCCACCCGGCACGCGCCACGCATACCACGCGCAGACGTTCGGCTTCTTGCTGGCCGAGCTCGTGCGTCGCACGGCGGGGCGCACGCTCGGCCAGTACTTCCGCGAGCACTTCGCCGGACCGCTGGGGGCCGAGGCGTACATCGGCTTGCCGGCAGAGCACGACGCGCGCGTGGCCAAGCTGATCCGGCCGCTCGGCGAAGTCGCGCCCGCAGGTGAGATGAACCTGATGCAGGTGATGCGCGACGAGCCCGAGTCGCTCACCTCGCTGGCGTTCGGCAACCCGCCATCGGCGCCCGGCTCGGTCAACACTCGGCGCTGGCGCGGGGCCGAGATCCCCTCGTCGAACGGCCACGTCAGCGCGCTCGGTCTGGCCCGAGTCTACGGAGCCCTTGCAGCTGGTAGCGGCGGGCCGCTCAGCCGCGAAGGCGTCGCCCGCTGCAGCGAGGAGTACTCCTACGGCCACGACGAGGTCCTGCGCCTGACCACGCGCTTCGGGCCGGGCTTCATGCTCTCGCAGGCTGCGGGCGGGGGACGCTTCGGTCCGAACCCCAAGAGCTTCGGCCACCCCGGCCTCGGCGGCTCGATCGGCTTCGCCGACCCTGACGCCGGGATCGGCTTCGGCTACGTGATGAACCGAGCCGGCGCCGAAATTCTGGTCGGCGCCCGCCCGCGGCGGCTGATCGAAGCGCTGTATGGGTGCGTGTGAGGGCAGCTGCGATTTGACGGCGCGAGCCAGGTCCGATACATCAGCGCGCCCGAAGGAGGCACGACATGGCATCAGATACCAAGAAGACCGAGCTGCGCCGCCGCAAGAAGCGCGCTGGGGTGGGACGCGACCAGGCGAAGAAGCGCGCCAAGGTGGGAACGCCCAAGTTCCCGATCCACCCCGAAAAGGCCTGAGACGGTGCTAGTGCAGGGTGTGGTGCTGCCCGTCGTGCACCACCGTCGGAACCCCCGAGTCGTTCTGCGTCCTTCGATTGTCGAAGAAATCATCGACACTCGAGGACGAGGCGCCCGTCGTCGGGGGTGGAGGCGGCGGTGCGCTGAGGATCGGCGCTTCCTCGATCGCCCAGCGCCGCAGGGTCGCGCGGTGTCGTATGCGGCCCCGGACGTACGCGAGCACCAGGAGCAGCGCGCCGAGTACCCAGACGAAGGTCAGCCCCATGAAGAGCGCCGGCCAGCGGCCATAGTGCCGCTGCAGGCTGCCGCGCCATTCGCGCTCGAGGTAGCTGAGGGGCACGCGGTAGGTGGCCTGGACCGCCTCCGCGAACGGGCGACCCGTGGCCAGCTCACGCAGTAAGGCCTGGAAGTGCTCGCGCTCTTCGCGGCCGTCGAGCATGAAGCCGACGAAGTCCGCGCTCTGCGCGTAGGCCAGATCGATCTGGTTGTGGCCGTTCGGGAAGGCCTTGGAGAGCTCGTTCAGCGTCAGCAGCTTGCCGCGCAGCGTGGCGTTCCACAGGGTCTGGATCCGCGTCAGCGAGCTTTCGCCGGCCTGATGTACCGCCACCCCTTCGCTGAACCAGCGCGGCAGCTCGGCGCCGCGCACCGCGCGCTCGAGCGCGACGTGCGAGAGCTCGTGGGTCAGCACGCGGTTCATGTCCGGCCGGAAGAACGTCTCGGGCGAGGTCAGCGTCAGCAGCACCAGCCCGGACTTGGGGAAGGCGATGCCGTCGGCGTAGCCGGGCACCAGCGACCGCGGCGGTGCCAGGGTCTGCATCTGCTCCGGGTTGAGCGCGACCCGGATGTCCAGCTCGCCACCCGACGGGGCGCCGAGCTCGTTCAGCACGCGACGGAAGGCCGTCCTTTGGTAGGCCCGCAAGGCGGCCACCTCATCCGCGGCGGCAAGCGGGTAGGTCCAGCGCACGTTGCCCTCGCGCTCCATCGCGTAGCCCGGCGGCGGGTCGAGCAATGGCGTGACAGGTGCGTCAGCTCGCGCAGCTGGCGCGAAGCACATGCACCACGCTGCACAGATCACGAGCAAGGCCGTACGAATAGCCGGAAGGTCTTGCGCCAGGATATGCCGGAACCCTGCCACGAGCTCGAATCACGATAGCACCGCGAGGGAGCGCGCGGCAGGTGGTAGACTCGGGAATTGTGGTAGCGTCCGTGGCCGATGCGCGCGCGCGAGGATGCGGTCGAAGCGGTAACATCGCAACGTGTCATGGGAAACTCCCTGACCTTCGTACGGGCGGTGGCCAACTCCATTTTTTTCGGGCTTTGGACGGCTTTCATGGTCAGCTACGCCGTCTCGACCGGCCTGCTGCTGCGTGATCCGGACTTCTTCAAGCGCCAGCAGCGCCACTGGGCGCGCGGTCTGCTGAGCTTCTGGGGAGTCGAGCTCGAAATCTTCGGCGCAGAATACATGTCGCCTGCGACCAGCTACGTGATCATGGCCAATCACGCGAGCTACGCGGACATCGTGGCGCTGTTCATGGCGCTGCCGATCATTCCGGGCTTCATGGCCAAGCGCGAGTTGTTGCGCGTGCCGTTCCTGGCTGCAGCGCTGCGCGCCGGTGGTCACGTGATCGTCGACCGCGGCCAGCACGACAAGGCGATGAAGGTGATCGACACCGCCGCGCGCCAGGTGCGCGAAGGCAAGACCGTGTTGATCTTCCCCGAAGGCACGCGCGGCAACTCGGAGACCCTCGGCGACTTCAAGAGCGGGGGCTTCCGCCTGGCGCGCTCGGCGGGCGTGCCGATCATCCCCGTCGGGTTGCGCGGTACCGGCAAGGTCGGCCCCAGGCACAGTCTGCTGTTCTGGCCGGGCAAGATCGAGGTGCACATCGGTGAACCGCTGCTGCCGAGCGAGATTCAGTCGCTCGATCACGGTGCGCTGATGCAGCGCGTGCGCGGGCGGATCGTCACGCTGTCGGGGACGCCGGCGAGCTGAGCTTCGAGCGCCTGCCGAGCGTCATGCGCACGAGCGTCAGGCCGTGGGCCGGCGCCGTCTCGGAGTGGCGGCTGCGCACGGCGCCGGGGACGAGCAGCGCGCTCACCTGCTCGGGGGTGAGCCGGCCGCGTCCGACGGCGATCAGCGTGCCGGCCAGGATGCGCACCATGTTCTTCATGAATGCATCGCCGCGCACCTCGAGTGCCAGCAGCTGCAGCTGCCCCAGGTACTCGGGGATGAGCCGCACCTCGTGCAGAGTGCGCACGCTTCGCTCGCGCGTGTCGTCGGCGGCGCGGAAGGCGCCGAAGTCGTGTGTGCCGCGCATGCTTGCCGCCGTCAGCTGCATGGCCGGGAGGTCCAACACCGGCCGGCCCGTGCCGCGGGCACGCTGGGCATCGCGGCCGAGCTGCCAGGCGCGCTCGCGCAGCAGCGGCTGGCGCGCGAGACCGAGGTAGAACAGGTAGCGGTAGGTCTTGTCGATCGCGTCGAAGCGCGGGTCGTAGTCGGGCTTGCAGGCCTCGGCGGCTTGCACGGCAACATCCGCGGGCAGGTAGCGATTCGCCGCGAGCAGCCAGCGCTCCGGCGCGAGCTCGCGCGCGGTGGCGAAGGCGACGACCTGGCCTTCGGCGTGTACACCGGCGTCGGTGCGCGACGCGCCGCGCGTCTGCACGGAGTGCTGCGCAACGCGCTGGAGCGCGGCCTCGAGCACCCCCTGCACGGTGCGCGCCTCGGGCTGGCGCTGAAACCCCGCGAACTCCGTTCCGTCGTAGGCGAGCGTCAGCCGAACGCCGTGTTCCATTCAGAAGACGAAGCCCAGGCCGAGCACCCAGTTCGTGCCGCCGATGGGCAGCGACTTCTCGGTGGTGAAGAAGTGGTAGACCTCGAAGAAGAGGAACGAGTGGTTGATGCCCCACTCCTCGTCCATGCTGCGCGCGGCCGCGCCGTCGAAGACGTCCAGATCGAGCGCGAGCTGGCCACCGAGCAGCGGGCCCAGGGCCCAGCCGCTGGCGTCGTTGCGTCCACCGGTCTCCGCGTCCCAGTGCGTCCACTGAAAGCCGACCTTGCCTGCGACCGTCAGCGGGAATTTAAATTTGCGCGCCAACACGTCGAGGCGCACCGAGGCCACCGCGGCCAGGGGTAAGAGGAAGAGCGTGGTCTCTTCGTCGACCGTTTGACCGCTCGTGCGCGCGACGGCGGCGCCCGACAGGCTCGTCCAACCGAAGCCGCCGCCCGCCGTCACCAACAGGATGTCCGGTAGGCGATAGCTGATGTAGCTGAGCTGAAAGCCGAGGAACGGCCCCGAGTCGCTTCCGAAGAACTTATCGTAGGCCCCGCTGTCGTCTCCGCTCGCCGAGTACGGTCCACCGCGCAGCTCGATGACGAAGCGCTCGGGCGACGTGAACTTCCTCGCAGCAGGGATCAGGTTGGAGTCGGACTGCGCCGCGGCCACCGCAGGTAGCGCCGCACATACCGCCCACACCAGCAACGCCCAGCGTGTCATGAGCGGGCTCCCTTGCGCGCGCGGCGCAGTACGCAGAGGCCGAGCAGGCCGAGCGCGAACGCTCCGATACCTTCGCCTGACGCGCTACGCGTGCCCGGCGCCGAGCAGCCGCAGCCCGGTTCGACTTCGCCGCCGGACTCTTTGTATTCGTCCCAGAAGCCGCTCGTCGGCACGACCTCGAGGCAGTCCAGGTTGGAGAGCGTGCTCGGGTTGTCCGCGAGATCACGGGCCACCACGCCGATGGCGGCGCGCTTGCCACCGATCTCACTGCCGGCGAGCGTCGTGCTGGTCACGTTGCCGTCGATCGGCTTCAAGTGGATGCCGTCCATCATGGCCAAGGCCGCGAGATCGACGTCTTCGCCTGGCTTCAAGACCTGCGAGCCGCATCCTTCCGTGTCCGTGGAGCCGCCATCGGCGCCGCCCTCGCCGACGTTGGTGTCCCAGATCAACATGTTGTTCGCGACGTCGCTGTTGCCGCTCGTGCTCCACTTGATCGGGATCTCGCTCTGACCCGTACCGGCTTCGACGTTGGTCGGGGCTATCGGGGGTTCCTTGTCGATCGTGATCTTGTACGCGCCGAAGATCTGGACCTCGGAGTTGTCGGTCGTGTTCACGGCGGGCAGGAAGTAGAGGTTCAACACGCCGTCGCCGCGATCACAGATGCCCTTCACCGTCATCGTGAAGTCATCCATGTACGTGGGCGTGATGCCGTTGAAGGTCCAGTCGTCCGGCGTTTCGATCTTCGTGCAGTCGGTGCCCGTGCTCTCGTTGTCGCGCTGGGCCGCCTGGTTGCAGTTGTTGCCCTGCCAGAGCTGCAGATACTTCGATCCGGCCGGCAGCAGGTTGAGCATGGTCAGGCGCCATATGATCTCCACGTCCGCGTCGCACTGCGCCTTGCTGATCGGGACGTTCAGCTGCAGGTCGGCGTAGGCCTTGCCGTCGAGCTTGAAGATCTGCACGGGAATCTGACCGGTGGAATTCGTGGGGGGGACGGCGCCCGACCCGGCGGTGCCCTGCGCCAGAGCCAGCCCGGGCAGACAGCAGCAACTGAGGAGCCCGAGCCAATATACGAAGACGCGCTTCATGGGTCGGCCGATATGCAAACCGTGATCCAACGTAGACTCGCGAAATTACCACGCTTCCGCCCGCGCCGGGCGACAAACTGGCGCGGCTGTAACAGCACCAGTGACAAACTGGCAAGCGTTTTCAAATCGCGTAGACATCGCCGCGTTGCGTAGGGTCGTCCAGCTGCCGGCGCCGCAGCAAGTCGATGAAAGCATGGGCCGCCGGGCTGCTGCGTTTGCCGCGCAGCGTGACCAGGTGCAGGTCGCGCTGGATGCGCAGATCCGAGAACGCGAGCTCGGCCAGGCGGCCGGTGCGCAGCTCGTACTCCACGGTCAGGCGCGAGACGATGGCGACGCCCAGCTCGTGCAGCACCGCATTCTTCAGCGCTTCGGTGCTGCCGAGCGACATGATCGGAATGACATGCAGGCCGCGATCGAGCAGCGCGGCTTCGACCACGGCGCGCGAGCCCGAGCCTGGCTCGCGCATCAGCAGCGGCAGGCGTTCCAGGGCGCGCGCGGGCAGGGGCGCGCGCTTGAGCAGCGGGTGCGAGGGCGCCGCGATCGCGATCAGCTCGTCGACCGCCAGACGTTCGACCGACAGCGCGTCCGAGGCGACGAAGCCTTCCGTGAGGCCGAGATCCAGCCGGTTCGCCAGCACGGCTTCTTGAATCGCCTCGGTGTTCGCGATGCGAAGCTCGAGCTGAACGCGCGGGTGCACGCGGTGCAGCTCGCCGAACAGGCTCGGCACGTAGTAGCTGCCGATGGTGGTGCTCGCGCCGATCGACAGGCGCCCAGCCTCGAGCTGCGCCAGCTCGCGCAGCTCGGTCTGCGCGGCGCGCTCGGCCTGCAGGATGCGCTGCGCATGTGCGAAGAGCACCTCGCCCGCCGCCGTCAGCCGCACACCGCGCGGCAGCCGATCCACCAGCAGCGCGCCGACGTCCTGCTCGAGGTCGCCCAGCTGTTTGGAGATCGCCGGCTGGCTCACCTGCAGCGCGCGCGCCGCGCGCGTCAGGCTGCCGTGCTCGGCCACGCTGGCGAAGACTCGCAAGTGGTTCAAATTCATCGTAATTTAGACAGAACTTTTAGTTATCGATTCCATCAAAAGAATACCATTGCGGTATCGCAGCCGCCATCTCACACTCGGCCATGGCGAAACTACCCCTGAAGTGGATTGTGACGGGGAACTTCACGGCGTCGGGCGGGGTGGCTTACCTGCGCGCGGATGGTGGGTTCGGTCGCAGCTTGACGGACGCGCAGCTGTTCGAGACCAAGGACGAGGCCGAAGCGGCACGTCTGATTACGCTGGGAGCCGAGCGCCTGGTCTCGGATCCTTACTTGACGGAAGTCGGGGTGGCGCCGCAGGGTCTCGACGCGCTCTCGGCGCGCGAGCGGATTCGAGATCAGGGGCCCTCCATCCGTGTGCGTCGGCCGGACCCCGGCGCGACGAACGTGCGCGGCTGAGCGGAGATTAAGCATCATGTATCAATACGACGAGTACGATCGACGCATTGTCGAGGAGCGCGCCAAGCAGTTTGGCGGTCAGGTCGAACGCAGACTCTCCGGCGAGATCAAAGAGATCGAGTTCAAGCCGCTGCGCTTGCAGAACGGGCTGTACATGCAGCTGCACGCGTACATGCTGCGCGTCGCGATCCCGTACGGGACGCTGTCCAGCAAGCAGCTCCGAATGCTCGCGCACATCGCGCGCAAGTACGACAAGGGCTACGGCCACTTCACCACGCGCCAGAACATTCAGTACAACTGGCCGCAGCTCGAAGACGTGCCGCGCATCCTCGAGGACCTGGCGAGCGTCGAGATGCACGCCATCCAGACCAGCGGCAACTGCATCCGCAACATCACTTCGGATCACTTCGCGGGCGTGGCTCGCGACGAGCTCGAGGACCCGCGGCCGTGGGGCGAGCTGATGCGCCAGTGGTCGACGTTCCACCCGGAATTCGCGGCACTTCCGCGCAAGTTCAAGGTCGCGATCAGCGCGACGCCGGGGCTCGATCGCGCGGCGGTGGCGTTCCACGACATCGGCGTGCGCGTGGTCGAGAACGAGAAGGGTGAGCGTGGCTTCGAGGTGTTGGCGGGAGGCGGCATGGGCCGCACGCCGTTCGTCGGGCCGGTCATCGGACGCTTCGTGCAGCGCTACGATCTGCTGTCGTACCTCGAGGCGATCCTGCGCGTGTACAACACCTACGGGCGCCGCGACAACGCGTTCAAGGCGCGCATCAAGATCCTGGTGAACGCGCTGGGCGTGGACGAGTTCCGCGCGCGCGTCGAAGAGGAGTGGCAGTACATCAAGGATGGGCCGCTCAAGCTGACCGAGTCCGAGATCGAGCGCGTCGCGAAGCAGTTCACGCCGCCCACGTACCTGCAGCTGGAAGCGGCAGATGCGCAGCTCGGCATGTTCAAGCTCAGCAAGGATCGCGACTTCGGCCGCTTCGTGCAGAACAACACCATGCTGCACAAGCAGCCTGGCTACGTGTCCGTGGTGATCTCGCTGAAAGAGAAGGGCACGCCGCCGGGCGATATGACCGACGTGCAGATGGAGTGCGTGGCGGATCTGGCCGATCGCTTCGGCTTCGGTGAGCTGCGGGTCACGCACACGCAGAATCTGATCTTGCCGGACGTGCAGGTCAGCCAGCTGCCCGCGCTGTATCAGGAGCTGGCCGCGCAGGGCCTCGCGACCGCCAACGCCAACAAGATCACGGACGTGATCGCTTGCCCGGGCCTCGACTACTGCTCGCTCGCCAACGCACGCTCGATCCCGGTCGCACTCGAGATCATGGATCGCTTCGAGGACATCGATTACCAGAACGATCTGGGCGAGCTGCAGGTCAAGATCTCGGGTTGCATCAACGCCTGCGGCCACCACCACGTCGGCCACATCGGCATCCTCGGCATCGACAAGCAAGGCGAGGAGTTTTACCAGCTGCAGCTGGGCGGCTCGGCGGGTCACGACGCCAGCATCGGGCAGGTGCTCGGCAAGGCGTTCCCGCGCACCGAGATCGTGCCCGCGGTGGAGAAGGTTCTCGCGCTCTACCTCAAGCTGCGCAGCTCGCCCGAAGAGCGGCTGCTCGACGTGGTGCGCCGGCTCGGCATCGCTCCCTTCAAGGAGATGCTGTACCCACCGCCTGCGCAGAAGGGGGCGGTCCATGCAGATCATTAGACAGCGCAAGATCGTCGAGGACAGCTTCGTGCACGTCCCGGACGGTGCCGAGCTGCCCGAGAGCGGCGACCTGATCCTGAGCCTCGAGCGCTACCGCGAGCTGCGCCCGCAGCTCCAGAAGCGCGGCGGCCAGCTCGGCGTGCGCTTGCACAGCGACCAGGAGGCCAAGCTGATCGCGGACCTGGTCCCGGAGCTGGCCGTGGTCGCGATCGAGTTCCCCGGCTTCAAGGACGGGCGCGGCTACACCACTGCGCGCTTGCTGCGCGAGCGCTTCGGTTTCCGCGGCGAGATCCGCGCGGTCGGCGACGTGCTGCGCGACCAGCTCTACTACATGGAGCGCTGCGGCTTCACCGCGTTCGAGCTCAAGGCCGGCAAGGACATCGACGGCGCGCTCCAGGCCTTCAGCGAATTCTCGGTGACGTATCAAGGCGCGACCGACGACCCGCGCCCGCTGTTCCGGCGTCGCTGAACGCGGATTCACGCACTGAAAGCCAGTTCCTGCGACCCGGCTGCGTCCCACATGACGAATGGGGGATGCCAGTCGCGGGAATGCGGCCCTAGAGGCAAGAAAGCGATCGCCCGGGCGGGTGTTTGAGGCACACTACGCGCGCCCTGCGGTCACTGGAGGACCTCATCATGCGTGTAGGCTTGGTCGTTTCATCGTTGATTGCCGGCAGCGCACTGCTCGCTTCACTTGCACAAGCACAGCCCGCGCCTGGCGCTCCTGCGGCGCCACCCGCGAATACCCCGGCGCCGGCTGCACCGGCGGCAGCACCTGCGCAGCGGCCCGCTGCGCCTGCTCAGACCGCG